>JBNKGM010000017.1:0-55365 GCA_050289825.1 Robiginitalea sp.
GTGTACCGCCCCGAGTACCTGCTCGGCATGGTGGTGGGCATGGCCTATACCTTCGGGGGGGTGCTGCCCAACCTGCTCGGGCTCTTTTTGATACCCCTCTCGTGGGTCATCTACCACCTGGTGGGGTGGGTACGCGGGCTCACTTCCCGCAACTAATTTCCCCGGCCTTTGCCGCCGAACGATTATCTTTAGCCGGAACCAACCCAACCCGGCATGATTCGATTTTTTTCCAAGCTCAGAAGGTCATTCGCTGAAAGCGGCAATACGGCCAGGTACCTGAAGTACGCCCTGGGGGAGATTGTGCTGGTTGTTTTGGGGATCTTGATTGCGCTGCAGATCAACACCTGGAACCAAAACCGGCAAGACCGCCGGCAGGAACAGGTGATGCTGAACCAGTTGCTGGACGAGTACAACAGCAACCTGGAGCAGCTCACAAGCAAGATGTACATTCGAAGGGAATTGATCGAGTCTGCCCTTGTCTTGCTGAAATACCGAAAGATGGAAGTTGCAGAGGTACACCCCGACAGTTTTAACCTGCATCTGGCACGCGTAATTACGCGCCCCACCTTCGACCCGTTCCTGGGCGTTACCAACGAGCTCAGCAATTCCGGCAAGCTCTACCTGATCCAAAATACCACCCTGAGGAACCGGCTCACCTCCTTCAGCAGCCTGTTGAACGAGGTTCGCGAAGAGGAACAGGTTATTTTCAACAACGTGGAGACCAAGTTCAGCCCGTTTATCAAAGAGCACTATCAGATCGGGCGGATCTATTCCGAGTTCCTTCAGGATAAGGAGTTTATGTCTTATGTTACCCTGGCCTTCTCCGATGAATACCTTTCCATCCGCGACCTGTTCAACCAGACCGATCTGGCGCCCTTGCTACTCCATCCCGATTTTGAAGACCATCTGGCCGAAATGATCACGAATACCATCTACACCAACCTTCAATCGCAGGGCGTACTGGAAAAGATCGAGGAGATTTTAGCGCTCATCAGGGGCGAGATGCATTAAAGACTTTAAACTGGGCAGTATCAGTGGGCAGTGGCAGTTAATTAGCGAATTGGGGAATTAGAAAATTTGTCAATTTGAAAATTTGAAAATGGGCTTTCTTTCCCGCCCTTTGGGCCATGACTAAACCCCGGCCTCTTTTTGATTCGTAGTAAATCAAGAAAACCGTGCTGCAGGTAAAGGAGAGCCGCGTCGAAGCGGCATAGCCGCGGAGTTTACGCGGCGAGGACGCACGGTTTTCGCAAGATTTCAAGAAGCAAAAAGTCGGCCGTAAAGCCCTTTTCTTTGCCTCTTTACTCATTGTTGGTCTATTTTTAGGGGTATTCGTGAACCTCCTGCGTCGGTTTCTTTTGGGCTGGCAAAAGAAAGAGGAATAAAGAACGAGTTACGCTGCAAGCGTAGCGAGCCTCCCCCTTCATTTGTGAGAAACCCCCGTTCTCACTATGTTTAGGGAATCAACCGATTGTCTTATGAACCGCTTTGCAAAATACGGTATTGCCGTGCTGGCCGTCAGCGGCCTCTTCTCCTGCCGGCAACCCACCCCCAAAGAAGCCCTGCAGGCTGCCGTACAGGCGCAAATCGATTCTGTGGGGGGCGAGGTAGCCGTGGCCTTTCTGAACCTCTCAGACCTGGCCGACAGCCTTTTTATTGACGCCGATTCGTCTTTCCACGCCGCCAGCACCATGAAGGTGCCGGTCATGATCGAGCTGTTCAAGCAGCAGCGGGCCGGCACCCTGTACTTGGGCGATACCATAGTGCTGGTGAACGAATTCAAAAGCATCGTGGACGGCAGCCCCTACAGCATGGACATTGCCGACGATAGCGACGACGTGGTGTACGGCAAAATAGGCACCCGGGTTACTCTGCACGACCTGCTGGTGCCCATGATTACCGTGAGCAGCAACCTGGCCACCAACGCGCTTATCGAGCGGGTGGGGGCCAAAAACGTTACGGCCAGCATGCGCGAACTGGGCGCCGCCCGCATACAGGTGCTGCGGGGGGTCGAAGACCAGAAGGCCTACGACCTGGGCCTGAGCAACTCCACCACGGCCCGCGACCTGCTGGTCATCATGGCGGCCATTGCTGAGAACCGGGCCGGCACCCCGGAAGACTGCCAGCAGATGATCGAGATAATGCTGGGGCAGCAGTTTAACGAGATTATCCCGTATGACCTGCCCGAAGAGGTGCGCGTGGCCCACAAGACCGGCTCGATTACCGCCCTGCACCACGACGCCGGCATTGTCTTTTTGCCCGACGGCCGCCGCTACGTGCTGGTGCTGCTCTCCAAGAACCTGCACGACTTCGACGCCGGCACCCGGCAGTTGGCCAGGGTTTCGAAATTGTTTTACGATTACATGATGCGGGAGGTTGTTGGGAATTAGTCAATGTGCTAATTTGCCAATGTGCAAATGTGCTAATTACGATTACGTACCCTGTCACACCGAGTGATCCGCCTCAGGCGGATTGTATCGAGGTGCGAGGTTTTTCTATACATCCCTCCCCTGAGTCGGGGCTGCCGACTGCGATTGCTGACTGGCTACTAACCCTTTGTCATTTCGAAGAAGCGAAGCGCCTGAGAAATCTCACCTTTCGGCCATTTGGGTCGTCGGTTAAGGCGGGCATAGATTTCTCACTGCGTTCGAAATGACAACTGGTTACGCCGGCATGCCTGCCTTTTTCAATAATTCCCGATATTAGGCTATAAACTCTAAAAGCAGCGCCATGTACGCACCCCGAAAACTCGCCCGTCTTGCGGGAGGGAGCTACCTAGTCATTTTCTTCGCCGCCATCTTCGCCAACTTCTTTGTGCTGGAAGCCCTTCTGGCCGATCCCCTGGGCACCGTGGGGCAGCACCCTCTGTCGGTGCGCCTGGGTATCCTGGCTTTTCTGATCACCGTGGTCTTTGACGTGGTGGTGGCCTGGGCGCTGTACGAATTGTACAAAACCCATGCCTTGTCGGGGCTGAGCACTCTGTTTCGTATGATGCATGCCGCCGTTATGGCGGTAGCCGTTTACGCCCTGCCCGAGGTGCTTGACCTGGCCTCGGCCGACGCCATTCTCAGGCAGGTTAACCGCTTCAACACCATCTGGCCCATCGGCCTGTTCTTTTTCGGGATACACCTGGTCTTGCTAGCGCGCATTTTGGACGCGCCCAAATGGCTGGCTGTCTTTCTCACGGCCGCCGGAGTTATGTACATGGCCGACACCACAGCCCGTTTCCTGTGGGCCGATTACGAAGCCTATGAAGCCGTATTTCTGGCCCTGGTGGCCATTCCCAGCATCGCGGGGGAACTATGGCTGGCCGTATGGCTGCTGGCCCGGGGCGGGAAGGTGTAAGGAGTTTCCAATTCCCAAATAAATGCCAACTTCGGGCAAAACCAACAAATAAAAGCTATCTTCGCACCTTCATTCACAAAAAAGGTTCCGGCTTGACTTCACTTCGGGATCTTAAAAACTATCCCATGACATTTGAACAACTGGAACTGATAGAGCCCCTACAGAAGGCGCTCAGACACGAGAATTACGTACACCCCACCCCCATACAGGCCCAGGCCATTCCACCCCTGTTAAAGGGGCGCGACGTGCTGGGCAGCGCCCAGACCGGCACCGGCAAAACGGCCGCCTTTTCGCTCCCCATTCTGCAACACCTCTATGAGAAAACCGGGGGCCGGCATCACCAACGGGCCATCAAGGCCCTTATTGTAACCCCCACCCGCGAACTGGCCATCCAGATCGGCGAGAGTCTGACGGCTTACGGCCGGCATACCGGCCTGCGCAACACCGTAATTTTCGGGGGCGTGGGGCAGGGCAAGCAAACCGACGCCCTGCGCCGGGGCGTAGACATCTTGGTAGCCACCCCCGGGCGGCTGCTCGACCTGATGGACCAGGGGTACATTTCCCTGAAAGACGTGGAGTACTTCGTGCTCGACGAGGCCGACCGCATGCTCGATATGGGCTTTATCCACGACATCCGCAAGCTGCTGGCCAAGCTGCCGGCCAAAAGGCAGTCGCTGTTTTTCTCGGCTACCATGCCCGACACCATTGTAGACCTGTCGCGCAAAATTTTGAACAACCCGGTAAAGGTGGCTGTTAGCCCGGTTTCCTCTACTGCCGAGACCATTCAGCAGTACCTCTACTACACCAACAAGTCTGACAAGGGCGACCTGCTGCTGCACATCTTGAAAGACCCCGACATGGACCAGGTGCTGCTCTTTGCCCGCACCAAGCACGGGGCCGACAAAATTGTGCGCAACCTGAAAAAGGAACACATCAACGCCGCTGCCCTGCACGGCAACAAGTCGCAAAACCAGCGGCAGAAAGCCCTGGGCGATTTCAAGGACGGCCGCATTCGCGTGCTGGTGGCCACAGACATCGCCGCACGGGGCATCGACATCGACCAGCTGCGCTATGTGGTGAACTACGACATCCCCAACGTGGCCGAGACCTATGTGCACCGCATCGGCCGCTCGGGCAGGGCCGGGGAGGAAGGCACCTCCATCTCGATCTGCGAGCCCGAAGAAAATGCCTTTATCCGCGACATTGAAAAGCTGATAGGCCTGGAGATCGAGGTGATAGACAACCACCCTTTCCCCCAGACCGAACGCCCGATGAATGCCCGCGAAAAACAGGAGTTCGAGCGGGAAAAGCAGCGCCGCAAGCAGGAGTTCTTCTCCAAGCAACGCGAAAGCGGCGGAGGCCGCAGCCGCTCGGGCGGGTACAGGAGGAGGTAAGGCGACGCCGGTCGCCTTTGGCGCGGGGCACCCCTTTGCGCCCTTCCCCGCTTTTGAGTACCTTCCGGAAAAGAACACCGTGCCGGAACCGACTACATTCGACTTCTACCTCTCGCGCCGCTACCAGGGGGTGGTGAGCGTGGTTTTGGGGGTGTTTATCTTTCTGTTTTTGATGGTTTTCCTGCCCTTCGGGGTCGACAACTACAACCCCCGCCACCAGTACACCCTGGCCTTTGTGTCAGAGATGTCCCTGTTCATGTTCCTCACCACGGGGCTGGCCTGGGCCCTGGAAGGCTGTGTAAAGCCCCGGGTGCTGAAGCGGGCGCGCTGGCAGGAGGTAGCGGCCTGGTCGGCCCTCTTGATTTGGGTACTCGGGCTGGGCGATTTTCTGCTCTACAACTGGCTGGGCGACTGGCACGACTTCTACCTGGGCAGCGCCCTTTCCTTTATCGGCAACTGCGCCACCATACTGATCTTTCCGCTGGTGGGCACCTTTTTCTTCTTCCACTACCAGGCCCTGAACCGCCGTTACCGGCAAATGCACCTGCAATGGGGGGCAGCTCCTGACCGGCTCATCCACTTTGAAGGGCAGGGGAGCAGCGACCGCCTCTCCCTGGCCGCCTCCGATTTTCGCTATGCCCAGGCCCAGGACAACTATGTGGCCCTGTATTACCTGAGGGGAGGAACGCTTAAAAAGGAGCTCCTGCGCACCACCCTGGCCGAGGTGCTGGAGCAGGACAGCGGCGGTGACCTGCTGCGCTGCCACCGCTCGTATGTGGTAAACCTGCGGCAGGTGCGTTCTTTTACCGGAGGCAACCCCCTGGAGCTTTACCTGGATGGGGTGGAATCGCCCATACGGGTGTCGCGTTCGCACCGGGAGGCCGTTCTGAAACGACTCCAGGTCGCCGCCGCCCGGCACTGATTTTCCATTCGCCCCAAATAGCTGTCATTCGCCACAAAGCCTGGTTCTACGGGTAACAGGGAGGCCGCCTGCCGCGTCTCTGGGGCAAACAAACCTTTTAAAACAAGAACAATATGAAACCTTTTTCCTTGAAAAAAAGCATACGGGCTGCCTGGTTGTGCAGCCTTGTGGCCGCCGGCCTGACTGCCCAGCAACCCGCCGGGGAAGCCCACATTGAAACCCTGCTGCTGGAGTTTGTGGAGAGCTACCGGCACGACCCCATGGCCCTGGATGCAGACTTTGGCATCCGGGTGGGGCAGCAGTGGTGGCACGTGCAGGTGCGCCGTACCGAACACCCCTACCCGATGGGCAAGGAGAAACAGTACACCTTCCACGATTTCGGGCCGCACACCATAAGCCTGGAAGCCGGCCCGCCCCCGGCGCCCACCTGGTACTTCCGCTTCGACGACCCGGAGATTTTCCGGAAGATCAGCAGCGGCGAGCTTACCGCCAGCACGGCGGCTGCCCGCTCGACCGGGGCCGACTATGTAACCTTCGACCTGGCCGACATGGATGGCTTTCGATCCACCCAGCAGCACACCGCCCTGGGGTACCTCACCATGGAGCATTTCTGGAAGAAAGACCCGGCAGAGATTACCCGCTTTGGCCGCGACAAATCCCTCCCGGCCCACGGAGCGCAGATGGTGTCGCTCTACACCATGAAAGACAAGCGCATCGGCTGGTTCACCCTGGGCCAGGAAGAGTCGGCCAACACCGACCGGGGGCTCGACAAGAGCCAGATCCCGAACCTGATCATCATTACCAGCGGCAGGGGCAAGGCCCAGATCGGGGAGCAGGAGCTAGACCTGGAGCCGGGGATGAGCATTTTTGTAGGCCCCTATGTGAAGCATACCTTTTATAACCCGAATCCCGAACCCCTGGAGGGGATACTCGTGCTCTACGGCGACAACATCGACTACGCCACCGGGCAGTCGTACCTCTCGTTCCTGGAGGCGGAGTATGCCTTCTACGGGGAGAACCAGCGGGAAGTGGAACAGGCGCAGGCGCCCGATCAGAATTGAGGCGGGACCGATGCAGGTATTATCGGGCGGGGCCACGGCCCCGCCCGTCTTCAATTTAACCACCCGCTCTGCAAAATGCCAGCACCCCGGTCTTAACCGGGTTTGTAATCCCGTATCTTTGCGATACCTATGGAAAGCGTGCACGAAACCCCGCCCGCCCTGCGCAAATTATACCGGACCGCCTTCGGCCTGGCCGTGTTTACCATCGCCTACAACATAACCGAGGGCCTGGTGTCGACCTACCTCGGGTACGAAGACGAAAGCCTGGCCCTGTTCGGGTTCGGGGCCGACAGTTTTATTGAGGTGGTATCGGGCCTGGGCATTGCCCACATGGTACTACGCATCGAACGCAACCCGGGCAGTTCGCGCGACCGTTTTGAGCGCACCGCCTTGCGGATTACGGGTTTTGCCTTTTACGCGCTAACTGCAACCCTGGTCCTTTCGGCCGGATACAACCTCTATACCGGGCACCGCCCGATTACCACCTTCTGGGGGGTAGTCATTTCCGCCATTTCCATCGGCGTGATGCTGGGGCTGGTCCGTTACAAGCGCCTGGTAGGGCGAAAGCTGGATTCCGAACCCATTTTGGCCGATGCCAACTGTACGCTGGTATGCGTGTACATGTCCGTTATATTGCTGCTAAGCAGTGCGATTTTCGAACTGTCGGGATTTGGGTATATCGATAGTTTGGGCACCCTCGGTCTGGCCTGGTACGCCTGGAAGGAAGGGCGGGAGTGTTTTCAAAAGGCCCGCAGCGAGAAATATTGTTCCTGCCATGGAGATTCCTGCAACTAATTGTCGATTAAGCGATAATCCAGGCAATTCGCCATTTTGCCACCTATTTCCACAAGCACTGATTGGGAGGGCCCGAATAACGGAGCATTCGGCTAGGTCATTTTCAAAAAGACGAAGTACAACTGGGCTCCAGGCCTAATTGCCGATGGAAATTAGCGGCCCCACAGAACCGGAACCGTCCTTGGCCATGCTCATTAAAATCTGCATGACTGTGAAGGTATTCTTGGATTTGACATCCCGGTCGTCTATATAATACCAGAACCCGCGGTACTCGATGGCCTGAAAGGCGTTGGGGGGCCTTGTATCTGACACCAGGATGTGGATCAGATCCGGGTCGTCGGGCCGGAAGGTCGACAGGGTGCGGCCCTCGGTTACGTGTTCTTCGGGTACCTCAATATACCAGGCGATATTCGACAGCATCTCCATAATGGAATGCGTCTGCATCACGATTTCCTTTTTCTTTTCCGCGACCACCCCGTACTCGATATCAAAAACGCGTTTGTCCGGTTTTATTTCAAGTAGTTCCCTGAACCGTTCCACGGCCAGAATGGCATTTTCGGTCCGGGGATTTTTAGGCACGACGATTTCCACGTCCACCTTGGGCCAGTCCCCATTGAAACGCATGCCCAGCGCCCCTTCCTGCTGCAGTTCACGGATGACATCCAGCAGTTCCTGGAATTCAGGGTCTGCCTGCCGCCGCTGATCGGGGATGCCATTTTCATTGTGAATGCCATTGATTACGGAACCGGTGAGCCGCATCAGGCGTTGGGCAGACCAGCCCGACTGGATCAGGAAAAAGATCACGGAGGGCGGCACGGGGGTAAGCAGTCTCTGGGCAAAGTCGTGCCCCGACATGGGTGTATAGGTAATGGTCGGGCGGTCTGACCAAGACCCGTCCACACCTCCGCCCAGGGCGTTGCCGAACGGACCGCTATTTGTGTTGATTCCGGCAGACCCGCTCCGGGAATAGGAATTGATCAGGGACGATACGTTCAGGAAACGCGGCATTTCAAAGTATCGCAGCCGCACGATATTGAGCAGCAGCTGTTCATTTTCCTGGTCGGCTATGCGCTGGTTGTAATCAAAGCCGTCCTGGGGGATGGACTTGGGCCCCATGGATTTGCACGACGATAGCGTGAATACCAGGCACCCGGCGAGGGTTGCAACGGCAAGGTTGGCAAGGCGAACCCGGAGGTTCCGGTCAGAAGTTGTGAAAAGGCTTGGCATGTCAGTTGGTTTGTCTTCTTAAAAATAAAGAAATTGTGCTGTCGTTTGCAACCCGGGGCCGATTTCGTACGCTCGGCGATACTGCCCGGGGCTATGCGAGGTTTGGCCCATTGTCCTTGAGGAGCCTTGAAACGGATTTAAATCCGGATAAAGATTCCCTTTCTGTACAGCCACCAGCAAATCCCCCACAGGGCGGCCCACACGGCCAGGCTGGTCGCAACCGCGGCGTAGGCTTCCCCGCCCCAGCCAAAGAGGGCATGGGTATACGGGTAAAAAATGCGTTCGAGCAGGCGCCCGCCCCCCACATGGGCAAAGAGGTAGATAAAAAGCGGGTTCATGCCCACCACGGCAAAGAAAAGCACGGCCCGGTCTTTCTTTTTTAGGTCGATGAGCCAGTACGAGAAGGCCAGGCCCAGCAGGGTCCAGCCCCCGCTGGCCAGCACGAAGGTGGAAGTGGCGATGCGCTTGATAATGGGCGTTACCGGGTCGAGGCCATAGCCGGCAACCAGCAGGGCCACCCCGGCCAGGAGCAGCACCCGGAGTTTTTTGACGGGCGTTTCCCCGCCCAGCAGCCATTGCCCGGCCAGCACGCCCCAGACGGTGTGGGCCGTGGTCGATAGCGCATTGAGGGAAACCCAGTGCCCGCCCGGGATCTGGCCATTGAGTTGCAGCTCGAGCCATTCCCCGAGGTTCTGCCCGGCGGTAAAGGGCTGATTGAATCCCTCCAGCGGGAAGAAGCGGTACAGGCCTTCGGCCAGCACCAGCAACACCAGGGAAAAGCCGATCTGGAACCGGGGCGGCTTGCGCATCACCAGATAGGCCAGGGGGTAGGTAACCGCCAGTTGGGCCAGCACGTTCTGGAAGCGCCAGGTAATGGCCCCGTCGTCGATGCAGTACAGCCCCCAGCCCAGCAACAGCAATATGGCCGAGCGCTGCAGCACATGCCGGTTCAGGGCGTTGCGGCCTTCGCCCCGCTTGAGCCGGTTGTGCACCGAGAGGGCCAGGGATACCCCAACGATGAACATGAAAAAGGGCTGGATCAGGTCCCAGAAGCGCAGGCCGTGCCAGGGGTGGTGGTGCAGTTGGGTGGCCAGGGCAGCGACCCAGCCCCCCTCGAAAGGAGGTTCCACGAGCTTCTCGAAGAGGCCCGAGAATTCGCCTATGAGCAAAAACATGGTTAGGCCGCGGAAGAAGTCGATAGACCGCATGCGGCCGGGGGGGAGGGCAGGTGCTGACATAGGGTGGCGGGTTGGTTTGGAACAAAAAGGTACGGAAATACGGGTTTCCAGCCACCACGAGGCGTTAAAATCCCGTGAAACCCCATGGGCCCCGCCCCCGATTACGTTATTTTTGACGGCATTTGAAGCACTCTATTATGAAGGTATTGCCGTCAGTATTCCTATACCTATTCCTCATGGCGGGTATCGGGCTTCAGGCCCAACAGGACAGCCAGCCCCAGGTCGAAATAGTCGACTTTTCGGCCCGCCAGCTCCGGCTTATGGAAGCCTGGCAGGCCAGCCCCGGGGCCCAGCGCGATTCGGTCATGCTTGATTCGCTTTACAGGCCCTACGAGCACCTTTGGAGCGGGTACCTCGGCCAGCCGGCCGATTTTCTGGATTGGCTCAACCAGGAGGGATATAACGGGTTGGAAGCCTTCCGTAGCCGGGCCCGGGCCCTCGACCTGCAGAAGCTCGGGGGGTATTTCAGGGAAACCGCTATTGCCATGGCGGCCTTCACAGGCCATACGCCCCAGGGGCGCTGGTACATTTTCTTCGGGCCCCAATGGACCAACCTGGGCGGTTTTGGCGACGGCACCATGCTCATAGACCTGGCCCATCCCGAAAACGGGAACACCGCGGCCATCAGCGCCTTCTTCCCCCATGAGCTCAACCACCAGATCTACGCGGCCACCCAGCCCCAGGGAAAGGCGGTGTTAAGGCGCATTGTCGATGAAGGCTTTGCCTGCTATGTGGCCTACCGCTTTCGCCAGGGGGTCGTCAGCAAGGCTGAAGCCCTGGGCTACACCGAAGAAGCCTTTGATTACTGCCGGGAACAGGAAGCCAGCCTGCTGGGCCTCTTGCGGCAGTTCGCAGCTTCCACCGACCCGGAGGTAAGCGACAGCTTTGCCGACCGGGGCGTGCACCTCTCTGAGGGGTACCCGGGGGCCATTGGCTATTACCTGGGCTTCCGCATGGTGGAAGAGTTCGTCGCGCGAAACGGGGCCGATTCCTGGAAGGAAATCTATGAAGTTAGCCCCGAAACGGTACTGGAGCGCAGCGGTTTACTGGAATAAGCGTCGCAGTCACCTGTATGACGCATTATCCCGGTTTTGATAAAACAGAATGCCTGGTTGGGGCGAATGGTCGCGTCCAATGCCAGTGTGCGTCATTTCCACGCGGTTTGCTTTTATTTTTTCCGGCATCGGTGTATCTTCAGAAGCCTAAACCGACACCCATGAAAAAATTAGCCCTGCTCGCGTGTGCGCTGTTCCTAACCACCCTGGCCTGGTCCCAGGATAAAAAAGAAACCGACTCGAAAGCCGATAAACCCGTGCCCGAGGCCAAAACCTTCAAAAGCACCCAGTCGGTTACCATAAGCGGGCGCACCTACAGCCTGGCCACCGAGGTGGGCACGCACCTGTTGCGCGATACCGACGACGAGCCCCTGGCCCTTTTCGGCTTTACCTATTACAAATTGGCGGGCGCCAAAAACCGGCCCATTATTTTCGCCTTCAACGGCGGGCCGCTTTCGGCCAGCTTCTGGCTGCATTTCGGGATACTGGGCCCCAAACGGGTCGTGGTTAACGACCCCGACTACACCGGCCCGGCCCCGTACAAGGTGGTCAACAACGAATTTTCCCTCCTCGACCAGGCCGACCTGGTGATGATCGACCCCGTGGGGGTGGGCTTCAGCCGGCCCGTTGGCAAATCGGAATTCAAGGATTTCTGGGGGGTAGACCAGGATATCAACAGCATCGGCCGCTTTATCGAACAGTTCCTGATTCGGGAAGGGCGCATGAATGCGCCCAAGTACCTGTTGGGGGAGAGCTACGGCACCTTCCGCAATGCCGGGCTGGTCAAGTGGCTGCAAGACCGGGGTATCGCCATGAACGGGGTGGTGATGGTCTCTTCGGTATTTGAGCTGCAGCATTTGCTCTTTGGCCCTGGCGATGACACCGCTTACCTGATCCATTTCCCCACCTATGCCGCCACCGCCTGGTACCACGACAAGATTGCCTCCAAAAACCCGAGCCTGGAAGCTTATTTACGGGAGGTTCGCACCTTTGCCGAGAACGAGTACGCCCCGGCCCTGTTGAAGGGAGACCGGCTGAGCCCAGGGGAGAAACAGGCCATGGCCGGTAAACTGTCAGCCTACACGGGCCTGAGTGCCGATTACTGGATGCGTGCCAACCTGCGGGTGACCAACCAGGAGTTCTTCCAGGAATTGCTGCGCAGCCAGGGTGAAACCGTAGGCAGGCTCGATTCGCGCTTTACGGGGGTGAATGAAGACCTGCTCGGGCAGTACGCCGAGACAGATCCGCAGAGCGACGCCCTGTCGCCCCCCTATATTGCCGCCTACCTCGATTACCTGTACGAGACCCTGGGGGCCGACAAGTCGATGACCTACGTAACCTCCACAGGCCTTCGCGACGGCTTCCGCTGGGACTGGAAACACCGTGGGAACGACGCCTGGGGCGGGCAGGTGGCCATCAGTACCCTGCCCGATATGGCCACGGCCCTGAAGCAGAACCCCCGCCTGAAAATTTTGATCCTGAACGGGTATTACGACCTGGCCACGGTCTTCTACGGGGTGGAATATTCCATTAGCCACATGGACCTGCCGCCGGCCCTGCAAAAAAACATCCTGATGAAGTATTACGAGGCCGGGCACATGATGTACACCCACGAGCCTTCCATGAAGCAATTCAAGGAAGAGGTGGGGGATTTCATCTCCGAAACCTCGAACTGATCGAACGGCCCGGATGACGCTGACCGAGCAGCCCGTTTACCTGATCACCGCCCTGGCCCTGATCCTGTACCTGTCGTACCGGTTCAACCAGCGGGAACCGTTCAAGTCGTTCGGCATGGCCCTGCTGGCCATTATCTTCGGGGCCATATTTTCAAACCTCGGCCTGATCCCGAGCAGGGCCAACCCGACCTATGACGGCATTTTTGAAATCATTGCCCCGGGTGCCCTTTTCCTGTTGCTGCTCGACGCCAACCTGGCCCAACTGCGCAAGACCGGGGTACCCATTCTGGTGCTTTTCCTGGCGGGCAGCCTGGGCACGGTGGTCGGGGTGGTGGCCGGGATGCTGCTGGTCGGCGACAGCCCGCTCTTCGAAGGCATGTACAGCCCGCTGGCCGGCATGTTCACCGGCACGTACACGGGCGGCAGCATCAATTTCAACGCGGTGGCCCTGCAGTACGGGGTTACTGAAAACGGCTTGTTGTACACCAGTTCGGTGGCCGTCGACAATGTACTGACCACCCTGTGGTTCTTTGCCACCATTACCCTCCCGGTGCTGCTGAACCGGTGGATGCCGCGACAGAAAACCGGGGGTGTGCCGGCCGCAAACCTGAACGCCAGTGGCGAATCCGCCTATTCTTCCGATGAGGCCGAACGGCTCACCCTGGGCAGCCTTTCCCTTTGGATCGCCATTGCCGGGGCGGCCCTGCTGGTCACCGGGTGGGTTACCGAAGGGCTGAAGGGCCTGGGCCTGCCGGTCCCTTTCATGATCGTGCTGACCACCCTGGCCCTGGGGCTGGCACAGGTACCGGCGATCCATCGGTTTAAGGGCAATATGTTCCTTGGAAGTTGGGCGGTGTACCTCTTCCTGGCCGTAGTGGGGGCCTACTGCGACCTCTCCGCCATGGTGGAGGCTGGCCAACTGGCCCTGCTCATGTTGGGGGTGGTGCTCATCGCCGTTGCGGTACATGGCCTGATCACTTTCGCAACGGCTGCCCTGTTCCGCTACGACTGGGCCCTGGCAGCCATTGCCTCTCAGGCCAACATTGGCGGGGGGACCAGCGCCATGGCCCTGGCCAAGAACTTCCACCGGGACGAGCTCATCCTGCCGGCTATCATCATCGGTTCCCTGGGCAATGCCCTGGGCACCTACCTGGGCTTTTTAGTGGCGGGGTTACTTTGAAAGGGCCGGGGGCAGTGGCTGATTCCGAAACTGCGCTGCGCCATACGAAATGCGATTGCACAGCGTTTTAGATAGAGGGCTCTATAGGCCCCTCCAAATCACAGCAACATGAAAAAGTTCCTCGTACTGGCCCTGGCGGCCGGCTTTGCCCTGACGGCCTGCAAATCGGTGCACACCAACGCCCATGGCGACCTGCCCCCCGGGCAGGCCAAGAAAGTAACCGGCGAGCAGTCGGCCAAGAATTACGCCCCCGGTCAGCAGAAAAACAAAGGGAAGGGGCAATGACCCAAAACAGATGGCTGGAAGCAGCGGTATAGGTTTCGAGTTTGGGGAAGCCCCCCCTAAACAAGTTAATCGAGTTTGTTGAAACTACCCATCAGGTTTCCCTGTGGCTAGCGGGTTTCGTCTTTCACTATTTTTCCATTCTGCATCACCAAAGCAACCCGTCGCAAAGCAGTAATTTCTTTTGAAGGATCGCCCGGCACCGCGATCAGGTCGGCCAGGAAACCTGCCCGCACCTGCCCCAATTGGGCCAGGTGAAAGGCATGGGCATTTACCGAGGTCGCAGCCCGCAAGACCTGCAGCCCCGGCATGCCGTAGGCGGCCATCAATTCGAGTTCACGGTAATTCTCGCCATGGGGGTACACCCCCACATCGCCCCCAAAGCCAATCGTTACCCCAGAGGCGAGGGCCCGTTTAAAACTCTCCTTTTTCTGGCGGATGCGTTCTGTATCCGGGTTGCCTGTCCACCCTTTATAGCGTTCGGTGGCATCGCTGGCTGCCAGGGTGGGGAAGTACACCACCCCTTTGGATTTCAGTAGGGCAAAGACCTCGTCGGTGCCCCCGTCCCCGTGCTCTATGGTTTCTACCCCGGCCAAAACGGCCCGGCGCATCCCTTCAGGGGTGCCTGCATGGGCCACCACATAGGTGCCCGCCGAGGCGGCCGCAGCCACCATGGCTTCCAGCTCTTCAGGCAGGAAGGTGGGCTGGGAGGGCGCCCCGGGTGTCCAGCGGTAATCGGCATAGACCTTGATAAATTCGGCTCCGCCCCCTAATTGCCGGCGCACCGCCGCAATGGCCTCGGGCACCCCGCTGACCGGTTCGGCCCCCAACGGTACCTCTACCCCCTCGTGGAAGCCCTTTGGGCCATAAGCCCCTGTGGCTACTATTGCCGGACCGGCTACCAGCAGTCGCGGCCCGGGAATAAGGCCTTCCTCAATGGTTTTTTTCAGGGCCACATCGGCATATCCGGCCCCTTCCGAGCCCAGGTCGCGCATGGTGGTTACCCCGGCCATGAGCGTGGTTCGGGCGTGCACGGCACCCCTAATGGCCCGTTCAGCTGTAGATTCCTTAAGCACCTGGTCGTTCCAGGGCGTCTCGTTGTATGGGTGCAGCAGCAGGTGGGAGTGCCCTTCGATAAGGCCGGGCATCAGGGTCATGCCCGGCAGCTCCAGGATTTGACCGGGGAGGCCTGCTTTTAGCCCATTGGCCGGTCCGGCATAAGTGATCAGGGAATCGGTGACCACAACCGCCCAATCGGCATGCATGTCGGTGCCGTCAAAAACGCGCTCGGGCCGGAGCAGCAATTGGGCCTGCATCGGCCCTGACAGGGCGCAGCAGAGCAGGAGTAACCGAAGGTGTTTCATGATGCGGAATTTAGCTCGTAAAAAGTACGAAGAAGTTCTGAGAGGAGCCGCAGCCGGGTCGGGCCGGGGATAAATCCCCCACCCCCTTCCCGGTGACCAAGATAGGCCTCCGGCCTGCAACCTCACATCATCCTCGCCTGGGCATGCCAGTTTGCCCCCTGCTACAATGTCAGCCAGTAATTCAGCTTCAGCACCACCCCCCGGTTGCGGTTAACCTGTAAAAAAGGCGAACTCAGGTAGTTGTCGGTGTAGACCAGGAACAGGTCAGACATAGGGGCAAAGCGCCACTGCAGTCGGCTGTTCACATTAAAATTGTCTTGCTGGGTGTTGTACTGCAGAAAGGTGGTCCAGAACAGCTTGTTCGAAAAGTTGATCTCGGTGCGCTGGTTAATCAAGGTCAGGTCGGTACTGCCATACGGGTCGGGCAGCAGCAGGTTGTTCTGTTCCAGCGCCAGGCTGAAGTTCCCCCAGGGTTGAACCCGGTAGGTCAGGCCGCCCCCGTAACGGGTCAGGGTACCGTTGTAGAAACTGCCAACCTCGACGCCACCTTCGACAGCCAGGGATTTTCGGGCATCGGACCGATACATGATTCCGCCCCGTTGGTACCGGTAGGCCCCCGGGGGCAGCGGTTCCCCGTCGGTAAAGCCTGTGGCGAAAATCAGCCGCGTATCATTGTCTTCAAACCCTACCTGCAATTCGCTGGTGTTCCGGAATTTCAGCTCGTATTCCAAACTCGTTTGACGCTCGTTGAAAATCCAGCCCGGGAGCCAGTCCATGCGAAGGCGGGCCGACGGCCCGTGGGCAACAATGGCACTCTCGGCCGGGGGCCTGAAGGTATAGGCTGCCCGCGTAAAGAGGTGCTCATACCCCAGGTGAACAATCGTGTCGTTGGCCGCATCGTAATTATCCATGCGGGGGATGAAACCGATATCGGCGTAATAATCGGTATCGATCCCGAAGTAATTCATATAAACATCCAGGTTGCGGCCCGGGTGGTCAAATCCAACCAGCCTGTAGGTGCCGGTCCCAACCTCGGGCTTGTCTGACACGTGAAACCCCCCGAACACGCTCCAGGTACCCGGCAGGTTAATATAATTCAGCTCCATGCCGGCGTTGCGGCCGTAATCGCTGTAATCGAATCCTTCTCCCTTTATCACAGCCTGGCGGTTGGTGGCGTAGCCCTTGAGCACAGAGCGTTCCCATAGGCTCTGGCTAAAGGTCGCGATGGTGTAATTCTGTCCGTTTCGCCCTTCCTCAGGCTTGGTTTGCAGGTTCAGGAAGCCGATGCGGACGCGTTCGCCCAGGTTGCCGCTCACCCTGGCACCATAGGTAATGGGAACCGGCATGCGGTTTTCATCGAGCCCCATGCGCCGGGTGAAAATCGGCTGGGCCGGAGGGGTGCCAAAGTTGGTGAACAGGTCATTGTTTTCCAGGAAGAAAGGCCGGCGTTCCGGGAAGTTCAGGCTGAAGCGGGTCAGGTTGGTCTGCTGCACATCTACATCGACCTGGGAAAAATCAGGGTTCACAGTGAGGTCCAGGTTCAGGGACGAGGTCAGGGCCAGTTTTGCGTCCAGGCCGGCATCGAATTCCGTGCTGGATTCGGCCGGGTCGGCTTCCTTGTCTTTGTATTGGGAACCCCTCATATACGGGATAAGCGAAACGTTGGTACCGGTTTTAACAGGGGCCTGGTCCCAGGAAAGCATGCCCGTATACCCCAGGTCGGTGAGCTGGAAGTTGACCGGCAAGGGTGTCCAGCTGTGGTATTGGTTTTCTTTGACGTCGTTGCGGAAGAAATTGATCCCCCAGCTTGTATTTTCTGTTTCAAACCTCAAGGTCTTGAACGGGATGGCGATCTCTACTATCCAGCGGTCGTCGAAGCGTGTTACTTCCGAGTACCAGCGGTTGTCCCAGGAAAAGTTGAGCCGCCCGAAGGTAGATTGGCTAAGCAGGTCTTCTGCCTGCACGTTATAGGGGCTTACACCAAACAAGAAACCATTGGTGCGCCGGTTCATGGGGTCCAGAATAACCCCGAAGCCATCCCCGTCAAAAAAGCGGCTGTCGCGCTTGAGGGTCTGCACCACGTAATCGTCGGGCCCATAACAGACGGCTACGATATACAGAAAGCGTTCGTCATAGGTCATCCGCACCTCGGTGCGCTTGGGGGCTCTTTCCCCGTCGCGGGGGAATTTCAGCCAGAAATCCTTGGCTACTTCGGCTTCCTCCCAGGCCGGCTCACCCATGAGCCCGTTCAGTTCAATGGGGGAGGAGGCCTTTTTGATACGCAACTGGTAGGACTCACGCGGGTCGGTAGACCCGGTCTGCGCCCAGAGGGCGGAGGTGCAAAGCAGCATCCCGGCCAGGGCCGGAATGGTCAGCATTTTCATCATTTAGTCTTTACTTCTTCTGTACGTAGGTTTCGGTTCGGGCGTCCTCGATGGGCCCTTGCCAGTTCATGCCGAATCCAAAATCATAGGCGTGCCCGGCCGCGTCTACATGCGGGGCCATGTCGAGGGGCACGTCTTCGAGCTGTGTTTCCACGGTTTGCATGTCGGCAGGCATCTGCAGGGGCAACAGGCCTGAGGGCTCTGTCGCTCCCGACAGGATATCGAGTACCGCCTGGTCTGAAACGTTGAAATTGACCAGGAGGCCTTCGATGTCTTTCTCGAATTCGGATACCACCGTGGGGTTCGACAATTTCAGCACCACCACCACGGGTTTGCCTTTCATGGCCGCTTCGGTATCCTTTATCAGTTTCAGGTCGGTGTGGTTGTGGGCCGTTGCCGATTTGCCCTTGTAGGAGCGGTTCAGCACATCCCCCTCACGGGCATCGCCCCCCAGGCTGGGGTCGCGGGCGTCTGTGGCGGTATACGGGCCGTATTGCAGGGAGATTGGGAAGAACCCGTTGCCCCCGGCTTCGGCGTCGGCCGCGTTGTAGCCGGCGGTACGACCGTTAATGGGGTTGGTTATCACCACCAGGGCCAGGTCGGCCTCTTCCGGGTTGTCGGTTAAGGTAAAATAGCGGGAGGCGATTTCAACCTTGATGGGCAATTCCCAGCGCCCGGGGATTTCGGGCCCGAAGAACGACTGGGAAGGCGGTACAAAACGCTGAGGTATATACACCTTGCGCTCTTTGGCAATCGGCAGCACGGCATCCTGGTTCTTGAGCAGCACCAGCGAACGCAGCTGTGCCTCATACCCGGCCTCCATGAATTGCGGATTGCCGACTACTTCGGTGGTGTGCTGTACATCGAGGTACGGGTTTTCAAACAGGCCTACCTGGAAGATATTGGTCAGCAGGCGGCGGGCAGAGGTCTCGAAGCGGGTGCGCATATACGCTTCCCCATGTTCGGCCACGCCCATTTGGTAGGCTTCCAGTACCGGCCCGGCGTCGTTGTTGCCGCCGAACTGGTCGCAACCGGCCATCAGAATGCGGTAATGGCGCTCGGCGATGGTGAGGCCTTCCACGCCCCAGGGGGTTGCGCCGAAAACAGCCATGCCGGCATCTTCTCGGGTTACGCCCCAGTCGGTACAAACCACGCCATCGTACCCGTATTTGCCGCGCAGCTGGTCGGTGATAAAGTATTTACTGAAGGCATTGCCCACATTGTCCCCGCCGGGGTCCTGGCCGGTGGAAATGGTGTAATACGGCATAACGGCTGCCGCCTTGCCGGTTCCCCCTTCCAATTTAAAGGCGCCTTCCACAAAGGGTATTTTGTGCATCTCCAGGTTGTTGCCCGGGAATACGGCGAATTTGCCGAAACCGTAATGGGCATCGCGCCCGCCTTCGCCGGCTCCGCCCCCCGGCCAGTGTTTTACCATGGCATTCACGCTCTCATAGCCCCACCCCCCGGCAATGGTCTTCTCGGGCGAAGAGGTCTGGAACCCGTCTACATAAGCCCGGGCCATGTCGGTTGCCAGCCTGGGTTCTTCCCCGAAGGTCCCTGAAAAGCGGTACCAGCGCGGGTCGGTGGCCAGGTCTACCTGGGGGGAAAGGGCGGTGGCCAGGCCCAGGGCCCGGTACTCCACCGAGGCGATCTGGCCGAACTGCCGCACCAGCGACGGGTCAAAACTGGCCGCCAGACCTATGGAATTGGGCCAGCGCGAAATGTCTCCCCCGGCGCCCATGGTGAATTCCTCGTCAGAATGCGCCTCGTGGCGCGGATCGGTGCTGTTGTTGGCCGGAATGCCCAGGCCCAGGCCTTCGACCAGGGCCTGCACGTTGTTGTTCCATTGGGCAGCAATCCCGGCATTTTCCACGGTGGTAATCAGCACGTGGCGCAGGTTGTCTTCGGTCAGGAATTTCTTCTGCTGATCGGTCAGGTCATACGACTGAGCGCCGGCCTCTTCCTGCGATTTCCCGTCATAGGTATCGCCCCCCCGGAAACCGCCCCCGGGGATGCGCTGGTGGCCGCTGTACAGCATGAGCCCGGCAATTTGTTCCACCGACATGCGCGAGGCCAGGTCGGCCGCCCGTTCGGAAGCAGGCAGGCGCCAGTCTTCATAGGGCTCAAGGCTGCCGCTGCGGTTCAGGTCCTTGAAAGCCAGCCGGTCTACCGTCAGCAGGGCTACCCCAGAGGCGGGCGAATAGCCCAGGGTTTGCCCCCCTTCGTTTTCGACCAGGTTGTAGCCTTCTTTCGGGCTTTCCTTCCATTTCGGACCACAGCCGGTAAGCAGGGCCAGGGCCAGGGTGCCGACTGCCAGGATCGGGATACGCATCTTCGGTGTTCTCATGGTAAAGCGGTTTAGGTTGGTCAGGCCCGGGGCCTGGGTGTTTTATTGTTGTGCCATCTCCAGGCGGATGGTGATCTCCACCTCCTTACCCAGGGTGGGGCCATCGTTGCCCACCCCGAAATCGAGCCGGTTGATGGTGGTGGTCAGTTTCACGCCGGCTTTCAGCTTCTGGCTGCGCTGGTCGGTGATGATACCGCCAATGGTGCCTTTGAGGGTCACGGGCTTGGTTACCCCGTGTATGGTCAGGTTGCCGTTCAGTTCAAAGGTGTTGTCGCCGGTAGCGGTGCTGGAAGTGGTTTCGAAGGTGAGGTCGGGGTTGGCTTCGGCATTGAAGAAGTCGGCGCTGCGCAGGTGGTCGTCGCGGCGTCCTACCCCGGTGTTTACGCTGGCTGTCTTTATGGTGGCTGCAAAGTTGGGCGCGCTGAAGGTGTCATCGGCAGTGGCTGAAATGGTGAATTCGCCAAAAGTGCCGGTTACGGTCGAGATCATCAGGTGGGTAATCTCGAATCCCACACTCGAGTGGGCCCCGTCGGCTGTCCAGGACGATTGGGCTTGAAGGGTCAGGCCAGCCAGCAGGCTGCAGCAGGAAATCAGGAATTTTCTCATAACAAGGGTCAATTAATGGTTTTGTGTTTTGTTTTTTAGTGTGATGAAAAATGAAGTTGAGCCAGCCGCTGAAACGGAATTTTATTCCATAACGGCATGCCGTTATTTAGACACCGAAAAGAGACGTTCGTTTAATCGCTCCCGAAAATTTAACATTCCGGGGCCCGGGTCAATCCTAAGAAGGCTGTCACAATGATTTCAGGTAGTCAAGGCTGTCTTTGAGGGCGGTTTGTGGGTTGGCCACCATATCCTGTTCCACGAACAGGTGCTCAACCCCCGTTTCCAGGGCGGCGCTCACAATGGCGTTGAGGTCGAGCACGCCCGACCCGGCCGCGGCCATGTTGGGGAAAAGGGCCATCCACTGGCCCGCATCGCCCCCGTCCCCTTCGAAGTGTTTCAATTCCTTCATGTCTTTCAGGTGCATCATGCGGTAACGCCCCAGGTACTTCCTGAGGTATTCTACCGGATTGGCCCGGCCGGCGGTGGTCCAGAAAATATCCATCTCCAAAAATACCAACTCGGGGTCGGTGGCTTCTACCAGCAACTCGAAGGGCACCACGCCGCCTTGTTGTTGCAGTCCGTACCCGTGGTTGTGGTAGGCAAATCGCACGCCTTCGGCCTGTGCGGCCCGGCCGATAGCGTTGAAGCGGTCGGCCATGCGTTTGTAATCGTCCAGGGTCTTGCGTTGGTCGTCGGGGATGGCCGGGAGGGTTACATAGGTGGCTGCCATGGCCCGGGCGGCTGCCCCCAGGGCGGGCATGTGGCTTTCCAGGGTGTCGAGGTCGGTGTGCAGGGAGGGGATGCGCAGGCCGAGGCTTGTCGCCAGTTCTTTAAAGGAGGCCTCGTCTTTGCCCCAGTAACCGCTGCCGGAAAAGCCCAGCAGGGGTGCCAGGGAAGCCCAGCGTTCCCGGTTCTGGATAGCGCTGAACGGATAGGGCCCGTAGAGCTCGATTTCGGTATACCCCATCTCGCGCAACAGGCCAAGGGCAGCTTCCGGGTCTTGCTCCAGCAGCAGCGGGAGGGAGAAGAGTTGTATGCCCAGGTTGCCGATTTTGTTGAGGAAGGCCGGCCGGGGGGCGGCCGATAAGGACCCGGAAAGGGCCAGCCCGGCGCCTGCCAGGGCAGTGGTTTTGAGAAAGTCGTTTCGTTTCATACCTCTAAATTTAACGGGTTAGGTGTTGGCGGCTGTTCCGGGCCGTTCTGTTCACCTGGGTTGTTTGCCGTCAGCAATCTCCTTGAGCCGGATATCGAGGGTTTCCCGGGGCAGCCAACGGCCCCGGAGCATGACCCCCTTAACGGCCCGAAGGGCGGTTGGGTCTTGCAGGGGGTTGCCCCCCACCAAAAGCAGGCTGGCTTCTTTGCCCGCCTCCAGGCTGCCGCTTCGGTCTTCCAACCCGAAGAAACGAGCCGGGTAGAGGGTGCCCATCCGCAGGATGTCTTCCGGCGGAATACCCGCACGGCGCATGGCGTCCATTTCGTGGTGGATGGAAAACCCCGGCACGTTAAATACCTGGGGGGCGTCTGAACCCAGCAGCAGGCCGTGGCCGTCTTTGTACAGGCGGTAGATGAGCTGCCGTCTCAGGGCGTCGAAGGTTTGCCATTGCTGCGGGCTCCAAGCGGGGTCGGCCAGGTACTGCCCGTGCGAATTTTTCCAGTTCTGCAGCGTTTCAGCGGCCATAAAGCGCATTTCGGGTTCGGCCAGCAGGCTATCGGCGTCGGTCGGGGCAAACCAGCGTTCAAAGAGGCTCTGGGTGGGGACAATCCAAACTTGTTGTTCGCGGGTAAGGCCCACCAGGCTTGCTATTCGGGTGGTATCGGCAAGGGGGGTAAAGTTATATCCGAAAAAGCCGTTTTCCTCCGGGTTAACTCCGGCTTCTTCGGGGACCAGTCCTTCCAGGTAGCCGTCTACGTGGTCGATGGTGGCGTACCCGCTCTCCAGGGCGTGGCGGATGCCCACCTGAACGGGCACATGGCCCGCAAAGGGGATGCCCACCTCCCGGGCGGTTTTGACCAGGGTGTCAAATACGTCCCGTTGTATGCCCGGGTGGATCTTTAAAAAGTCGTAGCCTTCTGAAGCGTATTGTGCGACCAGCCGTGCTGCATCGGCGGGGCTGGGCACCGTGTTGCCATTCAGGGAAGGGCTGGAGGTGAAAATCCGGGGGCTCAGCAGGTCGCCGGCCTCCTGTTTGGCGCGCAGTTCCAGGTGATAGGGGTGCCCCAGCATGCCCCGGATGGTGGTAATGCCGTTGGCCAGGTAGAGGAAGAGCGTTTCTTCGATTTGCGCCTCCGTTGCCGGGGGCGAGGGGATGTGGGCGTGCATCTCGGTAAGTCCCGGCACGGCATAGGCGCCCTGCCCGTCGATACGCGAGGCATAGGTGTTAGGGTCGGGCACGGCTTCGGCAATCATCAGGATGCGGCCCGAATCAATGGCAATCTGGCGGTCGGCCAAAGTCTCGCCCCGCACCACGTCGACCACATGGACATGCTCAATTAATACCGATTGGGGACCCCGCATCGGGGCAGGCGGATTGCCGCAGCCGAAAAGGGCCAGTGCCCCAGACAGCAGCATTGAAAGGCGGGAAAAGCGGATTGGGATCATGGAAGACGGATTGGATGCCTGCAGGCAGGCTGTTACAGGTAAAACAACTTGTGTTAAAAATACACGAAAGTTTTCAGGAATTTGGAAGCTTACAGGTGTAAATTGTACATTAGTCAAATTGAAACTACCTAACAGTAACTTCCATTTCATGAACCGATTGAGAATCTTTCTGGGGGCCCTGGCCGTCCTGACCTTATTCGCCTCTTGCAGCAAGAAGCGCGAGGGCGACCCTAAAGTGCTGGTTTTTAGCAAAACCATGGCATTTCGCCATGCCTCGATTCCCGCAGGGATTGCTGCCATCCAGAAACTGGGGGCCGAAAACCAATTTGCCGTAGACACCACCGAAAACGCGGCAGCCTTCACCGAAGAAAACCTGAAGCAATACAGCGCGGTTGTCTTCCTCAGCACCACAGGCGATGTGCTCGATGCAGCCCAGGAAGCCGCCTTTGAGCGGTACATCCAATCCGGCGGAGGCTATGTGGGCATCCACGCGGCTACCGATACCGAATACGATTGGGGCTGGTATACCAAGCTCGCCGGAGCTCAGTTTCTGAGCCACCCGGCCGGCACGCCCGAGGCCGACTTCCACGTGAAGGCGACCAACCATCCCTCCACAGCATTTTTCCAGGATACGGTCTGGCACCGTACCGACGAAATGTACAATTTCAAGAAGATCAACCCCGATGTGAACGTGGTGCTCACCATTGACGAGTCAACCTATCAGGGCGGGCAAAACGGCGATTTCCACCCCATGGCGTGGTACCACGAGTACGATGGCGGCCGCGCCTTTTACACAGCCCTGGGCCATACCGAAGAGAGCTTCTCCGAAGACCTGTACCTGAAGCACGTGCTGGGGGGCATACAGTATGCCATCGGCAAAAACCTGGAGCTCGATTACAAGGCGGCCCACTCCCAAATCCCGCCGGAGGCCAACCGCTTCTCCAAGGTACCCCTGGTGGTGGGTCAATTCTTCGAGCCCACAGAGATGACGGTGCTGCCCAATGAAGATGTACTCATTTCCCAGCGCCGGGGCGAGATCATGCTCTACGACAAGGCCATGGATACGCTGCGCCAGGTGGCTTTGCTCGACGTATACCACAAAACCCTGCACACCCCGGGCGTAAACGCCGAAGAAGGGGTAATGGGGCTGCAAAAAGACCCCGACTACGCTAACAACCATTGGATTTACGTGTACTACGCCCCTACAGGCGATGCCGAGATCAACCGGCTTTCGCGCTTCAAATACCAGGACGGCAATTTTGACCTGGCCTCAGAACAAGTCATTTTGGAACTGCACAGCGACCGGGAGATCTGCTGCCACACGGGGGGCTCCATAGCTTTCGGCGGAGACGGGCTGCTGTACCTCTCAACCGGCGACAACTCCACTCCCTTTAACCAGGCCGACGTTAAATATGTCAACAGCGGCTTTGCCCCCTTAAACGACCTGCCGGGCAGCAAGCAATTCGATGCACGCCGCAGTTCGGGCAATACCAACGACCTGAGGGGAAAAATCCTGCGGATCCGCGTCAACGAAGACGGCACCTACAGCATCCCCGAGGGCAACCTTTTCCCCGAAGGGACCGAAGGAGCCCGCCCCGAGATCTACACCATGGGCCACCGCAACCCGTACCGGATTTCGGTAGATCCTAAGAACGGGTACCTGTACTGGGGCGACGTGGGCCCCGACGCCAGGGCCGACAGCCTGCAGACCCGCGGGCCGCGCGGTTATGACGAAATCAACCAGGCACGGCAGGCGGGAAATTTTGGCTGGCCGCTCTTTATCGCCGACAACAAGCCCTACCGGGCCTACAACTACGCCACGGGCGAGAGTGGTGATGCCTTCGACCCCGAACACCCGATCAACGATTCGCGCAACAATACGGGTCTGAGGGAACTGCCCCCGGCCCAGCCCGCCATGGTGTACTACCACTACGGGGAGAGCGCCGAGTTCCCGCAGGTGGCCTCGGGAGGCCGCAACGCCATGGCTGGCCCGGCGTATTACAAAGACCTCTATAACGGAGATGGCTCCCTGCCCGATTTTTACGACGGCAAGGTGCTGGTCTACGATTGGATCAGGGGCTGGATGAAATCGGTTGAGCTTTTCCCCGACGGCACCTTCAACAAGATGATCCCCTTTGCTTCCGACATCAAGCTCAACAACCTGATCGACATGGAGGTCGGCCCCACCGGCCGCGTCTACCTTTTGGAATACGGCTCCAGCTGGTTCACCAAGAATGACGACAGCGGTCTGAGCTATATTGAATTCAACGGGGGTAACCGCCCGCCCATGATCGAAGGCCTTGAGATAGACCTTACTTCCGGACAGGCACCCCTGAAGTTGAAAGCGACATTGCATGCGAAAGACCTGGAAGGCGACGCGATGAGCTACCTCTGGAACCTGGGCAACGGCGAAAGCGTGGAAACCCAGACTGCCACCCTGGATTATGCGTACCCGGCCAACGGGGAATTCCAGCTCAGCGTGCAGGCCAAAGATGCCAACGGCAGCCTCTCTGAGCCCACCCAGCAAACCATTTATGTGGGCAATACCCGTCCGGAAGTCCGAATCTCCCTCGAAGGGGGCAACCAGTCCTTCTTTGTGCCCGGCGCCCCGGTGCGCTACAAGGTGAGCATAAGCGATGAGGGCCAGCCCGTTACTCCTGCCCCGGGCAATTACTACGTCTCGGTGGAGTACCGTGAAGGCATGGACGAGGCCAATGCCAACCAGGGCCACCAGCAGGCTTCTGCCGAGATCAGCGGCAAGGCCCTCACCCAAAGCCTGGACTGCAAATCGTGCCATAAGGAAAATGAAGCTTCCATAGGCCCGGCCTATATGCTTGTTTCCCAGAAATACCAGGAAGGCCGCCGCAACACCAATATGCGGTACCTGATGGAGAAAATCGCCACCGGCGGCAGCGGCGTGTGGGGCGAGGTGATGATGCCCGCCCACCCGAACATTTCGGTAGCCGAGCGCCAACAGATTGCCACCTACGTGTTGTCGTTGGCCGATACACGCGAGCGCGCGCCATCCCTGCCCCTGGAGGGTACTATCATGCCCGACCCCAACCAATCGGGCAATACCCTGGTCATTTCGGCCAGCTATACCGATGAAGGCATGAATATGGTGAAGGCCCTGACCGGCTCGGCTGCAGCTGTGCTGAGCGGGAACCGGATTTCCCCGAGTGAGAATATGGACCTGCAGGGTATGCAGGCCATGGCTTTCGGCGGAATGAACCTGGCGCTGCTCAACGCGGCCCAGGGCAGCCTGAAGCTGGAGGGCTACGACCTGAGCGGGGTGAAAATGCTCTTGCTGACGGCCGGGTGGCAAAACCCGCCCACCGCCGGCTGCGACTTCGAAGTCCACCTGGGTAGCCCCGACGGGGAACTTGTGGGAGGCGGACAACTGAACACCCCCATCAGCGGGCCCGGCACGGGCATCCCGGTGTTGTTTTCCAAGGCCTTAACCGGCAAACAGACCCTCTACCTGACCTTTAAACGGCAGGCCGCTGAAGGAGACGACCCGGGCATGATAGCCCTGACCGGTATCCAGTTCCAGTAAAAACGGAACCGATCCAAACAAAAAAAGGGGTGCTTCGGCACCCCTTTTTTTGTGGCGATTTCAGGCTTAATAACCCTCCGGCTGCGCGGTTTCGGTATACGGGCCATACACCGCGTCGCGGAACTTTTTATGCAGCTTAATGGGGTCGTAGGGGAAGAGTTGCACAAACAAAACAGCTGCCAGGTCGTTGTGCGGGTCAATCCAGAACAGGGTGCTGGCCGCTCCGTCCCAGAAGAACTCGCCCACCACGCCGTTGTTTTCTTCGGCAGATTCTGCCGGGGCTACCCGCACCGCGAAATCGATACCGAACCCAACGCGTCCCTTCCCGGGCAGCCAGGAGCGTTCGGTTACGCTGTCGGGCAGGTGGTTGGTGGCCATAAGAGCCACGGTTTCGGGTTTGAGCACCTGTACCCCGTCCAGGGATCCTTTCCCCAGCATCATACGGGCAAAGCGCATGTAGTCGTCAAGGGAAGCCGTAAGGCCCCACCCGCCCCGCGCCAGGGGCCAGTGCTGGAACTGTTCGATCTTGGCCGTGGAATCGGGCAGCTGGGTGAGGCTGCCGTCATCGGCTCGCCGGTACATGGCCGAAAAGCGGCCCCGGTCTTCTTCGGGCACGAAATAGCGCGTTTCACCCATACCCAGCGGGTCGAGCACGTGCTGTTGCAGGTAGTCGCGATAGGGCTGCCCCGAGATGCGCTCGACCATAAAGGCCTGCACATCCACACTGGGGCCGTATTCCCACTGGGAACCCGGCTGGAACCAGAGGGGGAGGGCGCCGAATTTGGCAGCCATCTGCTCCAGGGTGTTTTCCCGGTTCAGGGGGTCGGCGGTGGCCAGGGCCTCGCTCAGGCCCGGGATGTCGGGTCGGTTCGGGAAGCCGGCCGTATGCCGGGTAATGTCGCGGATGCTGATGGGGCGTCTAACGGGTTCCAGCAGCATGTTCCCCTGGGCGTCTACCCCTTTGTACACCTGCATGTTTTCGAATTCGGGGGCGTACTTGGTCAGCGGGTCGTCCAGGTCGAAAGCCCCGGTCTCATACAAGGTCATCAGGGCTGTGCCTGTCAGGGGCTTGGTCATGGAATAGATCTGCACCAGGGTATTGCGGACCATGGGCACCTGGTTGTCGCGGTCAGACCAGCCGTAGGCCCCGAAATAGGCCTCCTGCCCTTTCTCAAAGACCAGGGCCGAAATGCCGGCTACCTGCCCGGTATTCACAAAATCCTGTAAGAGGGAATCGATGCGGCTGGACGTGGCTGGGACAACGATGCCCTGGGGGGCTTCCGGGGCCGGGTCCTGCCGGCAGGCCGCCAGCACCGCCAGGGCCAGTATGGGGAGAATTCGTTTTTTCATAGGATTACTGATAATGCCTCAAGGCGCTTTTTCAAGGCCTGTCGACGGGTTTAACGCGGATGTAAAAGTTCGGGTCAACTATCGGCTGTGCCCCTTCGGGCAGGGGTTCCGTTTTCCAGCCGGCATGCGGGAAGATCCAGCGGCTTTCCCCCCCGACCCCTATGCGGATGGGCATGTCGAAGCCTTCCACGATGTCGGTATACCGGAATTCCAGCGTACCCTGCACCTGACGGTATTCCAGGGTAGGGATCATGGTAGTGCGCAGGTACTGGTCGAAGAAGGCCGACAGGTCCTTCCCCGATTCCCGGCTCAGGTAATCTTCGATCTGGCGGGTGGTTACGGTCTGGTGGTAGAATTCGCGGTTGAGCCCGCGCAGCATGTTGCGCCACCGGGCATCGTCGTCTACCAGTTGCCTGAGGGTGTGCAGCATATTGGCCCCTTTGTAGTACATATCGCCCGAGCCTTCCTGGTTTACGTCATAAGGACCGATAATGGGCCGGTCGTTGCTGATGTTGCGGCGGGTGCCGATGGTGTACTCCGCCCCGGCCTGCGCCCCGAAATGGTAGTCGAGGTACAGGTTTTCGGAGTAGGCCGTGAAACTTTCATGGATCCACATGTCGGCGATGTCGCGGTAGGTGATGTTGTTGGCGAACCACTCGTGGCCCGATTCGTGGATGATGATGAAATCGAATTTCAATCCCCACCCTGTGCCCGACAGGTCGCGCCCCAGGTACCCGTTCTCGAAGCGGTTTCCGTAGGTAACCGAACTCTGGTGTTCCATGCCCAGGTAGGGCACCTGCACCAGCTTGAACCCGTCTTCGTAAAAGGGGTAGGGGCCGAACCAGTATTCAAAAGCCTCCAGCATGCCCTGTACCTGTTTGAATTGCTCTTTTGCTTTATCGAGGTCTTCGGGCAGCACGTAATAGTCCAGGTCGAGCGTGCCTTTTTCCCCGGCATAGCTTTCCCCGAAATGCACGTAGTCGCCAATGTTTATGTTTACCCCGTAGTTGTTGATGGGGTTGCTTACAAACCAGTGGTAGGTGCGGGTGGCCTCGTCTTCTTCCACCTTCCGCAGGCGGCCGTTGGATACATCCATAAGGGATTTTGGAACGGTAACGGCGATGGCCATGCTGTCGGGCTCGTCGTACATATGGTCTTTCACGGGCCACCAGGCGCTGGCCCCCAGGCCCTGGCATGAAGTGGCCACAAAGGGCTGGCCTTTTGAATCCCTGGCCCAGGAAAAGCCCCCGTCCCAGGGGGCGCGTACCGCCACCCGGGGCGCCCCCGAATAATTGACCGTCACGGTTTCAGAGGCCCCCTTGCGCTGGGGCTTTGCGAGGGTTACGAAATGGGCGTTGCCCTCGCTTTCCACCTTGAGGGGTTGCCCGTCCTGCAGCACCGCGTCGATGCGCAGGGGCTCCTGCAGGTCTATTTGCAGGCGGTTGCCCGGTTCCAGCACGGTATAGCTTATGCGGTTGCTGCCTGTGAGGGTCTGGCTGGCCGGGTCTACGCTTACCGACAAATCGTAGTAGCTGAGGTCCCACCAGCTGCGTTCGGGGGTAATGCTGCCCCGCAGGGTGTCCTGGCGGGTAAAGGCTTGCTGGGCGGCGGCAGGCGTGCCACTCAGGGCCAGCAACAGCAAAATGCTCAAAAGGGGTTTTCGGGTCATCTTTTTATCGGGTTTCAGGCCGTCGTTCGGGCAACAGGTAGGCGTAGTCGCTGCCCCGCACAATGGAGGTAAAATCGCCCGTGTTGAGCAGGTTCCATACAGCCTGCGGCTTGTCGGCCTGGTTTTCATAATAGGTTTTGGTGATCAGGTACCCCACGGTGTAGCCCAGGTCATGCGGCCGGTCTTCCACGGCGTCCCCGTTGTACAGCCATTTGGAGGCGTCTGCCCCCAACAGTTCAACCTGCAGGTCTTTAAAAATGCGTTGGTGGTTAACGGAGTCTTCCAAAAAAAGGAGGTTCTCATTTTGCATAGGTATGCCCGAGCACAACTCGGCCAGGAAGTCGCATACGCCCTCCCTGATAATGCCGGCCAAAAGGGTTTCATCGTAAACGTCGTCCTGGTAATTCTGCTGGAAGTGCATGAGTTCGTGCAGGGCGAGGCGGGGCAGGTCAGACACTTCCATGATGGAATTCCGCTGCCAGTCGTTGAGCTCCTCGGTGGGCATGCCGTCGCTTTTGCCATACATATCGCCCCCCAGGAACATGCCCATTTCAGAGGCGGTGCCGCCCGAATTCAAAATGCCCGGCACCACGTAAACTTTCGGAAAAACGGCTTCGCCGTAAAGGGTCTGGAAGATTTCCATCCAACGGGTGGTCATTGCTTTGATGGCCCTCACGCTGTCGGGGTTGAAATGGCCTTCCAGATAGCGGTAATACCCGGGGGCGGCATTGATCATCTGCCCGTACATTTGGTTGATGCTGCCGTAACGGATCACGTAGTAGTCGTGTAGTTCAGGCGTTCCGTCCAGGATGAAAGCCCTAAGCAGGGCACGGGCCTGCGTCGTATCGGCCAGGGCCTCGTCGAAATACGGCCAAAAGGCCTCCATGCTGCGCATTTCCAGATCGAAATTCGAAACCTCCTTCAGGATGCCTGCAATGGAATCGAGGCGGTCGTACAACCGGTTCAGGGCCGGGTCTGCCACTGGCAGCTCCAGGGCGTCGAATTTGTCCAGGATTTTCGGGTTGGCCATTCCGGCGTCGATGGCAAGGTGGAGCAGGGCCACCACCGAATCGGGTTTCCCGCCCTTCTGATAGGCGTGGGCCGCGGCCAGGTAAAGTTCAGAGGCGTGCAGGTCACGGTTTTCAGCCAGCAGCAGATCGCCCAGGTCGGCCTGGCGGCCCAGGCTGTCGAGGCGGTTATACTCCAGGAACAGGGCGTTCATGTCTGGCAGGTACGGGGCTTCTTCCGGCCTACCCCCGGTGCAGGCCGCCAAAATGGCAAGGCCGGCCAACAAACCGCATGCAAAGGCCCTGTTGCTCATCAATTCCGGTATACCCCGCTGGGGAAGCTCACCGGGCTTTCATGCCCGTCGTGGCCCACGGCAGCAACGCCGAAAAAATAATTGTCGATTACAATCCCTTCAAGGGTAACCTCGGTCTGGGTGCCCACATCCCGGAAGTAATCCCAGGTAGGGGAGGTGGTATCTCGCCAGTATACGCGATAACCGGCTGCCCCGGCTACCGGTTTCCAGCGCAGGCGGGCCGAGGCTTCCACCACCCCACCGATTTCTACCTGCTGAGGCGATGCCGGGGCCCAGGCCAGGGAGGCCAGGGATATGGCATTGACTGCAGTGAGTTTGGCGGCGTAGCCAAAGTTGACATGCTCCAGCACATCGCCGTACCGAATGCCGTTCTCAACCCGTATATCCTGGTGCTGCTGGGTGTAATTCTCATGGGCTTCCATGATGCGCACCCCGGCGTAGCCCAGGTCGTTAAAGGGGCGGTGGTGCCCCCCGCGGCCAAAGCGGTCGAGGCGGTAGATCAGCATGGGGTTCATCTCGGGCATGTAGGTGCGTGTTGTTTTGTAGATGTGGCGGGCCAGCTGGCGCGAAATGCCATCGACCTCGCCCCCGTAGAAGCGGCGCGATTGGCGTTCCCGTTCGGTTTCGGTGGGCGGCACGGGCTCCGAAAAGATGCGGAAGTCGCGGTTGCTGACCACCCCGTCTACCCCGCTGATGTTGCCGATCATATCGTTGTTGAGCACCCCGATTAGTTCCCAGTTCCGGGCCTGGGCGTATTCGGCCAGGCCCTTCCCGCCGAAGAGGCCCTGTTCCTCTCCCGAGAGGCCCGTGTAAACAATACTGTTGTCGAACGCGTATTTCGAAAGGACCCGGGCGGCCTCCAGGGTGCCGGCCATGCCACTGGCATTGTCATTGGCCCCGGGGGCGTCTGAGGTAAAATTGTTCGGGTCGCTCACCCGGGAATCGATATCGCCGCTCATGAGCACCATGCGGTTGGGGTTCAGCCTACCGCGCTGTACGGCCACCACGTTTACCACCCAAACGTCTTGCGGGATACGGGCATTTTCTGAGGCTTTGACCAGGTTGCGCTGGTAGAAAACCTCAAGGCAGCCCCCGCAGTCTTTTGAGATTTGGTCGAATTCGGCCTTGATCCATCGGCGGGCCGCCCCTATGCCGCGGGTGGCCGAGAGCGTATCGCTCAGGGTATGGCGGGTGCCGAACCCGGCCAGGGTAGCCACGTCGTGCCCGATGCGGGCTTCGGAGACCGAGTCGATGATGGCATACAATCGCAGGTCGGTTTGTGCCGAAGCGAAGTTTGTGCCGAGCCAGAGGACGATAAAGAGCAGTTTTTTCATGAATCCTTGAATTTGAATTTTTGGTCGAACCAGCGGGAATGCCAATAGCAAAGCGGCCCGAGCAGTGCATAGCTAAAGCCGGGCAGGCCAACGCCTATCCCCGCGTTCAGCCAGGCGAGCACAATGGAGAGGGCCGCCACCCCCACATAGATCGCGAAATGGCGCGAATAAAAAAGGGCATTAATACCGACCCGGGCCGAACGCGATTTCCGGTAGGCCTGCCGGTACATTAGGGAGAAGCAGAGGAAGATGAGCAAAAAGCCAAGGCCGTACCAGCGAAAGAGGCTGGCCAGCCCTTCCCGGGTAATGGGTTGCTTCCCTAACCAGGTTTCGGCCAGGGATTTCAGGGGAAAAACGTAGTACAGCACCACAAACAGCAACAAGGCGTTTAGGGCGATAATGGCATTGTCGATATGGCCAGTGCGGCGAAAGTAGTTGTAGTGCACCCACCAGAAGGCGATAAGCACGAAGAAACTCACTGCAAAGGTGATCAGGTACACCCCCTTACCCTGCATGTCGAGCCAGTTGCCCCCCAGGTCGAGGTCGACCACCATCAAGGTGGCCGCAAAGGCAAACACCCCATCGCTCAGGGCCTCCAGGCGGCTGATGTTGTGCGGGAACTTCACGGTTTCGGGATTTGTTCCACCACCAGGGCCAGCAGGGTCCCTGCTTCGTTCACGGCCAGGCGGGTGATTTGTCCGAAGCCGGCTTCGAAGCGGTGCACCACCTGCCAATCGGTATCCTGGCCCGGCCTCAGGCGCCTCAGCACCCCGTCGCCCCCGCATAGCAGGGAGCCGTCGGGCAGCCAGCAGAGGTCCTGTACGCCATCCGGCAAGGGGGTCAATACCGTTTCGGCCCCCGTCTCCAGGTCTAAGGTATATGCCCTCAATGCGCCTTCCGTCGCCGAGGTGAAGCTGATCAGCCTCGAGGAGGGGACTTTATGAAGCGATCGTCCCACGCCTTCCCGAAGGGTAACAGCACTTTGGCTGGACGGAATTGCCCTGACCAGGTCCATGCCTTCCCGGCGAAGGACCGCACAGATTAAGAGATCGGGGCCGGCCCAAACCTGGTAGCCCACCTTCAGCTCGTTAAAAAGCAGTTGAGACTCTCCCTCCTGGTATTCATACAACCGCTGCAGGCCGGTGGTATCCAGGCGGATGGCCGAAACGCTCTCGCGACCCGGGATGGGCAATGGGGAATATTCGCCTCCCCCGGGGGTATCGCTCAGCCAGGTGCGGGTTAGGCTGGCCAGATCGAGCCGGGCGATATCGGTTTCCCCGTTGCGGTTAGAAGCGTATAGCAGTGCCCCGTCGGCCGTAAAGGCCGGCTGGTTGTCGTACCCGGGGTTTTGGGTCAGGTTTTCAGCAGGTCCGAAAGAAAAAGTATCCCCAACCTGCCGAAGGCTTACCAGTAAAATATCAGTATCGCCCTGGGCCCTTGATGCAAAGGGGCTTGCCAGCACAGCCAGGAGCAGGAGGCACAGCCTGCCGATGGCTGAAAGCCGGGCCCCAGCGGGCAGGAGGGTATGGTTGAAAGGCAGCATTTTCATGAAGGGTTTAAAGTAGCCAATTCAGCCAAGTCTTGCAAGCGCAGGCAGGTTTGGGTGTTAAGAACTTGCAGGGCAGATGCGTATTTTGTTCTCGGGTGGGAGGGCGGGGTTTCTCCCCTTCAGGCCAGCGATTCAATGGTCTCAACCAACTCCACCAAATGCTCCCTTGCCGTGAAAGGGCTCATCAGACTGGTGCGCAGGTACACCGTGCCGTTTAATTTGGTCTGGACAATATAAAACCGGCCTTCTTCCAGCAACCGCTGACGGATTTTTTCATTCAGGCGGTTGCAGGCAGCTATGTCTAACCCTTTCGGACGCAGCCGGAAACAGAGGATATTCGACTGGGGTTCGCAGGCCAGTTCCCAGTCGGGCCGCCGGCGAATCAAATTGGCCAATTCCCGGCCCAGGTCATATTGCCGGTCGATATACTCGGCAAAAACGCCTTCCCCGTACCCCTTTAATACGGCAAACCAGGTCAGGGAACTGGTCAGCTTGGTGCACTCAAAGGTGCGTTTGGCCAGGTTGTACCAGTCTTCCTCCTGCGTTTCGGTAAGCAGGTACTCAGCCTCCTGGCTGAAGGTCGTATAGGAATCGGCCCCGTTGCGGAAAAGCAGGGCCGTGGAGAGCACCGGCAACCCCAGCATCTTGTGCCCGTCGATGACCAGAGAATCGGCCCGCTCTACCCCCCGCACCAGCGACCCGTATTTATCGGAAAGGAAGGCTGCCCCTCCGTGGGCCCCGTCGACGTGGAGCCAGAGGTTTTTCGCTTCACAGAAATCGGCCAGGCGATCGAGGGGGTCATAGGTGCCGGTAGCCGTGCAGGGGGCGCTGCCCACCACGGCTAGGGGTTCCAGGCCATCCGCCAGGGCGCGCTCGTAAATCGCGTCAAGCTGGGTTGTGTCCATGCGGAAATCCGAATCCACAGGCACTTTGAGTACACCGGCCTCCCCCATGCCCATGATGCGGGCAGCCCGGTCTACGCAATAGTGGGCCGCTTCGCTGACCAAGATGGCCTGCCTGCCTGAATAGCCCGTGTTCCAAATGTCGGTGTTACCCCGGGCCCTGCGTGCAGCCAGCAGGCCCGTGAGGTTGGCCAGGGTGCCCCCCGATGTGAGGAAGCCCCGGGCCTGGGGGCCGTACCCGGCCCGTTTGCACAGCCAGTCGGTAACCAGGCGCTCCATTGCCGTGGGTGCCATCCCCATTTCATACACGGCCATCCCGTTGTTCAGGCAGGCCCCGAGCAGGGCGGCCAAAGACGCCAACGGCAGGGGCGGTGCCACCTGGTGCCCCATATAGCGGGGGTGGTGCACCTGGGTGGTATGTTCCAAAACGGTTTGGGCCAGGGGGGGCGCTTCCGTATTTTGCAGGTATTCCTCCCAAAAGGCGCGTTCCGTTTCAGGCAGCCTGAAGTGCAGTACCTCCCCTTCCCCGTTACGGAGCATGCCAACCCGGTCGGCGAGCAGGTCAATGAGCTGGTGGCCCAGTTTTCGGAACGATTCCGGATCGAAGGCCTGTTCCAAAAGGGGTGTTTCCATGGGGTTTATCTTCCGTTACGCACCGGGTACCGCTATTCGGAGTGGTCCATATAATCGAACACCAGGTTCACCATGGCATTCACCCCGGTTACAAAGCCGCTCTCCTCCAGATAGAAATCCGGGGTGTGGTGGGGTGCCGAGGTTTTCGGATCCATCCCGCGGGGCATCCCTCCGAGGTAGAAATACAAGCCCGGCACGGCATTGGCAAAAAAGGAAAAATCTTCAGCCCCGGTCTCGGCCGGCACCAAGATCACATTTTCCGCCCCGGCCGACTGCTCGAGGGAGGGCAGCATTTTTGCGGTAAGAGCCGGGTCATTCGAGGTGACCGGGTAATGAGAGCTATACGGAAGCTCTAAAACCGCTTCCACATTATTGGCCTCGGCGGTCTTGGTTACAATCTGGTTGATGCGCTTGAAAATAAGCTGTTCATCAGCCTCGCTCAGGGTGCGCACCGTACCCAGCATCTCCACGGTTTCCGGGATGATGTTCGAACGGTTGCCCCCGTGGATGGAGCCTATGGTTACAACGGCCGGGTTCTGGGTAATGTTTACATTCCGGCTCACGATGGTCTGGAGGTTGGTGATGATCTGGGCAGCCGTTACAATCGGGTCTGCCGACGACCAGGGTTCAGCCCCGTGCGAAGAGGTACCCTTCAGGGTAATTTTCAGGTCGGCCACCCCGGCAAACATGCCTCCCGGGCGGTAGGTAATCTTACCGGCTTCGAGCTGGGCATTGATATGGAGCCCGAAGATCACATCCACATCGGGGTTTTTCAGGGCCCCTTCCTTCATCATGAGCTCGGCCCCGCCTTCTTCCCCTTTGGGCGACCCCTCTTCAGCCGGTTGAAAAATAAATTTGACCGTCCCTTTCAGTTCGCTGCGGTGGTCGGCCAGGATTTTGGCCACACCCATCAGGATGGCAACGTGCGAATCGTGGCCGCAGGCGTGCATCACCGGCGTTTCCACCCCGTTGTATACGGCCATTTCCTTAGACGCAAAAGGTACTGGTGTGCGCTCCAGTACGGGCAGGCCGTCCATATCGGCGCGCAAGGCCACTACGGGCCCGGGTTGCCCCCCTTTCAGCACGCCCACCACGCCGGTAATCCCGACCCCGGTGGTCACCTCCATGCCAAGCGCCCGCAGGTGATCGGCTACAAGGGCTGCCGTGCGCACCTCGCGGTTGCCCAGTTCGGGATGCTGGTGGATGTCGCGCCTCCACGCAATAACCTGTTGCTCGACGGCTTTGCTGTCTTTCTGAAGGGCTTCCCGCCGCTCGGCGGCCTGGGCGATTACCAGCTGCTGGGCGAAGAATGCGGCGCACAGCGCCAGGAGTGATTGTATTCTCATTATGTATAAAGTTGGTTGCCGAACAAATGTAGCCCATTTTTTGGTGTGGGAGCCCTTGCTGCTGCAGGTGCCCCTAAGTATTCCCGATAGGAGGTTGCAGGATGGGGACTTATCTTCTTCCCGGGTGGGGGGAGGGGGTCGCCCCCGGCCTGGTCTGAGCCCTTTAATTCACCCCATAAAAGAGAACTATTTCACGCCATTTGGTTACCTTTAAGGGAACCAAATTTCCGCATATAATGAATAAGCATTTTCTATCCTCCTTGCTGCTTACAGGGGCCTTGTTGCATTCCTGCCAGCAAGCTCCCGAGCAGACTCCAGCACCCGCAGAAGCTACCATTGAATACGTGGTAGATCAGTTTGCCGACCTGAGGGTGCTCAGGTACCAGGTGCCGGGCTTCGACGAATTGTCGCTCAATGAAAAAAAAACTGGTCTACTACCTCACCCAGGCCGGCCTGGCCGGGCGCGATATTATCTGGGACCAGAACTACCGGCACAACCTGCAGATTCGCCAGGCCCTAGAAAACATTTACCGCAACTTTAACGGCGACAAAACCACTCCCGAGTGGGCGGCCTTTGAAACCTACTTGAAGCGGGTTTGGTTTTCCAACGGCATACACCACCATTACTCCAACGATAAAATCCCGCCGGGGTTCGACGCCGCCTACCTGAACTACCTGCTGGGGGAAACCGACACAAATCTCACCGGGGAGGCCTTTGAGGTATTGTTCAACGGGGCCGATGCCAAAAAGGTGAACAAAAGGAAAGATAGCGACAATGTGGCGGCCAGCGCCGTAAACCTTTACGGGCCGGGCCTCACCTCCAAAGAGGTGGAGCGCTATTACACCTCGGTAAGCGCCGGGGATGCCGACAAGCCTGTGGAAAAAGGGCTCAACTCGCGCCTGTCGCGAGAAAATGGCAAGTTGGTAGAGCAGGTCTACAAAGAAGGGGGTTTATACGGCCCGGCCATAACCGAAATCATCTCCTGGCTTGAGAAGGCGAAGGGGGTGGCCGAAAATGAGAACCAGGCCCGGGCGCTTGAACTCCTGATCGAGTACTACCGCACCGGCAGCCTGAAAACCTGGGACGACTACGCCATTGCCTGGGTGAATTCCACCGAGGGGAACATCGACTGGATCAATGGCTTTATAGAGGTCTACAACGACCCGATGGGCTACAAGGCATCTTATGAAAGCATTATTCAGATCAAGGATTTCGAAATGTCGCGCAAAATGTCGGTGCTCTCTGAGAATGCCCAGTGGTTTGAAGACCATTCGCCCTTGATGGAGGAACATAAAAAAGACAACGTAGTGGGCGTCTCCTACAAAACGGTGATCGTGGCCGGGGAGGCTGGGGACGCCTCCCCCAGTACCCCGATCGGGGTGAATTTGCCCAACAACAACTGGATCCGAGCTACCCACGGCAGCAAGTCGGTGTCGCTCGGCAACATTGTGGACGCCTATAACCAGGCTGGCGGTACCGACCGCCTGAAGGAATTTGCCAATGACCCGGAAGAGATCGAATTGGAAATTGCCTACGGGGAGCTGGCCGACAAGTTGCACACAGCCCTGCACGAAGTGGTCGGGCATGCCTCCGGCCAAATCAACCCCGGGGTGGGCACCCCAAAGGAGACCCTGAAAAACTACAGTTCCACCCTTGAAGAGGGGCGTGCCGACCTGTTGGCGCTCTACTACCTGATGGATCCGAAACTCCAGGAACTCGGCCTGGTAGACGACCCCGAAAAAGTAGGGAAGGCAGCTTACGACGGTTATATACGCAACGGCCTGGTAACCCAGCTCATCCGCATCGAACCCGGCAACGACATCGAGGAAGACCATATGGTGAACCGCCAGTGGGTTTCGGCCTGGGTCTATGAGAAAGGCCTGCCCGATCGGGTTATAGAAAAGGTGACCCGCGACGGGAAAACCTATTACAACATCAACGATTACCAAAAGCTGCACGAGCTGTTCGGGCAATTGCTGCGGGAGACCCAGCGCATCAAATCGGAAGGCGATTTTGCCGCCGCCCAGGCGCTGGTAGAAGGCTACGGGGTAAAAGTAGACCAGGCCCTGCACGCCGAGGTGCTGAAGCGGAACGAACAATTCAAATCGCCCCCTTACAGCGGCTTTGTGAACCCGGTGCTCGAGCCGGTAACCAATGCAGCGGGCGAGATAACCGATATCGTGGTGCGGCAGCCTGCGAGCTTCCCCGAGCAGATGCTCGATTACGCCGGCCGTTTCGGTTTTCTGAAGCCCGGGGAATAAAGAACCCGCATGTGGCATGCTGCCACGGAATTACTGTGGCATTAAAACAAAACCGCCTCCCAGATGGGAGGCGGTTTGCCTTCTGTCTCCAAAAGCGTGATCTGAGTTAGTCAAAAGTATACCCGTCCGCTGCGGCCACCGTATCGGCAATACGCTCGCGCAATTCGGCCACGTTAGGCTGGTTGTAGTATTTGGTGAACCGCTTCAGGCCCATCAGCATCATCCGTTGTTCATCTCCCTTGGTAAAGGAAACGATGGCTTCCTTGCCCCGCCGCACTACAATATCGGTAGCATCGTACAGGTAGAGCTGGGCCATGGCGATCTGGGTAGCCTGTGATTCCTGCCCGAAACGCTTCACATTCTTCTCGGTGCGGAGCAGGGCCGATTCGGCCATGTAGATTTCAATTAGGATGTCGGCTGCTGCCATTAGCAGTTGCTGCTGCTCTTCCAGTTCGGTGCCGAAGGTTTGTACGGCTTTACCGGCGATCATCAAAAAGGTCTTTTTGAGCCGGGCGATCAGGTCTTTTTCTTCAGCGAACAATTCCGAGAAATCGGGGGTTTCGAATGAAGGAATGCCCATGAGCTCCTCCCCGACGGCCGTGGCGGGCCCGAGCAGGTCTACGTGGCCCTTCATGGCCTTTTTGGTCAGCATCCCCACAATAAGCATGCGGTTAATTTCATTGGTGCCCTCGTAAATGCGCGAAATGCGTGCATCCCTCCAGGCCTTTTCCATAGGGGCATCGGCGCTGAAGCCCATCCCGCCGAAGATCTGAATGCCCTCGTCGGAAGTCTGCTGCACGTCTTCCGAAACGGCTACCTTCAAAATGGAACACTCAATGGCGTATTCTTCCACTCCTTTCAGTTCGGCTTCAGAAGCCGGTTGGCCGGCGGCTTTGCGCAGTTCAATGCGCTCCTCGATATTGTGTGCGGCCCGATAGGTGGCAGCCCCGCCCACATAGGCGTTGGTGGCCATGGTAGCCAGCTTGGCCTTGATGGCGCCAAAATTAACGATGGGGGTGTTGAACTGCTGCCGCTCCTTGGCGTAGCGTATCCCCTCGTCGGTAATGCGCCTCTGGGCTTCCAGGCAGGCCGCGGCCAGCTTGATGCGCCCTACGTTCAGGGCGTTCATGGCAATCTTAAAGCCGTTGCCCCGTTCCGAGAGCATGTTCTCTACCGGCACTTTGGTCTCGTTGAAAAACACCTGGCGGGTCGAAGAGGAATGGATCCCCATTTTATTTTCCTCTTCGCCCAGGGAAATGCCGTTACTCGGGTCGTTTTCCACGATAAAGCCCGTAATGTATTTGTCGTCTTCAATACGGGCAAAAACGATGAACATATTGCAGAATCCGGCATTCGAAATCCACATTTTCTGGCCAGAGATCAGGTAGTGTTTCCCGTCTTTCGACAAAACGGCCTTGGTCTTACCCGAATTGGCATCTGAGCCGGCCCCGGGCTCGGTCAGGCAGTAGGCCCCGAACCATTCCCCTGTGGCCAGCTTGGGCAGGTATTTCTCCTTCTGCGCATCGGTTCCGTAAAGTACGATAGGCAGGGTGCCGATGCCCGTATGGGCACCAAAGGCGGTGCTGAACGAGCCGGTGGCCCCCGAAATATAGTCGCAGACAAGCACGGTATCCACAAAGCCCATGCCCATGCCGCCGTAAGCCTCTGGCACAGCCACGCTGAGCAGCCCGAGTTCCCCGGCTTTCTTCATGCATTCCACGGTATAGGCGTAGTCCTTATTTTCAAAACGCTCCCAGTGTGCCCAGAGTTCCCGGTCTACAAATTCAATGGTGCTCTCGCGCATCATCTTTTGTTCTTCCGAGAGGTCTTCCAGGGTAAACACATCTTCACAGGCGGTTTCCTTTACGAGGAACTGCCCGCCGCGTAACAGGTCTTTTTCTTGGGTTTCGGTGCTCATAGCAATTTGTATTACTGGATTGATGGATATTTATTCGGTTTCGGGCCTTAGGAAAGGAGCTCGTAAATGCCTGCTGCCCCCTGCCCGGTGCCCACGCACATGGTTACCATGCCGTAGCGGCCCTGCATTTTGCGGTGGCGCATCTCATCAAAAAGCTGCACAGACAGTTTGGCGCCCGTACAGCCCAGGGGGTGCCCCAGGGCAATAGCCCCGCCGTTCACGTTCACGAGCTCGGGGTTGATGTCGAGTTCGCGGATCACAGCCAGCGACTGCGAGGCAAAAGCCTCGTTCAGTTCAATGAGGCCCAGGTCGGGTAATTTCATCCCCGCCTGTTCCAGGGCCTTCGGAATGGCGTAGACAGGCCCGATCCCCATGATGCGGGGTTCAACCCCCACGGTGGCATAACTCACCAGACGGGCGATGGGTTCCAGGCCCAGTTCCTTCACCATGTCTTCGCTCATCACCAGGGCAAAGGCGGCCCCGTCGCTCATTTGCGACGAGTTGCCGGCCGTTACGCTTCCACCGGCTGCGAAAACGGGCCTGAGGCGCCCGAGGGCTTCTAGGTTGGTGTCGGCCCGCGGGCCTTCGTCGGCGGTAACGGTGTAGGTTTCGGTGGTTTTCTTTTCGTTCTTCACGTAAGTGCGCTCCACGGATAGGGGCACCACCTGGCTGTCAAATTTTTTTTCCTGCTGGGCTTTGAGGGCTTTCTGGTGCGAGGCCAGGGCAAAGGCGTCCTGGTCTTCCCGAGAAACCTTGTACTTCTGGGCCACTGCCTCGGCCGTGAGGCCCATGCCCCAGTAGTAATCTTCGTGCCCGGCCTTCGCCAGTTTATAATCGGGTACCGGCTTGTAACCGCCCATGGGGATGTAGCTCATGCTTTCGGCCCCGCCCGCAATAATACAGTCGGCCATCCCGGCCTGGATCTTGGCCGTGGCTATGGCGATGGTTTCGAGCCCCGAGGCGCAATAGCGGTTCACGGTAACCCCGGGCACGTCTTCGATGCCGAGGCCCATCAGGGAGATGAGCCGGGCCACGTTCAGCCCCTGTTCTGCCTCGGGCATGGCGTTGCCGACTATTACGTCGTCGATGCGTTTCTTGTCGAGTTGGGGCACCTGTTTCATCAGGTACGCGATGGTTTCGGCTGCCAGTTCATCGGGCCGTGTAAAGCGGAAGACCCCCCGCGGCGCCTTGCCCACCGCCGTGCGGTATGCTTTTACGATATAGGCTGTTTTCATACTGTAGTTCCTTTTACCAGGTTCAAATATTCAAATCGGCACATGTTCAACTTTTTAATTCCTCAGGGGTTTGCCCACCTTGAGCATGTGCTGGATACGTTCCAGGGTTTTGCGCTCGGTGCAGAGCGAGAGGAAGGCTTCCCGTTCCAGGTCAAGGAGGTAGCGTTCGCTCACGTAGCTTGCTTCGGACAGGTCGCCCCCGGCCATCACGTAGGCCAGTTTGTTGGCGATTTTCTTGTCGTGCTCCGAGATATAGTTCCCGGCCTGCATGGAATCGGTACCCACCAAGAACATGCCCAGGGCCTGTTTGCCGAGCACCTTGATGTCGGTGCGTTCCACCGGTCGCGTGTAGCCCGCATCGGCCAGCAGCTGTGCATAGGCCTTGGCCGTGGCCAGTTGCCTGTCTTTGTTCACAACCACCACGTCTTTCCCTTTTTGCAGGATGCCGGTATCGAAAGCCTCGTAGGCCGAAGTCGATACCTTGGCGGTGGCTATGGTCAAAAAGTGCTCCCGCAGCGTATTGGTTTCCACGTCGTCTTTGCGGTACAGGTCTGAAGCCCTCAGGGTCATCTCCTTGGAGCCGCCCCCTCCGGGTATGACGCCCACCCCGAATTCGACCAAACCGATATAGGTCTCGGCTGCCGCCACCACTTTGTCGGCATGCAGGCTCAGCTCGCACCCGCCCCCCAGGCACATGCCGTGCGGGGCTGCGATTACAGGGATGGACGAATAGCGCATGCGCATCATGGTGTCCTGGAAGTATTTGATGGCCATGTTCAGCTCGTCGTATTCCTGCTCCACGGCCAGCATGAAAATCATGCCGATGTTGGCGCCTACCGAGAAGTTGGCCGCCTGGTTGCCCACCACCAGACCCCGGAAATCCTGTTCGGCCAGGTCTACGGCCTTGTTGAGGCCGGCCAGCACATCCCCCCCTATGGTGTTCATTTTGGAGCGGAATTCCACGTTAAGGATGCCGTCGCCAAGGTCTTCCACCACCGCCCCGCTATTCTGGAATACGGCCTTGGATTTGCGGATGTTATCCAGGATGATAAAGGCATCCTGCCCGGGCACTTTCGCATGCTTTCCGGCAGGTATATCGAAGAAATAGGTAGCCCCGTCCTGCACGGAGTAGAAGGAGGTAGCTCCTGACTTTTGCAGGTTGCCCACCCAGGGCGCCACTTGCTGCCCGGCTTCCCGGGCCATGGCGATGCCTTTCTCGAGGCCCACGGCATCCCAGATCTGGAATGGCCCGTGTTCCCAGCCGAAACCGGCTTTCATGGCATCGTCAATTTTGTACAGGGCGTCTGTGATTTCAGGTATGCGGTGCGAAACATAGGCAAACAGTGCCCCGAAGCTCTTGCGGTAAAATTCCCCGGCCTTGTCTTTGCCCGATACCAGAACCGGGAAGCGGTCGATTACATTGTCGATGGCCTTGGTACCTTCCAGGGTGGCGAAAGAGGCGCGTTTGTTGGGGCGGTACTCCAGGGTAGCCAGGTCGAGGGTGAGGATCTCACTCGAGCCGTCGTCTTTCCTTACTTTTTTGTAGAACCCCTGGCCCGTTTTGCTGCCAAGCCACCCGTTTTCGACCATGGTGCCGATATAGGGAGGGAGGGTAAAAAGGTCGTGCCGTTCGTCTTTCGGGCAGTTCTCGCCTATGCCGTTGGCCACATGCACCAGGGTGTCGAGTCCCACGACGTCTACAGTGCGGAAGGTGGCCGATTTGGGCCGTCCGATTACCGGGCCGCTCAGTTTGTCGACCTCTTCAACGGTCAGCCCCATCTCTTTTACGGTATGGAACAGGCTCATAATGCCGAAAATGCCGATGCGGTTGCCGATAAAGGCCGGGGTGTCCTGGGCCACAACCGCGGTTTTCCCGAGGAATTTCTCCCCGTACGACTCCAGGAAGCCCAGCACTTCCGGAAGGGTGTCGGGGCCCGGGATTATCTCGAACAGCTTCAGGTAACGGGGCGGGTTGAAAAAGTGGGTCCCGCAGAAATGCCGCCTGAAATCTTCGCTCCGCCCCTCGCTCATAAAGCGGATCGGGATGCCGGAGGTGTTGGAGGTGATCAGGGTACCCGGGCGGCGGTGCCGTTCCAGTTGCTCGTACACCTGCTTTTTGATGTCTAGGCGCTCAACCACCACTTCAATGATCCAGTCAACCTCCGAAATCTGGGCGATATGGTCTTCCAGGTTGCCGGTGCGTATACGCCTGGCAAAGTCGGAGTGGTAAATGGGGGAGGGGCTCGATTTCAGCGCCTTGGCCAGGGAGTCATTCACCAGGCGGTTGCGAACCACTGCGTCTTTCAGGGTGAGTCCCCGCGCTTTCTCGGCCTCGGTAAGTTCCCTGGGCACAATATCGAGAAGGAGTACCTGTACGCCGATGTTGGCGAAATGGCAGGCTATTCCGCTTCCCATAATTCCCGATCCGATTACGGCTACGTGTTTGATGTGTCTGTTCATAGGTCGGTATGCTTCACTTTGGGTTGATCCCGGTCGCTGACGACACGGGTGTTTTATCGTAAATCTTCTTTTCTGCGATCAGTTGATTGATGGTGCCCACCACCTCGAAAAAGCCGTCGAGCTGCTCCGGGCTTACTTCCCGCCGCACCGCCTCGTTGAAACGGAGCACCACCCTTTTGGAGTCTTCTCGTTTTTCGAGGCCGAAAGGGGTGAGGTGGATAAGCACCCCCCGCCCGTCGTGCGGGTTGGGGCGCCGCTCGATCAGGCCTTTCTGCTCCATGCTTTTCAAAATGCGTGAGAGGCTGGTAGCCTCCATGCCCATTCTGGGGCCCAGGGCCGTCGAGGGTGTGCCGGTTTTCGGGTCTATGCTGAGCAGGCAAAAGCCTACCGACATGGTACTGTCGAAAATCTTTGCCTCTTCGTTGTACATGCGGGCAACGGCCTGCCAGGTAGCCCTGAGAGCGTAATCTATGGTGATTTCCTTCATACCTCGGCGATGGGATTCCCAAATATACATAAATATATTATGCATGCATAATAAATACTTATAATTTTTTGGGAAGGGAAGTGAAGGAAGTTACGGGGCCTTACTCGTGCCCGTAAATGTCGCGGTACAGGTCTATGTATTTCTCCCTGATGATTTTACGCCGGAGTTTCATGGTGGGGGTCAGGTGCCCACCGTCAACGGTCCAGGTCTCGGGAGTCAGTCGGAACTGCTTCACGGTTTCCCATTTGGCGAAGTGGGTGTTGGCCTGGTCTACCTCCTGCTGGAAGCGGGCAATCACCTGCGGGTTTTTAGCGGCTTCCGCCGGCGTGCCCAGGTTTACCCCGTGTCGTTTGGCCCATTCGGCCAGAAACTCAAAGTTGGGCTGGATCAGGGCTGCGGGCATCTTTTCACCTTCGCCCACCACCATAACCTGTTCGATAAAGCGCGATTGCTTCATCCGGTTTTCGAGCAGTTGGGGTGCCACATATTTGCCGCCCGAGGTCTTGAACATTTCCTTTTTGCGGTCGGTAATGCGCAAAAAGCCGTCGGGGTCTATCTCGCCAATATCGCCCGTGTGGAAATAGCCGGTAGCATCGATCACCTCGGCCGTGCGCTCCGGGTCTTTGTAATAGCCGATCATCACGTTGGGGCCTTTGCAGAGGATTTCCCCGTCTGATGCAATATTCACTTCCACATCCTGAATGATCCGCCCCACGGTGCCGATCTTCCAGCCGCGGTTGCGCACATCGTTAACAGATATGACCGGCGAGGTTTCGGTAAGCCCGTAACCCTCCAGCACCGGAATGCCGGCCGCCCCGAAAACGCGGGCCAGGCGGGTCTGCAGGGCGGCACTGCCCGAGATCATCGTCTGCAGGTTACCCCCCAGGGCCAATTGCCATTTTTTAAAGATGAGTTTGCGGGCCAGGGAGAGCCTGAATTCGTACCACCACCCATTGGCCCCGTACGGTTCGTATTTGAGGCCGAGGTCAACCGCCCAGAAAAACAAGGCCTTTTTCAACCCGCTGAGCTCGGAGCCCCGGGCGATGATGCGGTCGTACACCTTTTCGAGCAGCCTGGGCACTACGGTCATGGCGTTGGGCCGTACCTCCTTTAGGTTGTCGCTGATCTTGTCGAGCCCTTCTGCAAAATAAACGCTGATGCCGCAGTACTGATAGAGATACAGGATCATGCGTTCGAATATATGGCATACCGGCAAAAAGCTCAGGGCCGTACTTCCGGCTTCAAAGGGGACGCGCTCCTTGCTGGCCAGTACATTGGAAACAATATTGTGGTGGGTAAGCATCACCCCCTTGGGCTGACCTGTGGTGCCCGAGGTATAAATCAGGGTGGCCAGGTTTTCGGGCTTCACGGCGGCCATCCGGGCTTCGACCTGCTCCTGGTTCGAGGCATCGGCCCCGGCTTCGAGCAGCTCGCCCCAGTTCTTACACCCTTTTATGACGTCAAAGCTGTACACCTCCTTCAGGCCGGGCACCTGCTTTTGGATAGACCGAACTTTTTCAAGCACCTCGGCACAGGAAACAAAGCAATAGCTGGCCCCGGAGTGGTTCAGGATGTAGGCGTAATCTTCTTCAGAGATGGTGGGGTAAATCGGCACCGTCTGGGCACCCAGCTGTAAAATGCCGGTGTCCATCACACTCCATTCGGTGCGGTTGGTCATCGAAATCAGGGCAATCTTGTCGTCGGCCCTGACTCCCAGCCCCAGCAAGGCCCGGCTAATGGCGTTGGCCCGCTCCAGGAACTGCCCCGAGCTAACCGCCTGCCATTCTCCATCGCTTTTGGTGACCATGGCTTTTTCCAGGTTGTAGGTCTTAAGCTGGTAATACGGAATGTCGAACAGGCGTGTAATGGCTTGCATATGGGGAATTCTGGGTTTCTTCGCAAAATAAGAAAAGAGCGCCGTATTTAAAATTAATTTCTGATTTGGACCTTCTCTATATTATCAATTCCGCAATTTCCAACCCAAATACAAGCGCGATTTCGTCGGCTTTTTTGCGGAAACTGCAACGGAATTGATACCTTTAATTATAAAAATTGAGTTATGAAAAATTTCCTAGCCTGGGTTCTTTTCCTGAGCCTGCTTATGCCCCTGTCTTCGTGTAACAATAGCGACGACTCGCCCGAGACCACCTTCGTGAAATTGATTATTACAGATGTGGATATGCCGGCCACTTTTAAGTATGGCGAACGCTACAACATCCCCATTACCTACCAGCTGCCCGATGGCTGCACCCGGTTCGAAACCTTCCAGATCGTAACCCCTTCTGAAGAGGTGCGCGAAATTGTTGTCATTGGCGTCAGGGAAGATACCGGGGCCTGTACCCAGCAAATTACGGAAGAAACCGAAACGTTAATTTTCCAGGTGCTCTTCAACCAGACCTATGAATTTAAGTTCTGGCAGGGCGACGACACCAATGGCGACCCGATTTACCTGGAGATCCAGGTGCCAGTAGAGCTCTAAGCCCTTTTAACGGGCTTTCTATCAGAGAATCCGGGCTTGGGCCATGATAATTCCCGCGTGCAGGCCTTCGTGGAAGTTGTTGAAGGCCAGGCCGTCTTCCAGGGTCTCCAGGGTGAAGCCCCGGCCGGTGGTCAGTCCCATGTATGGCCCGAACTTTCCCCTGGCATAATCTTCCAGGGTTGTTTCAACGGTGGTCAGGAGCAGGGTTTTCAACTCCCCAATGGCATCGGGGCCGAGGGGCTCACCCGGGCGGGTGCCGGGTTTATAGAGATCATTCAGCCTGGGGGCGACGTTCATCTCCAGGCCTGAGAGGCGGTACACCAGGGATTGCTGTACCACGATCAGGTGGCCCAGGTTCCAGGCAATGTTGTTGCTGAAACCGGGGGGGATGGTGTTCATCTGTTCAGCTGAAACCCGGCTGAGCAGGCGGGCGATGTTTTCGCGCCCGGTTTTCCATATACCCAAATTGGCATTCATATCTGGTTGTTTCGGGTTCTTCTCAGCTGTGCTTTTCAATCCACTTGCGGGCGTTTACGAAGGCCTGCAGCCAGGGTGACACGGCGTCTTCCCGTCCCGGCTCGTACCAGGCCCAGTTCCAGGGGAAGATCGAGCGTTCGATGTGCGGCATGGTTACCAGGTGGCGGCCGCTGTCGTCGCAGAGCATGGCCGCGTTGTAGTCGCTCCCGTTCGGGTTGGCGGGGTAGGCTTCATAGCCGTAGGTCGCCACGATGTTGTAACGGTCGGCGGCATAGGGCAGGTGGAATTTCCCTTCCCCGTGTGAGATCCAGACCCCCAGGTTGGCCCCTTCCAGGTCGCTTAGCATCACCGAATGGTTCTTGCCGATCTCCACCGAGGTAAAGGCACTTTCGTGCTTGTGGGAATCGTTATAGGTCATTTTCCCGTGCTCGGCGTGGTCGGGGTGCAGCAGCTCCAGTTCCATAAAGAGCTGGCATCCGTTGCAGATGCCGATGGAGAGCGTGTCGGGGCGCGAGAAAAAGCGGTGCAGGGCCTCGTTGGCCTGTTCGTTGTAGCGGAAGGCCCCGGCCCAGCCCTTGGCGCTGCCCAGCACGTCAGAATTGGAAAACCCGCCCACGGCCCCGATAAAGCGGATGCCGTCCAGGGTTTCCCGCCCGCTGATCAGGTCGGTCATGTGCACGTCTTTCACGTCAAAGCCGGCCAGGTACATGGCATGAGCCATTTCGCGTTCTGAGTTGCTGCCCTTTTCGCGCAAAATGGCGGCCTTCGGACGGCTGCCCACAGGGGTTTCCAGTTTGGGCAGCTGCCCCTTGAATTTTTTCGGGAACCGGTACTCCAGTGGCTGGTTTTTGTATTCCCGGTACCGGGTGGCTGCCAGCTCGCCGGCGGTTTGCCTGCGGTCGAGCAGGTAAGAGGTGCGGTACCAGGTGTCGCGCAGGGCCGGAATGTCGAGGGCCAGCCGCTGGCGGTGGTTTACGATGCGCAGTTCGGGGGAGCCGATTACCGTTCCGATTTTGTGGTAGGCCACTCCGGCGGCATCCAGTTGTTTTTCGATTTTGGCATCCCGCGCCTGGAGCACCACCCCGGCGTTTTCGGAGAAGAGCAGCTTTACCGTATCGGGTTCGCCCAGGGTGCTCAGGTCCAGTTCGGCCCCCAGCCCCGGCGTTGAGAAGCAGCCTTCCAGCAGGGTGGTAATTAGCCCGCCCGATGACACATCGTGCCCGGCGAGGATTTGTCCGTCGCGGATGAGGCCCTGCAGGGCATCAAAGGCAGCGCCGAAATAGGCGGGGTCGGCAATATCGGGAACGGAACGCCCGATGCGGCCGAGCACCTGGGCCAGGCTTGAGCCGCCCAGCTGAAAATGCCCGCCCGACAGGTTCAGGTAGTAGAGCGGGCCGCCCTGCTGGTTGAAAACCGGCTCCACCACCTTGCGCAGATCTGAGCAATGGGCGGCGGCCGAAATGATGACCGTTCCCGGGGCCAGTACCTCCCGGTCCGGGTATTTTTGTTTCATGGAAAGGGAATCTTTCCCGGTAGGGATGTTGATGCCCAGGGCCAGGGCGAAATCTGAAGCTGCCTGCACGGCATCGTACAGACGGGCATCTTCGCCAGGGTTGTTGCAGGGCCACATCCAGTTGGCCGAAAGGGAAACCGATTTCAAGCCGTCTTTCAGCGGTGCCCAGACCAGGTTGGTCAGGGCTTCGGCTATGGAGATGCGGCTCCCTGCGGCAGGGTCGATCAGGGCCGCAACCGGGGCGTGGCCCACCGAGGTTGCCAGGCCTTCCCGCCCCTTGAAATCGAGGGCCATCACCCCGCAGTTGTTCAGGGGAAGTTGCAGGGGGCCGGCACATTGCTGCTTGGCCACGCGCCCGCCCACACAGCGGTCTACCTTGTTGGTGAGCCAGTCTTTACAGGCTACGGCTTCGAGTTGCAGTACCTGCTCGAGGTACGAATGAAAATGCTCAACCTGGTAGTTCACCGCCTCGTACCGGGTATCGAGCCTGCTGTCGCGCATGATGGTTTTGGGCGAACTGCCGAACATATCAGACAGGGCCAGGTCCATGGGTTTGCGCCCATCTGAGCTAAAGGTGAAGCGCTGGTCGCCGGTTACTTCCCCTACATCGTAAAGCGGAGCCCGTTCCCGGGCGGCGATGCGTTCGAGCAGGCCCAGGTCTTCCGGGGCCATCACCAACCCCATACGCTCCTGGGATTCGTTGCCGATAATTTCTTTATCGGAGAGGGTAGGGTCCCCGACGGGCAGTTTGTTGAGATCGATGGCGCCCCCGGTTTCTTCTACCAGTTCCGACAGGCAGTTCAGGTGCCCGCCCGCCCCGTGGTCGTGTATGGAGACAATGGGGTTGTGTTCGCTTTCCACCAGCCCGCGAATGGCGTTGGCGGCCCGTTTCTGCATCTCGGGGTTGGAACGCTGCACGGCGTTCAGTTCAATGGCCGAGCTGAAGGCGCCGGTATCGGCGCTCGATACGGCGGCCCCGCCCATGCCAATACGGTAATTGTCACCACCCATCACCAAAATGCGGTCGCCTTTCTTCGGATGGCCCTTCAGGGCTTGTTCCGATTTTCCATAGCCGATACCCCCGGCGAGCATGATGACTTTGTCGAACCCGAGGAAACGGTTGTTTTCCTGGTGTTCAAAGGTGAGTACCGACCCGCAGATCAGGGGTTGGCCGAATTTGTTCCCGAAATCGGAAGCCCCGTTGGAAGCTTTGATCAGGATGTCCATGGGAGTCTGGTAGAGCCAGTCCCTTGCCGGGAAATTTTCCTCCCAGGGCCGGTCTTCGGCCAGGCGCGAATAGGCGGTCATATAGACGGCGGTCCCAGCCAGGGGCAGGGCGCCCTGCCCGCCTGCAAGCCGGTCGCGTATCTCGCCCCCAGACCCGGTGGCGGCCCCGTTAAAGGGCTCGACCGTGGTCGGGAAGTTATGTGTCTCGGCCTTGAGCGACAGCACGGAAGAAAACGGGGTTTCCCGGTAAAAGTCGGGCTGGTCGGCCCGGCGGGGGGCGAATTGCACCAGCTCGGGCCCCTTTACAAAGGCCACGTTGTCTTTATAAGCCGAAACGATATCATTCGGGTGGGTTTCGGAGGTGCGTTTGATCAGTTTGAAGAGCGAATCGGGCATCTCCCGGTCGTCTATGATGAAGGTGCCGTTGAAGATCTTGTGCCGGCAATGTTCGGAGTTCACCTGGCTAAAGCCGAACACCTCCGAGTCGGTGAGCAGGCGCCCCAGGCGGGTCGATAGGTCTTGCAGGTAGCCGATTTCCTCCTCGCTGAGCGCGAGGCCCTCTTCCCGGTTGTATGCCGCGATGTCGTCTATCTGGCGAATGGGGTCGGGCGCGTGTTCGATGTGGAAGAGCTCCTGCCCCAGGCTCGGGTATTTCTGGAACAGCATGGGGTCGTACCCGCTGTCGTCGGCTTCAACCCGGTGGTACGACTCAATGCGCACAATGCCATTTATGCCCATGTTCTGGGTAATTTCGGTGGCGTTTGTACTCCAGGGCGTAACCATGGCGGCGCGCGGGCCAACAAAAAAGGCGTCTACAGACGCCGCTTCAAGCCTGGGCTGGTTGCCGAACAGCCAACTGAGTTTCCCGATGTCTTCCGGGCTTAGGGCATGCCCCGATTCCAGGGCGTAAATATGAGATTCAGGGTCGCCGAAAAAGTGAATCATGAGGCCGGCTCGTTAAGGTTTCCAATGAAGCCACAAAGGTATCATTTTTATCCGGTACCTGCGCGATCGAATAATTAACAAATCAGGGGCCTGGCTGTTGATTACCCGGGTTTGTTGCCCGGCTCGGAAGCCTCGGGCAGGCGTTCCAAAAGGGCCAGGTAAAACCCATCGTGGCCCGATACCGAAGCATAGATTGGGCGTTCTTCGAGCAGCCGGAACTGGCTCCCGGCTTCTGAGGCCATAAACTGGGCAATCTGCCGGTTGTTCTCCTGGGGCAGGATGGAGCATGTGGCGTAGACCAGCTTCCCGCCCGGCTTGAGCAGTTTGCTGTATCGCTGCAGCAAATCGGCCTGGGTGTCGCAAACCGTTTGTACGAACTCCGGTTGCAGTTTCCACTTGGCATCGGGGTTGCGACGGAGTACCCCAAGGCCCGTACAGGGGGCGTCAATAAGCACGCGGTCTGCAGTGCCCTGCATCCGCTTGAGCACCTTGGGGTTGTCAAGGGCGCGCGTTTCAATGTTGAAAGCCCCTGCCCGCCGGGCCCGCCGTTTCAATTCCAGCAGCTTGTTGCCGTAAATATCCATGGCTACCAGTTGCCCTTTGTTCTGCATCAGGGCAGCCAGGTGCAGGGTTTTGCCCCCGGCACCTGCACAACAGTCGATCACCCGCATGCCAGGCTCGGCCCCCACCAGGGGCGCCACCAGTTGAGACGAGGCGTCCTGTACCTCAAACCAGCCTTCGGCAAAAGCCTTGGTGGCAAAGACGTTTCCTCGCTCGGCCAGCACCAGCGCATCGGGGTAGCCCGCCAGGGGGCTGGAAGGGAAGCCCTCGGCCTGCAGGGCCTGGGCCAGCGCTTCTCGGGTAGTCTTCAGGGTATTGGTGCGCAGCACCACGGGGGCCGGTTGGTTCAGGGCGGCCAGTTCGGCATCCCAGAGGGCGCTGCCCAGGCTTTGCTCGCCCAGGGCATCGAGCCAGTCGGGGATGGACTCCCGCACTTTCCGGCTTTTTTTAAGGGCGTCAAAACGTCCTTTGATGCGGCGGTGGGGCGTGTCTGTGAATTCTTTCCAGGGGGGCAGGGCATGGCCCCTGAGCACGGCCCAGACAGCAAAAATTCGGAACCAGTCTTCCCGGCTGAAGGGTTCCCGCACCTCGGCAATCTCGGCATAGAGCCGCTTCCAGCGCACGATTTCGTACACCGTCTCGGCCACAAAGCCCCGGTCGCGACTGCCCCAGCGTTTGTCGCTCTTGAGCAGTCTTTCCACGGCTTTGTCGGCGTATACGCCATCTTGAAAAATCTCCTTTAGCCCCCTTAGGACTGCCTCCACTAAATTCCGGTGCATTCGCATAGGCGGCAAAGGTATCGTTTTGACGAGAATAAAGGTATCTTTAATCCAAATCGAACTCCATGAGACGACTTTTGGCTTTGCTTTTACCCTTGCTGTGGGCCTCCTGTACCGACACGCCCCGGCCACGGGTTTTCACCCAGGTGCGGGTAGAACCCCTGCTGGAAGACAGCATTTCGGTCAGGGCCCTGGAAGTAATGACCGGCAGTGTCGGGTTTGCTGGGAGCGGGGGCCTGTTTGGCACCTATACGCTGTCTGACCGGCGGGTGCGCACTGGGCGGCAGGCATTAGACAGCCTACTTCCCGAATTCCGGGCCGTGGCCCATACCGATACCGACTTTTTCATGCTGTCGGCCGGCGACCCCGCCCTCTTATATAAAACCGGGGATTCGGGCCAGATGGAATTGGTTTACCAGGAGAGCGGCCCCGGCGTGTTTTACGACGCCCTGGCGTTCTGGGATAACCAAAACGGCATTGCCGTTGGCGATTCCCAATACGGCTGCCTGAGCGTGTTGCTTACCCGCGATGGGGGTAGGAGTTGGGCTCGGGTGCCCTGCGACCGCCTGCCTTCTGCCCTGCCGGGCGAAGGGGCCTTCGCCGCAAGCAACACCAATATAGCCCTGGTTGGCAACCGTTGCTGGGTAGCCACCACCAAGGGCCGGATCTTTCGTTCAGACGATCTGGGGGAACACTGGGAAGTTTTTCAATCGCCGGTGGTTCACGAGCGCGAATCGCAGGGTATTTACAGCCTGGCCTTCTACGATGCGCAGACCGGGTTTGCCATAGGAGGCGATTACAGTGTGCCGAACGAAAACTCCGGCAACAAAGCCCGGAGCGATGACGGCGGCCAGAGCTGGGAAATTGTGGCTGACGGGGCCCTGCCGGGATATAAAAGTTGCGTGCAATTCGTACCGGGCTCGGGGGGGCAGGGTATAGTAGCTGTGGGCTTTACGGGTATTGATTACTCCTCAGACGGGGGCGCTTCCTGGCAAACCCTGTCGGATGCGTCTTTTTATACGCTGCGTTTTGCCAACGACTCCCTGGCCTATGCAGCAGGGAAGGGGATGGTTGCGCGGCTTACATTCCGCTAGGGCCTTGCCGTTAAGGGTGGTTGCCGCCGTTGCGCTTGCGGAATTCCCGCAGCAGCCTTTTCCGGAATTCATGCTCGGCCCGGAATAATTTGAGGGTTCGCGTGGCTGAAAAGGTGGCTGCCAGCTCGGTCTGAAACTTGCGGTCGAGGGCGTTTTCACGCTCCTCCAGTTCCTGGAACCGACTCAGGATGGCACGGGCCTCGGCCTCGCTGTACGACTGGGAAGCTCCAATTTTATCGTAGACCTCGCGCCGTTTTTGCCCCATGATGGTTTCCTTTTCGGCTTCATAGGCATTGTACAGGGGCCAGAATACGGTGGCCTCCTTCGGGGTGAGGCTCAGCTGCTCGGTAAAGAAAGCCACCTTGAGGGCTTTGATCTTTTCCTGATTATCGTCCTGCTGGGCCTGCAGGCTTGCGCTCCCCATCAGGAAAAGCGCCAGGACGGCTCCGAAGGCAATTCGCTTACTCATCATTGTCGAGGTAATAGTCATCATAGGTTGGATTTTCCCGGTCCAGGTAATCCAGGATCTGGGTTTCTGCCGGGGCATCCTCCAAAAGGTCGCTCATGGCCAGTTTTTCCAGCGGCAGGGATTCAGCCAGTTCGTAAGAACTCAGGTTTTCATAGCGGAACTCGAGATAGTGTTCGATCTCAGTGCCGGCCAGGTCAGAAAAGCCGGGGGCCGGTTCTTCCCGCGCCTGACGATCCGCTTTACCGCGCCACCGGAGAGTTCGGATTACCGCGCAACTTCCGCTCGCCGGACTATGGCGGTCAAGTGCCCGCCCAGGCCGATTAC
>JBNKGM010000018.1:0-54184 GCA_050289825.1 Robiginitalea sp.
GCCGACGCCGACCCGACCAACGAATACAACACGGCCATCAGCTTCGACGGCACCAACCTGACGGTAACCGACGCCGGGGGCAACCAGACTGTGGACATTAGTGGGGTTAGCACCGACGACCAGAACATCAGTGGTTCGGGCCTGAGCGGCTCAACCCTGACCATCGGCATTGAGAACGGTACCAGCGAAACAGTCGATCTGTCTTCCCTGCTGGACAACACCGATGCCCAAACCCTGGCCACCAACGGTGCTGCCGGAAACATCAGCATCTCAGGGGGTAACAGCATCAGCCTGAACGTTGACGACGCCGATGCTGATCCGACCAATGAAACAAATAGCACTTTTGCGGTTAACGGGGCTAACCTGGAACTGACCGACGCCGGTGGAACCCTGTCGGTACCGCTGAGCAGCCTGGGTACAGACGACCAGTACGACGATGAGGTGTCCCTGCGTACTCCCATCGATGTAGATGAAGGCGGGGTTGCATCACCCACCAGTGAAACCACGGTTCAGGAAGTAATAAATGCCATTGCACCTATTACCTCCAAGGCAGCCCGCATCTTTTATCCGCCGTCTATTGCGATAGATGCCTCAACCAATGGCACGGGCTTTACCGTTAACCTGTATGCCCAGTACCTGTCTCAGTACGGAACACCGATGGTAGCCAGTTCGGGCGCCCCGGCAGCCGTACCGACCTACGCAGCCAATGAGTTGTACTACTATGTTACGTATGCCGACCCGGCGGTGTTCGCCAATTTGAGCATCAATGCGAGCGGGGTGCTGACTTATGATATTATTGGCCAGCCGGCCGATTACAACTCGCTGATCAACGTGGTCTTCGTAGTAAAATAAGCTGAAATTCAGACGATCCCATTCTTGAAGCCTAACCTGCAATATATGCGAATGCTCTGCGGAACCTTGTTCCTGCTTCTGGGTCTTGCCCAGCTGCAAGGGCAGTTTCTGTTGCAGGCTCCTAATGCCGGGGATGAAACCAATTTCCGTTGGTATGAGGCTTCCAATCCGGGTACCGTGCTGGGAACCGACTTTTTTTACGAGGCGAACACCCCCGGGGTCTATTTCGCCACCTACGACGGCACGCTCTGCGGCTCCAATGCCACCGGGTACTTTATCCTGACCGATTGCAACAGCCCCGACAACCAGGTTATCCTCGATATCTCTGCCAATGTGAACGGGGGGGCCACCGTTAGCTGGAATCCGGCTGTGAGCGGCGACCCGCTTCGTCCCATGGTGATTGCCGATCAGACCGTCACCGTCTATACGGCATCTGTAATCAAGGCGGGCGTGGCAACTGCCCTGCCTTCGTTTACCATTGTATGTATGCAACAGGCAGCCAACCTGGTAGACGACCTTGTTACTACCGATGAGGATACCCCGGTTGTGGTTCCCATTTATGCCAATGACAGCAGCCTGCCTCAAAGCGGCACCCTTACCGCGACCAATCCGGCAAACGGCTCGGTGAGCATTGCCGACAATGGCACGCCCAACGACCCTACAGACGATATTCTCACATACACCCCAGATCCGAATTTCAACGGCATCGACACCTTTACCTACACCGTTTGCAATACCTCGGGAGACTGCAGCACCGCCGCGGTAACTGTTGATGTGTTGCCCGTGGTGGATGCCCTGAGTGATGCCGCGGCCACCTCCGAAGATGCTCCGGTAACGATAGACATCCTCGCAAACGACAACGATATCCCAACCGTGGGAACCCTAACCGTTACAGCTCCCGCTAATGGTGCCGTAATGGTAAATAACAACGGTACACCTGCAGACCCCTCAGATGACAGCGTAACCTACACGCCTGCAGCGGGCTTTACGGGGAACGACACGTTCACCTATACCCTGTGCGACAATCAGGGACATTGCAGTACGGCAACCGTTACGGTGGTTGTTAACCCTGCTGGAATCGATATCGACAGCGACGACGATGGAATCGTGGATAGTTTTGAAGACCTGAATACCGATGGAGACGGAAATCCGGCCACGAACCCAACCGATACAGACGGCGACAATATACCCGACTACCTCGACATTGACAGCGACAACGACGGTATACCCGACAACGTGGAGGCCCAGCCAACAATAGGATATGTTGAACCCACCTATGCCGATGCCAACTTGAATGGCCTGGATGATGTCTATGAGAATGGGGGCGGAGTAGGATTGATTCCGGTAGATACCGATGGGGACGGCATTCCCGATTATGTGGATGACGACAGCGACAACGACGGGGTACCCGATGTGATTGAAGGCCATGACTGGAACCAGGACGGTATTGCCGATGTATTCTTGATTGGCTCGGATAAAGACAAAGATGGATTGGACGACGGTTTCGAAGGGGCCTCTTCCATTGACAAAGATGTCAATGACGAGATAGATGACCCGGCCAGCTTCCTGCCGAACACAGATGGCAGTGACGATGTCGATTACCGCGATACGGATGATGACAACGATAACATCCCCACAGCCCAGGAAGACGCCAATGGAGATGGCAATTTTGCAAACGACGACCAGGACAGTGATGGCATTCCCGACTACCTGGAGGCGAATTTCACAGCCGATGCGCTGGAGGTGTACAACGTGGTTACCCCCAATGGGGACGGGGCGCACGACTACCTGAAAATTGAGGGGATCCAGAATTTCCCAAACAATACCATCCGCATATACAACCGCTGGGGCGTGCTGGTATTTACCACCCGGGCCTACGATACCCAGGGCAATGTGTTCGACGGTACGTCTCAGGGACGGGCCACCATTGCCCAAGACAACAAATTGCCTGTGGGAACGTATTTCTATATCCTGGATTACGAAGACGAAAACGGGCAGATGCAGACCCGTAATGGTTACTTGTATTTAAACCGATAAGCGCATGCAAATGATTTTTAAAGGCTGGAATAAATGCAAAGGCTTGCGCTGGGGGATTGCTATGGCGGCCCTGGCCGCCTTCCCCATGGAGTCCAGGAGCCAACAGGATGCCCAGTACACCCAGTATATGTACAACACGGTTAGTGTGAACCCCGGCTATGCCGGTTCGCGCGGGCAGCTCAGCATTGCAGCCCTGTACCGGGCCCAGTGGGTGGGCCTCGACGGGGCCCCGAAAACCCAGACCCTGAACCTGCACAGCCCTGTCGGGTACCGCGGGGTAGGATTGGGCTTCTCGATTGTGAACGATCAGATCGGCCCCACCTCTGAAACCAACTTTGACGGAGACTTTTCGTATACCTTGCAAGTGGCGCCGGAAGCTCGCCTGAGTTTTGGCCTCAAGGCGAGCATCAACCTGCTCGACATCCGCTTTTCCCAACTTAACCAGGATCCGAACTACCCCGACGCCCAATTGCAGACCGATATCCAAAACCGCCTGACTCCTAATATTGGGGCCGGGATCTATTACCATACCGAACATTTTTACGCCGGGTTGTCGGTTCCCCGTTTTCTGGAGACCAGCCACTTCGATTCCTCGTCCCTCTCCACAGCCAGGGAGCAAATGAACTATTACTTCATTACCGGGTACGTCTGGGATTTTCACCCCATGTGGAAATTCAAACCAACCTTGCTGACCAAGGCCGCTATGGGGGCACCTCTCCAACTCGATTTTTCGGCCAACTTTATGTATGACGAAAAATTCATCTTCGGGGCTGCCTACCGCTGGGATGCTGCATTCAGCGGCCTTATCGGCTTCAATATTTCGCGTTCGTTCCTGGTCGGGCTGGCCTACGACCGTGAAATTACCGCACTGGGCAGTGCTGCCTTCAACAACGGTTCCTTCGAAGTATTTTTTCGCTACGATTTTATCCGGACGGTCGGCAACATCAAAAGTCCGCGCTTTTTCTAAAAGCTGGCGGGCTGTATCATATACCGGGGTAAACCGGTATTTTATCCAATCATCTGATGCCAAACGGCCAGGCACTTGCAGGGTACAGGTGTATCTTGCCTACGGGGAGGGGCCTTAAGCCCCCTAAACAGCTATTCAGGTGTTGTTTAATCCGTTCCAACCGCCCTCTTCCGCGCCATTAGGGAGTAGATTTTAAAATCCCTTTAACAGGATACTCACCCAAAGGCCTTATTTTTGGAGGGTGAGAGAAGAAGAAGTAATACTGGTCAATTCAAACGATGAGGTGCTGGGCACCATGCCCAAAATGGAAGCCCACGAAAAGGCCGTGCTGCACCGGGCCTTTTCGGTATTTGTGCTCAACGCGGAGGGACAGCTTATGCTGCAGCAACGCGCAGCCGAGAAATACCATTCCCCCCTTTTGTGGACCAATACCTGCTGCAGCCACCAGCGCATTGGCGAGACCAATATCGAAGCGGGTAAACGCAGGCTCCGTGAAGAGATGGGCTTTGAGGCCGAATTGAAAGACCTTTTTTCCTTTATCTACCAGGCGCCATTCGACAATGGCCTTACCGAGCACGAACTCGACCACGTTTTGCTGGGGACCTATTCGGGCGAACCCCGGGTAAACCCCGACGAGGTAGCCGCCTGGAAGTGGATGGGACTCGAAGAGGTGCGCGCCGACCTGCGTGCCCACCCCAACAACTACACGGCCTGGTTCCGTATCGTCTTTGAACGGTTTTACGCGTATATACGCCAACACAATATGAAGGAATGAAAGCCACGGTCAGCAGAAAAGCGCATTTCAATGCCGCACACCGCCTGTACAGGCCCGACTGGGACGATGCCCGCAACCTGGAAGTCTTCGGCAAATGCAGCAACCCCCATTTTCACGGGCATAATTACGAGCTCATTGTGAGCGTAACCGGGCCCATCGACCCCAAAACGGGTTTTGTGATGGACCTGAAGGTGCTCAAAGACCTGATCCGAACCGAGGTGGAAGACGTGCTCGATCACAAGAACCTCAATGCCGAAGTCCCGGAATTTGCAACTTTGAATCCGACTGCCGAGAATATTGCCGTTGTTATCTGGAACAAATTGCGCCCGCATCTCGAACAAAAACTTGAGCTGGAAGTGCAGCTTTATGAGACCCCGCGGAATTATGTAACCTATAAAGGGCTCTGAGATGGGATTACCACTTGGTGCGCAGGCACCCGACTTTGTTCTGAACGACGCAGAGGGCACTCCGTTCCGCCTATCAGACCACCTGGGCAAGCAGCCTGTGGTCCTGTTTTTTTACCCCCGCGATTTTACCCCGGGTTGTACGGCCGAGGCTTGTTCCTTCCGCGACCATTATGAAGATTTTACAGAGGCCGGGGCACTGGTTGTGGGCATAAGTTCAGATTCGGAGCAATCGCACGGCCGATTTGCAGCGCGCATGCGGTTGCCCTTTACCTTACTCAGCGACACGAATGGGACGGTGAGCCGACTCTACCAGGTTCGCAAGCGGTTTTTTAACCTGCTGCCCGGGCGCGAGACCTTTGTGCTCGACCCCGAAGGCAGACTCGTGCTGGTATTTGATAACCCCGGATCGGGGGGACACATGCGTAAATCGTTGGAAGCCGTCAAAAAACTTACTGAAAAATGAACCTGTATCCGCTTCGATTTAAGCCGATCTTCAAGGAGCGCCTCTGGGGAGGGGAGAAATTGCGTACCGTTCTGGGCAAACCCGCCGAAGGTTCAGAAATAGGGGAGAGCTGGGAAATTTCAGGGGTGCCGGGTGACGAATCGGTGGTTGCCGAAGGGCCTTATGCCGGGCAGCGCCTCACCGAGCTTATCGAAGCCCATCCCGAAGCCTTGTTGGGCCCGCGCGTGCTGGAGCGGTTCGGCACCGAATTCCCGATCCTCATCAAATTCATCGACGCCAAACAAGACCTTTCCATCCAGCTCCATCCCGACGATCGCCTGGCCCGTACCCGGCATAATTCGTTTGGTAAAACCGAGATGTGGTACATCATGGATGCCGATAAGGGAGCCAAACTCATCGTCGGCTTTGAGCGCGATGTGACCCGGGCCGAGTACCAGGAAGCCCTGGCCGGGGGCCGGCTCACCGACCTGCTGCATTACCGGGCAGTAAAGACCGGGGACGGCATTTTTATCCCTGCCGGCAAAATCCACGCCATCGGGGCGGGGGTACTGCTCGCCGAGATCCAGCAGAGCTCAGACGTCACCTACCGGGTGTACGACTTCGACCGGAGGGATGCCGCGGGCAAGCTGCGGGAGCTGCACACCGACCTGGCCCTGGATGCCATGGATTACAAACGGCGCGACGATTTTATCCTCGATTACCCGCGCCGCCCCGACCAGCCTGCCACCATGGCGCAAACGCCGTATTTCACCACCAATTACCTGCACCTGACCCGCCCCTACGATACGGCTCTGGGCGGGCGCGGGGCTTTTACCATCTACCTCTGCGTTTCGGGGGAGGCCCGGGTTTGCCTGGGCGAGGCCCATGCTCTTTTAAAAACGGGGGAAACCCTGCTGATCCCTGCGGCTGCCGACCGGCTCCGGGTCGAAACAAGCGGCTGCGAGCTTCTCGAAGTTACCCTGTAAGGCCGGTGCGCTGAATTCGGGCCGGAAGTCGTACTTTTGCCACAAAAACATACACATGTCTAGCATCCGCAACCTGAAGAAAGATATCAACAACGTTTTAGGGGACGTCATAGAAGCCGTTTATATTGTTGAACATGCCAAGAGCCAGCAGGGTTCTGAAGAAGGGACGGCCATTATTGACCAGGCCATTGAAGCCTTTGACCGCCTGATTGCCGAGGTGAACCAGAAAGAGGTCGGGAACCGGAAAGCCCACCTGAAGCAGGTAAGGCAAACACTGGAAAAGGAAGCCACCGCCCTGGTGGAGCGCATCAATAAAATGGCCTGAGGCCTAGCGGCTTTCCAGTAATTCCTTAAGTTTTTTACCGTATTTGGACGCGGCTACTTCCGGGTCCAGCGCCTTGTAGATGGAATCCAGGTACTTCGGGTTTGCATCAGATACCTCGGTATAGGCCACGAAAGGGGCCAGGTAGGAATTCTTGTTGTTCAGGGCGAAGTTCAGGGCATACAGGTACGAGCGCAAGGCAATCCGGTCAGAAACCTTCTGGAGTGAATCGAGTGCCGCGTTTTCGTCTGGCAAGTTCAGGGCCGTCATGGCACGGGCCACTTCCAGTTCCTGCACGTGGAAGCGCGATTGGTTCCTGCGGTATTCCCGGTATTGTTCCTGTAATTCGGTCCCTTCGATTTCGGCTTCGGCCTCGAAGGCGTTCCAGCGCGTGTTTATGCGAACCGTACCCGGGCCGGCGAAGAAAACAATGCGGTCGTTCATGGCGTTGTTGTCTGCCTTGTCGAGGTAGAGGTAGAACAGATCCGGGTCGTCGATCTCCCCTTGCAGGTGAAATGCCCCCTCGTCGCCAACGGCTATGGAATCGAGGGTTATCAGGGATGTATCCTGAACCTGCTGTAGGTAGAGGGTTCCTTTCCGGAGGCCTTCCACTTTTCCTTCCACAATAAGGGCTTTGGCGCTATCGCCTGAACAAGCCACCAACAGCCAGGTCAGGGCCCCGGCAAATACGAATCTTTTCATCCCGTTGTTTTGAGGCGCAAATATCTGCATTTTTTTCAATTCCCCATGGCCATTCCGGTGCTTGCCGAAATCAGGCAGGCGCTACAAATTCCATGAGGTAGGCACAGAGCAGGGCACCCCCGGTACCTACCACGTACCCCAAAACGGCCAGCAGCACCCCTACCGAACTCAACGACGGATGGAATTCTGCCGCCACCACAGGGGCTGAGGCTGCCCCCCCCACATTGGCCTGGCTGCCCACCGCCAGGAAAAAGAAGGGAGCCCTGATCAGTTTGGCCACCAAAATGAGCAGGCCCGCGTGGATGGCAATCCAGATAAGGCCCACCAGAATGAGCCCCGGGTTTTCCAAAATGCGGCTCAGGTCCATTTTCATGCCGATGGTGGCCACTAAAATGTAGATGAAAACGCCGCCCAGCTTGCTCGCCCCCGCCCCCTCCAGGTTTTTGGCCCGGGTAAAGGAAAGCCCAATGCCCACGGCGGTGGCGACCACCACCATCCAGAAAAAGTCGCCCCCCAGGAAGGAGAGGAAGCTCTTCGGGTCGCGTACCGAATCATAACTTTCCGTGAGGGACTGGCTCAGGGTTCCGCCCAACCAATGTGCCAGGCCCACTGCGGCAAAGGCCAGGAAGAACAACAGCATATAGTCGCGCAGGGTCGGAACCCGGGTAATACCTTCCGAAAAGGCGGTTACCTTTTTTTTGAGGGTCTCGATGGAACTGGAGTCGGCCTTGAGCCAGCGGTCGATTTTGGAAGCCTTGCCCACCCCCAGCAAGAGGATGGCCATCCAGATATTGGCGCAGACAATGTCGACCAGCACCATTTCCCCGAAGCGCTGGGGGTTGAATTTGAAAATTTCCAGCATGGCCGCCTGGTTGGCCCCACCCCCGATCCAGCTCCCGGCAATGGTAGACAAGCCCCTCCAGACCGCGTCGAACCCGGCCCCCCCGACTATTTCGGGCGAGATGGCCGAAACGATGAGGATGGCGACAGGCCCCCCGATAATAATTCCGGCTGACCCGGTCAGGAAAAGGATGAGTGCTTTGGAGCCCAGGTTGGAGATGGCCTTCAGGTCGATGCTGAGGGTCATCAGCACCAGGGCCGCCGGCAGCAGGTACTGGCTGGCCATGAAATAGAGGCGTGAATGTTCATCGGAGACAATCCCGAAACTCGCCAGCACGGCCGGCAGCATATAACAGAGCAAAATGGCCGGTACCCAGTTGTAGAATTGCTTCCAGAACCCTTTCTGGATGCCCGAGGTGATAAAGACAAAGCCCAGGCATAGTGCCAGGAGGCCGAAGACGATGGTGTCGTCGGTAAAGAGTGGTTCGTTCATTTCCCAGTGGTTTAGTCTGGGGTAAAAGATAGGGGAATTTTTGCAGCCCTCAGATGTTGAGCCAGTAGGTGAGTTTGAGGTTTACCGATCGGTAACGGGGCGAAAAGCGGTCTACATAGTAGTTGTCGGTATACACCAGGAAAAGGTCAGAGAGGGGGGCAAAACGCCATTGCAGCCTTGTATTGATACCCAGGTTGTCGCGCTGGTTGCTGTATTGGATAAGCGTGTTCCAGAAAACCGACTTGGAAAACGTGATCTCGAATTTGGGGCTTATCAGCCAGATGTCGGCACTGCCATAGGGTTCTGGCAAGCTAATCCGGTCGTAATTCATGAGCAGCGACACAAAGGCCTTGGGCTGGAAACGCATGTTCACGGCCCCTTGCAGGGAAAAGCGCTTCCCATTGAAAAAGCCCCCCAGCGTATTGCCCACCTGGAAGGAGATTTTACGCCTCAGGTCAGAAGTAAAGGTGGTTTCCAGGCTCCTGTACCGGTACTCGGAATTGGCCGGCAGCGCCAGGGCCCCGTCTGCCCCGGTGGGCTCAAAAGCATCGAACAGGTAGGTGTATTCATTGTTCCACTGTACCTGGGCCTGTGCCTGGTTTCTGAACCGGGCCTCCCACTGGAAGCGCAGGTTCTGATCGGTCTTTTGGAGGGAGGCGCTGGGGCGCCAGATCCAGAAGGGGGTGATTTCGAAACTGTAGTTGTTGAATATACCCTGCTCAGGCCAAAAAACACGGGCTATGCTGGAGACGCTTTTCAGCATGTCGGTGCGTCGCACAAACCCGAGGTCTGACTGAAAATCTTCTCCCAGGTACACCATTTTTGAGAAGCCGTTCCAGTTCCGGGAATTGTAGCGAAGGGTAGATCCGGTAGAGAGGTCTTTCCCGCCCGATTCGGGCTGGAAGGACTTATGCAGGTAAAACTGCCCGCTCCAGACGTTGTCGGAAGAGATCAGGTTGTAGTCGATGCCGGCTACCCGGTTGTACCGGTCTTCCGGGTTCAGGTAGGGCTCATTGCCCGTAGCTTCGCGGTTCAGGAGGAAAAAGCCGATGTTGGATCGTGAAAAGAGCAATTGCTGCAGGGCCAGCATTGTGTTGTTGTTGCTCGGGATCAGGTTCTCCGCATCCTTCTCAGTCTGAATGCTGAAAAAGCCGAGCCTCAGGCGGTTGTTGAGTTTGCCGCTCAGGCGCACCCCGCCCAAAATGCGGTTTTCGATCGTATTGCCGGCCGTGTCGCGGGCTATCCCGATGCGCCTCGAAAAAAACGGGTTGGCGTCGCGCTGGTCGCCAAAGCTCGAGAACAGGTCGCTGTTGTCGATGAAGAATTGCCTTTTTTCGGGAAGTGAAACCTCAAACCGGGTCAGGTTGGTTACCTGGTCGTCTACCTCAACCTGCGAAAAGTCGGGGTTCACGGTTATGTCGAGGTTCATGCTGTTGCCGATGGAAACCTTGGCATCGCCCCCCACTTTGAAAACCGTTTTGGCCTGGTCTGCTTCAAAGTCATTGGCATGGCCGGTGTTAATATAGGGGATCAGGGCCATCGGTGTGCGCGATCGGCCCAACGGCCGCTCAAAGACCATTTCCCCCATAAAGGTGAGGCCGAATATGTTTTGGTTCTGCGGGATATTCACCCAGGTGCTGCTTTCGTTCGACTGGGTGTCGAAGCGGTAGCTGTTAAAACGCCAGCGGGTTTCCCCTTCCCTGAATTTAAAGGAAGTGAGCGGGATAATCAGCTCAGAGGTGTAGTAGTTGTCTTCGATCACCGATTCGCCCCTCCATTTCACATCCCAGGAAATGGTAAAGCCGCTCAGGTCTAGCCCTCCGCCCGAAACCAGGCCTTCGCGCAGCACCCCGTAGGGGTTGGTGCCAAAAAGGAAGGCGTTGTTGCCGTCGTTGAAAGTGTCGAACATCAGGGTAATGTTGTCGGAGTTCCCCGCCCTGAAATCGCGCCTCAGCGATTGGATGGCGAAGTCGCGGCCGGCGGTATGGCTCTTGATCCCGATATAGAGGTTCACATCGTCGTACAGCATCTTTATTTCAGATTGCTGCCGGGCCAAAATGCTGTCGGCCGGGAAGTATTCCCAGAAATCCCCTGCCGTCTCGGCCTCGCCCCAAATCGCCTCATCGAGGTGCCCGTCCAGGAAAATTTCCTGGTCGATGTATTTTACCTGTATGGTTTTAACCTTGGGCTGCTGGGCGGAAAGGGTGAGGGAAGCCCAGAGGAGCAAAGCCGTTATGGAATAACGCATTGGTGGTAAATCGGGGTTGCAGGTTGCAAAAATAGGGTTTCGGGTGTGAAAAGTACACATATTTGGATATTCTTCACGCTTTTTTAACAGCCTGCCCCCACCACTGGGGCAAGGAGCCTCCTTGCCTGCTTCACGATTTGTCTTTGAATTTGCGCGTCTTGGTCTTGTTGGGGTTGGAGAACAGCCGCTTGAAAAACCCATCCCGTTTCACGGGCGGGCAGTCCATCAGGCGCTGGGTTTGCAAATCGGGTACACCGAAAGAACCGCCTGCCCAGGCACGGAGTCGCGGGTCATTTTTCAGGCCCTGGTACCAGTTCGCAAACAGGGGCAGGGCCGCATGTGCCCCCTGGCCGATGCGGGTATTCGGAAAGCCGAGTTCGTGGTTTTCGAGCCCCACCCAGCTTACATGCACCAGGCGGGGGGTCAGGGCCACGAACCAGGCGTCTTTGTTGTTTTGGGTGGTGCCCGTTTTGCCGGCTATGGCCCCGGTAAGGCTGTATTCGCTGCGCAGGCGGGCCGCCGTGCCTGCCTCAACCACCGATTGGAGCATTTGCAGCATGATCTGGCGGGTCTGCTCCGAATAGGCCGGTGCTGCCGGCCGGGTTTCAGGCCGCTCATAAAGCACCCGCCCCTGGCGGTCGGTGATGCGGAGCAGGGAGTAGGGCTGCACGGGTCGGCCGTCGTTCACAAAGCTCGCATAGGCACCTGCCACTTCGGGGATGCCTATTGAACCGGCACCCAGGGCCAGGGCAGGAGTTTCGGGCAATTCGGCCCGTATACCCAGGGCCCGGGCCTGGGTTATTGTCCGGGGGATGCCGGTGCTTTCCAGCACTTTCACTGCCACGGTATTGACCGAATGCTGCAGGGCCTGCTGCATGGAGTAATTCAGGAAAGTCTCGTCTTTATCATTCGAGTTCGAGGGCGTCCAGTCTTCCAGGTTTTCGTACCGGATTTCGCGTGCCGGGAAGTATTCGCAGGGTTGGATGCCCGATTCCAGGGCGGCCGTGTAAACGACAGGTTTCAACACCGACCCTACCTGCCGGCGGCTCTGGGAAACATGGTCGTATTTGAAATGGGCGTAGTCGATGCCGCCCACCCAGCTCAGCACGGCCCCGGTGCGGGCATCGATAACCAGTTGGCCGGTCTGCAGCATTTTGGCATAGTGCAACAGGCTGTCGCGGGTACTGCCGGTGATCTTCCGGGTGCCATCCCAATCGCTCAGTTCGAGCGCATGCGGCCGATTCAGGGAATCCAGGATGGCCCAGGGCTCAAGGCCCTGCTGCTCCAGTTTCCGGTAGGCCTCCGACCCCCGCACGTATCTCTCAATAAACCGCTTGTTGGCCTGCCAGGGTGCCCGGGCCCCGTAAGCCTTCTCGAAGGTGGCCTGTAACTGCTTCATGTGGTTGCGGGTCACGGCTTCTGCCAATTCCTGCATATCGGCATTCAGGGTGGTGTAAATTTTCAGGCCCGAGGTATAGAGGTTAACCACAGTATCTGATTCGGGCAGGGAGTCGAGCCAGGCCGATACTTGTTTGCGGACGGCTTCCCTGAAATAGGGGGCCAGGCCGGTATTGGGGTCGTAGGGCCTGTAATCGAGGGCAAGGGGTGCCTTTTTCAGGCTGTCGGCCTCGGCCCCGCCCAGGTATCCGTTTCGGGCCATGGCATCGAGCACCAGGTTTCGCCGGCCGAGGCTGGCTTCAGGGAACAACCTGGGGTTGTAGCTGTGGGTGGCCTTGAGCATGCCGATGAGGGTGGCCGACTCTTCGGGTTGCAGGGCTGAGGCGGGTTTGTTGAAGAATTTCCGCGCGGCGCTTTCGATGCCGAAACTGTTGTCGCCAAAGGAGACGGTATTCAGGTAGAGTTCCAGGATGGCCTCCTTTTCGTAGAGCCGCTCCAGGCGCGTGGCGGCCACCATCTCCCGTACTTTGTCGGCTGCCAGTTGCAACCGTCCGCCCTTGCGGCGCGGGTAGAGGTTTTTGACGAGTTGCTGGCTCAGGGTACTGCCGCCGCCAGACCCGGCATCCTGCAACAGGATGGTTTTAAAGAAAACCCGCATCAGGCTGGGGTAATCGATACCCGAGTGCTGATAGAAACGGGCATCTTCTATAGAAACAAGCGCGTCTAGGGCGTGTTGCGGGATTTGGTTTAACGGCACAGGCTGCCGGTCAGCCAGGTAAAATTTGCCGATGAGCACGCTGTCGGCTGTGTAGACTTCAGAGGCGCGGTCGAGGCGGATGTCGGCCAGGGCGCGCCTTCCGGGTATGGGCCCCCAGAGCCCCAGGGCTACCGATAGCAAAAAGAGGCCGCCCAATAGCAACAGGCCGCCAGGGAGCAGCAAGAGTGGGCGCAACCAGCGCGGCCTGATGTTTATGATACGGTGCAACACTACCGGCAAGTTCTGATAATCCGGCCAAATCCGGCTTCCATTTAACAATTCATTAATGGGGTTTTGCTACTTTTGGACCCTGAGCCAAGGCTATGAAAAAATACCTTCTGATACTCTGCTGGCTGCCGTTGGCGCTACAGGCGTCCGAACCCGTATGGGGGCCTACCGGGCACCGGGTGGTGGGCCAGGTGGCCGAACAGCACCTGAGCCGCAAGGCCCGTAAGGCCGTTGCAAAACTCTTAAACGGACAGGGCCTGGCAGAGGCCTCCACCTTCGGGGACGACATTAAATCCGATACGCTGTACCGCCGCTTTTCGGTCTGGCATTATGTGAATATTCGCCCCGACCAGCGGTATATGGAATCGCAGCATGCCCCTGGTGGCGACCTCGTTACGGGTATTGAACATTGCATCTCCGTTTTGAAAGACCCCTATGCCCCCCAGGAAGAACAGGCTTTTTACCTGAAGCTGCTCCTGCATTTTATCGGAGACCTGCACCAGCCCCTCCATGTGGGCAGGCAGGAAGACAAAGGCGGGAACGACATACAGCTGCAGTGGTTTGGGGAAGGAAGCAACCTGCACCGGGTGTGGGATTCAAACCTGATCGATAGTTACGGCATGAGCTACACCGAATTGGCCGGCAACCTGCCCCAGGTGTCTAAAAGGCAGGTGGGCGAAATACAGGAAGGAAACCTGCTGGCCTGGGTGGCCGAAAACCAGGACCTGGCCGGGCGGGTATACGCCTCGGTTGAAACCGGCGAGAAGCTCTCGTACCGGTATCGTTATTTGTGGTGGGATACCGTAGAGCGGCAATTGCTGCTGGGAGGACTTCGGCTGGCCGCCGTCCTCAATGCCATCTACGGCTAACGGCCTATTTCCCCTATTTTCCGAAACGTGAGATTGATGCGCGGCCCCACGGGACGCAGCGTCTTGGGCACCTGGTGGAGCCAGTGCTGCTGGGTTTCCCCGGCCATCAGAAGCAGGCTGCCCGCTGCAAGGTCTAATTTGAGACGCTGGTCTTTCAGCCGGCGGTGTTTCAGGTGGAAGGCGCGGGTCGCTCCCAGGGAAACCGAGGCGATAAACGGGGCCGGGCCCAGTTCGGGCTCGTTGTCGGCGTGCCAACCGTTGCTGTCGCGCCCGTTTCGGTACAGGTTTAGCAGCACCGTGCTGAACGACTGCCCGCACGCCCCCTCGACCTCCTCCTTCAGCTCGAGCAGGGCCGGGGTAAAGGGCAATGGGTGCATGGTAATCCCCGAATAAGAATAGGCCTTCCCGGCTTCTCCGTACAGGGCCGTGAGGCGGGGCTGCGGATAAGTTTTGCCGAATACCGTTATACTGTCTTGGCGCCAGGGCACTTCGGCCAAAAGCCTGGTAAAAAGGGCTTCGGCCCGGGCAGGGGCCAAAAAACCGGGGCTGTAGCTTACCCGGCAGTCGGGCAGGTGTTCGAGGCGATCGGCAGGCTCCATTACCGCATCACGGTTTTCAGCTGGTTCCGGTATTCGGAAGGGCTCATGCCCGTAAAGGCCTTGAACGACTTGTTGAAATGCGAGAAGTTGTTAAAGCCGCTTTCAAAGCAGATTTCGGTTATGGAGAGCTCGTTTTCGGCCAGCAGTTTTGAGGCGTGCACCATGCGGTACTCGTTTACGAACTGCACAAAGGTTTTCTGGGTCACTTTTTTGAAGTAACGGCAAAACGACGGTACGGTCATGTGGGTGAGGTCGGCTATTTCTTCCAGGCTTATGGGCTCGCGGTAGTGCTCCTTTACGTGGTTGAAGATGGCATTGATGCGGTCGTTCTCCTTGGTCTGGGTCTCTACCGAGAGGTGGTCGGCATTCAAAATCTGGTATTCCTCGCAGCGGCCCAGCTCATTGAGGATGTTGAGGATGGCCAGCAACCGCTGGAATTCGGATTTGTATTCGAGGATCTCGATCTTTTCCCCGATCCGCTTTTTGGTATTGCCCGTAAAGGCAATGCCGCCCTGGGCCCGGTCGAAAAGCTGACGAATGGAATGCATTTCGGGGATGTCGAAAAAATCAGACCCCAGAAAATCGGCCTTCATCTGCACCACCGATTCGCTGGTGTTTCCGGTACAGGCGTCAGTAAAGCCGCAGTGCGGCAGGTTAGACCCGATCAGGATGAGGTCGCCGGAGGTGTAAAAGGAGACGTGGCTGCCGATCTGCCGTTTGCCGCTGCCCCCGTTTACATAAACCAATTCGATTTCAGGATGGTAATGCCAGCCCAGGTTTCGGTTGGGGCGAACGGCATCAAACTTCTGATAGGTGAAGGAATGCCCGAAATCGGGTTCGATGGCTTCAAATACAACTTTCAGCTTGTTCATGAATCGCGTTCCGTATAACAAAGATACGCTGGCGACAAAAGGGCCAGACTATGCTAAATTACCCAAAACCTGTTCTATATTACCATTTGGCAATTAATTAACAATAAATTCAGGTAAAATAGAATAGAAACTGGATAATCGGGAGGTAGTATCTCCGACCACCCACCCGTAGCTTTGCCTTGTGTAATTCAAAAAACCATTACGTTATGAAAAAACATTGGATCACCCTTGCAACAGCATTCGCAGTAATGACTGGAACCGCAGAAGCCCTGGCCGCGCCCGGCTCTCCGGTAGACCGTACCGAATCACGGAACTCTTACGCCGATCCTTACTTCCGTAAGGCTGGCGGGAAAGTATATCTCAATTACCTGAACCTTGACGGCAGCACCGTAGTGGTGAAGGTGGTAGACCAGGAAGGCCGCCTGCTCTTCTTTGAGCGGTTCAAAGATACCCCTCTGGTAGAAAAGGCCTTCAACTTCGAACGGGCCGCAGAAGGCACGTACCGGGTAGAGGTACTGGTAACCGAAGGAGATAGAACCTATTCAGAATCCCTGCAAGTAGTCAGGTAATGGATGTTTAGTTAGTTAAATACCCAAAAGAGGGAGCGGGCGCGCTCCCTCTTTTTTTATGTCATCCGACTTGGAGCTCTCAATTCGCCCGGAATGGCCCTTTTGCACCCTGATAGCGTCTTTATTTCGACATCCATCGGCCAAATTTTTGCCGCGTATTTTCGGAAAGGAAATGCCACTGCATGGCCCGTGCCACTTTTTTCGGGTCTTTTGGTTCCTCAAAAAGCAGTTTGAAGTATTCGGCTATGCTCAGGTCGTCGGGCCGTGTTACCGTTTCCAGGATGTCGCCGGGACGAACCCAGCCCTCGCGGAGTACCTCGGCGTAGGCCCCCGGCCGACCGTGGGCGATAAATTTTTCGATGACAGCCTGGTCCTGGAAGCGGAGGCCCAGCTTGAAACAGGGTTCCCGTGGGGAGGTGATCCGGAGGAGGGCTTCTCCCACCACAAGTTCCGTACCGACCGAAAGGTGGCGCTCGTCCAAACCGGCCACGCTCAGGTTCTCTCCAAACATGCCGTACTGCCAGTCGAGCTGCGGGTACAACCCTTCCCAGAAAGGGTAGGATTCCACCGCAAACAGGTAACAGGCCTTGTAGTGCCCGCCGTGCACGTCGGGGTTGCCCACTGTGTCGCCCGATACACCACCCTTTTCGAGGTATATACCCTCTTGATGAGGCATTTTGAAGATGCCCGTGGTGAGGTCCCGGCCTTTCCAGCTGAGGGTTACCGGCGCGGCCCGGTTGGTGCTTACAATTTCCATAGGGGGTGGTTTTCAGTACGAAAGGTAGCGGTTTGCAGCGCCAAATCCTAGGCCTGAATGGGCCCCTTTACGGCCGAACATTCCGGATTAACGCCCTGGAGTGGCATAAAAAAAACCGCCCCAAAAAAATGAAGGGCGGTTTCGCGTATGGCTTTGGAGGGGCTAGGCCTCCCGGTCCATCTTTTTGGTAATAAAGAACCCGATGAGCAGGCCGGTACCGGCCAGCAGGAAAATGGAGCCGGGCATGGCAATGCCTTCTTCAACGCCACCCGCGGCGTGCAGGACCCCGCCCAACATCACCCCTGCGCCTATGCCCATAAGCAGCAGGGCCAGGTTCAGGATCAGGATTTTCCAGATAGGCTGGGCATGCTGGCGTCCTTTTACAAAGATGCTGGCATCGGCCCCCTTTTCGATCAGGGCCAGCCGTTCCTTATTCCGGGTTGAATAGTACAGATAGGCAATGCCGAACACTACCGAAAACATTCCAATGAATACTACGATTTCTCCTCCCATAATACATGAATTTTAAAGTTTGATGTTTTTATACCCCATCTGACGGAGGTTTTAAGCGCCAGGTTACACAAATTCCGTATTTTTTGTAACCACAGGCTAATTAGTGCCGTCTTATGGGGTAAATGAACCAACACGTGAGCGACAGGGAGCTGATAGACCGGGTGCTCGCCGGCGATACTGCGGCCTACCAGGGGCTGGTAGAGAGGTATCAGCATATGGTATTTACCCTGGCCGTGCGCCTGTTGCGAAACAGGGAGCTGGCCGAGGAAACCGCCCAGGACGTATTCGTGAAGGCTTACCTGGGGCTTAAGGGGTTCAGGGGGAGCTCCAAGTTTTCGACCTGGCTCTACAAAATTGCCTACCACCGCATCCTGGATACGGCCGGGGCCGAGGGCCGAAAACCCGGGCTGCGGTCAGACCTGGCGCCCGAAGACCTTTCGGCCCGCAGCCTGGACGACACCTGGAGCCAACTCATGGAGCGCGAGAGGCGCACTGCCCTCGACCAGGCCCTGGAGCGTCTCGACCCGGTCGACCGTTCCCTGCTCAGCCTGTTTTACCTGCAGGAGCAAAGCCTGCAGGAGGTCTCCGAAATAACGGGCCTGAGCACGGGTACCGCCAAGGTGCGCCTGTTCCGGGCCCGCGAACGACTCAAAGCCGTCCTGGCAACAACCCCGCACGGCAAAATACTGGAAGACTATGGACGATAAGCTACATAACGACCCGATCGGGCAGTTGTTGAAGGAAACTGCCACCGAGCGCGCCCCCGAGGGGTTCGCACGCGGGGTGATGGATCGCATACAGGCTGTTGAGGCGGCCCGCGCCCCCGTACCACCCCTTATCCCGCGATGGGCCTGGGCCCTGATAGCCGCGGCAACGGCTGCCCTGGCCGGTTGGGGGTGGCTGGCCGGAGGCGGCAGGGGCGAAAGCCTCCTCCCGGAATCCTTCCTGCAGGGCTCTTGGGAACCCATCGCCTTGCCGGCCTGGGAGGCGCCGACTATGCCCCCTTCCCTGATCTATGGCGTGGCGGCCCTAGCGCTGTTCGTGCTGCTGCAGGTGGTTTTGATGCGCCGCCGGCTGGAGCGGCAGTGGACCGAGGCCCTGCATTAAACAAAAACCGCCCCATTTTGGGCGGTTTTTTGTGCGCTAAGCGTTACTTATTTCACCATTTCAAAGCTGCGGCGTATGAATTTGGTCAGGGCTTCCCCTTTCAGCAGGCCTTTCGAAAGGCGGGCCAGGTCGAGCGACTGTTCAATGAGGCGCTGCCGCTTCTTATCGGTCTTGGTCTCCAGAATTTCGCCCACCAGCGGGTGGTTCGTGTTTACCACCAGGTTGTACATGTCGGGCATGTTGCCCATGCCAAACATGCCGCCCCCGGTCTGCTGCATCTCCTTCATGCGGCGCATGAATTCGGGCTCGGTAATCACAAAGGGGGCTGCCTCGCTGTCCATGGGCTCAAGTTGTACCATATAGGAGCTCTTTTCGCCCAACACCCCTTCGATCTGCTGCTTGAGGGTTTCCTGCTCCGACTCGGAAAGCTTGGAAATCTGGGGCTCGTCTTTGGCGATGAGTTTGTCGAGGTTGTCGGCGTCTACGCGGGCAAAGGTCACTTTTTCTTTGCTCGTCTCGATCTTTTGCATTAGGTGGGCCACAATCGGGCTGTCCATCAGCAGCACCTCGTACCCTTTGGCCCTTGCTGCCTCGATATAGGAATGCTGGGCCTCGGTGTCGGAGGCGTACAGGATTATCAGTTTGCCGTCCTTGTCGGTCTGCAGCGGTTTTACCTTTTCCGCAAATTCCTCGAAGGTATGGTAGGTCTTGTCTACGGTGGGGTAGAGGGCAAAGCCTTCTGCCTTTTCAAAGAACTTCTCGTCGGTGAGCATCCCGTATTCGATCACGATCTTGATGTCGTTCCACTTCTGTTCGAACGAGGCACGGTCTTCCTTGAAGAGGGATTGCAGTTTGTCGGCCACCTTCCGGGTAATGTACGAGGAGATCTTTTTTACCGAACCGTCGGCCTGCAGGTACGAACGGGAAACGTTAAGAGGAATGTCGGGCGAATCGATCACCCCGCGCAGCATGGTCAGAAACTCGGGCACAATCCCCTCCACGTTGTCGGTAACGTATACCTGGTTCTGATAGAGCTGGATCCGGTCTTTCTGCAGGTTGATCTCATTGTTTAGCCTGGGGAAATACAAGATCCCGGTCAGGTTAAAGGGGTAATCCACATTCAGGTGGATGTGGAAGAGGGGCTCCTCGAACTGCATGGGGTATAGTTCCCTGTAAAAAGCCTTGTAGTCAGAATCTTCCAGGTCGGTGGGCTTGCGCGTCCAGGCCGGGCTGGGGTTGTTGATGATGTTGTCTACCTCCCGGGTCGGGGCGGCCTCGTCTTCGGGGGCGCCTTCGGGCTTGGGCAGGGTTTCGGTGCGCGTCCCGAATTTGATGGGCACGGGCATGAATTTGTTGTACTTTAAGAGCAACTCGCGAATGCGTTGCTCTTCGAGGAATTCGGTGGAATCGTCAGCGATGTGCAGGATAATCTCGGTACCCCGCTCCTTCTTCTTGGCTTTCTTGATGGTGAATTCGGGGTTGCCCTCGCAGCTCCAGTGCACGGCCGGGGTATCTTTCTGATAGCTCTTACTGATGATTTCCACTTTGCTGGCCACCATAAAGGCGCTGTAGAAACCCAGACCGAAATGGCCGATAATGCCGGCTTCCTTCCCGGCATCCTTGTATTTGTCGAGGAATTCCTCGGCCCCTGAAAAGGCCACCTCGTTGATGTATTTTTTGACTTCTTCCTCGCTCATCCCGATACCCTGGTCGGTAATGTGCAGTTTTTTGCCGGCCTTGTCGATGCGTACCTCGATTTGGGGATCGCCTACCTCCACCTTGGCTTCCCCTATGGAGGCCAGGTGTTTCAGCTTCAGGGTGGCATCAGTGGCATTGGAGATCAGTTCCCGGAGGAAAATCTCGTGGTCGCTGTACAGGAATTTTTTGATCAGCGGAAATATGTTGTCTACGGAAACATTGATTTTACCTGTTGTCATGGAATACTATTTTTTATTCTGTCAGGGCTCCTTCAAAAAAAATACCAAGGCCGTATGAGGTGACAAACTGACACCCGCCCGAACGGATTGTCGCAATTTCACTTAATTTTAACATTATAAAATGTTTAAACATTTGGAAAATATATTAAACAAAATTATATTTGTAACACGATACGACTCAAAAATCGCTATGAAAGAGCGGATTTAGTCTCCGTAATCGGATTATTAATTGGTTAGGTTGTTTGAAGAGCGCGCTTCCCACCTGGGGGGCGCGCTTTTTTAATCCTGTATGGTTATTCGGGAAGCCGTTTGATCGGAAGGTATACTGCGAATATTTAAGCCAGTATTAGGCCAAAAGCATGAAGTTAGGTACCTTTAATCGCAGCTGTTCCCCCCATCATTGCCAGTCGGGGAATGGCGTATTAACCAAACGCCGACACTATGTACAATTCTAAAATTAGCGGGCTGGGCTTTTACGTGCCCGAACGGGTAGTTTCCAACGAAGAGCTGTCCGGGCTAATGGATACCAACGATGCCTGGATACGCGAGCGCACCGGCATCGAGCAGCGGCGCTATGCCAAGCTGGGGCACGATAGCACTACCTCCATGGGGGTTAGGGCGGCCCAGATAGCCATAGAACGGGCCGGCCTCGAACCCGAAGACATCGATTTCGTGGTTTTTGCCACCCTGAGCCCGGATTATTATTTTCCGGGTCCGGGCGTACTGGTTCAGCGCGACCTGGGTTTGCGCACGGTAGGCGCCGTCGATATCCGCAACCAGTGTTCGGGTTTTGTATACGGTGTATCCCTGGCCGACCAGTACGTAAAAACGGGTATGTACAAGCACGTGCTTGTCATCGGTTCTGAACTGCATTCGAAAGGGCTCGACATGACCACCCGCGGTCGGGGGGTTTCCGTGATTTTCGGAGATGGTGCCGGGGCCGCCGTACTGAGCCGGGAAGAAGACCCCGCCAAGGGCATTTTGTCGACCCACCTGCACAGCGAAGGGCAGCACGCCGAGGAATTATCGCTGTTGGCGCCGGGCATGGGCAAACGCTGGGTCACCGACATCCTGCGCGACAACGACCCCGAAGACACTTCCTATTTCCCGTATATGAACGGGCAGTTTGTCTTTAAAAACGCCGTGGTTCGCTTCAGCGAGGTAATTATGGAAGGCTTAAAAGCCAACGGCCTGAAAACGACCGATATCGACATGCTTATCCCACACCAGGCCAACCTGCGCATCTCCCAGTTTATCCAGCAGAAGTTCGGCCTGAGCGACGATCAGGTATACAACAACATCATGCAATACGGAAATACCACCGCGGCGAGTATCCCGATAGCCCTTACCGAGGCCTGGGAAAAAGGCAAGATAGCCGAAGGCGACCTGGTTGTGCTGGCGGCTTTCGGCAGTGGCTTTACCTGGGGAAGCGCCATTATCCGCTGGTAGGCTTACGCCATCATCCCCCAATATAACTAAGGAACCCCGGCCATAGGCCGGGGTTCTCTTTGGGCAGTGCCCAGGAGGGTTAACCAACCAATCCCCTCCCGGACACGCCATGTTTTCAGGCTCTTCTGCCGTCTTTGCCTGTCGGAAAGGCCGGTCCTTTTATTAATAGACGTACCTGGCAGGCAGATGTTACGTCTTTGGGTTGCTTTTAACACCTCATGTGCCGGTTGTCAGAAGATGCCCCCGCCTCCTTCTTTGGTGTTGTCGTCGCGGCGTTTACGAGACAGGGCGCGGTTTTTGCCGCTGCCGAAACGGTATGAAAGCCCCATGTACAGCGTGCGGTTTTCCCAGCGGAACTCAGCCGTCTGGGGAATGGGGTTCTCGGTTGTAATGCGGGAGCTCATCCAGTCGAATACGTCGTTAACGTTCAGGCTCAGGGTCCCTTTCCCGTCGGCAAAGGCATAACGGGCCCCGGTATTGATCATATACATGGGCTTCTGGGTGAATTGCAGGGTCTGTTGCCGGCCGCGGTACATGCCGAATACCTGAAAGGTAAGCTTCTTGCTGGCCTGCAGGCTGTTGTTTACGCGTACGTTCCAGATGGTATTCTTAACCGAAAGCGTCTCGGTTACGATATCGTCTACGGTGGGGTTGTCCAGCCCCGGGGGCAGGCTTTCGGTGAGGCCGCGCTGGGTCTGCTGGTACAGGTCAAAGCTGGCATTCACATTCCACCACGAGAGCGGCTTGAGGTTAGAGGAAACCTCCACCCCGAAGGCATCGGTGTCGTCAAAATTGTCGTAGGTGAGCACGATGCGGTTCAGGTCGAGGCGGTCGAGGTACAGGGCCCTGTTGATCTCATCGGAAATGCTGCGGTAGAAAGCCCCGGTGGTTATGCTTCCCATCTTGAAGCGACGGGTGTAATTGGCCTCGTACGAAAGGGTGAATTGGGGCAGCAGGGCCGGGTTCCCGAAGGACGAGATTACCGGGGTCGAGAATTCCCTGATGGGGTTCACTTGCGACAGGCCCGGGCGGTCTACCCTGCGGCTCAGGCTGAGCTGAAACTGGTCCTTTTCGCCAGGGGAGTACGTTACAAAGGCCGAAGGGTACAGTTGCACGTACGAATCCGTGAAAGACCGCACCTGGTTGGTGTCGGCAATCACCTCCACGGTTTCGGCCCTGAGGCCGGCCTGGAGCGACCATTTTCCTATGGTGCGGCTGTAGGTGGCATAGGCCGAATAGATATCGGTAACATAGCGGAAGGCCGTGCTGGGGGTGGCGACCAGCTCGCCCTGGGCATTGTAGGAGAACCCGGTGGAGTTGTAATCGGTCAGGGTCTCAAACAAACGCGCCTGCAGGCCCAGTTCCAGTTTGGAGAGCGAATCGAGCGGGTTTACGTAATCGAGGTTAACCGTGGTCTGGGTGCGCTCGGTATCCACAAAATCGCTGAAATCGGGGTAGGGCGAAGCGCCGGTAACCGTGTAATCGGCATCTTCCGTGCTGTCGAATCGGTTGTAGTCGGCCTCCAGCTCAATGCTGTGGCCTTCTTTTCCAAACAGGTGCTTGTAGTCAAAATTGTATTGCTGGGTGTGGTTCTCCTGGTCGCTCAGCAGGTCCTGTCCGAGGTTGCGCTGGGGCGCTGTGGCGTAGCTCACGCCCGTTTCAACGCTGAAATTGCCCAAAAAATCGTTCTGGTTGGTGAACACCGAAAAGGTATTGTGGTCGTCAAGGTAAAAATCCAGCCCAAATTTGTAGAGGTACGATTTGTTGTTGGAAAGCACATCGAACAGCTGGCGCGATTGCTCCTCGAGGCGGTTGATCACCCCGTCGTTCACGTATTTGCCAATATTGGTGCCGGCATTGCCGTACACGTTAAACTTTCCGTTACGGTAGTTCAGGTCAAGGGAGCCGTTGAATTTGGCTTCCTCCCCCTTGGTCAGGCCCATGTTCAGGTTCCCGTTAAAACCGATGTTGGCGTTTTTGTGCAACACGATATTGATGATGCCGCTCATGCCTTCCGGGTTGTATTTGGCCGAGGGGTTGGTGATGAGTTCGATCGATTTGATGGACGTAGAAGGTATCTGCCGCAGGAGTTGGGCAACCGGTACGTTGGAGAGCTTGCCGTCTACCATTACCCGTACGTTGGTGTTCCCCCTCAGGGCGAGTTCGCCGGTCTGCTGGTCTACGCTAACCGAAGGGATATTGTTCAGGATGTCTGATGCCGTGGGCCCGACGGTGGTCAGGTCTTTGCCCACATTCACCACCTTGCGGTCTACCTTTTGTTCGATGGTGGTGCGCTCGGCCACTACTTCGACGCCCGCGAGCTCGGTGGCTTCTTCTTCCAGGGCGATGATGCCCAGGTCGAGCGCGCGGGCATTTCTCGAAATATCAAAGGTTTTGCTGTAGGTCTTGTAACCGATGTACTGAACCTCCAGAATAAACTGACCATCGGGCAGCTTGCCGATCTCGAAGGTGCCGTCTTCGCGGGTAATGCCGCCTTCGATAGTGGCACCGTCTGAGGCGGTTTTGACCACAACGGCGGCATAGGCCACCGGCTGTTGCAGGTTCTGATCGATTACGTTACCGGTGATTTGGCCGTATTCCAGGCCGGTTCGGGGGTTTGCTAGGGCGATGGCAGGTGCCAGAAAGGCAGCACAAAGCCACAACAGCGCTGCGAAGCGGTTTTTCATGACTGTTCGTTTAATTGATGATTGATTGATGATATACCCACTAGACGAGGCAGGCCGGGTATCGTTACAGGGAGAACGAATTTTAACATTCCAGGCCGGCTCCCGAAGGGCCAAAAAAGCAGGAACCCCGGCTCAAGGGCCGGGGTTCCTTCATTGATAAGCTATACTAAACACTAACCATTAACTATAAAAATACAGCGTTACCAATGATGAACAGCTTAGTTACTTCCAAAGACGTATTACCTTCGTCTTCGTTACAACGGCATCGCGAATTAACACACTGCCTGAATCGTGAAAAAAACATTGGTATTCGGCGCTTCCCTGAAGCCTAACCGCTACAGCAACCTGGCCTTAAAAAGGCTTGCCGAAAATGGGATAGATTCGGTTGCTTTCGGTCGGATCGGGGGAACGTCCTTCGGCATCCAAATTACTTCTAATTTGGAAGATATACAAACCGACATCCACACGGTAACCCTGTACATGCGCCCGGAGTTGCAGCGGCCCTATTACCGGGCTATCATCGCCTTTAAGCCCAGACGTGTCATCTTTAACCCGGGCACCGAAAACCCCGAATTTTACCCCTTGCTGCGGGCCGAAGGCATTGAGGTACTGGAAGCCTGCACCCTGGTGCTCCTGGCGCTCGGTACTTACTGAGGGGCGGTTTTCCGTTTGTCGCGGATCAGCATCAGGCCCAGGAAGGTGAGCAGGCCGTTAAGGGGGAGCAGTTCGTACCCGATTTCATAGCCCCCCAGCATTTCAGCCGGCAGGTTCGCAAGCAGGGCCACCAGCAACACCACGGCTACGGCCACGATCCAGACCAGTTTGTCCTTGACCTGGAAGGAAGTGAGAATGCCAAAGGCAAACAGGCCCAGCAGCGGCCCGTAGGTATAGGTGGCCACGGTAAGGAGGCCGTCGATCACATTGCGGTCGAGGATGTATTTAAAGGCGATGACCACCAGAATGAGCAGCCCGCTCATCCCCAGGTGCACCCGTTTGCGCAGCCGGATGCGGGTTTCGGCCTGCCGCTTGTTTATGCCCATGAAATCGACGCAGAACGACGTAGTCAGGGCGGTAAGGGCGCTGTCGGCGCTGCTGTATGCAGCCGCGATCAGGCCCAGCATAAAGGTGATGCCCACCACGGGCCCCAGGCCGCTTCTCAGGGCGATTTCGGGGAAGAGCAGGTCGGCCTTCGGGCTGCCGTCCATCAGGGGCAGGGCAATGCCAGACCGATCGGCGTAGATGAACAAGAGGGCGCCGAGTACCAGAAAGACCACGTTCACCATCACCAGCACCACGCTAAACGACAACATATTCTTCTGGGCGTCGCGCAGCGAGCGGCAGGTGAGGTTTTTCTGCATCATGTCCTGATCGAGCCCCGTCATGCAAATGGTGATGAACATGCCCCCGACAAATGACTTGAGCAGGTGGTTCTTGTCGGTCAGGGAATCGAGGTGCCAGATTTTGCTGTACCTCCCGAAGGCCTCTGAACTCAGGAAGTCAGACAGGCTCCAGCCCAGGGCGTGGTTGATGAAATATATGCACATGCCCACCGAGAAAAGCATAAAAACGGTCTGCAGGGTATCGGTCCAGACGACCGTTTTAATGCCACCCCGGTAGGTATATACCCAAATGAGGGCGATGGAGAGCACCACGGTGAGCTCGAAGGGCACCCCCCAGGCGTCGAGTACGAATTGCTGCAAGACGATGGCCACCAGAAACAGGCGAAAGGCCGAGCCGAGCACCCGGGAGACGAAAAAGGAGAGGGCACCCACTTTGTAGCTCGTCCAGCCGAACCGCTGCTCGAGGTATTCGTAGATGGAGGTAACCCCCAGCCGGTAGTACAAGGGCAACAGCACCAGGGCAATGACGACATACCCCGCCAGGTACCCGAACACCACCTGCATGTAGCTGAACTGGGAGCTTTCGACCCAGCCCGGCACGGAAATAAAGGTGACCCCCGAAAGGGAGGAACCGATCATCCCGAAGGCCACCAGGTACCAGGGCGATTGCCGGCCAGCCTGGAAGAAGTCTTCGTTGGAGTCAGACTTCCCGGTGAAATAGGAGATGAGCAGCAGCAGGCAGAAGTAGGCCCCGATCAGGAGCAGGAGGTGCGATGCATTCATAGGTGCCGTGGGTGGCTGCGACCCCTTTTAGGGCCCGCCAATTAATTTGGAAACCAAAGTACAAAAAAGTACATAACCTAAATTTCGCGCGGGAATACTGAAAACTCAGGCTGGGTTCGTAATTTTGCCTCTATGGAATTTACGTCCAAACTGCTGGAGAAAGCTGTAGACGAGGTATCCCTGCTTCCCGGGATCGGCAGGCGCACAGCCCTGCGCCTGGTCTTGCACCTGCTGCGTCAGCCGGCTTCCCAGACCGGGCGCCTGAGCGACGCCCTGCTGGCCCTGCGCGGGCAGATCAGGCACTGCCGCGAATGCCACAATATTTCCGATACCGACCTTTGCGAAATTTGCAGCAGCCCGAAGCGCGACCGTGCCACCGTTTGCGTGGTGGAAGACATACGCGATGTGATGGCCATTGAGAGTACCGGGCACTACCGGGGCCTGTACCACGTACTGGGGGGCAAGATCTCCCCCATGGAAGGGGTGGGGCCTCACGACCTGACCATAGGCTCCCTGGTGGAAAAAGTCCGCAGCGGGAGCGTGAAGGAAATCATTTTTGCCCTGAGCGCCACCATGGAAGGCGACACCACCAATTTCTATATTTACAAACAGTTGCAGGGGGTACCCCTGACCCTGAGTACCATCGCGCGCGGCATCCCCGTCGGGGACGAGCTGGAATACGCCGATGAGGTTACCCTGGGCCGTTCCATCCTGCAACGCATCCCTTTTGAAGGATCGTTTAAACCTTTAGGAGGATAACATATTCAAAAAAGCGCGCTTAATTTTAGTATTTTTGCAAAAATATAGCCCGATAAAGCACTCAAATTAACAATATGTCAAGGTTCGAGTTGAAATTGCCCCAGATGGGAGAAAGTGTTGCCGAAGCCACCCTCACTTCCTGGCTCAAGGAGGTAGGCGATGCGGTGGAAGCCGACGAAGCCGTGTTCGAAATCGCTACAGATAAAGTGGATTCGGAAGTGCCCAGCGAGGTAGACGGCATTCTGGTGGAGAAACGATTCGAAGTAGACGACGTGATCCAGGTCGGGCAGGTGGTAGCCGTTATTGAACGCGCCGGTGCCGCCCCGGCAAAAGGCAATGGCGAGGAGCCCGCGGCCCCGCCCGTCGAAAAACAAGCCGAACCCCAGGCTGTGGCCGAAGTGGCCCGGCAGGTAGAACAGGCCCGCCAGACTGCGGCCCCGGCCCCTGTTTCATCGGACGACCGTTTCTACTCTCCCCTGGTGCGCAACATGGCCCGTGAAGAGGGCATCGGGCAGGACGAGCTCGACCGCATCCCCGGAACCGGCAAAGACGGCCGGGTTACCAAGAACGACATGATGGCCTATCTGGAGACGCGCGGCAAGGAAGCCCCGGCCCCAACACCTGCACCGGCTGCCCCCGCTGCGGTTGAAACCGCCGCCGTCCCTGCCCCCAGGGCCGAAACTCCCCGGCCGGCAGCACCCAGGGCCGAGATCGGCATAGGGGAGGGAGACGAGATTATCCCCATGACGCGCATGGGCAAGCTTATAGCCAAGCACATGGTCGAGAGCGTGGCCACTTCGGCCCACGTGCAGAGCTTCGTTGAGGTAGACGTAACCAACATTGTGGCCTGGCGCGAAAAAGTGAAGGGCGACTTCGAGCGGCGCGAAGGTGAAAAGCTCACCTTTACGCCCATCTTTATGGAAGCGGTGGCCAAGGCCCTGAAAAAATTCCCCATGATGAATATCTCGGTAGACGGCGACCGGGTCATCAAGCGGAAGCACATTAACCTGGGTATGGCGGCTGCCCTGCCCGACGGAAACCTGATTGTACCGGTAATCAAAAATGCAGACCAACTGAACCTGGTGGGCATGGCGCGTGCCGTGAACGACCTGGCCGAACGGGCCCGGCGCGGGGCGCTCAGGCCAGACGAGGTCATGGATGGTACCTATACGGTAACCAATGTGGGCTCCTTCGGCAGCGTTTTCGGCACCCCCATCATCAACCAGCCCCAGGTTGGCATATTGGCCCTGGGCGCCATTCGCAAAATGCCGGCTGTTATTGAGACGCCTGCAGGGGATTTCATCGGTATCCGCTCTAAGATGTTCCTTTCGCACAGCTACGACCACCGCGTGGTAAACGGGGCTTTGGGGGGCATGTTCGTGAAGGCCGTGGCCGACTACCTGGAGGGCTGGGACAGCAAGCGCGATTTCTGAGGCAGCACCGAAGTACCTCCCGGGCAGGCATCGCCGCCGGTAAACCTTGCAATCCGACCGACATGGAATTAAAACTGAACAAACCGATCTGCTTCTTCGACCTCGAAACCACGGGCACCAACATTGCTGTCGACCGGATCGTGGAAATAGCCATCCTCAAGGTGCATCCGAACGGGAATAAAGAGAGCAGGAGCTGGCTGGTAAACCCGGGGGTGCCTATCCCTGCAGAGGCTGCTGCCATTCACGGCATCACCGATGAAAAGGTGAAAAACGAACCCACCTTCAAGGAACTCTCGCACGACATTTTCCAGCTCATTCGCGGGTGCGACCTGGCCGGTTTCAATTCGAACCGGTTCGACATTCCGCTCCTGGCCGAGGAATTGCTGCGTGCCGGGGTCGATTTCGACATGAAGAACGCTGTGGCGGTTGACGTGCAGACCATTTTCCACAAAATGGAAAAGCGCACCCTTGAAGCGGCCTATAAATTCTATTGCGACAAAGACCTCACCGACGCGCACAGCGCCATGGCCGATACCAAGGCCACCTACGAAGTGCTGTTGTCGCAGTTGGAGCGCTACCCCGAACTGACTAACGACGTGAAAGAGCTGGCCGCCTTTTCTTCTCACAACGATTCGGTCGATTTCGCCGGCTTTATCCAGCGTGACGAAACCGGGGAGGAAATTTTTGGCTTCGGGAAACACAAAGGGAAGAAGGTGCTCGAGGTGCTTGAGCAGGAACCGGGCTATTTCGGGTGGATGCTCAATGCCGATTTTCCGCTTTACACCAAAAAAGTACTCACACAGATCAAACTCAGTAAATTCAACAACCGGCTCTTCTGACGGTTCGCCCCGGGCCGGTATAACCAATCTTCAAACGCATGAAACTCGTCTGCGTCGGCCGCAACTACGCTGCCCATATCCAGGAGCTTGCCAACCAGCGGCCCGAATCCCCGGTTTTGTTTATCAAGCCCGATTCGGCGGTCCTGCCCCGGGAGCAAGACTTTTTCATCCCCGACTTTTCGGATGACGTACATTACGAGGTGGAATTGCTGGTGCGCATCTGCAAGGTCGGCAAGCATATCGCCCCCGAATTCGCCCATACCTATTACGATGCCCTCTCGGTCGGCATCGATTTTACGGCCCGCGACCTGCAGCAGCAACTCAAAGACAAGGGCCTGCCCTGGGAAAAGGCCAAAGGCTTTGACGGCTCGGCCGTTATAGGCCAGTGGGTGCCCAAAGAGCGGTTTGCGGGCACGGAAGCCCTGAAGTTCGGCCTTCAAAAGAACGGGGAATGGGTGCAGCAGGGCGATACGGCCCACATGTTGTGGAAGGTTGACGAGCTGTTGTGCTATGTGTCGAAATTCTTCACCCTGAAAAAAGGGGATATTCTCTTTACGGGAACCCCGGCCGGGGTTGGCAGGGTTGCCCCAAATGATTACCTTGTCGGGGTTTTGGAAGGAACCGAATTGTTTACAGTAAAAGTAAAGTGATGATCTACCATTTGGATAAAATAAAGGAGATGGCTGAAGGGGACGAAGATTTTATCCTGTCGGTCATTGCCGTTTTTCTCGAAGAGGTTCCGGCAGACCTGCACGACCTCGGGGCGGCCATTGGGGCCACCCACTTCGAACAGATCTACAAGCTCGCCCACAAGATAAAACCCAATGTAGACCTGCTGGGGATGGAACAGGCTCGGGCCACGGCCCTGGAAATCGAAACCCTGGGTAAAAACGACGGGAAAATTGAACGTATAAGGGAGCTTTTCCCGATCCTCAAAGGCGACGTGGAGCAGGCCATTGCCGAATTACGGAACGATTTTGAGCTCTGATGCGAGCCGAGATTATCACCATAGGGGATGAGATCCTCATCGGGCAGGTGGTAGACACCAACTCGGCCTTCCTGGCTTCGCAGCTCAACAAACTGGGGGTTTCTGTGTACCAGATTACCTCTGTGCAGGACGACCGGGGCCACATCCTAAAGGCCCTCGAAGAGGCCGAAGCCCGCGTGGAACTGATCTTGATGACCGGCGGCCTGGGCCCTACCAAAGACGACATCACCAAACGCACCCTCTGCGAATACCTCGACGACACCCTGGTGGAAAACCCCGAAGTGCTTGCCCAGGTCGAACACCTGTTCAAAACCTACCTGCAGCGCCCGGTCAGCGAAATAAACCGGCAGCAAGCCCTGGTGCCCAGCCGGGCCACCGTACTGCCCAACGGGCATGGCACGGCCCCCGGTATGTGGATGCAGGGGAAACGGGCTGTGCTGGTTAGCCTGCCCGGGGTACCCTTTGAAATGAAGGAACTGTTCCGGGAACAGGTTGGCCCGAAAATTACCGCGACCTTCAAACTCCCGGTACTGCTGCACAAAACCCTGATTACCTACGGGCTGGGTGAAAGTGCCATTGCCGAGCGCCTCGAGGCCTGGGAAGACAGCCTGCCTTCACATATGAAATTTGCTTACCTGCCCAACCTGGGCAAGGTGCGGCTTCGCCTCTCTGCCCGGGGCGAAGACCCTCAGGCCGTACGGTCGCAACTCGACAACCAACTGCAGAGCCTGAAGGTGCTTATACAGGATATCCTTTACGGGGAAGAAGACGGGGCACCCCTTGAAGAAGGGCTTTGCGCCCAGTTTACCGCAAAAGGGGCCACCCTGGCCACGGCCGAAAGCGTTACAGGAGGCAGCATCGCCTCCCTGCTTTGTTCGGTACCCGGCGCTTCGGCCTATTTCAAAGGGAGTGTGGTGTGTTATGCCACCGAGGTGAAAGAGCAGGTACTTGGGGTGCCCCGGGCCCTGATCGAAACCCATTCGGTGGTAAGCCCCGAGGTGGCTTGCGCCATGGCCGAAGGTGTGCGGGCCCTGATGCACTCCGACTTTGCCCTGGCTGCCACGGGTAATGCAGGGCCTACCAAGGGGGAGTCAGACGCCCCGGTGGGCACGGTGTACCTGGCAGTGGCCGGACCAGGCGGCACTGAGGCTTATCCGTTTACTATGGGCGGGCATCGCGAGCGGGTGGTGCAGAAGTCGGTGAACAAGGCCCTGGAGTTGCTCTGGCGCGAAATTGGCCTTTTTGCCCGGGCCTGAAGGGTTGCCAAAGCCGGCTGAATGGGTGTCAGCGGCCTGAAACAACCGACTTGCACCGGGGAGTAAAATTCTGGAAAAGAAGTTTGGGGGTCATGTAAAAATGACGTAAATTTGCAGCCTGTTTCGAACCAAGTAAAAGAAGCACAATGTCAAAAGTCTGCGAACTTACCGGGAAAAAAGCACAATTCGGGAATAACGTATCATTCTCCATCAACAAGACCCGGAGAAGGTTTGACGTTAACCTCTCCAAGAAAAGGTTTTACATTCCTGAGGAGGATCGCTGGGTAACTCTGCGGATTTCTGCCCGGGCTTTGAAGACCATCAACAAGAAAGGGATTTCCGCTGTTTTGAAAGAGGCCAAACAGAGCGGGATCATCAAATAAGGCACCTGATTTTTAAGCGTAGCGACCATGGCAAAGAAAGGCAATAGAGTACAGGTTATCCTGGAATGCACCGAACACAAAGGGTCCGGAATGCCCGGAACTTCACGGTACATCACTACCAAGAACAAGAAAAACACACCCGACCGGATGGAACTGAAGAAATTCAACCCCATCCTGAAGCGTATGACCACTCACAAAGAGATTAAATAACAGAACATGGCTAAGAAAACCGTAGCATCCCTACAGACATCTTCAAAAAGGCTGACCAAAGCCATCAAGATGGTCAAGTCTCCCAAATCAGGAGCGTACACCTTTGTGGAAGCCGTAATGGCCCCTGAACTGGTCAACGACTGGCTGAACCAAAAATAAAACACGTTAAACGTGTCTGTGGAACCGCCCCTGCAAAGGAGGCGGTTTTTTTTTGGCCGTAAATGACCCGGTTCAGGGCCGCCTCCCGAGTTGTTAAAATAGTATCTTTGCAGGGCAGCACAACAAGCGATGAGTTTATTCAAGAAAATATTTACCCCAGAGAAGAAAGAGACCCTAGACAAGGGTCTGGAAAAATCGAAATCCAGCTTTTTCGGGAAACTCTCCAAGGCGGTGGTGGGCAAATCGCGCGTAGACGACGAGGTGCTCGACAACCTGGAAGAGGTGCTTGTTTCGTCTGACGTGGGCGTGGCTACCACCCTTAAAATTATCGAGCGCATCGAGGCCCGGGTGGCTCGTGACAAGTATATGGGCACCGAGGAGCTGAATCGCATTTTGCGCGAAGAGATTGCAGGCCTGCTGTCAGAAACCCATACGGGGGAAGCGGCAGAACTCACCCTGCCCGAGGTGGAAGGCCCTTACGTGATTATGGTAGTCGGGGTAAACGGGGTAGGAAAAACCACCACCATCGGCAAACTGGCCTACCAGTTCAAACAGCAGGGCAAAAAAGTGATGCTGGGAGCCGCCGATACTTTTCGGGCGGCCGCCATCGACCAACTGGAAATCTGGGCCCAGCGGGCCGGGGTGCCCCTGGTCAAGCAGCAGATGGGCAGTGATCCGGCCTCGGTGGCCTACGATACCCTGAGTTCGGCAATCGGACAAAACGCCGACGTGGTACTTATCGATACGGCCGGACGGCTGCACAACAAGGTGAACCTGATGAACGAACTGGGCAAGATTCGCCGGGTGATGCAAAAGGTGGTGCCGGGCGCCCCGCATGAGGTGCTGCTGGTGCTCGATGGTTCTACCGGGCAAAACGCCTTTGAGCAGGCGAAAGCCTTTACACAGGTTACCGAAGTGAACGCCCTGGCGGTTACCAAGCTCGACGGCACAGCCAAGGGAGGCGTGGTAATCGGCATCTCCGACCAGTTCCAGATCCCCGTCAGGTACATCGGGGTCGGGGAGGGGATGGAAGACCTGCAGGTTTTCAATAAATTTGAATTTGTGGATTCGTTTTTCAGCGGCCATAGCTGAATACCTTGCGACAAACCCCCTTCCGGAAACGGAATAACCTAGATACCTATGGGCATCCCCCAATCTCGTAAACGGCCTGGGTCCCTCTTTTTTTGGGGGATGGCCCTAACGCTGTTTTTCGCCTGCAAGCAAACCGGAGAAGCCCCGGGCAGCGCCGCTGCCGCCAATACCCCGATCTGGGAACCCTACAACGATTCGGCCGAGGTGGCCGCCAATGCCGACCACCCGATCGCCCGCATGCAGTTCAAGCTCATCCAGTCGCGTATTACCGACAAGAACGAGGTGTTCGGGCCCCTGTACGGGGAAGTCCTGCAAATGAGCCCCGAAACCTATGCCGCCCTGCGCCCGCTTATTTTGGAGCAGCCCATTCCCGTGGTGCAGGAGCATATCAGGGCCGGCCGCCTGAGCTACGAACAGCTTACCCGTTTTTTCCTGTACCGCATCTATAAATACGAACTCGACAACGCCACCACCCTCAATACGGTAATCGCCCTGAACCCCTATGCCCTGCGCCAGGCCCGTATCTGCGACGAGGTGCTGAANACCCTGCCCGACGAAAAGCGGCACCCGATCTTCGGCATGCCCGTCGTGCTGAAAGACAATATCGGCGCAGAGGGCATGCCCACCACGGCCGGAGCCGCGGCCCTGGTCCGCAATCGCCCCGGCGATGCGTTTATCACGGGACGCCTCCGTCAAAACGGCGCCATCATATTGGGCAAGGTTAACCTGAGCGAGTGGGCCTACTATTTCTGTGAAGGATGCCCGGTGGGGTATAGTGCCGTGGGAGGACAAACGCTAAACCCATACGGCCGCCGCGTTTTTGAAACCGGGGGCTCCAGTTCGGGCAGCGGCACCGCCATGGCCGCGGGTTACGCCATGGGCGCGGTGGGAACCGAAACCTCGGGTTCCATCCTCTCGCCCTCGGGCCAGAATTCGGTGGTCGGGCTCAAGCCCACGGTGGGCCTGCTGAGCCGGAGCGGCATTGTCCCCATCTCGTCTACCCTCGATACCCCGGGCCCTATGGCAGGCAATACGATCAATGCCGCCATTTTGCTCGACGCCATGAAGGGCACAGACATGAACGACCCCAAGGCGGGCAAATATTACCTGGAGGGCACGGGCTACCTGCCCCGGCCGTATTCCTTTGCCGGCAAACGGCTGGGGGTGTATGCCGAAATCATCGAGAAAGACAGCCTGTACGCCGGGGCCGTGCAGCGGCTCCGGGAGGCCGGGGCCGAGATTGTCTCCCTGGTGCCGCCCGAGGTGGAGCTGCAGGGTTTCGGCACCCTGCTCGATGCCGACATGCAACGCGACCTGCCGGCCTACCTGGCCTCAGCGGTGCGGGCAGCCGATTCGGTACCGGTGCATTCAGCCGAAGAGGTGGTGGCCTTTAACCTGCGCGATACGCTATTGCTGGCACCTTACGGACAGGCGCGCCTGCTGGGGGTTGTACAGGATCGGACCAGCCCCGATTCGCTTGAAACGATCAAAATGCAGCTCCGCGAGGCCGGGCGTCGTTATTTCAACACGCCCTGGCAGGACAATAAGCTGGAGGTTGTACTTTCTGTAAATAACCGCCATGCGGGCCTGGCAGCCGTGGCCGAATACCCGGCCCTGGTGGTGCCCATGGGTTACCGGGAAACCGGCGAGCCCGCCGGCCTTACTTTTATCGGCAAACCTTTTCAGGAAGAAAAGCTACTGGATATGGGGCACGCCTTCGAGGCACTCACCCGGGCCCGTCAGCTGCCGCAAGCCTACCGCGACTGAGGGGGCCTACAGGTTCAGGTAGGCGCTGAGCCTTTTCCAGAGCTCGTTGTCAAAACTGGAAGGTCCCAGGGTGTTTTCGCCCGAATCTTCGCCCATACGCACCACCACCAACCCCTCAGAAGGGACCAGGTAGAGTTTCTGGTCGTTTTTGCCCAGGCCCGCCACCAGGTCGGCAGGGGCTTCGGGAATGAGCGCTCCCGGAAACACAATCTGGGTACCCGGGGCCATAAAGCTGCCCTGCCCGTTGAGCCACCACAGGTATCCATACGATTTGTTCAGGGCCTGGGAAGGGTTTAGCATGGCCTGGTAATACTCCGTATCGGTTAAGATGGGGGTTTCGCCCCAGCTCCCGCCCCCGAGTACCAGCAAGCCGAACCTTGCCATGCTGCGGGCCGTGCTGAAATAGACACTATTGCTGCCGTTGGTACTCAGCCAAAGGCCTTCCATGCCGATGCGGTCGCGCAGGCGGCTGTTGAAAAAGGCCGTGTAGCTGTCGCCCGAGGCTGCTGCAACCACCCGCTGCAGGAGTGTATACGGGCCGTTGTGGTAGGCCCACCGCTGTCCGGCATCGGCCATATAGTCGAGGCAGGCGGGGTCGGTACAATCAAAGGCGGCATCGTCCAGGCCGCTGGTCATGCGCAACTGGTCGGCGATTTTTATGAGGGCTTCTTTTTCTGGAGGGGCCGAGGTCCAGCCGGTGCCCAGGTAGTCAGAAGTAGGGTCGGAAAGGGCCAGCAGCCCTTCCTGTTGGGCCAGTCCCACGCAGAAGCCGGTCAGGGTTTTTCCGGCGGAGGCCCAGTACCACAGGCTGTCGGCAGTAAAGCTACCGAAGTAGGCCTCTTTGGCCAGGCGGCCTTTATGCAAAATCAGGAAGGCTTTGGTGCCGGTGGCCTCCAGGTAAACGTTGAGCTCGCTTTCGGCAGCAGCGTCCCATCCGAGGGCATCGGGGTCTGCGGTTTCCCAGGAAGCATAGCGTACCGCTTCCGGAAAATAGAGCTCCTGGTCGCCCGGGGTTTCCACGTCGGGGGGTTCGGTATCCTTGGAACAACCCCCGAGCCAAAGGCTGCTGGCTGCCAACAGCCCCAGGCATAACCTCCTAAAAATGAACCGTGTTTCCATAGTTATAAAACGAAAAACTGGGCAAATTCGTCTGCGCCGGTATGGGATTCGGGCCACTTGTTGTATTTTTGCGCCCCAATACCGCCTATGCGTACCAAATCGCTTAAAAAGAACCGGATAAACGTGATCACCCTGGGGTGCTCCAAAAACCTGTACGATTCCGAAGTGCTCATGGGGCAGCTGCGGGCCGGCAACAAGGAAGTGGTGCACGAGGGGGAGGGCAATATCGTGGTGATCAACACCTGCGGGTTTATCGCCAATGCCAAGGAAGAAAGCGTGAACACCATCTTGGAATACGTGCGGCAGAAAGAGGCCGGGCAGGTCGACAAGGTCTTTGTCACCGGCTGCCTGAGCGAGCGCTACAAACCCGACCTGGAAAAGGAAATCCCAGATGTCGACGCCTATTTCGGCACGCGCGAACTGCCCAGGCTGCTTAAGGCTCTGGGGGCCGACTACCGTCAGGAACTGGTCGGGGAGCGCCTGACCACCACCCCCACCCACTACGCCTACCTGAAAATCGCCGAGGGCTGCGACAGGCCCTGTTCGTTCTGCGCCATCCCGCTTATGCGGGGCGGCCACCGCAGCCAGCCCGTGGAAGACCTGGTCAGGGAAGCCGAAAAACTGGCTGCAAAAGGGGTTCGCGAACTCATCCTTATTGCCCAGGACCTGACCTATTACGGATTGGACCTCTATAAAAAAAGGGCCCTGGCAGACCTGCTTCGCGCCCTGGTGAAAGTGGAAGGAATTGAGTGGATTCGACTGCATTACGCCTTCCCCGCCGGGTTCCCGACCGATGTGCTCCAAGTGATGCGGGAGGAGCCCAAAATCTGCAACTACCTCGATATACCGCTCCAGCACATTTCGGACCCCATCCTGAAGAGTATGAGGCGGGGCACCACCCGAGAGAAAACGAACCGGCTCTTGGAGACCTTTAAACGGGAAGTGCCGGGCATCGCCCTGCGCACCACCCTGATCGTGGGTTACCCGGGCGAGACGGAGGCCGATTTTGAGACCCTGCGCAATTGGGTGGCCGAAACCCGTTTCGACCGCCTGGGCTGCTTTACCTATAGCCACGAGGAAAATACCCATGCCTATAACCTGGAAGACGATGTGCCCGAGGAGGTGAAACAGCAGCGCGCCAATGCCATTATGGAACTGCAGGCCGGTATTTCCTGGGAACTGAACCAGGCCAGGGTGGGGAAAACCTTCCGCTGCCTGATTGACCGTATGGAGGGCGGGTACTATATCGGCCGTACCGAATCAGATTCCCCCGATGTAGACAATGAAGTGCGTATCGATGCAACGGGCCAGTATCTGAGGCTGGGTGAATTCGCCATGGTCCGCATCACGGAAGCGGCTGACTACGACCTTTTCGGGGTGCTGGCAGACTAACGCTTATTCTTCTTCCGGGGCGTCGGCCTCTTCTTCGCGCTGCAGGTTGTTTCGCAGGATGTTGAGCTTTTTCAGCTTGGCCTTCCATTCAGAAAGGGTTTCCTTACGCCGGGCTATGTTGGCCACTACCTCCTGCACCAGCGGGTTTTTCTCGCTTGGGTCTGAGAAGAAGGCCAGGTTGTTCTCCAGTTGCCTGATCTCGGTGCGGTACTCCTCAATTTTCTTGCGGATGAATTGGCGTTCCTGTTCAATGGCGCGCTCGTCTTCCTGTCCGGCCAGCTGCTGAATCTTGTTGCCGTATTTGACGATCTCGGCTTCCTGCCGGCTCAGGCCCAGCTTGCGAAGCAAAGCGTCGATAATCTTGTGGAACTTGGCATTGAGGTGCTTCTTGTGGTGCGGCAGGCGGCCTACCTCTTTCCAGGAAGCCAGAAAAGCCTGTACCTGCTGCAGGTCCTTCTCCTTTTTTCCGCTCAGTTCAAAGGCTTTGAGCTGGTCGAGCAGGGTATTAATCTGGTCCAGGTTTTCACTTTCCTGCCCATTTGCCTGTTTGCGACGGGCGTGCAGGCGGTCGAAATAGTGGTTGCAGGCCTCCTTGAACTGTTTCCAGATCTTGTCCGAAAATTTGCGGGGCACATGCCCGATCTGTTTCCACTCCTGCTGGATCCGCTTCATTTCAGCGGTTGCCATTTCCCAGTCTTCACTTTCTTGCAGTTCCCTGGCCCGCTCCAGCAGGGCCCGCTTCAGGTCCAGGTTGTGCTGCTGGTCTTTCTTCAGGTCTTTGTAGAAAGTATTCTTGGTGCGGTTGAAACTGCGCACGGCCGCTTTGAAGGATGCCCAGGTAGGTTCGTTGTCTTTTTGGGGCACCTTGCCGGCCTGGAAGAATTTTTCGCGCAGGGCTTCCACTTCATGGATCTGCTGCTGGATGTTTCGGTGGTTGGCGGCCACATGGGTGGCGATTGCCTCGATCTGCCCGATGATCTTTTGTTTTTCAACCAGGTTGGCCTCGTACCTTTTATCGAGTTCCTGTTGGTGTTCCTGTCGGCGCTGGTGCATGGCCTTGGTGGCGGCGCTGAACCGCTCCCAGACCGCATCCCGGTGTTCTTTGGCCACCGGCCCAACTTCTTCTTTCCAGATCTTATGCAGGGTTTGAAGCTCGCGGAAGGCCTTGTTCAGGTCGGGTTCGGCTGCCAGGGCTTCGGCCCGCTCTACCAGTTTTTCCTTTTCTTCCAGGTTGTGTTTGAAATCCAGGTCGCGCAACTCCCGGTTCAGGTGCAGGAAGTCGTAGAAGATCTCGACGTGGTGCTGGTAGGTGCGCCAAACGTCATTGTAGTTGGCCCTGGGAATGGGGCCGGCATGGCGCCAGCGTTCCTGCAGTTCCTTGAAGCTCTTGTAGGTCGAATTCATGTCTTCCTCCACACTGACCAACCCTTTGAGCTCTTCTATGATTTCCAGGCGGTTGGCCAGGTTCTGCTTCAGGTTCTGTTCGAGGTTCTTGTAATACTGGTTCCGTTTTTCACGGTATTCGGCATAGAGTTCGTTGAACTGCCGTTTGGTTACCGAGTTGTACCTGAAATCGGCCTCCTGCCCGCCCCGGTCTACGAACTCCTCCTTTTTATGTTCTATGAATTCCTGGAACTTCTCGTCGAATTCGTGCTTTATGGCCTCGGTATGCCGCCTGATGGCCTGAACCTTCTCGTTGCGCAGCAGCCTTTGCAGTTCGCCCACCAGGTTCTCCATGGAAAGGGCGTGGTAATCTAAGAAGGGAATGTGATGACGCCGCTCGTTCTCGGTATCTTCGGCATCTTCGGCATTGGAATCGTCAATTTCGACTTCCATATCCTTGCCTGGGACTTCCCCGGCTGCATGGGCTTCCTCCTTACCGGCCTCCCCGGATTCCCCGATTGCCTCTTCCTGAGGAGCCTTGGCTTCCTCCCCGGCTGCCTCTTCTTGCGGAACCTGGGCTTCCTCCACGGCTGCCCGGGTCTCTTTCGGGGCCTTTTTTGCCGTCTTTTTTGGCGCGGGTTTCTTCGCCTCGGGTTCGGCTGCGGGTTCCGCCTTTTCCAAAGGCTCAGGCCCGTCGTTGCGATTTTCTGTTTCCTGTAGGTTGGTCCCCCCTGCAGCAGCCTGCAGTTCTTTGTTTGCTTCTTCAGACATTACGATCTGTTTTTCGTGCCAGCACGATCTCCTTTCTAAGATAGTAACAATTGTGACTCCGACAAAGGGATGGGCCCGAACTCTTTGTGCCGGGAGGGTTTGACAGCCTAGGAAGCGTTCCAGAGTTCCCAGGCGTGCTCGGCCTGGATCTGGAGCATTTCCAGCCCGTTTTTGATGCGGGCGCCCCTTTCCTGCCCTTGTTTAAGGAAGGTGGTAAGGGCTGGGTTGTAGATGAGGTCGTACAAGAGGTGTGCCGGGCCCAGGGCCTCATAGGGGATTTCGGGGGCGCGGGCGGTATCGGGGAAGGTGCCCAGGGGCGTGCACTGGATGAGCAGGGTGGTTTCCTGCAGCAGGCCTGGGGTGAGGTCTGTATAGCTTAACTGCCCCGGTTTCGGGCGACGGGAAACATACCGGAAGGCAATCCCCAGGGTTTCCAGGGCGCGGGCCACGGCCTTAGAAGCCCCGCCAGTCCCCAGGATCAAGGCCTGTTTGTCGGCCGGCACCAGCAGGGGTCGCAGCGACTCGCGAAAGCCGATTACATCTGTATTGTAGCCCCGGGTGCCCCCCGGGCCGAGGCATATCGTATTGACCGCCCCGATGCGGCGGGCCTCCGCGTCGATGGCATCCAGGTATGGCATAACAGCCTCTTTGTACGGAATGGTGACGTTGAGCCCGCAGAGGTTGGGGTAGCGCTCCAGCAACTCCGGGAATTCGGCGATGTCTGCCAGGTCAAAGTTCTCATAGCTGTGGTCTGACAGGCCCATTTCCCGGAATTTTTCCGCGAAGTAGCCCCTGGAGAAGGAGTAACCGATATTTCGGCCTACCAGCCCGAACCTACGCATCTTTCATCCGGTTTTTCCCATACCATTCCAGCAAGATCAGCAGGGCCAGGCCCACGCCAATCATCAGCAGGGCCCACCAGTTGTCGGCCTGGGCCATGTCGGGCCAGTAGCGCTCGTAATTAACGATAATGGGGTTGCCGTTTGAATCGACCACCTGCAAGCCGAGCTCGTCAGTCATGAACAGGGTCCGTTTCCAAGGCCAGACCACCCCCAGGGAGCCGGTGATAAAACCTATGATAACAGCGGTGGTCAGGTGTTTGAAATGCTTAAGCACATAGCCGAGCAAGTGCGAGAGGGTAACCAGGCCCGCGGCCGAACCGGCCGTAAAAACGGCCAGGATAACCAGGGTGTCGAGCCTTTCCTGGTTGCTGACAAAGGAGAAATCACCCTGCAGCAATTCGGCCAGGGTATCGTAGAGCGCATTCACCGAATCGACCAGCAAGAGCACGTAGTTGCCCAACAAGATTAAAATGAACGAACCCGAAAGCCCCGGGAGGGTCATGCCCGATACGCTGATAATTCCGCAGAAAAAAATAAAGATGAGGTTGTCGTTTTCGCGGGCCGGGCTCAGGAAACTGATGGAAACCCCAACCAGCAGCCCCAGCAGCCCTACGGGCAGCGTTTTCTTGTTCCAATGGGCGAAGTCTTTCGAAATGTAGTAAATGGAGCCGATAATCATGCCGAAGAAACAGGCCCATACGTAGAGTTCTTTGCGCTCCAGGAAGTAATCCAGCAGCTTGGAAACGCTGAAGTAGCTAAAGAGCATCCCCAAAATGAGGATAGAGAGGAAGGGCCCGTTCACATAGCGGTAAAAACTGCGGAACCGCCCGCCCAGCAGCAGCTTGAAAGCCTTAAGGTTGATTTTCTGCAGAGAGTAGATAAATTCCTCGTAAAACCCCACCACAAAGGCGACAATGCCCCCGGAGACGCCGGGAACCTTGTTGGCGGCGCCCATGGAGAGCCCTTTGATGAACAAAAGGATCTTGTCGGTTAGGCTACGGGTCTGGTGCATTAAGGGGTTCGGTTCTTGCGGGAGGCCAGTCCTTCCAGGGCGAAAATAAGCGAAAATCCGACGATTGCCAGCACGATGGCCCAGGCTAGGTGCGGATTGTCGGCGTAATTCCACGGGGCCACGTTGGCTTCGCTAACCGGTATAACCTTGTCGCCGTAAACGCGGGTTTCCAGCACTTCTTTCCAGGGCCATACCTTGGGCAGGGAACCCAGAATAAAACCGGTGAGCAGTGCCAGGGTGGCATCGCGGTATCGTGTGAACATCCATTTGAGCAGGCGGGCAAAGCTGAGCAACCCGAAAACGGCGCCCAACCCGGTGGCCAGCAAGATCTGATAATTGCGCTCGTGTACCGAATCGAGAACGGTTTTATACGACCCGAGCAGCACCAAAATGAAAGCCCCTGAAATACCCGGGAGTATCATGGCACAGATTGCCAGGGCCCCCGAGAAGAACAGGTAGGGCAACCCGCCGTTCTGCTCTCCCACGGGCAGGGAAATGATGACGTAGGCCAGGCCGGCTCCCAGCAGCCCCATCACCAGTACGCCTGCATGGCGCGCCTTGATTTCCTTGGCCACGTAAAAAATGCTTGCCACAACCAGGCCGAAGAAGAACGACCAGAGTAAGACTGCATGCTCGGTCAGCAAATAGCTGATCAATTTGGAGAGGGATATCACGCTTATGGCTATGCCTCCCAGCACCGACAGCAGAAAATTGGCGTTCACGGCCTTCCAGAAGGCTACGGGCCCCTTTTTTGGCAAGGTGCCCGTGAGGGCGGGCACTACCTGGTTGATGGACGATATCAGTTCTTCGTAGATGCCTGAAATGAAGGCGATGGTGCCCCCTGATACCCCCGGGACCACATCGGCGGCCCCCATGGCAATGCCCTTGAGGACCAGCACGAGGTATTGGAGCAAATTCCGGTTTTCCATGGACAAAATAAAAGCTAAAATAACGCTTTTATTCCGATGCTTTCCGGCTCTCTTTGATGATTAGCTGCACACAGGGTGCCTGGCAGAAATCGGGGTAGCCCGTTTTAAAGGCCTTGAGTTTGCCGGGGGCCTGGAAAATGGCCGCCTTCAGGTGTTCGCAGGCCTGGCCGTCTCGCCCGAGCTCGTGGTAAACCCCGGCCAGCCGGTAACGGATTTCAGCGGCTTCAGGGTGGAACTCTGCCCCTTGTAACAATACCTCCACGGCGGCTTCTGTCTCCCTGTTCAGGCGCAAGACCTCGGCCCACCGCAACCAGGTGTCGAGTTCGTAGTTGCCCAGGTCTACAGCCTGTTTGAAGGAGTAGTCGGCCTCGTCGAGGTCGCCCAGGGCCTGGTGGATCAGGGCGCACCGCTTCCAGTAGGTGGGGTTCTCCCCGTCTATGTTGATGGCCTTGTTGATGTAATCGCGTGCCTTGGTGAATTTTTTGGTGCGGATGTAGAAATCGGTGATGGCCAGCCAGCCCTTGTCGAGCAAGGGGTCTTCATGAACGGTGAGGTAATAGTAGTGCCGTGCCTGGTCATCGGCGCCCAGTTTTTCATGGCACCGCCCGATACGCAGGTAGGCGTGGGAGGTGGGGTTGTCCATTTCGATGGTAGCCGTGTAATTCTCGATGGCCTCGTGGTAGCGGCCCAGTTTTTCGAGCACGCGTCCCTTTTCAAAATAGGCCCCGATAAAGGATTCGTCTGAGATAATGGCGAAATCGAAGGAAGTGAGGGCCTCGGGGTACATCTTCAGGCTGTAGTACTGTTTGCCGAGCTGGTGCCAGCCCACCTGGCAATAGGGGTTGGCATCGAGGTAGTCGTTCAGGAAGGCGATGGCCCCCTGGTAGTCTTCCAGAAATTCGTAGCAATACACCACATTGTACAGGGAGGCGTAGTCTTCCGGGTCGGCATCCAGGCATTTCATAAAACAGGACTGGGCCTGGGCGTACTGGTCCAGGAAGAGGTATTCCATGCCCAGCAGGGAATAGACATCGATGTCGTCTTCGCACAGCACCAGGGCCTGGCGCAGCAGTTCGATGGCTGCGGTGTGGTTGTCTTGCTTGGAATAGATGTTGGCCCGCTGAATGAAGATTTCCTCGTTCTGCGGGTCGAGCTGCTGGAGCTGGTCGAGCAGTATTTCGGCCCTGTCGAACTGGTTCTCAAAAACGAGCACCTCTACGTCGAGCAGCCGCAGCTCCAGGGAGTCGGGGTGTTGTTGCAGCCCCATGCGGATGGCCTTCTTGGCCAGTGAAATCTTCCCGTTGTTCAGGTAGTGGTGAATGATTTCCTCAAAATCTTCGGCGTCGAAAAAATAGACGTCGTCGGTCTTGAGCATGGATTCAAACTTGGCTACGGACTGGTGAGGTTGTTCGTTCGGATCGTACTGCATAAATGCCTTTTAGGGTTCCGTACGGTTTTAAAAGTATTTTTTTGAGGGGTTTCAGGCCGCCTCCACCGGGGTTTCTTATCAACAAATTAGTTAACAGCCGGGCCTGGGTAGCGTTCCAGAAGGTCCAGGATAAGGGCGCAACCCTCCCTGATTTCGGGCTCTGACAGGGTGAGGGGCGGGCTGATGCGCACGGCCCTGGGCTCGAAGAGCAACCAGAACAGCAGCAAGCCATTTTTCAGGGATTCCAGCACCAGGTAGTCGGCCAGGGCGGGTTCGGCAACCAGGATGGCCAGCATCAGGCCCCTTCCCCGTACCTCCTCGATCAGGGGGTGAACCAGGAGTTGGCGAAAGAGGGCTTCTTTTTTTAGTGTATCGGCCATGAGGGTAGTGCCCTGCAGTTCCCTCAGGGTGGCCAGGGCGGCCACTGCCACCACCGGGTTGCCCCCGAACGTGGTGATATGGCCGAGTTTGGGGTTATGGCTCAGCAACTCCATATGAGCCCTGGAAGCCGAAAAGGCGCCAATTGGCAGGCCCGAAGCCATGCCTTTGCCCATCACCACGATGTCGGGGGTGCAGTTGTACTGCTCAAAGGCGAAAAGGGTGCCGGTGCGGCCAAAACCGGGTTGGATTTCGTCCAGGATAAGCAGGGCGCCCGCCTGGTCGCAGCGATTGCGTACCGCTTCAAGGTAGCCGGGGTTCGGTACGATAAAGCCGGCCCCGCCCTGTATGGTCTCGAGCACCACGGCCGCGGTGCGGGGGCCGATCTGCTCCAGGTCTTCGAAATGGTTGAAGCGGATATGGCCCACCCCTGGCATCAGAGGCCGGAAGGGGGCTTTGCGCGCCTCGTAGCTCATCAGGCTCAAACTCCCCAGGGTATTGCCGTGGTAGGCGTCGGCCGCAGCGAGCAGTTCGGTGCGCCCGGTAACGCGCCGGGCCAGTTTGATGGCCCCTTCCATGGCTTCGGTGCCCGAATTCACCAGATAGGTACATTCAAGGGGGTGGGGCAGGGCGACTGCCAGTTCGCGGCTCAGCGTCACGGCAGGCTCCAGGGCGAATTCGCCGTACACCATCACGTGCATGTACCGGCCTGCCTGTTCCCGTATGGCCTCGACCACCCTGGGGTGGCAGTGGCCCAGGGTACAGGCCGAAACCCCTGCCACAAAGTCGAGGTAGGCCTTCCCGTGCGTATCGTACACGAAGCTCCCTTCGGCCCGGGCCACTTCCATCCCGAGCGGATGGGCGCTGGTTTGCGCCTGGTATTTCAAAAAGTCGGGGTTCACGGCAGGTTCTTGGGTTTGGGCGGCACTTTGGGTTTTGGGGCTGTTTTGCCCGCCTTTTTAACGGAAGCTGCCTGCCCAGCCCTGCCCTTGGCTTCGTCGCCGGGCTCTGCCGGTTCGGCATCCAGGTCGATGGGCTGGGAAATGCCCTTGATTTCGGGCAATACCAGGTTGTTGTCAGGTGCTTCAAAAAGGTCATCTGCCGAGCGGATGCGTTCTTCCCCCCGCCAGACAAAGCCTTTTAACTTTCGGCTGTCGTCTGGGAAATCGGCCTCCGGGAAGAGGGTGCCGTCGGGGTTGGTGTAGAAGATGATATCCTTGATATCGCTGTTTTCCAGGATCAGGCGGATCTTGCTGCAGATGGTCTTGTTGATGCCCATGAGCTGCTCTTCATCGTCGTACATATAATAGACCACTTCGGTATTGCCCACCAGGTCGGTGGTGCGCAGCTCGTTTTCCTCGAACTTGCCGAAGAGGTCTTTCCCTTTGGCCTGGTTGTAGCCGCGCTGCCCCACCGTATCTTCCGAGACCAGAAAAGCATTGCCGAGCACTTTGAGGGAGTCGAGCTTGTCAGTTTCCATGTTGGAGAGCAGCAGCATGAGGTCGCCGGTCATCTGGTTTTCCAGGTTCCAGAGCACGGGCTGGTGTATGAGCTTCGTAATACCCGTGCGCTCTTCGTAATGGATCGAATCGCACTTGCCGCTCAAGTCGGTCTTGTAGAAGCGGGCGTCGTGGTAGGCCCGCAGCACCCGGGCCTCTGGCGGGCCCGTGACCATGAGGGTATCGCCGTGCATATAGAGGGAATCTTGCTGTACCAGGCTCACCGAAACCGCGCGCCGGGTGGCGAAAAGCGAATCGCGGGCCTTGTGCACCTCGGCGTAATGGGCGCGGATAACCCCCTTGTTGATGGTGTCGGTTACCACGATGTGGTTGGTGGCCGAGGCGAACTCGGTGGCCTTGTCGAAAAACACGCTGTCGCCCTCGATAATGCGGTTGCTGTAATGGATCTCGGTGTTCTTGATGCCGTACCCCTGCTCGGCCATGGTGTCGTAATAGCCGCGTTCGCAGTACAGGGTGTAGTCTTCCCCGGTTACGGTCGAGGGCCCGTACATATAGGCGTTTTTAGACAGGGTATAGTAGTCAAGGCGGGTCGATTCCAGGGTGTATTCCGGGTTGACGATAAGCACCGAATCCTGGAACTGGTATTTCTTGGGCACCATAAGATAGCGCCCTACCCGGCTGGTGAGGGTGTTGGCCGAATCGACGATGCGGCCGTTGTCCTGGTAGAAGGCCTCCTGTTTCTGGCGGTCGAGGTACAGGGTGTCTGTGGTCAGGGTCATCGACCGGTTGGTGAGCTGCACCGCCTGGTAGGCCTTCGCCAGCTTCAGGTTGCCGTCGTATTCCACATAGCCGCTGTTCATGATCACCGAATCGCCCTGTTGCAGGCGCACGTTGCCGATGGCCTCCAGGCGGTTTTCTTTCTGGTAGAGCAGGGCGTAGTCGCACCAGAGGTCGGCGCCCTGGTGTTCGAATTGTACCTGGCGGGTATCTTTGCTGAAGATGGAGGCCCCGGGTCTCAGGGTTTCGTCTTTGGTGAAGCTGCCGCCATAGACGATGGTGATTTTCTTGGCCCCAAGGCTGTCGGCCTGGGCCCAGTTACGGGTTGCCGGCAGGCAGCAAAAGAGGAATATCAGAATCGTTTTCAAGCCTGGGTTTTTATCCAAAAGTAGCACAATTTCTGCCCCAGGGGGCACGCTTTCACACCCTTTTAGGAAGCCGAATTGTCCCTGTGGATGGTCTGGGTGCGGTCGGGGCCCACTGAAACCAACGTAATGGGGATCTGCAGTTCTTTTTCCAGGAAGGCGATGTAGCGGTTCAGGTTTTCGGGCAGTTCAGACGCCTTGCTCAGGCGGGTGAGGTCTTTTTTCCAGCCGGGCATTTCGGTGTACACCGGGGTGAGGTGCTCGGCCTCGATGGTGTAGGGCAGGTGCCCGATTTGCTTGCCCTTGTAGTTGTAGGCCGTACAGACCTTGATGGTTTCAAAACCGCTCAGCACGTCGGCTTTCATCATCATCAACCGGGTAACCCCGTTGATGCGGACGGCGTACTTAAGGGCTACCAGGTCGAGCCACCCGCAGCGGCGCGGACGGCCGGTAGTGGCGCCGAACTCCCGGCCCACGCGGCCCATGGTGGCGCCATTCTCGTCGAAGAGTTCGGTCGGGAAAGGCCCGCTGCCCACCCGTGTGGTGTAGGCCTTGAAAATGCCGAATACGTCGCGGATGGTCCCGGGGGCAATGCCCAGGCCGGTGCAGGCCCCGGCGGCCGTGGTATTGGACGAGGTCACAAAGGGGTAGGTGCCGAAGTCGATGTCGAGCATGGAGCCCTGGGCGCCTTCGGCCAGGATCTTCTTCCCGCTTTTCAGGGCCTGGTACAAGTATTCCTCGCTGTCTATAAAGGTGAGTTTCTGCAGGTCTTCCACAGCGGTCATAAACTCGGCTTCCAGCTCGCGCAGGTCGTATTGTATGTCTACGTCGTAAAAGTGGATCATGGCCTCGTGCTTGTCGGCCAGGGCCCGGTAGCGCTCTTTCCAGTCAGGCAGTTCCAGGTCGCCTACCCGCAGGCCGTTGCGGCCGGTTTTGTCCATATAGGCCGGGCCGATCCCCTTCAGGGTGCTGCCGATCTTCGCCTTGCCCTTGGCCGCTTCAGAGGCGGCGTCGAGCAGCCGGTGGGTCGGCAATATCAGGTGGGCCTTGCGCGAAATGAGCAGGCTCTTTTGGATATCAATCGGAAAGCCCTCCAGCTTTTCGAGCTCCTTGCGGAAAATGACCGGGTCTATCACCACCCCGTTGCCCACAATGTTTACCGCCTTGGGGTGGAAAATACCAGAGGGGATGGTGTGCAGCACGTGTTTGATCCCGTCGAACTCCAGGGTATGACCCGCATTAGGGCCACCCTGGAAGCGGGCGATGATATCATAATCTCGGGTGAGAACGTCAACGATTTTTCCTTTTCCCTCGTCTCCCCATTGGAGGCCGAGCAGCAGATCTACAGACATCGGTCGGATTGGCTTAGTTTGCCGCTTCTTCGTTACGGTTCCGAGTGCCGTAAAAATAAAGCGAGTGATTGTTGATTTTAATGTCGAAGACCTCTTCTATGGTCTTCTGGATGGATTGGATACGGGGGTCGCAAAACTCGATCACCTCTCCGCTGTCGGTCAGGATCACGTGGTCGTGCTGCCGGTCGAAATAAGACTTCTCGTACTGCGCCTGGTTTTTGCCGAACTGGTGTTTGCGCACCAACTTGCAATCGAGCAGCAACTCGATAGTATTATACAGGGTGGCCCGGCTAACCCGGTAATTCTTGTTCTTCATTTTGATATAGAGCGATTCGATATCAAAATGGTCGTCGCTGTCGTATATCTCCTGCAAGATCGCGAAGCGCTCCGGGGTTTTCCGGTGCCCGTTATCCTCCAGAAAGGTGGTGAAAACGTTGCGGACGATTTCCTGATTTTTTGTGGCCATGCCCTCTGCTGAGTATCCGGTTACAAAAATACGTTTAAAATTAGGATTACGTAAACCGCCGGTGCGATTTTAGGGTCGCCGCCCGTTCTCAGACCCGTGAGACCTTGTCGATCCCGTTTATTTCCTTGAGGTTGGCCATCAGTTTCTTGAGGGTGGACTTGTTCTTGACCACCACCATGATGCGCCCGCTGAAGGTGCCCCCGTCGGTGCTGAAGTTGATGTTGCGCATGTTTACGTGCATCTCGGCAGAGATCACCTCGGTAATGGCGTTGATCAGCCCCAGGTTGTCAATGCCGCTCATGCGGATTTCGGCCGTGAAGTCTTGCTGGCTCGAATCGATCCACTTGGCCGAGATAATGCGGTAGGCGTAATTCGATTGGAGGGCTATGGCGTTCGGGCAGTTTTTCTTGTGCACCTTAATGCCCTCGTTAACGCTTACAAACCCGAATACCTCGTCGCCCGGAATCGGGTTGCAGCATTTGGAGAGGGTGTAGTTCAGCCGCTCTTCCTCCTTGCCGAAAACCAGCATGTCGAACTTGGAGGTGATCTCTTCCCGGTCAATGTCAGGCGGGGCCGGCTTGCGGCGGATCTTGTTCTTGAAGAAGCTGATGAAGGCGTTGTTGTACGAGGCGGCGAAATCGCGCAGTTCCTGATTGTCTATGGCGCCTTTGCCCACCCGGTAAAACAGGTCGAGGCTGGTTTGCAGCTTGAAGTAGACCACCATCTTGTTGATCACGTCTTCGTTCAGGGTAATCTTCAGCGATTTGAGCTTGCGCCTGAGCGATTCCCGGCCTTCGTGGGCCAGTTCTTTTTTCTCTTCCCGCAAACAGGAGCGGATCTTAGAACGGGCCCTTGCCGTGGTGGCGTAGTCGAGCCAGTTCTGGTTGGGCTTGGCGCTTTCAGAGGTAATGATCTCTACCTGGTCGCCGCTTTTCAATACCGTATTGAGGGGTACCAGCTTGCTGTTTACCTTGGCCCCGCGCGTATGCATCCCCACTTCGGTGTGGATGTTGAAGGCAAAATCGAGGGGGGTTGCGCCCTTGGGCAGCGACTTGAGCTCCCCGTTCGGGGTAAAGACGAAGATTTCCTTGGAGTAGAGGTTCAGCTTGAACTCCTCCACAAAGTCGACCGCGTTGCCGTTGGCGTTTTCCAGGGCTTCCTGCAGGCGGTTGAGCCACACCTCGATGCCCTGTTCTTTCTCTTTATGGTCGCCGTGCTTGTACTTGAAGTGGGCGGCATACCCTTTTTCGGCGATTTCGTGCATGCGCTCCGACCGGATCTGTACCTCCACCCAGCGGCCTTTGGGCCCCATTACGGTAATGTGCAGGGCCTCATAGCCCGTGCTCTTGGGCGAGGAGATCCAGTCGCGCAGCCGCACCGGGTTGGGGGTAAAGTGGTCGGTTACCACCGAGTAGATCTTCCAGGCCAGGAATTTTTCGTTCTTGCGGTCTGACTTATAAATGATGCGGATGGCAAACTTGTCGTAGATCTGGTCAAAGCCCACGTTCTGGGTCTGCATCTTCCGCCTGATGGAATGGATGGATTTCATCCGCCCTTTGATGGTGTAATGCAGGCCTTCCTTGTCGAGCGAGTCGCGGATTACGTTGGTAAAATCGGCGATGTACTGTTCGTTGGCTTCCTTGGTGTCGGCGATGCGGCTCTGGATGTCGTTGTACACCTCGGGCTCGGTGTATTTCAGGCTGAGGTCTTCCAGTTCGGTCTTGATGTTGTACAGGCCGATACGGTGGGCCATGGGGGCGTATATGTACAGCGTTTCGGAGGCGATCTTCACCTGCTTGTGCTCAGGCATGGAATCCATGGTGAGCAGGTTGTGATAGCGGTCTGCGATCTTGATTATGATTACCCGCACGTCGTCGTGCAGGGTAAGCAACATCTTGCGGAAGTTTTCGGCCTGCTGCGAGATGTTCATGTCTTTATCCATGTGGGCGATCTTCGTCAGGCCGTCCACGATGCGGGCAATGGTATCGCCGAAGATGCGTTCGATATCGTCGAGGGTGTACTTGGTGTCTTCCACCACGTCGTGCAGCAGGGCCGAGGCTATTGAAACGGCGTCCAGGCCGATTTCGGAAGCGACGATCTTGGCCACTGCAATGGGGTGGAAGATGTAGGCCTCACCCGATTTGCGGCGCTGGTCTTTATGGGCATCCACAGCCACGTCGAACGCCTGCCGGATGAGTTTCTTGTCATCGTCCGACAGCGTCTGGTAGCTGATGCGCAGCAGCTCCTTGTACTGCTTGGCAATCTCCTTGTTTTCTTTTTCTATGACGGTTTGCGAGGCCATAAATTAAAAGTACAGCAAATCTGACTGTAGCACAACAAAAAGTGTGCCCCTGCGCGTGAAAGCCCGTTTTTCAGACGTTTTGGCGGTGGCGCGGGAACCTTGATTGCAGGTTGCAGGGTAAAAGAGGCATACTTACTTTTTCAAGATAATCCCCAGTTGCCCCAGGTGGTAGAGGTCGTGGTGCAGCAGGCCCTGAATCAGGTACGAGTAAGGATAATCCCCGCCGTAGTCCTGGTCGTAATAGGTCTCGGTCAGGAAGGCGTCGTCGCGTTGGCGCAGCAGGTCGAGCACCGCCTCCAGGCTTTGGTCGAATTCACGGAGGAGCTGTGCCCACCCAATCTCGCGGAGCTGCGCAACCGAAGGCCAGTTTTCAACATTATGGTCCCGAAGGCGCCCTTTCCCGGTTTCGATTTTCAAGAGGGCGTCGCGCCTCCAGGCGGTGAGGTGGGCCACGATCTCTGCTGCGCAGTGCAAGCCCGGTTCAGGCCTTGTAAAAGGCAAGTCGCCCTTTAGCCGGCTTAATTTGGTCTCGTAATTTTCGCCCATCCAGAGCTTGCCGCGCCTTACGTCCGTGAATTGTTCTATCAGGTTTTCAATCAATACTTTCATCGGTTTCTGGTGGTCGGGTGGTTCATGGAATAATAAAGGTACGGCCTTTTGGAGGGCAGCAAAAGCGTTTTACGGACGAAACAGGATCTTCGGATTCACCGCCCGCAGGGTGCGCACGAAGTCTTCCTTGTCGCGGGGCGATACCAGTATGGACCCCTGGTTGCCGTACAGGATCTCCAACCGGTCGAGGGAGGCAGCCGGGGCAGCCAGGGGGTTGTTGGTAGCCCTGATTTCCACGATATGGTCAATGGGGATTTGCAGGTTGTAAAAGAAGCTGCTGCGCACCAGAAGCGTGCGCCCTCTGACCAGGTAATAGGTGGTGGATACCAGGTGGATGATAATGGCGATCACCAGCAGGTTAATCAAGAAACCCAACCAGTGTCGGGCCAGGAAAAGCTGTACCGTTAGAGGCCCTATCACCAGGGCAAGTACAATTAATACAACCGGGCCAATTTTGGTGGGAAATCGTTTTTCCATAGGCGTAATAAGGCCCTGTCATCAGGGTTGTTCAAAATCGAGGTACGTATCGAAGAAAGGCAACATGTCGTTGGGCACCCGCCCGTCTTTGGTAAATAGGCCGCTCACGTGGGTGCCGATGTACTCCTCGGCAAAGTGGGTAATCCCCGCATTTTCGAGCCGCTGGCTGAACATATCGCATTGCTGGGTAAAGCGTTCCCCGGCGTTGCGGCCCCAGTCGAGCTTAATGGCCCGCAGCTTCCTGAGGTTTTCCAGGTTGTCGTCGATCATGTGCAGGGGCATGTTGGCATACCATTTTGCAAGCACCCCGGGTTGGGCCACAAGTTGGTCTCCTTCGTAAGTAAAAGGGATGTCGCAGTAGAAGGGCGGGTTGTTCGGGTTGGGCGACCACGACTTGGCAAAGGCCACAATCACCTTCGGGAAATAGGTTTTTGACAGGGCCTCCACGGTTTCGATTTTGGCCAGTTCACTGTAGGTGTCGCTGTTCGGCCCGTATTCGCGCACAATGGTAAGGGCCCCCGGGCTCAAGGCGTACACGCTGCCGAATATGTCGGGGTGGTGCATGGCCAGTTTCAGGGCACCGTACCCGCCCATACTGTGCCCGGTTATACCCCGGCTGTCTTTGTAGGGCAGGGTCCGGTAGTGGCTGTCCATATACTGCACCAGGTCGTAGGCTGTGAAATCTTCCCAATTGCCGTACAGGCCCGAATTGCTGTAAAAACTGCCGTCGTAGGTGGTACGCTGGTCAGAAACCACCAAAATGAAGGGGCGGATGCGCCTGGTGGCAATGGCATAATCAAGCACCTCGACCATGGGGGGCCACAGGGTGTGGTTGTTCAGAAAGCCGTGCAGGTAATAGATTACCGGGTATCGCTGCCTGCCCTGCTCATAGCCCGGGGGCAGGTATACCGAGAGGGCGCGGGTTGTTTTTTCCCCCATGGTGTTTTCCAGGTGTTTCGAATAGAGCGAATCGACCAACACCTTTCCGTGCAGGTCTGTTTGAGCCGGGGATAGAGCAGGGAGGAAGAGGGCGAGGAGCAGTACCCGTGTAAAGTGGCGCATGGTAAAAAGGATTGTACGGTTATTACGTTCCCTGAAAGGTACACATCTTTCGAAGTACCCGCTTCCATAAATACCCGGGGATGTCAAAAAAGGCTATTTTAGGGACCACAAGCACCCGTTACTATGCTGGCCCTATTAGGTATTTCGACCATTGCGGTACTGCTCGTGCTCATCATGAGCAAAAAGGTTTCTGCCGTGGTGGCGCTGATTGGCGTCCCCTTGGTGGCGGCCCTGATC
>JBNKGM010000019.1:0-53898 GCA_050289825.1 Robiginitalea sp.
ATTTACAACCGCGATGCCTGCAAGGTTTCGGGATCGTCTGAATCTGAACTCCAGACGGTTAAGACCAACTTCCTGCAAAAAAAGCTGGGCCTGGAAGACGAACCCGAACTCATGGAGGCCATACGACAGGTAATAGCAGACTACGGGAAGTCGGAGCGCAACAAATACCGGGCGGTTATCTATTACATGCTGGCCCGGAAATTCGGGCGGGAATCGGTTTACAAGTAACAACGTAAAGGCGTTCTGACGGCCCTGCGTGCTTTTTATGCAATTATGATTGAACTCGGGAATTACAATACCCTCACCGTTAAAAGAAGTTCGCCCTACGGCCTGTTCCTGGGCGACGAGGACGTCGACGATTTGTTGCTGCCCAACAAATATGTGCCCGAAGGCGCAAAAATCGGCGATACCCTGCGGGTATTCTGTTACCTCGACCACGAAGAGCGGCCCGTGGCCACCACCCTTGAACCGAACGTTACCCGCAACCATTTTGCCGCCCTGCAGGTTTCGGAGGTAAACCAGTTCGGCGCCTTTATGGACTGGGGGCTTGAGAAACACCTGCTGGTGCCCTTCAGGGAACAACCCGTGCGCATGGAAAAGGGCAACCGTTACGTGGTGTATTGCTACCTCGACCCCAAGTCGTTCCGCCTGGTGGGTTCGGCACGCCTCGACCGTTTTTTCGAGAGCGACACCGCCTCCCTGCAGCCCGGGCAGGAAATAGAATTGCTGTTTTACCGCCAGACCGATTTGGGCTGGGAAGTGGTGGCCGACCAGCGGTACAAAGGCCTGGTTTTCCACGACCAGATTCACCGGAAAATAGATGCGGGGGACGTGCTGAAAGGTTACTTAAAGAGCCGGCGCCCCGACGGGAAACTCGACCTGGTGCTGGAACCGCCCGGCCACCAGCGCCTTGAGCCCGCAGCCGAGCGCATTTTCGAGGCCCTCGAGAAAGCCGGCGGCATGTTGCCCTTGCACGACAAATCAAGCCCGGAGGCGATTCAGGAGTTGTTGGGGATGAGCAAAAAACTCTTTAAAAACGGGGTAGGGGTACTGTACAGGCAACGCCGCATCGTTCTGGCTCCCGACGGGATTTACCTGCCCGGGAAAGCATAGGCAGGCCCTGCAGTGGGGCCAGATCCCAACACGAGGCCGCAGGCTTTTATTAATTATTTTTTCCCTTGCCGAATAAGGGCAATATGGTTACATTTAACGGAATTTTTTAACAAAAAAAACCTGCCAACCCATGCCTTTTATCGAAGAGAGCGACCTGCTGGAATTGCACAAGGATATCGACAAGGCGCAGATCATTAACGAGCGCCTGCTTGACCAGATCAAATACAAGAACAAAGAACTCAGGCGCGCCCGCATTCAGCGCAACATCCTGGCCTCGGTTACGGCCCTGTTTTTAATCGGGGCGTTGGCCATTGCCTCCTTTACGGTTGGGCTTAGCTCCAGTGCCAAACAGAATGCAGCCAGTTACGTCAATTTTTCCCTTGACAGCCTTGAGGTATATAAACAACGCATGGACAACCTGAAGCAACAAAACGAGGAACTGAGCCTGGTCAAGGAATTCTACCTGGCGCGTCAGTTCCTGGAAAAAGATATTATCTATTCCGTACAGGTAAAGGCTTTTGTAGACAATAACATGAACCTGGCCTCGGAGTCGCTTTCTAACACCCTGTTTGTCAAAACCAATCCGTTTTACGCCTATTCCCTGGGGAATTTCGAAACCCTGGCAGAGGCCCAGAAGTTCAGGCGCGAATTGGTTTCCATGGGCTTTAAAGATGCTTTCGTGGCTTCTTACCAGGAAGGCAAACGGCTCAAAATAGAAGATCCCCAATAAGCTTGCAAAAAATCAAGGTCTGGTTACGGGCAGCCCGTTTGCGCACCCTGCCCCTCTCAGTGTCGGGCATACTTGCCGGAACCGCCCTGGCTGCCTCTTACGGGGTTCGCGACGGCTGGCTGTTCCTGCTCACCCTGGGCACCACCCTCTCGTATCAAATCACATCCAATTTCGCGAATGACTACGGCGACGGGGTAAAGGGCACCGACAACCACCAGCGCATCGGCCCGCAACGCGCCTTGCAGCAGGGAGCCCTGAGCGCAGGGAGCCTCAAGAAGGGCATTATCATTTCATCGCTGGTGAGCGCCCTCTTTACCCTGGCCACCCTCTTCCGGGCCTTCGGGCTGGAGCATTTGGGGTACCTGGCGCTTTTTTGCACCCTGGGGGCCCTGTCGATCTGGGCGGCCATTCGCTACACGGTAGGGCAGGGGGCCTACGGATACCGCGGACTGGGCGACCTGTTCGTTTTTTTGTTTTTCGGGATATTGAGCGTGCTCGGCACCCTGTTCCTCTATACCCGCCAGCTTACCGCCGAGGCCTTGCTGCCCGCAATTGCAATCGGGGCGCTCTCCACGGCTGTCCTGAACCTGAACAACCTGCGCGACTGGAAATCTGACCAGGCTGCGGGCAAACGCACCCTGGTGGTGCTGATGGGGTACCGTCGCGGCCGCACCTACCACAAGGTATTAGGCCTTACGGCCATCCTGGCCATGTGCTGGTTCACCTACCTGCAACCCCACCCGACACGGACGGCCTGGTGCCTGCTCCCTTTGGGCGTGGTGGTTTGGCACCTGTATGGCCTCCGCCACCGGCAAGACCCTTCCCAGCTAGATCCCGAACTCAAGAAAATTGCCCTGAGCACCTTTTTTATGGCCCTGCTGCTCTATCTGTCTGAATGGTAAAATTTTGTAAATTTGGGGGTGATAACACGCTAAACCTGCACCATTTTGGAAGAACCTATCAAAATACTCATAGTTGAAGACAACGTAATCATTGCCGACGACATGCAATCCATGCTCGAAGAAATCGGCTATGAGATTGTCGATAATGTAATCGTGTATGAGCAGGCTGTGGAAGTATTGCGCACCAAGGAAGTAGACCTGGTTTTGATCGATATCATTCTGGCTTCAGACAAAACCGGGATCGATTTGGGCAAGCACATTCGCGACCACTACGACATCCCCTTTATTTTCGTAACCTCCAACTCAGACCGGGCCACGGTGGAAAATGCCAAAACCGTTAAGCCGAACGGATACCTGGTAAAGCCGTTTGAGCAACAAGACCTGTACACCTCCATCGAAATTGCCCTGTCTAATTTTACGCACAGCGACCGCTCCAACCGGTCAGAAGAGCACGAAGACAGCAACGACGGTGTTGCTTCCAATGCCCTGCTCAAAGATTCCATCTTCGTCAAAAAGCAGCATCTGTACTACCGCATCCAGTTCGACGATATCCAGTTTATCAAGGCCGATAACGTCTATCTGGAGGTCAATACCAAAGACAAGAAGTTTCTGGTTCGCTCACCCCTGAAAGACTACCTGGAGAAATTGCCCAAGAAGAAATTTTTCCGGGCCCACAAGTCGTACATCGTCAATGTAGACCATATCGATGCCATCAATTCGAAGGATATCCTGATCAACAACACCCTGATACCGATCTCAAAAGACTTCAAGGAGTTCATTATTTCGGCCATGAATTCCTGATTCACACCGGCCCGATAACTCCTGAAACGACTTTCGCAACACTTTGAGCCCCGCTCACAACAATTTGTTGGGCGGGGCTTATTGCTGTTCTATCTTAGCCAACGGATTTAAGGATTAGTTTTTTTCATTTTCATATAGTGTTCTCGTAAAAGAGTCTTGCCCGAAAAGGTAAGGCTCTTTTTCATTGGGCCTGGCCCGATTTCAAGTCCAAAGCCCTCAAATTCAGGATCCGGGGCGGTTAACTCCCCGAAATGCGACTTTCACAACACCTTCGGGTCGGTTCACAACAAAATTGGCCAGACCTCGGTTTGACTGCCTATTTTTGAAACACGTAACTGTAAGAACGCCCCAAATCTTACCGTTTGATCACCAGGCTGTGCTCATGCACAGCCTTTTTTTTGCCGGGTACGGGGCCTCTGCTGCTGCGATGGGCAGATTGGGCAGGCAGACCACAGAATGGGGCTGCTTTACAACAAATACTGGGCCGTGGCGTTTAAAAAAGGTAAGTTTGAAACCGGGTATACCAGCTATACCTGAGCCCGCAAAGGGCATAGGGCATTTTTTATGAAAGGATTCTTCGCTTCGGCTTTATGGGCAGGTTTGCTTTTCCTCCATTGGGGCATGCAGGGGCAGGACTATGCCCTGCAAGACGAAGGCAGCCTGTACGAATTCAAGCAGCTCGCAAACGCCCAGTCCAAATACGACTTCTTTTTTGGCACCGGCAACCGTTACGACCTCGATTCGCCCTACGACTGGCTCGACGCCGTTAAATCAGACCTGAACCAGGCAACCCGCCTGGGCGATTCCACGGCCATGAGGGCTTACGAAATCATGCAGGCCGAGCTCTACTTCGACCTGGGCGATTTCAACAAAAGCGTGGCCCTGGCCAACGACCTCTTATTACATGTTCCGGTAGACCAGCGCGAAATCCTCCAAACGCTGCTCGAGCTCATCGACCGCAACTACGGGGAGTTGCAGCTTTTCGACAAACAGATCGAGATTCGCAAGAAAAAACGCGACCTGGGGTATACCGAAAATGTCTCCTTTTACGATATCTACTCCAATCTGGGCATGCACCGCAGGGCCATGAAGGATTATATCGAGGAGCGCAAGCGCCTGGTAGACGATTCTGATCTCTACCAGCTGGCCGAATATGACAATGATGTGGGCACATTTCTCTTGCTCGACAATTCGCCTGCGGCTGCCCTTTCGTACTTTAAAAAGGCCCAGGGGTATATGACCATTTACCTGAACGACTTCAACAAGGCTAAAACCGAAAATGAACTGGAGCGGGCCGAATTGCTGCGAGGCATCGTGGACGGCAACATTGGCCGTTCGTATGTAATGCTCACCCAATACAACGAGGCCCTTCCGTTCCTGGAAAACAGCATCTCGGTTATCGGGGAGCACAAGCAGGAGGTATACCGGCCCAATATCATAGAAAACACCCTGGCCCTGGCCGAAGCCCATCTGGAGCTGGGCCACCTGAAAAAGGCCCTGGAATACCTGCAGCAAACCTCTGAAATACACCCCGTTGAACTCGCCCTGAGACGCAACCGCCTGCTGGCCCTTTATTACGATACTGTTGGGAATTACCAGGAAGAAGTGCGCTTTCTCAGGCGCAACGTACGCCTGCAAGATTCCATCGAGCGCAGTGAATCTGCCATTCGCAAGCAGCAGCTGCTGACCATTGTCGCCAATGAAGACCTGGAGACCTCCAAACAGATGATCAACGAGCAGAAGGAGGAACTCGAGCGGGGTCGGGCCGAACTGCAGGCCCAGGACATGCGCATTAACCTGGTGTTTATTTCCCTGGTCTTTACGCTGCTCGGGTTTGCCGGACTGGTGTATGCCTATCTTAAAAACATCAAGAACCAGCGGCTGCTGGCCGAGCAAAAGCACATTATTGAAAAATCCCTTATTGAGAAGGATTCCCTGCTCAAGGAAATCCACCACCGGGTTAAGAACAACCTGCAGATGGTGTCGAGCCTGCTGAGCCTTCAAACCAAGAATACGCGCAGCAAGGCGGTTATCGAAGCCCTGGAGGAAGGGAAGTCACGGGTAAAGGCCATGGCCCTGATCCATCAGAAACTCTACCAGAACGACGACCTGTCGGTAATCGAGATGCAGGGCTATATCGAGAGCCTGATCAACAGCGTGCAGTCGGTCTTCAAGAAGGGAGGGCACAATATCAATATCGCCATCGACGCCGAAGGGGTGGAGCTCGATATCGACCGCGCCATACCCATTGGGCTCATTTTAAATGAACTGGTTTCGAATTCGTTCAAGTACGCCTTCCCCGACCCCGAACAGGAAGGCCAGATCTACATCCATATCCGCACTAATGGGGAAGGGGGCTTTTTCGAGTACTCCGACAACGGGGTGGGCATGCCCGACGACTCCGAACACCGCGAAGACAATTCCATGGGCCTGCGTCTTATCCGCCGACTGGTAAACCAGCTGCAGTCGACCCTGAACATTGACCAGACCACCGAAGGGGTGCGCTTTTGGTTCGATTTCAAGTAAGAACCCGCCAGCTTTCCGCCTTTCCTTTTTTAAATTTGTTCAATACCTTTGGGAGAAAGCACCCTCGCATGAAAATCACCTTTTTGGGGCATGCCGCCCTGCGTATTGACACCGGTGCCCACCAGCTGGTTGTAGACCCGTTCATCACCGGAAACCCGTTGGCCAAAGAAAAGATTAGCCTCGATTCGCTGGCACCCGATTTTATCTTGCTCACCCATGCCCACCAAGACCACGTGCTCGATGTGGAAGCCCTGGCCTCAAAGAGTGGGGCAACCCTTATCAGCAACTACGAAATTGTTTCGTACTACCAGGCCAAAGGGCTCAAGGGGCACCCGATGAACCACGGGGGTGCCCGTGAGTTCGACTTTGGCTGGCTGAAATACGTGAATGCCGTACACACCTCCTCTTTTGCCGACGGCACCTATGGGGGGCAGCCCGGGGGATTTTTGCTGCGGGCCGGGGGGAAACAAATCTATATTGCGGGCGATACGGCCCTCCACATGGATATGAAACTCCTTCCGCATTACGGGAAACTCGACCTTGCCGTACTGCCGATCGGCGACAACTTTACCATGGGGGTAGACGATGCCTTGCTGGCCTCAGACTTTGTGGCTTGTTCGCGCGTGCTGGGGGTGCACTACGACACCTTCGGCTATATCGTGATCGACAGGAAGCAGGCACGGGAGGCCTTCTCCAAAGCCGGTAAAACCCTTTTACTGCCCGAGATAGGGGAAACCCTTACGGTCTGATTACACCACCTGGCTGCGCACCACCACCCGGTGGGCCAGGCGCGGGAAAAGGCGTTTGAGCAAAACTCCGACGGTCTCCCATCCGCCTATGTTCACCTCCCATTTTCCGGCCGCAACGGCCCGCCACATTTTTTGGACGAATTGGTCTGTCGCCATGCCTTTTTCCGTGGCCGCATCCTGCCGTTTTTGCGGGCTTCCGTCTGCCGTGAGGGCGTTGCGGGCGACATCGGTCTGCACAAAACCCGGGCAAACCAGGGTTACCCGCACCCCGTCTTTCTCATGTTCCATACGCAGAACGTCGAAAAAGCCGTGCAGGGCATGCTTGGCCCCGCAATAACCCGAGCGTAAGGGCGAACCGAAACGGCCCATCAGGCTGGTAACCGTCACGAACTGGCCGCTGCCCTGCTTCAGGAATTCGGGGAGCAGGGCCTTGGTCAGCCCCACCGTGCCCAGGTAATTGACGCGCATCAGCCGGTCGTAAACGGCCATATCGGTCTCGGCAATGAGCGAGCGCTGGCTCAGCCCGGCATTGTTAACAAGCACATCGACACGGCCGTGGCATTGCAGGGCTTGCCGTACCAACGCTTCGAAGCTTTCGGGTTGCTCCAGGTCAAGGGGCAGCAAGGCCACCCTGTCGGGCTGGGCACACTTCGATTGTACCCATTTCAGCCGGTCTGCCTGCCGTGCTGAGAGAATAAGCCTGTGACCCAGGGTGCTGAGGTGATAGGCCAGGGCCTCCCCGATACCGGAGGAAGCACCCGTAATCCAGATTACTCGATTTTCTTCTTGCATAGGCGTCGCATGTTGACTCAAAATATACGTAATTTTAGCTCGGTTTTATGACTGCATCTTTCGCCCGATACCAACTGAAATTCATCCGCCCGGGAGGCACTTCCCGGGGCGTGCTCACCGAGAAGGAGACCTTCTTTATCGTGTTGAGGAGCGAAACGCGCTGGGGGATTGGGGAGTGTGCCCTGTTTCGGGGCCTGAGCCGCGACGACCGGCCCGGTTACGAGCAGAAACTGCAATGGGCCTGTCAGAACATAGCCTTGGGACTGGAAGCCCTGCGAAGCCATTTGCAGGATTGGCCCAGTCTGGTCTTTGGCCTGGAACAGGCCTTCCGTTCGCTTCAGGCCGACTCGCCCATGGAGTTATACCCTACGGCTTTTCTGAAGGGCCGGCCCATTCCGATAAACGGCCTTATCTGGATGGGAGATGCGGCGTTTATGGAAGAGCAAATCGAAAAAAAACTATCAGAAGGGTACCACTGCCTGAAGCTGAAGATCGGTGCCCTCGATTTTGAGACCGAACTCGGGCTCCTTCGTAGCCTCCGTCGCCGGTTTTCGCCCGGGGAGCTCGAGCTCCGGGTCGATGCCAATGGGGCGTTCATGGCTGGGGAAGCCCTGGAAGCCCTGAAGCGGCTTTCGGAATTCGGGCTGCATTCCATTGAGCAGCCCATCAGGGCAGGGCAGTGGGAGGCCATGGCCCGGCTCTGCCGGGAAACCCCGCTGCCGATAGCCCTTGATGAGGAATTGATCGCCCTCGGCCCTGAAGCCGACCAGCGACAATTCTTGCGGGAGTTATCTCCGCAATTCCTTATCTTAAAGCCCAGCCTGTTGGGGGGGTATGCAGCTTGTGAGGCGTGGATCGCGCTGGCCGGGGAGCTCGGCATCGGGTGGTGGGTTACCAGCGCCCTGGAAAGCAATATTGGCCTGAACGCCATCGCCCAATGGACAGCCACCCTGCCGACGGCAATGCCCCAGGGCCTGGGGACGGGAGGGCTGTTTTCGAATAATTTCAACAGCCCCCTGAAAACAGGTGACGGGCATTTATGGTATGATGTGGCCCTGGGCTGGAATGTGAACAAAATTTTAAAATTATGTACATAGAGCAAGGGTACCGAGGCGATCTGGGCCTTTGGAAATACTTTTTTATCCCTTTGGGGTTTATTTCGCTGATGGCCTTCAATTACGTGGCCACGGTTACATCGCCCGTGCCCGTAGAAGATATGATGGCCGACCTGATCAATTCATTGGGGGCCAATACGGTACTTATCATTATGCTCCTGCCCCTTGCATTGGGCTTGCCCCTGGTACTGGGGTGGACCAAATTCATCCACCCCCAGTCAATCCGTTCCCTGACCACCTCGCGCCGCAAGGTCGACTGGGGCCGCGTCTGGTTCGCTTTTGGGCTCTGGGGCCTGATTACTGTTGGGCTTACCGTGCTCGACATCTGGCTATCCCCGGGTGACTACGTCTGGAATTTCCGCTGGGAAGCCTTCTGGAAACTGGCTGTCATCGCCATTTTGTTGATCCCGTTGCAGACCAGCTTTGAAGAATACCTTTTTCGCGGGCACATGATGCAGGGGCTGGGTATCCTTTCCGGCAACCGTTGGGTTCCCCTGTTGGTCACCAGCCTGCTGTTCGGCATCATGCACCTGGCCAACCCTGAAGTGGAGAAGCTGGGCTATGGCACCCTGGTATTTTACATCGGCACAGGGCTGTTCTTGGGTGTCTTAACCCTTATGGACCAGGGGCTGGAACTGGCCCTGGGCTTCCACGCCGCCAACAACCTGGTTACGGCCCTGCTGGTAACGGCCGACTGGACCGCCTTTCAAACCGATTCGCTCTACAAAGACATCTCACAACCAGCCCTCGGCTGGGATACCTACCTGCCCGTTTTTGTCGTATTCCCAATCCTTTTATGGGTCTTTGGGCGCAAGTACCGGTGGGATGACTGGAAAGGGCGGCTCACGGGCCGCATATACAGCCGCGAAACATCGCTGGCTCACTTTAAGCAAGAAGAACTATGACAGAAACCTATCACCCGGCCTTCCGCATTTCCGGACAGGCCTTTGCCCTGAATGATCTTGGGGAAGTCGGTTACAGCCTGGTAAAGGAAGGGGACCCGTATGAGCGGGACATTGGCGATTTTTTGATCGACTGGGTTTCGGACCGCGATTATATTGCCCAACAGAGCTCAGGATCTACGGGAACCCCCAAAGTCATAAAGATCAAAAAGGAGCATATGATTCACAGCGCCCGAACAACCGGGGCGTTTCTGGGGCTGGGCCACGGAACCCGGGCCCTGGTATGCCTGCCTATGTCGGCCATTGCCGGAAAAATGATGCTGGTGCGCGCCATGGTGCTCGGGTGGGATCTCACTATGGTACCCCCGGTGGCTGACCCGCTGCGGGAAGTGAGCGGCCACTTTGATTTTGCGGCCATGGTGCCCCTGCAGGCCGAGCGGTCTGGCAAGCGGCTCTCGCGCATCGGGAAACTGATTCTGGGAGGAGCCCCGGTGCTCCCGTCCTTGCTGGCCCAGTTGCCCGTTAGCGGCACCGAGGTGTGGCAGACTTACGGCATGACCGAAACGGCGAGCCATATTGCCTTGCGCCGGCTTAAGCGCGTGGCGGCCGGCAATGACCCGGAAGCTGCGCTGCCGCCCTATACAGCCCTGGACGGGATTCGCCTTGAACTGGATAAGCGGGGGTGCCTGCGCATCGATGCCCCGGGTTGGACTGACCAGCCCATCCAGACCAACGACATGGTGCAGCTCGAATCGGAAACCACCTTTCGCTGGTTGGGCCGGTTCGACCATGTGCTGAATTCAGGCGGGGTCAAGCTCATGCCCGACATGCTCGAGGTGCGCATGTCGCCCTATCTGGCGCAGCGGTTTTTCCTCTGCGGCATGGACGATGCCGCCCTGGGCCAGAAGCTGGTGCTGTTCATAGAAGGCACGGGAAAGGAAGCCGTTTTGAAGCAAGCCCTGGAAGCCAGCGGGCAGTTCACCAAATACGAATTGCCCCGCGACATCCATTTTGTACCGTCCTTCGAAGAAACCATGACCGGGAAAATAGACCGGCTGAAAACCATTAAAAATCATAAATCGAAATAATATGCGTACCTGGTTGTTCCTGATTTCCTTACTGGCCGGCTTTGCGGCCCAATCGCAGCTTATCTTGCCTGAGGCCGAACGTGCCGCCCTGGTAGACGAAATTTTGGAAGAGCGCCTCGATTCGCTTTTGCCCCAGCTGATGGACCGCAGCGGCATCGATATGTGGGTGCTGATCTCGCGCGAGTACAACGAGGACCCGGTGCTGAAAACCTTTTTGCCGGCCACCTGGCTCAGCGCCCGCCGACGCACCATCCTGCTGTTTTACCGCGATAATAAAACCGGCAAAACCGACCGCCTGGCTGTGGCGCGCTACAACATTGGGAAGAGCATTGTTTCGGCCTGGGACAAAGACCAGCAACCCGACCAGTGGAAGCGGCTTATCGAGCTCATCGAGGAACGCAACCCGGCCCGCATCGGCCTCAATTTCTCGGAAGACCACAACATCGCGGACGGGCTCGATAAAACCGACTATGACGCCTTTATGGCCTACCTTCCGAAAAAGTACCACCCCCGGGTCGTTTCTGCCGAAAACCTGGCCGTAAGCTGGATCGAAACCCGAACCCCCCGGGAAATGACGATTTACGCCAACCTGGCCCGCCTTACCCACAACATCATTGCCGAGGCCTTCTCTGATAAAGTGATCTTACCGGGGAAAACCACCACCACCGAGGTGGAGTGGTGGTTCCGCCAGCGGGTAACCGAGCTGGGCCTCGACACCTGGTTTCACCCTACCGTAGACATCCAGCGGAGCGCCCGCGAATTGAAAGGGCATCTGTATTCGTTTTCAGACCGGCCCGGGCAGGAAATCATCCAGCCGGGCGACTTGCTGCACTGCGATTTCGGGATAACCTACCTGCGCCTGAATACCGATTGCCAGGAGTTGGCCTATGTGCTCCTGCCTGGGGAAACCGACGCCCCTGACTACCTGAAGCAGGCCCTGGCCGACGGCAACCGCGTACAAGATCTGCTTACCACCCACATGGGGGAGGGCCTGACTGGAAATGAAATCCTGGCCAGCGCCCTGTCAGCCGGCCGCTCAGAAGGCCTTCGCCCGGCTATTTACACCCACCCCCTGGGCACATACGGCCACTCGGCGGGCACGACTATCGGCATGTGGGATTCCCAGCAGGGGGTAGACCGGGCCGACGGGCAATCGTATGCGCTCCGGCCCAATACGCTCTACGCCATTGAACTCAACACTACGGTGACCCTGCCTGACTGGGGCACTGATATTCGGGTAATGCTCGAAGAACCGGGGTTTTTCGGGGCCGATGGCTTTCGCTACCCCGACGGTCGCCAAACCTCGCTCTACCTGATCCCGAGGCCCTGAGCGGAGCAGAAGGTTGCAATGGGTTGGTATTCCGGCTTTTCCGAGGCAACTTTTTGAAAAATTTGTATCTTAATCACATACGGGGGAGATAAAACCTCCCTGAGAATTCCTGTTCCCCGAGGTTCAACCCTAAAACTGTATCAAAATGCGATTACTATTGCTTTTTTGTTGCCTGCCTGCGCTGATATGGGCCCAGGAGACCCGCCTGGTGAAAGGAAAGATTACCGACGGGAGCCAGCCCCTGGCCGATGTAGCCATTACCCTGGAGGGCAAACCGGGGGGTACCTACACCAATTCGGAGGGCCGTTACGAGATTGAGACCGAGGTAGGCGACTTCCTCAGGATTTCCTATGCGGGAATGAAAACCGTACGGGTGCTTGTAGAAGATGTCACCCACTTCGTAAACGTGTCCATGGTGCCCGACTATACCGAATTGGATGAAGTAACTGTGGAGAAGCAGTTGAAATCTCAGGTCGAATTAGCCAGGGATTACGCCACCAATAAAGACATAATCCGCACGGCCTTTGGCTTTCTGGATGCCAATAGCGAAGCCGGTACTATTCGGGTGGTAAACGGTTCGTCCATTAACCAAATCTATATCTGTATCACCGATTACCTGAAAAACAGGTTTGCCGGTGTTACTGTAAAGGGTAGCTGCCCCGATGGAACGGTTTATATTCGTACAATAGGCAGTCTTTCGACCGTTCCGGTTATTTATGACATTGATGGTCAAATTTTTACAGAAACCCCAACCTGGCTTGATATAAATCAGATCGATCGATTAGCCATTTTAAGCAGTTATTCCAGGGGTACCCGATACGGAACCCAGGGGGCCGGCGGGGTCGTTTTGATCAACACGCTAAATTCAAAATTCGTGGCCCAGGGGCTGAGTGCCGATGCCGCGAAGCGATCAGCGCCTAAAGCCCTCACGCAAGCCGATATACTGGCGAATTCGCCCACCTACTGGCAGCGGCTGATGGGCTCCGGGTCTGCCGAGGAGGCACGGGCCATTTACGCTGACTTTGCTGCCCAGCTAACGGCCTCACCCTATTTCTTCCTCGACGCCTACCGGTATTTTTACGAGGTACGCCAAGACCGTTCTTTCGCCGATGCTATCATCGACGAACACCGTGGCAAATTTTCGGGCAACCCGGTACTGCTGAAAGCCCTGGCCTACCTGTACCAGGACCACGGCCGGGCCGAGCTGGCCCGGGATGTTAATAAGGAAATCTTTGTTTTGAGGCCCCAGTACGGACAATCGTATCTCGACATGGCCACGGCCTACCGCGATGCCGGGGAATTCAGCAAAGCAGCAGCCATGTTCGGCCGATACCAGTACCTGCTTAAGGAAGGGTTCCTGGTGGGCTCCGACGACTTTTGGCTCATGCAGCAGCACGACAGCGACAACCTGTTCCAGGTGTACGGCGAGCAGCTCAAAACGGACATGCGAATTGTAACCACCGACCCCTATGTAGAGGGAGCAACCCGGCTGGTATTTGAATGGAACGACAGCGGGGCCGAATTTGAGCTGCAGTTCGTCAATCCGGATAACCGTATGTATAGCTGGGAACACACCCAGGCTAAAAGCTCCGACCGTATCGAAGACGAACAGATGGCGGGTTATGCCATGGAGGAGTATGTGATTGACCCGTCAACCCCGGGCGAGTGGACGGTTAATATCAATTACCTGGGCAACAAAAGCCTGACCCCAACCTACCTGAAGGTAACGGCCTATTACCGTTTCGGCCAGAAAAACCAGACTAAGGAGGTGCACACTTTCAAACTCTTCCTGCAGGGAAGCAACCAGCGCCTGCTCACCCTTACCGCTCCGGGAAACGCCCGGGTGCAGGGTTAGTCAAGGCTCGAAGGCCTTTGGCGAGAAAGGGGAAATGCTGTGGGGCTACACCTGCAGTACCCCCATGTTGAAAGCTTTCTCGATGGGGGCCTGGTTGGCCGCTTCGATGCCGGTCGATATCCAGAGACGGGTTTCCAGGGGGTCTATAATGGCATCAGTCCAGAGCCGGGCTGCCCCGTAATAGGGCGATATTTGCGCGTCGTAGCGTTTCTTGATATCCCGGTACAGGTCGCCTTCCTGGGCTGCAGACAGGCTTTCCCCTTTCTTCTTGCGGGCGGCGGTTTCGATCTGCAATAGCACCTTGGCGGCCGAATCACCGCTCATCACGGCCAATTCGGCGCTGGGCCAGGATACGATCAGCCTCGGGTCGTAGGCCTTGCCGCACATGGCATAATTGCCCGCCCCGTAACTGTTGCCGATAATCACCGTAAACTTGGGCACCACCGAGTTGCTCACCGCATTCACCATCTTGGCGCCGTCTTTGATTATGCCCCCGTGTTCGCTGTGGCTGCCCACCATAAAGCCGGTCACATCCTGCAAAAAAACCAACGGGATGCGTTTCTGATTGCAATTGGCAATAAAGCGGGTGGCCTTGTCGGCCGAATCGGAGTAAATAACCCCGCCTATGCGCATTTCCCCTTTGGCCGTTTTGGTCACCTTTCGCTGGTTGGCCACGATACCTACCGCCCACCCGTCAATGCGGGCATACCCGCAGAGCAGCGACTTGCCGAAGCCCTCCTTGTACTGGTCGAATTCCGAATTGTCTACCAGACGGCCGATGATTTCGAGCATGTCGTAGGGCTCGGTTCGGGAGGCCGGGAGCAGGCCGAAGATTTCTTCCGGGTTTTGGCCGGGCAGAGTTGGTTTGGCCCTGTCGAAGCCGGCGGTATCGCGGCGCCCCATCTTGTCTATGATCTTCTTGATGCGGTCGAGGGCATCCTGGTCGTTGGCCGCCTTGTAATCGGTCACCCCGCTTATCTCACTGTGGGTGGTTGCCCCGCCCAGGGTTTCGTTGTCAATGGATTCCCCTATAGCAGCCTTGACCAGGTAGCTGCCAGCCAGGAAGATGCTCCCTGTCTTGTCGACGATCAGGGCCTCGTCGCTCATAATGGGCAGGTAGGCCCCTCCGGCCACGCAGCTGCCCATAACTGCAGCGATCTGGGGAATGCCCAGGCTGCTCATCACGGCGTTGTTCCTAAAAATGCGGCCGAAGTGTTCCTTGTCGGGGAAAATCTCGTCCTGCATGGGCAGGTATACCCCGGCGCTGTCGACGAGGTAAATGATGGGCAATCGGTTCTCCATGGCAATTTCCTGGGCCCGCAGGTTTTTTTTCCCGGTGATGGGAAACCAGGCCCCGGCCTTTACCGTAGCGTCGTTGGCCACCACCACGCAGAGCCGGCCCTTGATGCGGCCGATTTTGACTACCACGCCCCCGCTGGGACAACCGCCGTGTTCGCTGTACATGCCTTCCCCGGCAAAGGCGCCGATCTCCAGCGCATCCCCTGGTGAGTCGAGCAGGTAGTCGATGCGTTCGCGGGCCGACCATTTCCCTTCGGCGTGTAATTTTTCGAGCCGTGCCTTTCCGCCCCCTTTCCTGACCTGGGCCAATCGGGTGCGCAATTCAGAGCGCAACAGCTTGTTGTGGTCTTCGTTCTTGTTGTATTTGACATCCATAAAACAGTGGGTTTTCACCCTATTGGGCCTAAAGATACGCAGGAAATTATCATTAACTTTGATAGGTAAGCAAATCAAAACGCATGTCGGAACAACTACAATGGGGCATATTGGGGCTTGGAAAAATTGCCGGGAGCTTTGCGAAAGACCTGGCCCGGGTACCTGAAGCCCGTCTGGCCGCTGTGGCATCGCGCGACCCAGACAACGCAACCGCCTTTGCGGCCGAATACGGTGCAGACAGGGCCTACGGCTCATACGCAGAACTCCTTGCCGACCCCGGGGTGCAGGCGGTCTATATTGCCACCCCGCACACCCACCACCACGAGCACACCCTCGCGGCTTTGAGGGCGGGCAAGCATGTGCTATGCGAAAAGCCGATGGGCATCAACGCACGACAAGTACAAGAAATGGTCGATTGCGCCCGTGAGCAGGGCGTTTTCCTGATGGAAGCCCTGTGGAGCCGGTTCAACCCCGCCCTGCGCGAAGCTGCCCGTTTGGTGAAGAAAGGAGACTTGGGGCAGCTGGCCTACCTGAAAGCCGATTTTGCTTTCCCGGGCCTGGACCGCGACCCCGAAGGGAGGCTGCTGAACCCGGAACTCGCCGGGGGCTCCCTGCTCGATATTGGCATCTACCCTGTTTTTTTGGCGTACTGGTTGCTTGGGGTGCCCCAGTCTTTTCAGGCGGTCGCCAAATTCCATAGTACCGGGGTTGAAAAGCAGATCGGGCTGGTGTTCGAATACCCCGATGCAATCGCCCTGTTGTACAGCGGGCTTAGCTCGAAGTCTGAAATGCGGGCAGAACTCTCCTGTACGGGCGGGAATATTTACCTCTTGCCGCGCTGGCACGAAACCGACGCATTCGAAATTGACGTTGAGGGCTCAGGCAGAAGGGTAGAACTTCCAACTCTGGGCAAAGGCTACACGCACGAGATCAGGGAGGTACAAGATTGCCTGAAGATGGGCTGTACCGAAAGCGTAGACTGGACCCACGCCGACAGCCTGGCGCTTCACCGGCTGCTCGACGCCATCCGGGAGCGGTGCGGCATCCGGTTTCCGTCTGAAGGCTAAGGGAAGACGCTGTATTCCCCAATTATTTGCGATATTTGACCCCACCAAACTAGCTAAATCATGGGAATGAATAAAAACACCGTATTGGCCTGGGCGACTTTTATCATGATCGTCGTGGGAGTCGGACTAATAGCCCTGGGCGCCTTTCGCTACGACGAAATCGCCGGGTGGGGCTTCGCCTCGGTCGGAATTGGCTTCTTTGCCATCGCCTGGGTTTTTAACGCCTTGAAGGGCAGGGTATAAGCCTGCCGCTGCTTGTAAAATTAATTTTCCGAATTTATGTCAGACGATAAAAAGGTCATCTTCTCCATGTCGGGGGTGACCAAAACGTACAAAAATGCCAATACCCCGGTGCTCAAAGACATTTACCTGAGCTTTTTCTACGGGGCCAAAATCGGGATACTCGGTTTGAACGGGGCCGGGAAATCGACCCTGCTGCGCATCATTGCGGGGCACGACACCAACCACCAGGGCAATGTGGTCTTTTCCCCGGGATATAAAGTAGGAATGCTCGAACAAGACCCCCAGCTCGACCCCGAAAAAACCGTTATGGAGGTGGTTAAGGAAGGGGTGGCCGAGGTGGTGCAGGTACTCGACCAGTACAATTCGATCAACGATCAGTTTGCCTTGCCCGAGGTTTATGAAAACCCCGACAAGATGCAGCAGCTCATGGACAAGCAGGCGGCCCTGCAAGACCAGATAGACGCCATGAATGCCTGGGAACTCGACTCAAAGCTCGAGATCGCCATGGATGCCCTGCGTACCCCGGAGCCCGACAAGAAGATTTCGGTGCTTTCGGGCGGGGAGCGCCGCCGCGTGGCCCTGTGCCGGCTTTTGCTGCAAGAACCTGAGGTGTTGTTGCTCGACGAGCCCACCAACCACCTCGACGCCGAATCGGTGCAGTGGCTGGAACACCACCTGGCCCAATACAAGGGCACGGTTATCGCCGTAACCCACGACCGCTACTTCCTCGACAACGTGGCCGGCTGGATCCTGGAGCTCGACCGGGGCGAGGGCATTCCCTGGAAAGGGAACTACTCGAGCTGGCTTGAGCAAAAATCCAAACGGCTCGCCCAGGAGCAGAAGCAGGCCAGCAAACGGCAAAAGACCCTGGAGCGCGAGCTGGAGTGGATCAGACAGAGCCCCAAGGGCCGCCATGCCAAGCAGAAGGCCCGTTTGAACAACTACGACAAGCTCATGAGCCAGGACCAGAAAAAACTGGACGAGAACCTGGAGATCTACATCCCCAACGGCCCCCGCCTGGGCACCCAGGTAATCGAAGCCAAGGGGGTGAGCAAGGCCTATGGCGACAAGCTGCTGTACGAAGACCTGAATTTCCGCCTGCCGCAGGCAGGCATTGTAGGGGTAATCGGCCCGAACGGGGCCGGGAAAACCACCATCTTCAGAATGATCATGGGAGAGGAGACTCCGGATAAGGGCTCGTTCACTATAGGAGATACCGTAAAGATTGCCTATGTAGACCAGAGCCATTCTAACATCAAACCCGAAAAATCGATCTGGGAAAACTTCAGCGACGGGCAGGAACTCATCAACATGGGAGGCCACCAGGTCAATTCAAGGGCCTACCTGAGCCGCTTCAACTTTTCGGGAAGCGAACAGAACAAGAAGGTAAACATGCTCTCTGGGGGGGAACGCAACCGCCTGCACCTGGCTATGACCCTCAAGGAAGAAGGGAACGTGCTGTTGCTCGACGAGCCTACCAACGACCTCGACATCAATACGCTTCGGGCGCTGGAAGAAGGGCTTGAGAACTTTGCGGGTTGTGCGGTGATCATTTCTCACGACCGTTGGTTCCTCGACCGCATATGCACCCACATCCTGGCCTTTGAAGGCGATTCGCAGGTCTACTTTTTCGAGGGGTCTTTTTCCGAATACGAAGAGAACAAGAAAAAGCGGCTGGGGGCCGACCTCACGCCCAAGCGCCTGAAGTACAAAAAACTTATCCGGGGCTGAGCCCGGTAAGATTCAGGAAAAGCCCGCCGGTTGGCGGGCTTTTTTTATGCGAATTTATCAGTACGGGTCTGCCGGGTACCAGTCGAGCTGGACCACTGTGATATTCGGATCGCCCTTCCCGACAATTTCAGCGAAGCGCTTTACATCGCTCACCTCCGGATTACCGCGGTAATGATACGGGTATACAATACGGGGTTTAAAGGCCAGTACGGCATCGGCAGCACTTTCAACAGTCATGGTATAGGGCAGGTTCATGCAGACGAAAGCCAGGTCGATGTCGCTCAGCGCCCGCATTTCGGGTATGTCTTCGGTATCGCCCGAAAAGTAAACCCGAACCCCGTTTTTTTCAAGTACGTATCCATTTCCACGGCCTGCCTGGTGAAATTGACGGGCCTCTTCCCGCAGGTTGTACATCGGGATAGCCGTAATAGCCACACCGGCAAGCACAATAGATTCCCCGTTGGCCAGGGTACGGGTTACCTGCTGCAATTTCGCCGGCATCAGATCCCGAACGGCGGCAGGGGCCACTATCTGAGTGCCATTCTTCCCGAGTGCCTCCAAAGATTCGGCGTTGAAGTGGTCGCCGTGAACATCGGTAACCAGCATCAGGTCGGGTGCGGGTTGCCCGGCAAAGGCTTCGGCTCCGCCCACCGGGTCTATATAAAAGATGGTGCCGCCCCAGTCCAGCACAGCGGTGGCATGCGCAATGGGGTATATTTCAAGCGGCAGGCCCTGGTTTGGATCGGGGCCGGTTTGAGCGCAGATCCCGGTTGCCATTTTCGGGCCGGGCATACCGGTCAGCGTAAACATCAGACATACAATAAAGCGAGCCATCATATTAGTGTTTTTATCAGATTGCGCCTGTACCCGCCTTTCAGGGCTATAAAGCCGGTGGGGCCAGAACTTTAAAAATAAGGCATACTGGGCTGCATGCGATAAATCTGCAAAAAAATTTTAACGTTTGAAATCCAACATCGCCATTGCCTCGTATATAGACTGTACAAACAAACACTTAATACAGGAAATTCAATTCTTAAATCAAATGGCAGAAGAAAAAAACAATAACGGATTAAAGGTAATAGCCGGTATCCTCGGGGTAATCCTCCTTGGAACCATCATCTATACCGTAAGTCTTTACCAAGACAAAAAGAAAACCGAGGCCGTCCTTACCCAGGAGCGTGACCTGGTAACCGCAGACCTCGAAAGCCTGAAGTCTGAATACGACAAGGCCATCCTGGAAAGCAATGCTACCAATGAAGAACTGGTAGCCGCCCGCGACAACATCGCCAAATACATCGACTCTGTGAAGACGATGAAGGCCGACATCGTTTCCCTGTCTCGTTACCGCCGTCAGGTAGACGTGCTGAAAAAAGAACGCGAAGAACTCCTGCGTCAGGTAGACTCCCTGCGCACTTCAAACACCCTGATCGCCATGCAGCGCGACAGCACCTTCGCCGAACTGGAAAAACAAACCCTTTTCAACGACTCCCTGGTTGTTCAGAACACCCAATTGGCCGATGTGGTTACCCGGGGCTCTGCCCTGAACCTGGCTAATCTGCTGGTAGACGCCGTTCGCGAGCGTGGCAGCGGGAAACTGGTTTCAACCACCCGCGCCGGACGCACCGATAAGATCAAGGTTTGCTTTACCGTGGCCGATAACGTGATTGCCGTAGCCGGTGACCGCGAGTTCTACCTCGAGGTACTCGACCCCCAAGGCAACGTAATGGGCGGAGGCAACACCAAGTCTGTGGAAGATGGCCCGACCATCACCTATACCAAAACCACCAATTTCTACTACGAAAACAGCGCCCTGGATGTATGCGATTACATCAGCAACTACTCGGGCGAGTTTGCCAAAGGAAATTACATGGTGAACGTGTATGACGACAACCTGAAACTCCTTGCCACCAACAAGTTTGAGCTGAAATAGTAAACACTATCCATGTACAGCTAAAAGCCGCTTCCTTTCGGGAAGCGGCTTTTTTTTTTGCGGGGCCGACTCAACGGGCCTCTTTAGGTTGAATCCGTCTAATTCTTGAGGCTGCCCACCATTTCCGCGGGCTTGACCCAGGCGTCGTATTCGGCCTCGGTAACATAGCCGAGGCGTACGGCCTCCTCTTTAAGGGTAGTACCGTTCGCATGCGCGGCATTGGCGATTTCGGCGGCTTTGTAATACCCGATCTTCGTGTTGAGGGCCGTTACCAGCATCAGGGAATTGTTCAGCAGCTTTTCGATTACCGGGTAATTTGGCTCGATGCCCGAGACGCAGTGCTCCTCGAAGCTCACGCAGGCATCCCCCAGCAGTTGGGCCGATTGGAGCACGTTGGCGGCCATAACCGGTTTAAAGACATTGAGTTCGTAATGACCCTGCGTGCCCCCTACGGTTACCGCCACGTCGTTGCCCATGACCTGGGCGCAGACCATAGTGAGCGCTTCGCTCTGGGTGGGGTTTACCTTGCCGGGCATGATGGAACTGCCGGGCTCGTTGGCCGGGATAATGATTTCCCCTATGCCTGACCGGGGTCCGGAGGCAAGCATGCGAATGTCGTTGGCAATCTTGTTCAGGGAAACTGCCAGCTGCTTCAGGGCGCCGTGGGTTTCCACCAGGGCGTCGTGGGCGGCCAGGGCCTCAAATTTATTGGCGGCGGTCTTGAAGGGCAGGCCGGTGAACTGAGCGATGTAGCGGGCCACAGTTACATCGTAGCCGGCAGGGGTGTTAAGCCCGGTTCCCACGGCAGTTCCGCCCAGGGCCAGCTCACCGAGGTGGTCGAGCGTGTTTTCGACCGCCCTGATGCCGTGGCTCAATTGGGAAACGTAACCCGAGAATTCCTGCCCGAGGGTCAGGGGAGTGGCATCCATCAGGTGGGTTCGCCCGATTTTGACTACGTTCATAAAAGCTTCTGATTTGGCCTTCAGGGCATCGCGAAGCACCCGCACCCCGGGCAGGGTGGTTTCGGCTACCTTTTTGTAGACCGCAATATGCATGCCTGTCGGAAAGGTATCGTTGGACGATTGGGATTTGTTTACGTCGTCGTTGGGTTGGAGCGTTTTTTCGCCTTCTCCGATTTTTTTACCGGCCAGTTCGTGGGCCCGATTGGCGATTACCTCATTTACGTTCATATTGCTCTGGGTGCCCGAACCGGTTTGCCATATAACCAGCGGAAACTGGTCGTCCAGTTTCCCGTCCAGAATTTCATCGCAAACGCGGCCAATCAGGTCCCGTTTGGCCTCGGAGAGGACGCCCAGCTCGCAGTTGGCGTAGGCAGCCGCTTTTTTCAGGTAGGCAAAGCCGTAGATGATATCCAGCGGCATGGAAGCCGGCGGGCCAATGCGGAAGTTGTTGCGGGAGCGTTCGGTCTGTGCACCCCAATACTTTTCGGCGGGTACCTGTACCTCGCCCATGGTGTCCTTTTCGATGCGGTATTTCATGGTTTGTAATTTTGTTATAAAGGTACGCATTCGACACATTTTTATGGCCCGGGCAGACTGGCGCTTTCTCCTTAATTTTTCCGATTTGATTTGCAGGTTTTAACCGATTCCCCCTATATTTGTGCCTCAAAGAACACGTCCATGTTTGAGTTTGACCAATATCTCGGATTTCTCGCCTTCCTCACCATCCTGACCATCGGTTTCTGGCTGATGATGTTTCTGTTGATGTTTGTTGTACCTTACTGGTTGGGCGGAAACCTGATCGAACTCTGGAAAGAACGCCGGGAGGCCAAACGCGCCAAACGAGAGCAGGCATAAGCATTTAACCTGAGCATATAACAAAAAAAGAAGCGTCAAACCGCTTCTTTTTTATTTTCAGTACCCCGGAGATTTCGGTCAGCTGCGGAATTCCCCTTCTTCCTGGTCAAAGTTCCGGTCGTCGCCCCGGCCATTGCGTTTCTTTTGTTCGTTGAAGCGGTAAACAAAGGCCAGGTTAACCGTGCGTACCCTCCATTGGAATGAGCTGTCGGAGGTAAAGAACGGTGTCTGGGTAAAGGCGCGGCGCTTGCGCGAGTTCAACAGGTCGTCCACATTGAGGGTGAGGGTGCCGTTCCCTTTCATGATATCCTTGCTGAAAGCCATGTTGATGGAAAACATCCCCTCCGATTTGGTCTGTGCGTTCTGGCGGGGTCCCATATAGAAGGCGTTTGTCTGCCACTCGATGGCCGCCGGGAGGGTCAATTTGGAACTGAACCGGGCAAACCAGCTGGTGTTGGAAGTTCCGTAATCTACCCCGTTAAAGCTACCTTCGCTATCAAAGAGGAAAAAGTTGAAGCTTCCGTTCAGCCGCAACTTGCGCGACGGGTTGTAGAGCAGGCTGCCCTCTGCGCCATAGCGTTGATTGGTCGAGAGGTTGATGGGGATCGAGCGGATAATCTCGATGCCTTCGGTAGTTGTTTGCCCGGTTGGCTCCTGAACCCGTTCAAAAGAGTCGGTTTCGCGCTGGTAATAGACCGAAGAGGTAAAGGTGAGTTTTTCCCACCGTTTCAGGTACCCCAGGTCGTAGGTCCATGAAAAGGACGGATTCAAGTCAGGGTTTCCCTGGAAAACGTTGGTGCGGGAGCTGCGTGAAGGGAAGGGGTTGATAAACCAGCCGCGCGGACGGTTAATCCGGCGGTTCACCCCAAGGGTCACGTTGGCTGATTCTGAAAGCTCGTAAATCAGGTTCGCCGTTGGGAACAGCCCCAGATAATTCTTGGTGAAATTAACATCTACATCGACACCCAGTTCCTCTTCGATCAGGCTTGGGTCGAATTCGGATTCGATTTGCCCCTTCAGGCGGGTCTGCTCCAGCCGAAGGCCCATAAGGAACGAAAACTTGCCAAATTTGTCCCCGTACTGAGAATACACGGCATAGACGTCTTCGTTATAGGTAAAAATGTTGGTCAGGTTTTGGTTCACCACGAATTGCCCACTGGCCTGGTCGAGTGAATCGAGCCGGTAATCGGTCATGGTTTCCTCCATGTCGATGCGGAAACCGGCTTCAAACTGGGAATCCCCCACAGGCAACACGTAATCGCCCTGCACCAGGAATTCTGACTGTTTTTCTTTCTGCAATACTTGCTCCAGGGCAACCAGGTTGTCATTGGGAAAGGTAGTGCGCTCCTCGATTTCAGCATTCTGGGTTTCCTGATCGCGCGACAGTTGAAGGTCGACGGTAAGCTTCTGGCCCTTGTCGTCCAAATTGTTATTGTAGTTTAGCGACCACTGGTGGCTTTGATCGTCTTCGTTGGCAACCTCCCTTCTCAGGGTACGGCTGTCTGTTTGCGAATCGATAAAACGCTCTGTATTGTTTTCGGTTATATCTTCGTCGTTTCCTTTTCGGAAAAAGTAGCTTCCTGTAAGGCTCGATTCTTTGGTGAGGAATAATTCCATCCCCAGGTTGGCATTCAGTCCGCGGTTGAGCCGGTCTGTATCGCGGTCTTCCTTGATTCTATCAAAAAACCCGGAGGTATAGGTGTTGTCGAAATTGGCGTTGCCCGGGGCATTGCGGTAGCGGTAACCGATGGTGCTGAAGATGTTGAAGGCATCGGTGCGCAGGTTGCCGTTGGCTGTAATTCCGGCGTTCATCGGCACCCCGATATAGGAATTGACTGATCCGTTGAAACCCAGTGTTTTTTCCTGTTTCAAGATAATGTTCAGTATGCCGGCCGATCCTTCGGCGTCGTAGCGAGCCGAAGGACTGGTAATGACTTCTACCCGATCGATGGCATCTGCAGGCAGTTGCCGAAGGGCGTCAGTGGAGCCGAACCCGGCAAGGGCCGAGGGCCTGCCGTTGATCAGAATGCGTACATTATCATTTCCCCTCAAGCTGATATTGCCTTCCACATCTACGCTAACCGAAGGGACATTGTTCAGCGCATCAGATATGGTGGCGCCGCTATTGGTCAGGTCTTTCCCAATATTGTAAATCTTTTTGTCAAGGCGCACCTCGACGGTGGTGCGTTCGCCCACTACCTCGACGGCCTCCAGTTCGGCCACATTGATGGCCATGCGTATAGCTCCGAAATCGCGTGATTCGGTAATGCGCTGGTTTTCGAGGGTAATGGTTTTATAGGAGAGGTATTCGAAGCGAACGTTATAGTTTCCGGGTGTGGCGGCAAACTCAAATTTACCCGATTCATCGGTAATGCCCCCGGTAACGCTCGCGGGGTCTTCCGTCTTTTGGAGGACGACGGTGGCGTATTCCAGCGGACTTCCCGTTTCCTGATCCAGTATGGCTCCTTTGATAGTAATGGCCTGGTTTTCCGGTCCTTGCGGCCTCTGCGCCTGGGCGGTGGCTATAGCCAGGCAGAACAGGATCAGGAAGTTTTTCATAGGGTTTTAGGATTTCTTCTTTTTTTTCTTTCGCTTCTCTTTTTCGAGCTTTTTGGCGTTGTAACCGTTTTCCTGTAATTGGATCATGGCCTGGTACTTCTCGGGCGGCAGGCCGGCTTCGAGCTCCTGGCGGTGTTCCAGGTTAATTTTCTCAACCGCCTCGCGCATCGTATCAGGGTCGAGCTTCAAAATGTCGAGCTCGATGCGCTGTTGCACGTAACGGGTGAGGGAAGTGCGTACAACGGCTTCCTCAAACGCATTCAGTTCGGCTGCCTCCACAATGCCGGGCATTTCTTCCGACACGATTTCTTCTGCCGTTTTCGGCTCGGGCTTTTTGTCGGGCGTTTCGGCTTGCGGAACAATACTCTGGCGACGGCCGTAGTACCCCCCGTAATTGCCATAACCGTATTGGGCCTCAGCCGTAATTGCGGCGCCCATCACAAACAGGGCAAGGAGTGCATATCTCTTCATGGTTCGGGTATTTAGATTGAAGGACTGGTTTCGGGTTTAACCGATCTTGGTTAAAACTTTGTTAAATAGTCGTTTGACTTAATAGCTTCTAATGCATTAAAATTAAAGAAGTTCCAGGATCCGCTCCGGAGGCCGGCCTACCACGGCACGCCCGCCGCTTTCCAAAATTGGGCGCTCCATGAGCCTCGGGTGTTCCGCCATAAGGCCAATTAGTTCCCGTTCAGGCAGGGCGCGGTTCTTGTAATTCTCTTTCCAGAGCAATTCATTGGTGCGGATAAGCTCGGAAGCCGACATCCCCAGCTTCACCAGCAGGGTTTCCAGGTCTTGCGGGTTCAGGGGTTCTTTCTGGTAGTCTACCAGCCTGAAGGTCTTCCCGCTGGCCTCGAGAAGCTGTAAAGCCTCCCGGCTTTTGCGACATCTCGGATTGTGGTAAAAGGTAATCATGCAGTGACATTTTATAAGGATCAGGCCGTATCGCGCTGCCCCATCATCATCAGGTAAGCTTTCAGAAAGCCGTCGAGGTCACCGTCCATAACGGCATCGACATTGCTGGTTTCCGTACCCGTACGCACATCCTTTACCAGTTTGTAGGGCTGCATCACGTAGTTCCGGATCTGGGAGCCCCATTCGATCTTCTTCTTGGCCGATTCAATGGCCTCGCGGGCTTCCATTTGTTTGCGCAACTCGATCTCGTAAAGCTGCGACTTGAGCATTTTCAGGGCCGTGGCCCGGTTGTCGTGCTGTGAACGTGAATCGGAGCATGAGATTTGTATTCCGGTGGGCTTATGCACCAGCTGCACCTTGGTTTCCACCTTGTTCACGTTCTGTCCGCCGGCCCCGCTGGAGCGGGAAGTGGTAATTTCTATATCGGCCGGGTTTACCTCGATCTCGATGCTGTCGTCTACCAGGGGGTACACGTACACCGAGGCAAAGGAGGTGTGCCGTTTGGCATTGCTGTCGAAAGGCGAAATGCGCACCAGGCGGTGCACCCCGTTCTCGCCTTTGAGCCAGCCGAAAGCGTAATCGCCCTCGATCTCCAGGGTAACGGTTTTAATACCCGCCACGTCGCCTTCCTGATAGTTGAGCTCCCGAACCTTGTAGCCATTCTTCTCGGCCCACATCATGTACATCCGCATCAGCATGGAGGCCCAGTCACAGCTTTCGGTACCCCCGGCTCCGGCGGTAATCTGAAGCACGGCCGTCAGGTCGTCGCCTTCCTCAGAAAGCATATTGCGGAATTCCAGTTTTTCAACCGCCTCTTCGGTGAGTTCGAGCTGCCGGCTTACTTCGTCTTCCTCGGCCTCATCGAGCTGGAAGAATTCATAGAGCACCTCCAGGTCGGCCCCCAATTGTTCGGCTTCCTCGTAATCGCGTACCCAGTTCTTCTTGGCTTTGAGGTCCTTCATGAAGGTCTGTGCTCCAATAGGGTCGTCCCAGAAACCGGGTTCCAGCGTCTTTTCTTCTTCGTTCTGAATCTCTATTTTCTTGGCATCTATGTCAAAGATACCTCCTCAACGCTCCAAGGCGTTCCATGAGCGACTTGATTCTCTCGATCATGCAATATGGTTTTTTAGCCCAGCAAAAGTACATCCTTTTTTCTGAACCCCACCGGGGTAAGGGCCATGAAAACTACTGTTGGGAAGACACCTGCACCTGGTGCCGGCTACGGTTGTTACCCGGGCCGTATACGACCCCTTTTAGCGGGGCGCAGTCGTTGTAGTCGCGGCCGTGCGCCACCTTGATGTGGTCTGTCGCCGCCATGATATTGTTAGTTGGGTCGAATCCCAGCCAGCCTACTTCGGGCACATAGGCCTCTGCCCAGGCGTGCATCTGGGCGTCTCCAAAAAAGCCTAGGCCCTGATGCAGGTAACCAGACACGTAGCGGGCGGGGATGCCGTGGACCCGCGCAATGCCTATAAAAAGATGGGCAAAGTCCTGGCAGACCCCTTTGCGCAGCTCCAGTATTTCATGCAGGGTGGTATCTACGTGGGTGAGCCCGGCCGTGTATTTTAAATCCTGGAATACCCAGGCATTGAGACCCAGCAGGTTTTCCAGTACATCCCTGGAGGGGTCGAAGGCAAAAACCTTTACCCCTGGTGGCAGGGAGGTAAGGGGGGTGCTTTGCAGAAAGGTGTCGAAACGGATCCGAAACGCCAGTTCCCGGAAGCGTTCCGGGTTATAGGGAACCAACAAACCCGGGTCAAAGTCGTAGGGATTTACTCTTTGTTTGTTCAGGGTAAACCGGGCCTCGAAACGGATCGATTCCAGGCTGTGGCGGTTTCGCATGCGTATAACCGGAAAGCCGAACCCGTTCTCAGATAGTTCCCAGGGGCTCCCTTCGCTGCTTGTAAAATGGATATGGGGTTTCGACTGGCTGGCGTTTTCCTCGGGAATAATCAGGAATTGCCAGGTCGACTCGATTACGGGAAAATCGTAAGCGTTTTCTGCCTGGTAGGTTATCGTATAAAATTCCGACATGGGCCGTTTGGTTGCCGGGATGAAGGTATCCAAAAAAGCAGTAGGTCAGTAATGGAAAAATTCTTTTTGCATCTGGCTGCCGATGGCAGATAGCTCAGTTAGGATGTGTTCGATGAATGCCTGAACATCGCCCTCAATGTCTTCTATGCGTTTGAACTGGTATTCAGACCTGATTTTGCCGACCATGAAGGCTGTGGATTCTTTATCGGATTCCTTGAGCGGGTCAATAGTAAGTACGTGACGGTGAACCTGGTTAAGGCTGTTCATGACCGACCGCGGGCAATCTGGGTTGAGAATCAGAAACTCAAGGGTGCTGAGACTAGTCGGGGCCTTTTTATAGAACCGCCTGAACATATCGTACGATTCGGCGCACTTAAGCAGGGTGGTCCATTCATAGCTGTTGCGGAAGCGGTCGCCGTAGCTGCCCAGCGACCGGCGGGCATCATTGTACTTGGTGTTGATTATGCGCGTGATCTGTATGGCGCGTTCCATGTTTACCCCCATCATAATAATGGCGTAGATGGCGTCGTGTAAAAGCGTACCCCTGATTTTGCCCCGGAGCACCGCGGTCATTTCGGTGACCTGGGCGGTAAAATCGAAAAGCCCGGTTTTCATAAAGGCCTTGGCCGGGTAGGAATCGGCAAAATGGAAAAATTTGTTTACCGAGAAATACAGTTCGGTCGATATCAGGTCGCGGGCCGAATGCGCATTTTCGCGGGCATAGATGATCGAATTGAGGATGGAGGCCGGGTTTTCCCGGTCCAGGCCAATTTTGAACAACACCTTTTCTTCGTCCAGTTTGGCATCTTCCGGAGCCGGATCACCCACCATGTAGAGCATGGAACGGAGCACGAAGTCCCGCGACTGAGAGAGTGTATTGGGGGCGTCGAGGGAGGAGAAATAATTCACGTTCATAAAACGGGCCATGTGTTCGGCCCGTTCGATATAACGCCCCATCCAGAACAGGTTATCGGCTACTCGTGCTAACATCAAGGTTCATTTTTGAGTACCCAGGTATCTTTGGAGCCGCCGCCCTGGGATGAATTCACGATCAGGTTGCCCCGGCGCAGTGCCACACGGGTAAGGCCCCCCTTGAGCACATAGGTTTTATCCTGGCCCATAACCGTAAAGGTTCGAAGGTCGATATGCCTTTGTTCAAAGGCCTGTGTTTCTTCGATATAGGTGGGGTGCACCGAAAGCGACAGAATGGGCTGGGCCACGTATTTACGCGGCGACTCCCGAACCTCTTTCCGCACTTTTTCCACTTGCGCGTCGGTAAGGGTGTTGCCGATGGAAATACCGTAACCGCCGGCTTCGTCAACCGGCTTAACCACCAGTTGGCGTATGTTTTCCAACACGTATTCCAGGTCTTCGGGTTTCCCGCAGCGATAGGTTTTGACGTTGTCGAGAATGGGCTCTTCTCCCAGGTAGTATTTTATAATATCCGGCACATAGGAATACACGGCCTTGTCGTCGGCCACGCCGGTGCCGGGGGCATTGGCTATGGTCACATTCCCTTTCCGGTAGGCCGAGAAGAGTCCCGGCACGCCGAGGGCCGAATCCTTGCTGAATTCGAGCGGGTCAAGGAACAGGTCGTCAATCCGACGATAGATGACATCTACTTTCTGGGGCCCGTGAATGGTCTTCATGTACACGAAGTCATTTTCGACGTACAGGTCGCGCCCTTCGACCAGTTGCACCCCCATGGTCTTCGCCAGGTAGCTGTGTTCGTAAAAGGCCGAATTGTACATGCCGGGGGTAAGCACAACGGTAACCGGAACATCGACCCCCTGCGGTTTTACAGTTTCGAGCAGTTCCAGCAGATTCTCGGCGTAATCTGTTACCGTATGGGCCTTGTAGTGGTTAAAGACGCCGAAAAGGGCCCGCTTCAGGGCACCGCGGTTGCTGAGCACATAACTCACCCCCGAGGGGCAGCGGATGTTGTCTTCAAGCACGTAATACCTGCCGTCGGCATGCCGAATGATATCGGTGCCGGAGATATGGTTGTATATCCCGCCAGGGGGGTCCATGCCGCGCATTTGTTCGAGGTAATTCTCAGAAGAACTCACCAGTTCAAGCGGCACCACCCCGTCTTTCAGAATATTGCGGTCGTGATACAGGTCCCACAGGAAGAGGTTAAGGGCCTTGCAACGCTGTATGGTACCTTTCTCGATACAGGCCCATTCGGCAGCCCCTATGATGCGGGGAAACAGGTCGAACGGAAAAATCTTCTCATTGGTCTTGTCGTCGCTGTACACCCGAAAAGTAATGCCCTGGTTGAAAAAGGAAGCCTTGGCCCGGGCGTTCAGTTCGTTGTAGTCCGTAATGGATTGCTTGCCGTAAAGCTTCATCAATTTTTTGTAAACCTTCAAAATGCTGCCCTCGGGGTCAAAGACCTCGTCGTAGAGGGCCGGATTCCGCTGGTAGGCCGAAAAAATGGAGGGTTGCGCTTTGGGCATACGGCAATGTTTACGCATAAGGTAGGAGTTTTGTGCGTAACAGCACCATCACTCCCGCAATTTTATCGGCAATGGAATTGCCAGAGGGTCTCGTTGCATTCTTACTCTTTTTCCGGCTGGCTTTTTGCGGGGCACATATTTTTTGATTCGGAGCTATTTTGGCTACATTTAGAGCAAATTCAACCTCATGAAAAAATGTATGCTGGGGGCCTTACTAGGCCTTTGGTGCCTGGGGGCTGTAGCCCAGTTTTCCGAAAAAAGCAAGGATTATCAAAAGTTTGAGGGCTTCTTCGATTTCTACTACGACGACGCACAGGGCAAGGTGTACCTCGAGGTAGACAAGCTCGATACTGAATTCCTCTATGTTTATTCGCTGAGCAGCGGCATAGGCAGCAACGACATCGGCCTCGACCGGGGCCAGCTGGGCAATGAGCAGGTGGTCTATTTCAAAAGGGCGGGGGAAAAGCTGCTGCTGGTGCAACCCAACATGCAGTTCCGCGCCATTACCGACAATGCGCTGGAGCGCAAATCGGTGGAACAGGCCTTCGCACAATCGATCCTCTTTGGTTTTCCCATCGTGGAAAAGACAGGAGAGTCGTATATCGTGGAGTTTACACCGTTCCTCATGCAAGACATGCACGGGGTGGCCGACCGCCTGAAGCAGACCGGGCAGGGCACCTACAGCCTTGATGCTTCCCGCAGCGCCCTGAACCTCGAGCGCTGCAGGTCGTTCCCGAAAAACAGCGAACTGGATGTAGTGCTGACCTTTAAGGGAGACCCGCAGGGCGGGTACATTCGGTCCGTGGCCCCGAACCCCAAACTGGTAACGGTGGCCCAACACCATTCCCTGGTGGAGTTGCCAGGGGCTGGCTTTGAAATGCGGGCCTTCGACCCCCGGAGCGGTTCGTACCCCTTCAGCTTTTACGACTATGCCACCCCGGTGGAATCACCCCTGATCAAACGTTTCATCCCCCGCCACCGACTCGAGAAAAAACACCCCGCAGCTCCTATGAGCGAAGCCGTCGAGCCTATTGTTTACTACCTGGACAACGGCACCCCGGAACCCATCCGCTCGGCCCTGTTGGAAGGAGGGCGCTGGTGGAACCAGGCTTTTGAAGCCATAGGCTATAAAGACGCCTTCCAGGTAAAGATGCTGCCCGATGAGGCCGATCCCCTCGACGTGCGGTACAATGTGATTCAATGGGTGCATCGTTCAACCCGGGGCTGGAGTTACGGCAGCAGTGTATCAGATCCGCGCACGGGTGAAATTATCAAGGGCCATGTGAGCCTGGGCAGCCTGCGAATCAGGCAGGATTTCCTGATCGCACAGGCCCTGGCCAAACAGCCCTTTGAGCGTTCAGACACCAACCACCAGGCCCTGCTCGACCTGGCCCTGGCGCGTATCCGCCAGCTTTCGGCCCACGAAATCGGCCATACCCTGGGTTTTGCCCATAATTTCGCAGCCAGCGCCAACAACCGGGCCTCCGTGATGGATTACCCGCATCCGGTGGTTGGCCTTAAAAATGGTGCTATTGATACCTCAGACGCCTACGACACCGGCATTGGGGAATGGGACAAGGTGGCTGTGGCCTATGCCTACTCCGATTTCCCGGAAGGCACCGATGAAAAGAACGCTTTATGGAGCATCTTGGCCCAGGCAGGGACTGACGGCCTCCGCTATATTTCAGATCAGGATGCCCGGCCCGCGGGAGGTGCCCACGCCTATGGCCATCTCTGGGACAATGGGGCAGAGGCGGCCGGCGAACTCGACCGGCTGCTTCTGGTGCGCAAGGCTGCCATAGGGCAGTTCAGCCCGTCGAACATCCGCCAGGGCGAACCGTACAGTGTTTTGGAAGATGTTTTCGTACCCCTGTATTTTTTCCACCGTTACCAGACCGAGGCCGTTTCAAAGGTAATCGGGGGCCTTGATTATTCCTATGCGGTGCGCGGAGACGCAACACACCCCTGGCAAACCGTTCCGAGGGAAGCCCAGGAAAAGGCGCTCACAAGCCTGCTTCAGACCCTCGATGCCCGCCAACTGGCCATCCCGGTATCGGTCTTGCAATGGTTTCCGCCCCGGGCCATAGGCTATGGGGCCACCCGCGAATCGTTCAAGGGCCACACCGGCGTTTCATTTGACGCCCTGGGCGCGGCTGAGACGGCTGCAGACATGACCCTGGGCCTGCTGCTGCATCCCGAGCGGGCTTCGCGCCTGGTCCAGCAAAAGGGGCTCGACAAGGAACAACTGGGCCTGGATGAAGTACTCTCGCGCCTGATGGATGCCACCATTTTGGCCAAGCCCCTGGGCGGCTACGAGGGGGAGGTGCAGCAGGTGGTGAATTTCGGGGTGCTCAGGCAGCTCATGCAACTGGGCCTTGATACTGATACCCATCCGCAGGTGCCGGCCCTTGCCAATGCCGCCCTGTACGACCTGAGGACCCGCCTGCTGAAGTCGGGCGAATCGGCCTCGGCTCGTGAAATGTTGCGGCGTATAGACCGTTATTTCGAACACCCTGAAGACTTTAAACCCGAGAAAGCGCCCCAAATCCCCGATGGATCCCCGATCGGGATGGGCTGCCTGGACGAAATACCACAGACATGGAAGTAAACCTGATCAGCGATACTGTAACCCGGCCCACCCCCGGTATGCTCCGCGCCATGATGGAAGCGGAGGTGGGCGACGATGTATTTAAGGAAGACCCCACTGTAAATGCTCTGGAGCGCAAAGTGGCGGGTCTTTTCGGGATGGAAGGCGCCCTGTTTTTCCCAAGCGGCACCATGGCCAACCAAACGGGCATTAAAATCCATACTCAGCCCGGCGACCAGGTAATTTGCGATAAATATGCCCACATCTACAACTACGAAGGAGGGGGGGTCAGTTTCAACAGCGGGGCATCGTGTAAGCTTATAGACGGCGACCGCGGGATGATAACCGCCTCACAGGTTGTGGCCTCGATCAACCCGCCTGACTTCTACCACAGTCCCCGCACAAGGCTTGTTTGCGTAGAAAATACCACCAACAAGGGGGGAGGAGCCTGTTACGATTTCGAAGAAATGCTGCGCATCAGGGAGGTTTGCGATATGCATGGCCTGGCGCTCCACCTCGATGGTGCCCGCCTTTGGAATGCCCTGGTTAAAACCGGGCAGAAGCCTGCCGAATACGGGGAAATCTTCGACACCATCAGCGTTTGCCTGAGCAAGGGCCTGGGGTGCCCCGTGGGCTCCCTGCTAGTCGGTTCTGCCAGACACATGGACCAGGCCCTGCGCATCCGCAAAATATTCGGAGGGGGCATGCGGCAGGCGGGATACCTGGCCGCGGCGGGCATTTACGCCCTGGACAATCACATGGAACGATTAGCCGAAGACCACCGCAAGGCCCGCGAACTCGGGCAGCTGCTTGAAAGCAAAGACTTTATAAGCTATGTAGCCCCGGTTGAAACCAATATAGTGATTTTTGAAACCCGTGAAGAGCGGGTATCTGAAAGCCAGATGCTGGAGGTGTTCAATGCGAACGAGATCAGGCTCATCGGTATGGGGCAGGGCAAGTTGCGCCTGGTTACGCACCTTGACTACACCGATCAGATGCACTCCTATGTCATGGCTGTGCTCGACGGGATGTCATTCTGATTCCAGCAAGGCAATGCGCCCCAGCGTATTTTTTATGCCGTTTTCCATACCGGCCTCGGAGTGGTAAAATTGACTGTGGCCCACCAGGCTCCCGTCAGGAGCCCGCAGGGTGAAATGAAAACGGCCCAGGTGGTCGGTCTTGCGTTCCACGCAAGAGGGGTTCTGCGCCAGGGGTTTAAGTTGTTTGATGACCCGCTCCATTTCAGACAGATCGGCGTAGGCCACACTCTCCAATAAAGGGTGGCCTTCCAGGCTCTTGACCACAAAACGGCCTGAACCTTTCCCGTCTTTTCTGATTTCAAGCAATTTTCAGGTATTAGGAGGGTGTAAGATACGGATTTTCGACCCTACTTGAAGAATTGATCCATACCAGGCAGGTTGGGCATCCCTTCCCGGGCTACGGCCCCCAATTCGGCTTCCTGCACGTCCCCGGCCCTGGCCAGGGCTTTGTTCAGGGTAATAATAAGGTAATCGGTCAGTTGCTCTTTGTCTGCCAGCAGTTGGTCATCACACTTTATTTCAACGACCTCCCGGTTGGCGGTAACGACCACTTCGAGCAAGCCATCAGGGCTTTGCTCCGAAACGGTAACCGAATTGAGCCGCTGCTTGGTAGCCTTTATTTTTTCCTGGGTATCCTTGATCTTACCCATCATTCCCATGAGATCTCCGAACATAGTAACCGGTTTTACGGCTTAAAAATACAAAAAAGCCGTGGTCTGCCTGTTAAAACTTGGCTACCTAAATCCCTTCTCGATTGCGCAGAAATACTATTTTTGCCATCGCCCGAAACCAGTCCTTTGGCCCTATGAAAAAGCTTCATCCGCCTGTCGCGAAGAAGATACCCCACCCCCTCGAAATACACGGGGAAGTCCGGATCGATGACTATTACTGGCTTCGCGACCGCGAAGACCCTGCCGTAATGGAGTACCTCCACGCCGAGAATGCCTACTACGAAGCCCAAACGGCTCATACCAAGGCATTCCAGAAGCAGCTTTTCAAGGAGATGAAAGCCCGAATCAAGGAAGACGACGAATCGGTGCCCTACCGCTTGAACGGGTACTGGTATATTTCGCGATACGAAACCGGACACGAATACCCCGTATATACCCGAAAGGAGGGAAGCCTGGAGGCCCCAGAAGAAGTGCTGTTCGATTGCAATGCCCTGGCCGAAGGATTCGAATATTTTGATTTGCGCGGTATCGCGGTCAGCCCCGACAACAACTTGGCTGCCTATGGTACAGACACCGTTTCGCGCCGGCAATACAATATCCGCATCAAAGACCTGAGCACCGGGGAACTTCTGCCCGAAGTGCTTGAAAACACTACGGGCAGCTCGGTTTGGGCGGCCGACAACCGCACCCTGTTCTACACCCGCAAAGACCCTGTGACCCTGCGTTCAGACCGTATTTACCGGCATAAGCTGGGAACGCCCCCCTCGGAAGACCAACTGGTCTTTACCGAGACCGATGAGGCTTTCAGCACCTTTGTGTATAAGTCCAAATCAAAGGAGTATATCATTATCGGCTCGGCCAGCACGCTTACCACCGAATACCGCATATTAAGGGCTGACGACCCCACAGGCGAATTCAGGGTATTTTCGCCCCGCCAGAGGGGCATGGAGTATTCGGTCTACCACTACCGGGGCGAATTCTTCGTTTTGACCAACAGAGACGGGGCCACAAATTTTAAGGTCATGAAAACCCCGGAAGACCGCACCGAGAGCCAATACTGGCAGGAATTCATCGGGCACCGCGAAAACGTGCTGATCGAAGACATCGAGATTTTCAGCGACTACTTTGTGATCGACGAACGGGAAAATGGCCTCAACCGGATGCAGATCCACCGCTGGGACGATTCGGAAACCTTTTACCTCCCTTTTGAGAGCGAGACCTATGTAGCCTATTCGTACATCAACCTCGATTACGATACCGAATGGCTGCGCTATGTCTACAATGCCATGACAACCCCCTACAGCATCGTGGAATTCAACATGCGCACCCGCGAGAAAAGGGTGTTGAAGCAGCAACAGGTTATGGGCGGGAAGTTTGACCCCGAAAATTACCGTTCGCAGCGCATTTGGGCCACAGCCCGCGACGGGGTGCGCGTTCCCATTTCCATGGTCTACCACAAAGACACTCCCCTAGACGGCAGCGCCCCGTTGCTTCAATACGGGTACGGGGCTTATGGCAGCACTTCCGACCCGCACTTTTCTACCGTGCGCCTGAGTTTGCTCGACCGGGGTTTTATCTATGCCATTGCCCATATCAGGGGGGGCGAATACCTGGGCAGGCCCTGGTATGAAGCCGGAAAATTATTCGGGAAAATGAATTCCTTTACCGACTTCATCGATTGCTCCCGCTTTCTGGTATCTGAGGGTTTTACAACCAGCCAGCACCTGTACGCCTACGGGGGCTCTGCCGGGGGGCTGCTCCTCGGGGGGGTGATGAACATGGCCCCAGACCTCTACAACGGGGTGCTGGCAGCGGTGCCATTTGTTGATGTGGTAACCACCATGCTGGATCAGAGTATTCCGCTTACCACAGGAGAGTACGACGAATGGGGCGACCCCAGGGACCCCGACTTTTATGCCTATATGAAGTCGTATTCACCCTATGACAACGTGAAGCGGCAGCATTACCCGAACTTGATGGTCACCACGGGCCTGCACGACTCACAGGTCCAGTACTGGGAGCCGGCCAAATGGGTGGCCAAGCTTCGGGAATTTAAAACCGACAACAACATGCTGTTGCTGTATACCAACATGGACGCCGGCCATGGCGGGCCTTCCGGCCGATTTGAAGCCCTTAAGGAGGCGGCTATGGAGTATGCATTTATTCTCGATCTGGAAGGGAAGGCTGTATAATTAAAAAAAAGTCTTAATTTTGCCCTCAGCACAGACTTCATCCAGAAGTCCTCTGAGCCTAACCACACTCTCATGAAACAAGAGATACAGGCCTACGACAACCTCCTTCAACTTATAGGTAAAACCCCGCTGGTAAGACTTAACAAGCTTACCGAATCGTTCGAGGGTGCTTTTTTTGCCAAACTGGAGGCATTTAACCCGGGCCACTCTTCCAAAGACCGAATCGCGCATTTTATAATCGAAGAAGCGGAACGTGCCGGGATTCTCAAGCCCGGAAACACCATTATCGAAACCACTTCGGGTAATACCGGCTTCAGCCTGGCCATGGTGAGCATCATCAAGGGCTACGACTGCATTCTGGCGGTGAGTTCAAAGTCTTCGGCCGATAAAATCGACATGCTTCGTTCGATGGGCGCAAAAGTCTATGTATGCCCGGCCCACGTGAGTGCCGACGACCCGCGTTCGTATTATCAGGTGGCTAAGCGCCTGCACGAAGAAACCAAGGGGTCTATTTACATAAACCAATATTTCAACGAGCTCAACATTAAGGCGCATTACCACACTACCGGCCCCGAAATCTGGGAACAAACCGGCGGGCAGATTACCCACCTGGTGGCCTGCAGCGGTACAGGGGGCACTATATCTGGTACCGCCCGCTTCCTGAAGGAGCAAAACCCCGATATCCGTATCATTGGCGTGGACGCCTACGGCTCGGTATTGAAGAAATACCATGAAACCGGCGAGCTCGACATGAATGAAATTTACCCGTACCGCATCGAGGGCCTAGGGAAAAACCTGATTCCCCAGGCAACCGACTTCGAGGTCATTGACGAGTTCATCAAGGTAACCGACGAGGAGAGTGCCCACATGGCGCGCCGCATTTCGCGCACCGAAGGGATTTTTTCGGGCTACACCAGCGGGGCAGCCATGCAGGCCGTCATGCAATTGCAGGATGCCGGTGAATTCAATGCCGACAGCAAGGTGGTGATTATCTTCCCCGACCACGGGTCGCGCTACATGAGCAAAATCTACAGCGACAACTGGATGGAAGACCAGGGCTTTTTCGACAGCAAGAGCGTGGGAGAAACCCGGAAGGTACAACACATCAAATAGTCATTTTCAGCGCGTTGGAGACCGGAAGTTGTCAGGGGATACCTGCCCTTGTTCCGCACATATTTTTTTGTGTTTCCACTTTAAATTTCAGTAATTTTGCCTCGGATACGACGCTCCATCCGTACAGCGTACCGGGCGGCCCTATCGCGTTCGTACCAGAACCAAGCTAAGCCAGATGAGAGACTTATTCGATCGAATTATTGCCAATAAAGGCCCGTTGGGCAAATGGGCATCGCAAGCCGAAGGCTATTTTGTATTCCCCAAATTACAGGGGCCTATTTCCAACCGGATGAAGTTCCAGGGCCGGGAAGTGATTACATGGAGTATTAACGACTACCTGGGGCTGGCCAACCGGCCTGAGGTCAAGAAGGCCGATGCCGATGCAGCCCTTGAATACGGGGCCGCTTATCCGATGGGAGCCCGCATGATGAGCGGGCACACCGATTACCACGAGCAACTGGAGCGCGAACTGGCCCAGTTTGTTAACAAAGAAGCTTCCTACCTGCTCAATTTCGGCTATCAGGGCATTATGTCTGCCATTGACGCCCTGGTTTCCAAAGACGACATCATCGTTTACGACGTAGATTCGCACGCCTGCATCATTGACGGGGTTCGGCTCCATATGGGCAAGCGTTTCACCTTCAAGCACAACGATATTGAATCACTTGAAAAAAACCTGGAGCGGGCCACCAAAATGGCAGAGCAGACCGGGGGTGGCATTCTGGTAATCTCCGAGGGCGTATTCGGCATGCGGGGCGAGCAGGGCAAGCTCAAAGAGATTGCAGCCCTCAAGAAAAAATACCAGTTCCGGTTCATGGTCGACGATGCCCACGGGTTTGGAACCCTGGGTAAGACAGGGGCCGGGGCAGGCGAGGAGCAGGGCGTACAAGACGAGATAGACGTCTACTTCGCCACCTTTGCCAAATCGATGGCCGGTATCGGGGCCTTTTTGGCCGCCGATAAAGAAATTATCGAATACCTGAAATACAACCTGCGCTCGCAGATGTTCGCCAAATCGCTGCCCATGATCTATGTCAAAGGCGCGCTTAAGCGGCTCGATATGCTGCGTTCGATGCCCGAACTCAAGGCAAAGCTCTGGGAGAATGTAAACGCCCTGCAGAACGGGTTGAAAGAACGCGGTTTTGACATCGGCAATACCAGCAGCTGCGTTACGCCCGTATACCTGAACGGCAGTATTCCCGAAGCGATGGCCCTGGTAAAGGACCTGCGCGAGAACCACGGCATTTTCTGTTCCATCGTGGTGTACCCGGTAATTCCGAAAGGGCTGATTTTATTGCGTATGATACCCACGGCAACCCACACCTCCGAAGATATATCAGAAACCCTGGAAGCCTTCTCGGCCATACGCGAAAGGCTGCAAAACGGCACCTACAAGCGCCTCTCTGCCGCGGTTGCCGCCGCAATGGGCGAATAATTTATTCGCAGATTAAAGACAATCCCGGCCGAAACGCCGGGATTTTTTATTGGAGTGATTTCCTGTAGGTACAGCGCCGTTGGTACACCTTGGGGTCGAAATTCTTCCAGATTTGCTGAATGGCGATATTGTCGGCCAGTTCGGGGGTACGGTAACACATCTGTACCCCTTTTTTCGAAAAGATCTCGTGATATTGCCTGAAGATGACGGCGGTAACCCCTTTATTCTGGTATTCGGGCCGGATGCCGATCAGGTAAAAAACGACATCGAGGTTGTGCTTGCGGGCCCGGAGCAAGTGGAAGAAACCTGTTGGAAACAGGTGCCCCCTGGCTTTCTGCAGGGCTTCGGAATAGGAAGGCATCACAATGGCAAAGGCAATCATGCGGTCTTCGCGGTCCAGGACGAATTTTATATACTCGGGGTTGATGAAGGAGATAAATTTCTTCTTCACATAAGCTTTCTGGGCTTCCGAGATGGCCACAAAGGACGAGAGACCGGCGTAACTTTCGTTGAAGAGGTCGAACATCTGATCTACATAGGGCATCAGGTCGGCCGTTTTCTTGAAATTCAGCGGCCGCAGGCCAAAGCGCTCGCGAATGATTGCTTCAATGCGCATAAAGTATTTCGGATCGGCATTCGATGCCGGGAATTTGCTTTCGATGTATTCCTTTTCTACCGTAAAACCGAGGTTTTCCAGGTGACTGGCGTAATACGGGTGATTGTACCAGGTAACCATGGTGCCGATGTGATCGAATCCTTCGGTGAGGACCCCTACCTTGTCCAGGTTGGAAAAGCCCATGGGCCCTTCCATAAATTCCAGGCCTTGTTGCCGGCCCACTTCAGCAACTTTGTCAAGCAGTGCCCGCGATACCTCGGGGTCGTCTTCAAAATCGAACCAGCCGAACCGAACTTTGGGAATGCCCTGTTCGCGCACCTCGCCCCAGTTTACGATGGCCGCCACCCGCCCGACAATTCTTCCATTATTAGTAGCTACAAAGAAACGTGCCTCGGCCTGATCGAATACCGGGTTTACGGTCGGGTCGAAGCTGTTGAGCTCTTCGCGTATGATGGGGGGCACCCAATAGGGCGAATTCCGGTAGAGGGTAAAAGGAAACTTGACAAAGGCCTTCATTTCCTTTTTGGAGCGCGCTTCAAGAATCTGGATCATACTGAGGTCTTGCGACTCCAATATTAACAAACTTTGGCCACAGCAGAAAGGCCTACTCGAAAAGGATTATAAACCATCGACACCGGAATCGCCTTGCTGGCGCTGCCGCTTCTTATTCCGCTTTTCGGCCCGTTTCTGACTTTTGCGTTCGCTCTTTGACATTTTACGGCCGCTCTTCGTCATGTTGTTCCGTCCGATAGCTTCCTGATCTTCAATGGCAATGACCTTGTCTTTGTGGAAGTCGAGGCGGTACGAAACCCCGCTGGCCACAAAGATACGGCTGGGGGTATCTTTAAACCCGGCCCCGAGGTGCATGTCGGCCTGGAAATTCTCGCTTATCAAATAGGCCACCCCGCTCCGGAGCAACAGGTCTGAATACCGGTCGCTTTGGATGCCCTGGTTTTCCACGAAAACACTCCATTTCGGGTTGCGGAAGGCATGCGATACCGAAATCAGGTAGCTCCATTCGGGGTACTCGGTGCCTATCCGGTCGTAGGCCACGTTGGTGATTAGCACAAAGCGGGGCGATAACCGGCTCTGGGTGGCTACCATGGCCCGGGGCGATACCGTGGGCTCACCCGGGTAATACGGGTTGTCGCCCAGCACAAAATTGGCGCCGGCATAGACGGCGACAGAAGGAATCAGGTTGCTCCAGCGAAAGGCATTGTTGGCCCTCCAGCTGTACAGGTTGGGTTTGTTTCTCTCCGGGTTTTTGTAGCGGTCGTACAACAAGTATTTCAGGCCCAGTCGGTGGGTGTTGAAATCGGTAAACCGCTCTTCGGTACCCAGGTTCGCATAGGTGATCTGCTGGCTTTGGTACACCCCTTCCCATTGCAGCTCCAGGGTTTCGAAAAGCAATCCGTAGCGCAGGGCCAAATCGAGGCCGTAGATGCCCGATTCGGTGTTCAGCAGGGCGTGGTCTTGTTGCTCAAAGAGCAAGCCGGCTTCGAGCTGAACCACCCCTTTGCCGACTGCATAGGCGCCGTTGGCCTTGCCAGGCCGGTTCGAATTGATTACATCGGTGTACTGCGCATGGCTGTTCAAACCGCTGACTAACAAGACAAGAGCTATTAAATAATTTCGGGTTTCGGGTAAGATCCGCACGGGTCTGAATGCCATTTTTAGAATTATTTTAGGACTTTTGTACAGTTATAACAACGTCGGAATCGTACTTTTGATATGTAAAGCATTCAGAATATGGGTATTTTGCGATTCCTGTTTTTCGCCATTCTCGTCTATTACCTGCTTATGGTACTCGGCCGCCTGTTTTCGCCCTGGCTGGGGCGTTACGCGGCCCGAAAATCAGAGGCGGTATTCCGCAGGGCCTTCGAACACGCCCAACGGGCGCCTGAAGAGCCCCGGGAGGTAGGGGAGGTGACCATCGACCGCAAACCGCCCCGCAATGCAAAGGGGGCCAAGCCGGTGGGCGAATACATAGAATTCGAAGAAATCGAATAAACGACCAGCAACCAACCAATGAACCTCAGTTTTAAGCAGTTCCTCACCCACTTTTTCGTTCTCGCCTTTTTTGCCCTGGCCGCCCTGGCTTATTTCTACCCCGTGCTGCAGGGCAAGACCATCTACCAGTCCGATATCGTGCAATACCGGGGTATGGCAAAGGAGCAGGAAGATTTCCGGGCCCGCACCGGGGGTGAGCCCTATTGGACCAACAGCGCTTTCGGGGGTATGCCCACCTATCAGTTGGGGGCCCACTATCCGCACGAATACGTGAAACAGCTCGACCGGATCATCCGCTTTTTGCCGAGGCCTGCCGACTATCTTTTTTTGTATTTCCTGAGCTTTTACCTGTTGATGTGCTGCCTGAAAGTGGAGTACAGGCTGGCTGTGCTGGGGGCACTTGCCTTTGGCTTTTCGACCTACCTGATCATTATACTGGGTGTAGGGCACAATGCGAAGGCGCACGCCATCGGGTACCTGCCGATGCTACTGGGCGGCATTGTGCTTGTTTTCCGCAAGAAATACCTCTGGGGCTTTGTGCTTACCGCCCTGGCCATGGCCCTTGAAGTGCAGGCCAACCATTACCAGATGACCTATTATTTCATGTTGCTGGTACTTTTACTGGGGTTGGCCCAACTGATAGACGCCATCGCAAAGCGGCAATTGCCCCATTTCCTGATCTCGGTGGGGCTCCTGGTCGTGGCCGTGGCACTGGGGGTGCTGGCCAATGCCACCTCTTTGCTGGCTACCCGGCAGTACGCCCAATGGAGCACGCGCGGGCCATCCACGCTCACCATCGACGCCGACGGGGCACCCAAAGCCCCCTCAGAGGGCCTAGACCGCGAGTATATTACCCAGTACAGTTCTGGGGTTGTAGAATCGCTGAACCTGCTGGTACCCCGGTTTTTCGGAGGCGGTTCCGTGGAGGAAATGGGTAATCATTCGAAAACATTCGATTTTTTGATCGACCAGGGCGTGCCCCGTTCCCAGGCCCTGGAATTCAGCAACAACCTGCAACTCTACTGGGGCGACCAGCCTGGGGTAGCTGCACCCCCTTATGTCGGCGCCATTATCCTGTTCCTGTTCCTGCTTGGCATACTGTTGGTGAAAGGCCGGGCCAAATGGTGGCTGCTGGCTGGCTCCCTGCTTTCGCTCACCCTGTCGTGGGGTAAGAATTTCGGTCTCCTTACCGATTTCATGATCGACTACTTTCCGCTGTACAACAAATTCAGGGCGGTTTCTTCCGTGCAGGTAATACTGGAGCTCTGTATCCCCATTTTGGGGATGTTGGCCCTTTCGCGCTATTTTGACCCGCAAGTGGAGGAAGCCAAAAAGCGGCGTGCCCTGCTGGTTTCGTTCCTGGCCATGACTGCGGTTGGGGCCCTGTTGCTGCTGGCCAAGTCCTTTTTCGATTTTGCCGGGGGCAGCGACGAAATTCTGAAGCGCTATTTCGGGGAAGATATCGTGGCCGTCATTCGCAGCGATCGGGAAGCGGTCTATATCAACGACACCTTGCGCTCGTGGGTGTATATTGCCCTGTCTGCCCTGCTGCTCTGGTTGTTCCTTAAAGGACGCCTCCGGAAAAACTACGCCATAGCCGGACTGGTTTTGCTGGTGCTTGCCGACCTGGTCGGGGTAGATCGCCGGTATGTGAACCAGGACGATTTTATCCCGGCTCGGCGCATGAACGCCCCCATCGCCCAATCGCAGGCCGACCAGCTTATTTTGCGCGATACCGCGGTTTTCAGGGTCCTTAACCTGAGCGAGGGGCTTAACGGGGCAAGAACTTCCTATTTCCACCATTCCCTGGGGGGCTACCACGCGGCCAAACCCCGCAGGATCCAGGATTTGTTCGAGTACCACGTTTACCGCGACAACCGACGGGTGCTTGACATGCTCAATACCAAGTACCTGATACAGCCCGATGAAGAGGGGGCCCCCACCGTAAGCCTGAACCCCGGTGCCCTGGGCAATGCCTGGTATGTTGGCAGGCTGGAGGCCGTTTCTTCAGATGACGAGGCCATCAGGGCCCTCGACAGCCTCGATGTCGCCCGGGAGGCCGTGGTAAACCGGGCCGAGTTTCCCGAAGTCTCGCCAGCCGCCTTCCAGGTCGATTCCACTTCGCGCATTGAGTTGCTGGAATACGAACCCAATTACCTGAAATACCGAACCGAGAACAGCAGCGACGGGCTTGGCGTGTTCTCCGAAATGTATTACCCCTTTGGATGGCAGGCCTATATTGATGGGGCGCCCCATTCCCACTTCAGGGTGAACTATACGCTCAGGGCCATGCAAATTCCTGCAGGGAACCATACGGTTGAATTCCGTTTTGAACCGGCGGTGATCGCGCAGGGAAGCAAATGGTCCCTGGCCGGTTCCATCGGCTTGCTGGTGGCCCTTGCCGGAGCCGTTGTGGTGAGTCTGGCAGGGCGCCGCAAACCAAAGGCGCCGGCGTAATGCGCAAGGTCCTCCTGATCGTCTACTATTGGCCCCCTGCCGGGGGCCCCGGGGTGCAACGCTGGTTGTACTTTGTACGTTACCTGTCAGAATTCGGCGTTGAACCGGTACTCTACCTGCCCGAAAACCCCCATTATCCGCTTCGCGACCCCGAGCTGGAAGAATTGGTGCCCGAAGGATTAAAGGTCTATCGCAGCCGCTTTTGGGAGCCTTACGGCCTGGCCGGGCTGTTTAGCCGGAAAAAAACCAGGCGTATCAGCTCCGGCATCATCCACCGGAAAAACCCGACCCTGCTTGAACGGGCCATGCTTTGGATCAGGGGGAACCTGTTCATCCCCGACGCCCGCCGGTTTTGGGTAAAAACGGCCCTGCGGGAATTGCCCGATATCCTTTCGCGCGAAGGCATAGACACCGTGGTCACGAGCGGCCCGCCCCACAGCCTGCACCTGATCGGTTTGGGCCTGAAGCGCCAGCAGCCCGTCCGGTGGGTGGCCGACTTTCGCGATCCCTGGACCGAGATCGGCTACTTTGAGGCCTTATTGCCGGGCAAAAGGGCCCTGAAACGCCATAAAGAATTGGAGTCGAAGGTGCTGGCCTCTGCCGACCGCATCCTGACTACCAGCAGTATTACCCGCCAGGCTTTCAAAGCGATTACGCCCCGCCCCATCAGCGTAGTGACCAACGGTTATGACGGCCCGGTGGGAGACGGCAGGCAGCCTGAAGGAGACTTTGTTCTGGCACATATCGGTTCGCTGCTAAGCGACCGCAACCCCGAACCGCTGTGGAACGCCCTGAAAAATTTAAAAGCACGCGACCCCGGCTTCGGGCAGCACCTGCGCCTGGAACTCACCGGGGTGGTAAGCGACGAAATTGTGGGCAGCCTGAAAGAAAAAGGGTTGTGGGAGCACACCCTGATACGGCCTTATGTACCCCACCGGGAAGCCCTGGCCCTGCAGAGACGGGCTCAGGTTTTACTGCTGATCGAGATCGACGCCCCACATACCCGGGGCATTCTGCCGGGCAAACTTTTCGAATATATGGCCGCCGCCCGCCCGGTTTTGGCCATAGGCCCCGCAGGTTGGGAAGCTGCTGAGCGGGTCGCAGAAAGCGGCTGCGGGAAGGGCTTTACCTACGGGCAACAGGGCGCCCTGGAAGAGCAACTAAAAGCCTGGTACGCGGCTTATCTCCAGGGGATACTGCATCAAAACCCCGCAGGGGCCAGGCCCTACCACCGTAAGGTGCTTACCGAACAACTGGTAAAAGAGGCGCTATGGGCATGATTCTGCGGCAATCCCTGGTCAACATGATCATTACCTACCTTGGTTTTGCTCTGGGGGCGGTGAATTACATGGTCTTGTATCTGCGGTTTATGTCGGCCGAATATTTTGGCCTGGTGGGGGTTGTATTGTCTACGGCTGCATTGCTCATGCCACTGATGTCGTTCGGTATACCGAATACCCTGGTTAAATTTTATTCCGGTTTGCAGGACGAAGCAGACCGCCAGCGCTTCCTGACCTGGTGCCTGGTGCTACCCCTGGCTATTCTGTTGCCCCTGGCGGTATTCAGTATTTTTGCCAATGAAGCCATTGGCGCTTTCATGGCGCGAAAAAACGCCATCGTCGGCGATTACGTCTGGCACATCTTCCTCATCGGGTTGGCCATGGCCTATTTTGAGGTGTTTTTTGCCTGGAGCAAGGTGTGCTTCAAAACTGTTTACGGGAATTTTCTGAAGGAAATGTTTGCCAGGGCTGGCGTAACCCTGTTGTTGGCCCTGCTGTACCTTAAAAGTATAGACGAAGCGGGTTTCCTGTTCTGGCTGGTGCTGTTGTACCTGGTGCGTACCCTGCTCATGTTCGTCTACAGTTGGAAGTTGCTCCCGGTGCGCCTCCGCTTTCAGAAACCTCCCGAGTTCGGCCTGATCGTGAAATACAGCGCCCTGATCATCCTGGGCGGGTCGGTGGCCGTGCTGTTGTTGGAGGTAGACCGTTTTATGATCAACCAGTACATCGAGATCGAGCAGGTGGCTTACTATTCCCTGGCCATTTTCATCGCTACCGTTATTGTAGTGCCCTGGCGCGCCATGAACCAGATTACCTACCCGCTCACAGCCCAGCTGATGAATGACAACGACCTCGGGGGCCTCGGGCGGTTGTATAAATCGAGTTCCCTGAACCTGCTGGTGGTGGCCGGATGGATCTTCCTGCTCCTGGCCCTTAACCTCGACCAGATATACGCCCTGGTGCCCGAGGCCTACCGGAGCGGTGCCGCCGTAGTGGTTATTATCGGGGCGGTAAAGCTGTACGATTCCTTCTTGAGCATCAACACCTCCATCCTGTACAACTCCCGCTATTACGTGAGCCTGTTATTCATGGGGCTTGCCCTGGCGGTTCTGACGGTAGGGTTCAATATGTACTTCATCCCGCGCTACGGCCTAATAGGGGCGGCCTACGCCACAGCCCTGGCCGTGCTTTGCTACAACACCTATAAACTGGTCTTTGTCTGGGTCAAATTCGGCCTGCAACCGGCCACCCGCGCTACCCTTTGGCTGACGCTGGCAGGGGCCTGCACCTGGCTGCTTATCTCACTACTGCATTTTTCGTGGCACCCGCTGCTCAGCATCGGGGCTAAAGGTATTCTTATTACCGTGTGTTTTATCGGCTTGACCTGGGGCTTGCGCCTGTCGCCCGAGTTAAATGCTCTGGCGGCCCGTTACCTAGTAAAAAAGGACCCCGGGAAGAAAGATCCTCCGCGGGGTCCTGACAACTAACCAACCTAAAAACTAATCTTTACTTGTTCCCGGAGCGGCTGCTGCGGCCTCCCGAGTTTCCTGAACTGCGCCGGCTGTTCTGGGGCGCAGCCTTACGCACCTGCTGGGTGGGGGCCGATTTGCGGGCCTGACCCGACCGGCTGGCGGCCTGTTCCCGGCTCCGCTGGGTAGAACTGGCTATCTGCTTCTCTGACGGGGCCTGCATACTCCTTGAAGAAGTGCGGGCCTGTTGCCCCCGGGTTTGCTCCGGTTTGCGGTAGTCAGAACGCGAGGCGACAGCCTGGCGCTGGTAGCGCTGCGGGGCTTCGCGCCTTACTTCGTTCCGGCCCTGTTGTTCCCGCGACGATTGGGTGGTTCGAGCACTTTCAGACCGGGCGGCAGAGGCTTTGCGCTGGCCGCTGGCCGGGGCTTCGCGCCGCATTTCACTGCGGGCAGGCTGGGTGCGGCTGTAGCCATTCCGGTTCGACCTGGCCTCGTTTTTTGAGCTGCGGGCTGCATCTGTCCGGTAAGATACGCCCCGGTCTGAACGCGACTGAGGGCTGCGTGCGCTTACCCGGGCGTCATTCCGGTAAACCCGGTCACGGTCGGTGCGGGGGGCGTAGCGGTAGGTTTTGCCGACCGCGGCGTAGGCCCGGCGGGTATTGTACCTGTACGGCTGGTAGTAGGTATAGCGCACAGGGGTGTAATACCTCCGATACGGGTAGTAGTTCACCAGGCAGAAGCCCAGGGCCGGCCGTACAAAAAACTGGTGGTAAGGACGGTAGACATAGTAGGGGTTATAGGCGTTAATGTAACCCACGTGGTAATCGTACAGGCCCCTGGGGCTGTAGTAGATATGCATGCCGCCAATGCGGTATACCAGGTTGTTGCGGTACCAGACCCGTATCCCGCCGATGCGGTTTACCCGGCCGTAGTAGTCGTAGTATACCGGTACGTTTTCGACCTGTATCACGGCCCCGTAGTCGTCGTATTGAACATAGGGGTTGTAATCGTAACCTGAGTTGAAGGTTACCCCAACCGGGCCTACCCCAATATGGGCGTTAACGGATACCTGATTGTCCATATAGAAATCGAACTCGCCATCCGGATATACGGAGAAGGTGATGCCATTTTCCACGAAAATGAACGAGTTCCCGTAATTGAAAGCATTGTGCGGGGCATGTTTTGCGATGCCGGTTTCGGCCAGGGTGCTTCCGGTTCCAACCAGAAGGGCCGCGAAGAGGAGTACAAGCTTTTTCATGAGGTTCTAATTTTAGTTCCGGATGCAACTATTTACATTCCGACCTCATAAAAACAAACAGCGTGCCAAAAATGCACTCACATATCTAATATGCAGTAATACAGGCACATGCATTTCCAAAAAAAAGCATTTTCGAACGGAATATTAACCCGGGTATCTTTTTTTTCAGGGGGTGAGTTTCTTTTTCAGGTACGCCCCGGTTATCGATGCCGGGTTGGCCGCCAGGTCTTCCGGGGTACCCTGGGCCACCAGGTGGCCACCTTTCTCGCCCCCTTCGGGCCCCAAGTCAATGACGTGGTCGGCGCATTTGATCAGGTCGAGGTTGTGTTCGATAACCAGAATGGAATGGCCTTTGGCCAGCAAGGCTTCAAAGGAGGTCATCAGTTTGTGGATATCGTGGAAGTGGAGGCCGGTGGTGGGCTCGTCAAAAATAAAGAGGCCCTTTTCGCGGTTCTGGCCCTTGCCGAGGAACGAAGCCAGCTTGATGCGCTGGGCCTCGCCACCCGAAAGGGTAGAGGAGGGCTGCCCCAGGGTTACATAGCCCAGGCCCACATCATGCAGAGGCTGCAACTTATCGGCGATTTTCTTTTGCTTGTGGCTGGAGAAGAAGGCCAGGGCCTCGTTCACGGTCATATCGAGTACATCTGAGATGGAAGCGCCTTCGAACTGCACTTCCAGCACCTCTTTCCGGAAACGCTTGCCTCCGCATTGGTCGCATTCCAGGTGCACGTCGGCCATAAACTGCATCTCTACGGTAATTTCCCCTTCGCCTTTGCACTTTTCGCACCGCCCGCCCTCAACGTTGAATGAGAAATGCTTGGCCTTATACCCCCTGATCTTGCTCAGCTTCTGCCCTGCAAACAGGTTCCTGATCTCGTCATATGCCTTGATGTAGGTAACCGGGTTCGAACGGGACGAACGGCCGATGGGGTTCTGGTCTACGAATTCAACATGCGATATGCCTTTGAATTCGCCTTCAACCGCACTGTGCTGCCCGGGTTTGTCGCCGTAGCCCTCCAGTTCCTTCTGCAATACCGGGTACAGGATTTTCCGCACCAGGGTGCTCTTGCCGCTGCCCGATACGCCTGTAACCACGGTGAGCACCTGGAGGGGGAAGGTTACGTCAATATTTTTAAGGTTGTGTTCACGGGCCCCCTTAATGGCGATATACCCTTTGGGGAGCCTGCGTTTTTTGGGGACGGCGATCTGCAGCCGGCCACTCAGGTAGCGGGCCGTGAAGGTATCGGTCTTGAGAATTTCAGGCAGGGTGCCGGTGGCAACCACCTCCCCGCCCAGGGTACCGGCCTCAGGGCCAATATCGATAATGCGGTCGGCGGTGCGCATCATGTCTTCGTCGTGCTCTACCACGATAACGGTATTGCCCAGGTCGCGCAGCGATTCGAGTACCCCGATCAGGTTTTCGGTGTCGCGGGGGTGCAGGCCAATACTGGGTTCGTCCAGGATGTACATGGAACCCACCAGGCTGCTGCCCAGGGAGGTGGCCAGGTTTATACGCTGGCTTTCCCCCCCTGAAAGCGAATTCGATTTCCGGTTCAGGGTCAGGTAGCCCAGGCCTACCTGCTGCAGGTACGACAGCCGGTTGCGGATTTCGGTGAGCAGCCGCCGGGCAACCTGCTGGTCGTGGGCGCCCAGTTCCAGTTCGGCGAAGAAGCCGGCCAGTTCGTAAATGGGCACTTCTACCAGATCAGATATTGATTTGCCCCAAACGCGCACGTAGTCGGCCTCTTTGCGTAGCCTCCTGCCCTTGCATAGGGGGCAACGGGTTTTGCCGCGGTAGCGCGAAAGCATTACCCGGTTCTGGATCTTATAACTCTTCTCTTCGAGCTGCGCAAAGAAGGCGTTCAGGCCTGTGAAGTAGGTGTTGCCATCCCACACCAGGTTTTTCTGGGCGTCGGTGAGTTCGTACCAGGGCTTGTGGATCGGGAAATCGAATTTGTAGGCGTGCTGCACCAATTGGTCGCGGTACCAGCCCATGCTTTCACCCCGCCAGGGGAATATGGCGTTGTCGTATACGGAAAGACTGGTGTTGGGCACTACCAGGTCTTCGTCTATGCCGATTATATCGCCGTAGCCTTCGCACCTGGGGCAGGCCCCGTACGGGTTGTTAAAGCTGAACAGGTGTACATTGGGCTCCGGAAAGGTCATTCCGTCTCGCTCAAAACGGTCGCTGAAGGCAATACGGGTACCATCGTCGGCCGATTCCAAAATGCAAACGCCTTTCCCTTCAAAGAAAGCGGTATCGACGGCCCCGGCCAGGCGGTTTAAAAAGTCTTCGTCCGATTTTACCACAATCCGGTCGACCACCAGTTCGAAAGACCGGCCGATTCCCTCCAGGTCGGGGGAAATGCGCAGTACCTGCCCGTCGTGCTTGATGCGGGCATAGCCCTGCTTCGATAGCATTTCGAGCGACCGGGCCACATCCCGGTCTTCGGGGATGTGAACCGGGGCCAGCAGCAACAGTTTGCTGTCTTCGGCAAAGCGTTTTACCCGGTCGACCACATCTGAAACGCTGTCCTTTTTAACTTCCTCCCCCGAAACGGGCGACACGGTTTTCCCGATACGGGCGAAGAGCAGCTTCAGGTAGTCGTATATTTCGGTGGTGGTGCCCACGGTAGAACGCGGGTTGGTCGAATTCACCTTTTGTTCGATGGCGATGGCCGGGGCAATGCCGCGTATGTAATCGACCTTGGGTTTGTCGAGTTTTCCCAGAAATTGCCGGGCGTAAGACGAGAGGCTTTCCACGTAGCGGCGCTGGCCTTCGGCATACAGGGTGTCGAATGCCAGGCTCGACTTGCCCGACCCTGACATGCCCGTAATAACCACCAGCCGGTTGCGCGGGATCAGCACATCGATATTCTTGAGGTTGTGGAGGCGTGCCCCTTTTATGATGATGTTTTCCTTCGGGTTGGCTGCTGCGATTACCGGGTTCATAGCGCTTCGAATAATGCGCTAAGATACGACAAGCCACAGGGAAAGACCAGGGCCTGCCCCTTAATTGAGGATGCAGTTTATCGGAGCTTTTTTTGACCCTATCAAAATTTTTCTATATTTGGATGTCTAACCCGCAATTCGGCTGCCTATACAGCAACATTACTTTTTTGACCTTATAACCCAAATCTGCGTCTACGGGCCCCATGGCCCGAAGGCCAGCGAACCTCAAAAAAGTAAGTTGTATGTACCTGCAGGCAGACGATTCCACCCTGGTAAAAGCGTATATCCAAGGCGACGAGCGCGCCCTGGAAGTTTTGATTAACCGCCACAACCAACGCCTTTCTTCTTTTATCTATTCGAAAGTATTCGATCGCGAAATAACCGAGGATATCTTTCAGGATACCTTTATAAAGGTTATCCGTACCCTTAAGCTGGGCAAGTATAACGAAGAAGGGAAGTTTTACCCCTGGGTCATGCGCATCGCCCACAACCTTATAGTAGACCACTTTCGCAAGAGCAACCGTATGCCCCGGTACGAATCGGGCCCTGAGTTCGATATTTTCACCATCATGCAAGAGAATACACTCAACGCGGAAAAGCAATTGATCAAGGATCAGATTGAATCAGACATACGTGAGCTGGTGGCCCAATTGCCCGAAGACCAGCAAGCCGTTTTGCGCATGCGTATGTACCAGGACATGAGCTTTAAGGAAATTGCCGAAAACACAGGGGTGAGTATCAACACAGCCCTGGGACGCATGCGCTACGCCCTGATTAACCTGCGCAAGCTCATCGAGCAGCATCAAATAGTTTTGACGAATTAATTGGCCTTAGGTCGAGCAGGTGCACCGGCTTTGGGTTCCATTGCGTTATTTTGGCACAAATACCGCGTATGGAAAAGCTTTACTCCTCAAAACCCGATTCGTGCAAACTGGTTTCCGCTTCTGACGAAACCGTACGTTTCCTGCTGGATTATTCCAAATCCCTTTCCATTGTATCGTCTCGAGGGATGACCTTCGAGACCAACCTGAACTGAGCACCACTTTCCTGCACGTGTGCCTGGCGCCGGCTGCATCTGGCGGTGTACCGGGCTTCCGCATCTAATTTCCGCCCAATCCACCAGGGCCTTCCCGGGAGTGCTAACCGGGCATAAAAGCTAAAAACCGGCTTTTACATCAAGAATCCGTCCTTTTACAACATAGTTTTTCCGAGGGGGACCCCTTTGGCTACTTTAGGCTTGTGTTTGAATAACAGGCACTATAACCGACGATAAACCAAAGCCAAAAGTCCTGAAAAGGTCCTTTTAACCGACCCAAAAAAGAATGCGCTCTATGGAAGAACAGTTCGACGACTCAGCCCTGGTAAGAGATTACGTTAGTGGTGACGAACGCGCCCTTGAAACTCTCATAAACCGCCACAACCAGCGGATTACCAGTTTCATTTACTCAAAGGTGCTCGACAGGGATGTAACCGAAGATATTTTTCAGGATACCTTTATTAAGGTAATCAAGACACTCAAAAAGGGCAATTACAGCGAAGAGGGGAAATTCCTTCCCTGGGTTATGCGCATCGCCCACAACCTGATTATCGACCATTTCCGCAAAAACAAGCGGTTGCCCAAGTTCGAGGGCGGGGAAGACTTCAATATTTTCTCGGTAATCGGCGACGACAAACTGAATGTAGAGCGGCAGCTGATCAAAGACCAGATCGACAGCGACCTGGGCCTGCTCATTGACGAACTGCCCGACGACCAGCGGGAAGTGCTTATCATGCGCATTTATAAAGACATGAGTTTCAAGGAAATAAGCGAGTGTACCGGGGTAAGCATCAACACCGCACTGGGCCGCATGCGCTACGCGCTGATCAACCTTCGCAAAATTATCCAGAAGAACAAGATCGTCCTCACGAATTATTAATACACCGCCTGTAGCAATATATGGCTTGGAGTTGCGTTATAGAGATGTAACGAACTCTAAGCATATGGAAAAAATTTACTCCGAACAAACCAATGCCTGCAGGCTGACCCGGGTAAAAAAGGAGACAATTTCATTTCTCCTGCAATATTCCCGCTCCCTGAAGGTCCTGAATTACCAGGGCTTCCAATTCGAGTCGCACATGAATTAATGGCGGGTCGCACCCCCCTGAAAAACGCATTACCCGCCTTTCCCGGCGGGTTTTTTTTTGGCCTGATACGCGGTGAGCACCGATTTGCGGCCGATGGTACGGGTGATGACATCTTTTTCCAGGTCCCATCCGCGGCTCGGGCTGTATTCCCGCCCGTAATAGATTATCTGCAGGTGCAGTTTATTCCAGAGGTTTTCGGGGAAGAGGCGTTTGGCATCGCGTTCGGTTACCACCACGTTTTTCCCGGAAGAAAGGCCCCACCGATACATCAGGCGGTGGATATGCGTATCCACAGGGAAGGCCGGGCTCCCAAAGGCCTGTGATACCACTACGCTGGCCGTTTTATGTCCGACCCCGGGCAG
>JBNKGM010000020.1:0-45830 GCA_050289825.1 Robiginitalea sp.
TTGTTTATTCTAAAAAACCATTTCGGTAATTTAATTCGGACTTTAAAGACCTCCGCCTAAACATTGATTTCAGGTTAACTCCAATTACATAAGGAGTTCAATTGTCAATGTAACGGAAAACAGCAGCCTACACCCGCCTGTAAACCTCCTCAAAAGGCACCCGGAACCGCTCCCCGTACACCCCTTCGGGCTTGCGGATACCGCACCCGATCACCATATTGATTTCAGCACCTGACGGCAACCCCAGGGCTTTTTTAATGCGAAGGCTGTCGTGCCCTTCCATGGGGCAGGTATCGTACCCGACGGCTGCCATGGAGAGCATAAAATTCTCGGCGGCCAGGGCGGCGCTTTTGTGCGCAACAATGCGCATGTCGGAGGCGCGCACCTGCCGGTACATGGGTCTAAACACCCCCACGATGTTAAACGCAACATATTTGATGAACCCCAAAATGCCCAGAAAATCAGTGTACAGGGAGGGCATAATTTTTGAATAGTAGGAGATAACGAATTTTTCCCGCTGGGTGTATTCGCTTTGCGACTTCTCGCCAAAACCTGCTTTCAGGAAATCGAGATTGGCCTTTACGCGCCTGCGCCATTGGTCCTTTCGCGCCACCACCACTACCAGTTGCCGGGCCGTCCGTGCTGCAGGTTGATCAAAACACGCATGCACAATCTTTGCCTGGATGCCAGGGTCGGTAACCTGATAGAATTCCCAAAGCTGCAGATTGGAACTCGTCGGCGCCAATACGGCATTCTCAATACAGGCCTTTACCTTTTCAGAATCGATGGGATCTTCCTGATAGATCCGGACGGATCGTCTGTAATGAATGGCTTCGGTAACTGTCCTTTCCATGGGGAGGTGAGTCTGGTTAGTACAAAGTGACAATAAGCGTCAAAAGACAAATTTAGCACATCCTGAATCAGCAGGCCAGTTTGGATATTGGATCTCCCAAAAGAGGCATACCGGAAAAGCAATGCCTCCCGGGCGGGTGTTGCCGGTCTTTCAATAAGGATGCAATTCAGGAAGCCGCCAGACCATTCTGGGGTTAGCAAGGTTTCATGGAAGACTAAGAAAGTTCTGGGAGGCGGTTTCTCTATTACTCTCCGGCCCCTTGAAAGTGCGGAGATTTCAGGTCAGGCTCTAACTCGCTCAGACTGTCGACTTCCCTGCGAAACCGAAGAATCATAAAACTGTCGAGTTCGCGAACAATCTGATAGCGCATGTCCTGCCAATTGGCACTATCCATTTCCAGAGCATAGCCCCTGACCTTATCGAAACGTGTGAGGTTGAACCGGTTCGCTTTCCAGGCCACTTTGCTGCTTTTCTGGTGATGCTGATCCTGCAGGTAAAACGCCGTACCAAAACCGGCTACTACCAGGAACAAGATGATCAGGAAGTGTTTCCTTGTTTTCAACATGACCAGATTTCTTCAATTAGGACCGGTGCCACGGGCGTAAATCACCACTAAGCTAGTGTTTTCTTACACAGTTCGTTTTAAAATCAGACGAATGGATTATAAATGCTGATATTAGGGAAAGGAAGTGGGTTTTGAAGGGTGAGATTAAGCAAGTTTTAGAAGCGAGCCCCATCTTTTCTTTGTGGGGAATGAATCATTACCTGCGCTATTCCTTGATGACTCAAATCATTGTCCGAAGAAACTAACCGGGATACCTTTAGCAGAAATGCTGCCCGCATGGAAACAAGCACGAAACGGTTAAGATTTATCGCATTCCTCCTCACGGCACTGATGCTTTTTCAAAGTTGTGTGGTGTACCGCCAGACTCCGACGACTTTAGCAAAAGCATCTCAAGAGCAGATCAAGACTAAAATAGCTAGCTCAAATGGGGCAATCTCCAAATTTGATTACATCACTTATGAGGATGGACAGTTCTACGGAGTGAATAAGGATTTTGATGAACGAGGTAAATTGGTTAAGACACCGTTGCGTGAACAGGAAATCACAAATGTTTTGACGAAAGACAAGACAACATCTACCGTGCTTACGGTCGGAGTCATTGTAGTACCTGTGATAGGCATTACCCTTTTAATAGGACTCGCCTCGGCAGGTCCTGGGAATCCTTGGGGATCAAGCATCTAATTAGATCACCTATTTGCCCAACTTGCGACGATCTTTATTCGGGAACGGCAGACTGAATCCGTTATTAGATCATGTCTTAAACAGCCTTAAAATGCGTCTGTGTTCGTACAAATGGTTTCGTTTGATTTTTCAAATCGGTACTATCAACCCAGAACGTATCCAAACATAAGACCTACTAAAAATGAAACTGCCATTAGCAGAAGAATGGCCCCTGCATCATCCTTTTGAACAAAAGACATACTTAATAGTTTACTTTGAAGATACTTCAATTTTCGGAGTTCGATAAATGTTATCGTAAGTTTATCCCTGGTAACAGATTTATAAAACCAGGCAAATGAGCGATACATCCCAAACCATGAAAAATAAAATTTGCGTCGTAACCGGGGCTACATCGGGCATCGGTAAAGAAACGGCCAAAGCATTGGCAGTAATGGGTGCCCATGTTGTTTTAATTGGCCGCAATCCAAAAAAATGTAGGGCAACAGTCAATAGCCTGAAGCAACAAACGGGTAACCCTCAAATTGATTATTTGTTCGCTGATCTCTCAGATTTAAACCAGGTTCGTAAACTGGCCAGTGAGCTAAAACAAAACTATCCTCATATCGATGTGTTGGTCAATAATGCAGGTGCCTATTTTAAAAAACGGCGGTATGAAAGCAGTGACGGTTATGAAATGACGTTGGCCTTAAATTACTTAAGCCCGTTTTTGTTGACATCATTACTTGTTGATAGCCTGGAAAAAAGTGAACAGGGTCGAGTCATCAATGTGTCATCGAATGCACATTTTAAAGGGGAGATTCGTCTGGATGATCTGCAATCGAAACAGGCGTATAATGGGTTTGATGCCTATGCCCAATCAAAACTGGCCCTTGTGCTGTTTACCTATGAATTGGCACGACGGCTTAAGAACACTAACATTTCAGTTAATGCCTTGCACCCGGGGCTGGTGGCTACCAATTTCGGGAAGAACAACGGCTGGCTCCTGTTTTATGTCAGGCGACTTATCAAGCGACATGAGATTAGCGCAGAAGCCGGGGCAAAGACCTGTATTTATTTGGCAAGTTCCTTAGATGTATCCAAAATTACCGAAGGCTACTTTATAGATGATAAGCAAGTTAAGTCTTCAGATATCTCTTACGATCAAAAATTGGCTAAGCACTTATGGGAAGCAAGTGAAACTTTGATCGCTCTTCCCAATTAGGCCTCCCCAATCACTTGCTTCTAAAGCTGATCGAATCATTCCTTAAAGACCCGAAAAGATTGGCGGTATCCTCCTCGGTAAGGAAAAACGATCCGGTGCTCCCATCTTTGTAGAAAATCCGCACGCGCATGGGTTCTCCCGAACGCCTGGGCCTGGTGATGATTAAGCGCTCTTCCCCGACCTCGAGCCTTTGGAGCTGTATTTTGAACCCTTCCCTGAAAACCGAATGAAGGTATTCGAGCTCAAAATCGGAGGCATAGAATTGAATGTTTCGAATGCCCGAGCGGGGGTCGTCTTCATTCTTATACCACAAGTTGTAGTGGTTCGATTGGCCCTTGTCGATCTCCACGTATTCCAGGTAAGGTAAGGTAAGCTGCTGGCTGCTTACGCTGCCGATAATGGTCCGGTTTTGGGTTTGCACTTCCCCGATCTGGGCGTAAGTAAGGGAAGTGAATAGCAAGAAGAGGCATTGCAGACAAATGCAGGGGTACTTTTTGATCATTTTCACAAGTGTATTACGAATTCAATAAGGTGTCCTGCGCGTAAATGTAGGGCGCTATCGGGAGGGCGCATATAATTGCCATGCCGGCATGAACTTCATCCGGATTATCACCTCCTACATCGATTTAAATCGAATGCTGGAAATTGCGCGATGCGCTTGTCTGAAAAATAAGTGTGTTTGTCGATACCCATTTGTCAGGCATTCGTCTGAATACTGGCGGCGGAGGGGGTATAAACCGGCATGGGGACGATTTTATCCGACTTCCTGCAACCCGATTGCAGGTTTTTTCGACTGACCCAGGTCATTGTCGCCGGCGATCCTACTGAAATACCTTGCAGCGATTTGCCGAATTAAAGACACAAAATCTATTGTACGTAAAAATCCGATTGCCATGAAAAATTACAGCAATATGTTATTCCGGTTTATTGTCGTCGCTTTTTTTGTAGCCCTTACAGGATGCAACAAAGATGATGACGGCGATGGCAGCAGTAATTTGACCACAAGTGAACTGCTGATCGGCACCTGGTCTGTTACCGACTTTGACTTGAATATCATGATAGGGTCTCAATCCCTGATTGACTATCTGATCGAAGTAGAAGGATTAACTCCTGCAGAAGCCGCGGCTCAGAATGCCATTTTTGAAGCTTTTGTGGAATCGGAAGTTACCGGGACACTTACCCTGAAATCAGATAACACCTATGTGTCAAATTTTGGGGATGGGTCCACAAGCGGCACCTGGAGCCTCAGTGCGGATGAAAAGACCTTAACGCTTATTGAAGGATCCGAAACCATTGTCATTACCATCAACTCCATTTCGACCACCACCCTGAAGGTGACGATATCGGAGAACAGCCCGGAAGACCTGGATGAAGATCCGGAAACGCCTGATGTGATCATTTCGATAGAAGCCAACCTTACCCTTGCCAAGTAGGCACGCAGGTGGGTATTGCAGGCTAACGATATGACTTGCAAAGCGGATTAAAGACGCATCAAAATCACGGCAAACACCTACTGGCCGGCAGGGTAACCCTGGAATGCAATCACAAGCTAACAAACCATGCCAATAAGAAATTATTGGTGTTGGAGCCTATGTCTTCCAGAGCTTCGGCCCGAATGAAAGATAGTTTCAATCCCTGCCTTTGGGAAATCATGAAACTGTACGCCGCAGAAACCAGTAAATTCGAGCGATAGTCACCGTTCGGCTGTCTGTTGACAACCGACTCGCCCCCCAGGCCATACCCGGCCCCGAGCGAGAGCCAGGCACCTTTTTTAAATTGCCTGACTAAATGCGATTGCATGGCGAAGGTAGGCCGTTGTGCCCGATCGGTATCGTTGAAAAAGTCAGGATTGAGGGTGTAAAGGAAAACGGAACCCGTCAGTTCGAAAGACCACTGGCCCCAGTAATGTATCATGCCCACCTGGGGCCGGAATACAAACCGGTTGCTGCCGAGATTTATCAGTTTGTCTTCAAAGTATTCCCCAAAGGGAAAGGTAATTGCCAGGGATACTCCCAAACTGGTGTCGGTTGGATTATCAAGCCTGTATTGTCTTATTTCACCGGCATTGCCGGCGGGAGGTCCAACCAGAATCACCGAAGCCCGTACTATGGGATCCGCAAACCCGGTCCGGTTTATCCCTGCAGGTACTCCGCTCAAAAGACCCTCCCAATCGGCGGCACTAAAGGGAAGCAAGACACTGATGCTCGCCAACTTGTTGCCCATTTTAAATGGTTGGGTAAAGGAAACAGCCAGGGAGTGTGCCTTAATCTTTACATCTTCTGCCTGCAGCAGGGGATCGAAAAAAACGTTTCCGGAAGTATAGGAGTAACCGACCCCTAAAATGTGGGTGCCCAGGGGTATCGGGGTCCACCTGCGGGGTTCGACATCCTGGGCGAAGGCATTTTGGACGACCAGGAAAAGGATTGTAAATAAACGGAGTGAATGAATAAAATCGGGTTTCCGATGGCAGGGTTCCGGGACTAGGCGCATTAATTTACTGGGATAACGTTATCCGTTGTCGGACATGCTGACCAACGAATATCATTTTAATAGGATGAATTAATTCATGATTGGGTTTTGCCTTCAGGGAGCCAATGTAATTAATAATCGATACCTGTCTACAGAAATGCAGTGCCATGAACCGTAAACATTAAATGAGCAGTCAAACCCGGGGGTGTTGAATAATAATGATGTTTTGCGGGTGATTCCTGCTTTTGTTTGAACGAGGGGGTGCAGAACGTCATGTTTCATTTAGATTTTTTCGTGGATTTTATTGTTAATTTACCGATTCAAGGAATATACCTAACTATGTCAAAAGCATTTTTTTTCATAGCAGTACTGGCCTTGACAGCAGGTCTGCAAGCCCAGAACCCCTTATATACCTTATCCGGCAATCCTGCTGAAAACCAGGGCCGCTTCCGCTCCTTTGAAATAAGGGGCCATACGGGAATGCATATGTATGGAGGCGAGTCCCTGACCTCTAAGCTCGAATCGGGGTATGGCGCCCTGGAAGTGCGTTATGCCTGGCAGAGCCGGGATGAGGAGATTTGGGGGAAATACGGGTACCCTTCTTACGGGATAGGGCTATATTCGGGATTTATTGGCGATCCCGACATCTTCGGAAACCCCAATGCCGTATTCGGGTTCATCAACTTTCCTGTTAGCAACCCATCCCGGAGGAACCAGTTCAACATTGAACCTGCCCTGGGCCTCACCTATCACCTCAAACCTTTCGATCCCGAGAACAACCCGCTCAATGATGCCATAGGTGCGCGGATGGCGGTGTATTTCAACCTGGATTTCGGCTGGGCGTACCAATGGACCCCGGAAATGGATATCACCTACGGAATCGATTTCTCGCATTTCAGCAACGGCCGGAGTTTTACCCCGAACTGGGGCCTGAACATGCTGGGGATTAACCTGGGCATGCGTTACCATTACAATGCCGATCAGCACCGGGTAGACAATAGCGCTTACCCGGACCGCAAACTCCAGAACCGGTACCTGCGTGCTGAGAAAGCGCCCAATGTGGAGGTGGCAGATAACCAGAGCCTGAACATCTATGGTGCCATTGGTACCGTACAGACAGAGGCAGGCGCCGGGACTGATACCCGGTACGGGACCTTTTCCCTGGTCCTGGATTACCAGCACAAATTCAACAACATGCACAGCGTTTCGGCAGGACTGGACTACTTCGTCGACAACAGCGTGAAGGAGACCTATCCGGAAGGGGAAGGAAAAAACAGCCTCGTAGGGGTACATGCCGGATATGACTTCATGTTCTGGCGGATCACCACCCTGGTGCATGGAGGAACCTACATCACCGACAAGCTCGGGAAGGAAGCCCTCTTCCTGAGGCCGGCAATACGGTACGACATCAATAAGTGGGCCTATGCCCAGGTCGGTCTGAAGACCCTTGGGTTTGCCGCAGACTGGGTCGAATTTGGGGTGGGTTTCCGGCCATTCCGGTGGTAGTCACTCAGGGTGGTCGGGTAATCCCTTCCGGAAGGAAAGGCGTGTTGCTCGTAATCGTACCATTTTCTCCAGAGACGCCCGCATCAGAATTGGTGGCAGCATGCGCCAAAGCCCATAAATGTCGCTAGGCAAGCCGGGCCCGGAAGAATATATTCGCATCCACGAAATACCTATGTCTAAAATTATCTTTAAATTAATCCCGCAATTAAACCAAAGCAAACCACAATGAAACGCATCGAAAGTGAAATAACCCAGTACTGGATTCACTTCCAGGCCCAACATGCAGAGAGTAAACGCAAATATCCGAATGCTCTTATCAAATGTTATCATGAAGATAACTATGTGTTGCAGCTTTCTTTTTATCCGGACGGGACCAAATTGCCTGAAAACCACTACGACAAGAGGAACAAACTCGTATATCTGAGGTATCCGTTAGCCATGTACGTACACGCTATGGATATCCTCCGCAACGAAAAGCCCGTATTCTTTGAATATTCCCCGGATCTGAACCAGGGATTCCTCAGAACCGGACTGGAACCGGTAGGGGAAGGCGAATACGATGCCGACTTCAATTCCTGAGTCTGTCTGGCCGTGTAGCGACCGAATCGTTTTGAAGGTGCCCGTAAGACCTTTTATTTAATAAGGTTTCCGAGGCTTTCCCGACTTTTTGACCGGGCCTTTGCGATTTCGTTCCGATAAGGGTTTAAACACACAAGTGACAAGTAGGGGCTGCAACATGCAGCCCCTATTTTGTTTTCTGCATCGTTGCGAGTGTTTCAAAATTCAAATTTGCTCCTTACGCATGCCACTGTGGTTCGATGCAGGTATAAAATCCCCCGGTTTGGGCGCAGAGTTGTCAACAGTCTTAGGTGAAAATTTATGATCAGGGCGTTCCTCGGAATACGGGTGAGGCATTTCTGCACGGGTGATGAAAGCCGGTTCAGGGGGTGTTATACACCCTGTTTTGGCATCGTTGAAAAAACTGTTGAAAAGCTCTTGAACGTGGGGTAAGATTTTATCGAACAAAATTTCAACTTTACAGTGGTCATTGATCATCCAAGCAATTTTGACGAACAATTGATTTTTTCAGAGCCATTCTGGAACGGTAAATTGTTCTGCTTGCACGAAAGAATTAGCGCTATAAGTATTTGAATTACAATTAATTAAAAATAAGGGCAATGGAAGTTACGCACATTATTAAACGAGATTACAGCACGAGTCCGTTCGATCTGGAAAAAATTACCCACGCCGTTGAAAAGGCCATGTTGGCTGTTGGGCATGGCACCCGGAAAGATGCTGAGGCGATCTCCATGAAGGTATATGAAACCCTTTCGGGAAGAAAAGAACTGGATGCGGACTACACCCCTACCGTTGAGCAGGTACAAGACATTGTGGAAGACAAGCTTATGGGCAGCGCCTTTCACGATGTGGCCAAGGCCTATATTATATATCGGAACCAGCAGGCCCAGAAGCGTCAGGCTAATATTTTTGAGAAGCGCGTAAACCTGAAACCGTTCGAGTACCCCCAATTGTACGAGTACACCAATGCCATAAGGCACTCGTATTGGATCCACACCGAGTTCAACTTTACCAGCGATGTGCAAGACTTCAAGACACGGCTCAACCAAATAGAGCGCAGCGCCATAAAGAATACCATGCTGGCCATCTCCCAGATCGAAGTGGCCGTTAAGACCTTCTGGGGCGACATTTACCACCGCATGCCCAAGCCCGAGATCGGGGCGGTGGGGGCCACCTTTGCCGAAAGTGAAGTGCGCCACCACGATGCCTACTCCCACCTGCTCGAAATCCTGGGCCTGAACGAGGAATTCAAAAACCTGAAAAAGAAGCCCGTTATCATGAAGCGGGTGCACTACCTCGAAACCGCCCTGAAAAACGCCAAAAGTGAAGACGACCGTGAATATGCGGAATCGATCCTGTTGTTCGCGCTGTTTATCGAACACGTGTCGCTCTTCTCGCAGTTCCTGATCATCATGGCTTTCAACAAGCACAAAAACCTGCTCAAGGGGATTTCCAACGCCGTGGAAGCCACTTCCAAAGAAGAGCAGATCCACGGGGATTTCGGCATTGACGTGATCAAGATCATCAAGGAGGAAAACCCCGATTGGTTCGGGGAAGGCTATGAAGCCAACATTCAGGAGATCTGCAGGCAGGCCTTTGAGGCAGAAAGTAAAGTGGTAGACTGGATTTTCGAGGCCGGCGAGCTCGATTTCCTGCCCAAGCGCGTGATCAACGAATTCATCAAGAACCGCTTCAACCGGTCGCTCGAGAGCATTGGCATCGAAAAGATTTTCGATGTAGACCCCGCTGCCCTGGCCGAAACCGAATGGTTCGACGATGAGATCATCGGCACCAAACACGGCGATTTCTTTGTGAAGAGATCCATTAATTACAGCAAGAGAACCCAAAGTATAACCAGCGAAGACCTTTTCTAAACCATGCACGAGAACACATCAACCCAACACGAGAAAGCAACCAAAGCCGGCGAAGCCGAACAACTCATACAGGCGCGCAAGGGGGCCCTCAAGGAATCGGCCCATACGGATGAACCCGCCTTTGAATGGCTTACCGAGAACAGCCGGAAATTTTTGGCCTCCGGGTACCTGGCAGACGGGGTGAGCGCCGAAGAGCGCATCCGCGAAATTGCCAACCGGGCCGAAGATATTCTGGGCATCCCGGGCTATGCCGACAAATTCTACCGCTACATGGGGGAGGGCTACTTTTCGCTGGCCTCCCCGGTCTGGTCGAATTTCGGGAAACAGCGGGGCCTGCCCATCAGCTGCTTTGGCTCGCACATAGACGACGACATGGGCAACATCCTCTTCACCCAGTCTGAGGTTGGCATGATGTCGAAGCTGGGCGGGGGTACCTCCGGGTTTTTCGGAAAAATCCGCCACCGCGGAGCCCCTGTAAAGAACAACGGGTATGCTTCAGGTGCCGTGCACATCATGCAGCTCTTTGACCGCATGGTAGACGTGGTGAGCCAGGGTTCGGTACGGCGGGGCCGGTTCTCGCCCTACCTGCCGGTCGAGCACAAAGACATTCATGAATTCCTCGAAATCGGTACCGAGGGCAATACCATCCAGCAACTCACCCACGGGGTAACCGTAACCGATAAGTGGATGGAAGAGATGATCGGGGGCGACAAAGCCAAGCGGGCCATCTGGGCCAAAGTGCTGCAGCGCCGCGGGGAGATGGGCTACCCGTACATCTTCTTCCGCGACCACGCCAACAACGGCGCACCCCAGGTGTACCGCGATAAAAACCTGCAAATCCACGCCAGCAACCTATGCACCGAGATCATGCTGCCCTCGAACGACCAGTGGTCATTCGTTTGTGTGCTCTCGTCTGTGAACCTGCTGTTTTACGACAAATGGAAGAACACCGATGCGGTAGAGACCATGGTGTACTTCCTCGACGCCGTGCTGGCCGAGTTCATCGAGAAGCTGGAATCGTTCCGCGACTCAGACGACCGGGAAGACCGCCAGACCTTCCTCTTTATGGAGCGCGCTTACAATTTCGCCAAGGCCAACCGGGCCCTTGGGCTCGGGGTGCTGGGCTGGCACTCCCTGCTGCAATCGAAGATGCTGCCGTTCGACAGCCAGGAGGCCTACGACCTGAACAGCGAGATTTTCCGTACCATCAAGGAGCGCTCGTACAAAGCCTCTGCAGAACTGGCCGGGCTCTTCGGAGAGCCCGAGGTGCTCAAGGGATACGGCCGTCGCAACACCACCCTCAATGCCATAGCCCCGACCACCTCTTCGGCCTTTATTCTGGGGCAGGTTTCGCAGGGCATCGAGCCGATCTGGTCTAATGTGTACGTAAAAGATATTGCCAAGATCAAGACCACCATCAAGAACCCGTACCTCGAGCAATTGCTGGAGGAAAAAGGGCAGAATACCCAGGAGGTATGGCTGAGCATCCGCGATATGGACGGTTCGGTGCAGCACCTCGATTTCCTTACCGAGCACGAAAAGGACGTATTCCGCACCTACTCGGAAATTGACCAGCTGGCCATTATCTACCAGGCTGCCAACCGCCAGAACCACATTGACCAGGGCCAGTCCATCAATATTTTGGTCCATCCCGACATGCCGGTCAAGGAAATCAACAAGATCCACGTTACGGCCTGGAAACTGGGGCTGAAGTCACTTTACTACCAGCACAGCATGAACGCCGCCCAAAAATTCCGTCAGAAGAAGGAATGCACCAGTTGCGAAGCCTGATCTGAGCAGTGCTATGGCAAGAAAGCCGGGCCCTTTTGGGTCCGGCTTTTTTCATGTATGGGGTTTTTCCGTTATCGCTTCAGGCGTTCAGGGCGCCGATCAGGTAAGCCAGCAGCACGCTAACCGCCAGGCCGATATTCACCTTGGTAAGGTCGCCCATCACCAGCTTGTAGGAGGCCTTGAGCTCCTTTTTGTTAAGGCGGTATTTCAGGGCGACTTCGCGACCGGCCAATATCCCGATAAAGGCCCAGGTGGTGCTCATGGGCACGGTGGTCAGGTTTCCGAACACAAAAAGGAGGAGCCCATAGCTGAGGTCGATCAGGGTGGCCGAGCGTATGTTCCTGGTGTTTGCTTTTTTATTGACGATTTCCTGAATTTTCCCGCCGCGGGCGTTGAAAATATAGGCCATGATAACCAGAATAACCCCCAGGGAAAGGAGCAATTGTGTCAGGGTGAGCGAACGGGGCAGGAATACGAAAATATTGGCGAAATCCTGGATAAGCCACTGGGTCCAGAGAAAGGCGGTAGAACCCCATTGGGCAGCAAGCCAGAAACGCTTTCTCTTGCGTATACCCATAAGCCGCAGGGCAGCACCCGACTCTAGCCGGCGGGCGATGAGGTAATACAGGCCCAGGGAAAAGACCAGGGCCAGCAAATACCCGAGCACCGATTTGAGGAGCATCTTCTCGATGAGCTGGCCCGAAGAAAATACGCTGAGGATCATAAAGGTGGTACTCACCGGGATGCCCAGGCGCGTAATGATAAGCAGGGCCAGGGGGGCCAGCAGGTACCACCAGTGAATGGTTTCGGGCAGGGGGATGTGATCCAGTCGGCCGTAAGACGGGTCGCCCCCGTGCACATACCAGCTGATCACCAGGGTAGTGGTTAGTATGCTCGCCGCAAACCCCCAAAGCAACAGCCAGGGCCGGGTGTGGTTGGAAGACAAAAAGGTGCCCAGCGTCTGTATGACGTCATTGGCGATAACGGCATAGGAAGCGAGCACGAAGCCAAGAAAACCCAGAGTGAGCACAAGCGCCTAATTGTTTGGTGAAAGTATAAAATAAAGTTTGAGGCCCGCGGAGCATGCCCCAAACAAATTTTTCAGGGGCCAAAAAATTAGCAATCTATTAACGCTCCTTGTACGTACATTTACAATACGAATGTAATACTGTGGTTCTACACCTATTAGCTGCGGTGCTCCTGTTCTGGAATGCGGCAGCGTGGGATTTCAGGGAAAATGCTTCACCGGCTGCCGAGAACAGCCCCAAACAGTATTGCCTGGCCAGTCAGGATTTCTCCCCTGAATTTCCCGCACTGGAAGCCCCAGCCATTCAGTTGACCCCATACGTTTCATTCTCACGGAACCGCGACTACCTTATTGGATCAAGCGCCACGATTTCGGGCCTGTTCAAGGGCAACCCGGTGTATCCCGCAGTCGGATGGCAATCGCAGGCAGCCCTTCAATCTAATGGGCTGCGCGAATGGCAGATGCTATTCCCTTTCCACTTTTTCCTCTAAAGGGTTTCTGTTTTACTGAGCCGAAAGGCACTTGCCGATTACGTGCGCGGAATGCCTCCGCATGCACTCTTGTCTACACCTTAAATTGTCAACATCATGAGTATTACCATGGGGATTATTTCCCTACTTTTAACAGTCGTCATATTCGGCCCCTTTTTTTTGGCCGCAACCATGGGGAAATCCGGAACCCGGGCTATGAAACGCCAATTCCGGCAAACGGTTAAGGATCTTGACCTGAAGCTGGCTCCCAGCGAGCAGTGGGCCAATTTCCTGATTGGGATCGACAGCCAGAAAAACGTGCTGCTCTATATCAACGCGTCGGGGCAGGGGCAGACCGTCCAACGGCTGGCCCTTCAGGGTCTGCAGGATTGCCGGGTTGTGGCCCAGGAGCGTACCTATCGCACAAAAAACCTGCGTGAGGAGGTGCTGGAACGTATGGAACTGGAGCTGCGGTTCGGTCAAAAAAAGGAACCCGTTCGGTTGTTGTTTTATCAGAAGAGTGATGCCTATGGCGAGCACCTCGAGCGTCAGCGCGCTGAGCGCTGGAGAGATCGTGTATTAAGTGTTGCTGCACCCAGGACACCAATCCGAGCGGCAGCCTGATATAATTAAACCATCCTAACATGGGAATTACACTGGCACTGGTGCTATTTTCGGCAGGTTACCTGCTGATTGCCCTTGAAAATGTTGTGCATCTCAACAAATCGGGAGTAGCCCTTTTTACGGGGGTCGTTTTATGGGTTCTGGCCGTTATGGGCTTTTTGGGGGTGCAGGTAGAACATGAAGCGCTGACCCACCATTTCGAAACGACGGCACAACTGCTTTTCTTTTTGTTGGCGGCCATGGCCATCGTGGAGCTAATCGACACACACGAAGGCTTCAGCTGGATTCAGCGGGAGATACGTACGGTTAATCCGCTCAAACTCCTTTGGGTGTTTGCCTTTTTTACCTTTTTCCTGTCGGCCGTGCTCGACAACCTGACCACGACCATAGTCATGGTTGCCCTGATCAAGAAATTCCTGAATTCACGGGCAGAGCAATTGTATTTCGCAGGATTTGTGATCATTGCCGCCAACGCCGGAGGAGCCTGGTCGCCCATCGGGGACGTGACCACCATCATGCTTTGGAACAGCGGCCACATAAGTACGGGGGCCATTGTGGGAGATACGCTCATACCCAGCCTGCTTTCGTTGCTCATTCCCTTGTTGTGGGTTACTGCCAGGCCTCCTGCCGAACTCCGCGCTACCCTGGTACGCGACCCGAAGCAGGAAATTGTGCCAAAGCCGGAGAGCAAGGCAATATTGCTGGCAGGTGTATTGTTGTTGCTCTGGGTGCCCCTGTTTAAGTTCATCACGCACCTGCCTCCTTATATGGGCATGTTGTTCAGCCTGTCAGTACTGTGGCTTGGAACCGAACTGCTGCACCGGAAGAAGACGGACGAGTTGAAAAAGCAATACTCCGTTGCGGGGGTGCTGCAGCGGATAGATACCCCGAGCGTACTGTTTTTCCTGGGCATATTGCTTGCCGTAGGCGCCCTGGAGGCTATCGGGGCCCTGCAGATACTGGGGGAATCCCTGGCCAGTATCTTCCCCGATTTCCATTATTCGAACGCTTTCCTGGGCATCCTTTCTTCCGTGGTCGACAACGTGCCTTTGGTGGCGGGGGTAGTGGGCATGTATCCGCTTGAACTGTACCCGGCCGATCACGAATTCTGGACCTTGCTGGCCTTTTGCGCCGGCACCGGGGGCAGCATGCTGGTAATCGGTTCGGCTGCCGGGGTAGCGGCCATGGGCTTGCTTAAAATCGATTTCGTCTGGTACCTGAAACGGATCAGCCCCCTGGCCCTACTGGGTTATCTGGCTGGTGTGGCCTGGTTTATCGCGATGGCCTGATCGGCCTGGTGAACCCATCCAGACCGGCGGCCGTACTTTACAGCAAGTACAGAGCGGCCGGTTACCTGCTCGAACTGCCGTAACCATTTGTTTCGCATCTGTCGATCTTTCAATCAATAGGGTTGAGCGCTATTGAAGATTTCGACCTGTACAGCTCACCCCCGTTTTAACAAACCTTTCCAAACAGGTGTCCCCATCTGCAATAAGGTGGCCATCCGGAGGAATTAATGCCTCAATTATGTGGCAACAAATCCTGAGAAGGAAATCCCTGGAAAGGCTCCGGGACGAATCGGAGCATTCCTCCCTGAAACGCTCCCTGGGCGTTTTTGACCTAACCATGCTGGGCATCGGTGCAGTAATCGGCACCGGTATTTTTGTGCTCACCGGAGAGGCGGCCGCCGGAACCGAACACGCCCTGGGCGCCGGCCCGGCCCTTACTGTTTCATTTGTAATTACCGGGTTGGCCTGTTTATTCGCGGCCCTTTGCTATGCCGAATTTGCCTCCATGGTGCCGGTGTCGGGCAGTGCCTATACCTATTCCTATTTTTCGTTTGGCGAAATTTTCGCCTGGATCATCGGCTGGGACCTGATTCTGGAATACGCCGTAGGCAACGTGGCGGTAGCCATTGGCTGGTCGGGCTATTTCAAGAATCTGTTAGACGGTTTCGGGTGGTATATGCCCGGGTGGATGAGCGCTGCCACCGGAACAGAGATGGTACAGCTGCCCTCGGGGGCCTGGACGCCGCTAACCGATGCGATCAGAGACCAATACGGCACCATGCTGGGCCATATGCCCCAGGTCGTGTCGATTTTGAACCTGCCGGCCCTGCTTATTACCCTGGCTATCTCGGTCTTGCTCTACATTGGCATTAAGGAATCGGCCCGTGTCAATGCCCTACTGGTGCTTGTTAAATTGGGACTGATCGGCCTCTTCCTGTGGTTTGCCGTACCGCATTTCAACCCCGCTGAGCACTGGCAAAATTTTGCCCCCAACGGCTGGCAGGGGATTATGACCGGGGCAGCCCTGGTCTTTTTTGCCTACGTGGGCTTTGATGCCGTGAGCACCACGGCCGAGGAATCCAAAAATCCGCAGCGCGATTTGCCCAGGGCCATGATCTATGCCCTGATCATTTGCACCTTGCTGTATATCGTCGTGGCAGGTGCCCTAACCGGTATGGTGCCCCTCGACATGCTGGCCAACGAGAAGCCGGTGGCCCAGGCCCTGCTTTCGGTAGGCGAGCCCCGGGTGGCCCTGCTCATCGCCATCGGGGTAACCCTGACCATGCCCACGGTGCTGCTGGTGATGCAGCTGGGGCAGATCAGGATTTTGTATACCATGAGCCGCGACGGCCTGCTGGGCAACAGCTTTGCCCAGACCAGCAAACGCTTTGCCACCCCTTCAATGGCCACCTGGGTGGTAGGTGGGTTCGTGGGGGTTTTATCGGCAACGGTAGATATTGGCGTGGCTGCCGAGCTTACCAATATCGGGACCCTCTTCGCTTTTGTGCTGGTTGCCATAGGGGTGTGGGTGCTCAGGCGCAAAATGCCCGATGCCCCGCGCAAATTCCGGGTACCGGCCTTTAAGTTGGTTACGATCCTGTGCGTGGTAATTTGCCTCGCATTGATGATTGCATTGCCATACCTGACCTGGATACGGTTTGTCATGTGGATGGCCCTGGGCACACTGATCTATTTTATTTACGGGTATCGGAAAAGCAAGTTAAGGGCCGGTTCTGATCAATACCGGAGCTAGCCTTTGGGCACGATCTTTAAAAATTTAACAGGGCAGAAGGGGTTCAACGGGCATTAAGCCCAATAAATTCCATAGATTTCAGTTCCAAGCCATTCACTCGATTATTAACAAGATGGACGTATGGCTTTTTATAATTTCGCGTTATTAAAGGGATTATGAAATCAAATATCCTCTGGGTCGGTTTTACCCTGTTTTGCCTCCTGGTGCAGGCCCAGCCCGAATTGCCCCTGGCCCCGGGGCCCCATGCCTTTAAACCCCTGGAATACCAGCGGGACGTTTCGCTCCAGGATGCCCTCGAGAAGTCAGTGTCGTCTAATGCGGCCTGGAAAGCCCTGGTCGCAGCTAAAAAAATGTCGGTGGGGTTGGTAGACCTTCGCAATCCGGATGCCCCGCGCTATGCCAGCCTGAACGGGAACCATATGATGTACGCCGCCAGCCTGCCCAAAATTGCGGTATTGCTGGCTACAATGGATGCCCTGGAAAAAAAGGAAATGCCCGAGACCTCAGACCTGAGGCGCGATATGCGGTTGATGATCAGCAAATCGGACAACCAGGCTTCGACCCGTCTTATAGACCGGCTGGGATACGATAAGATCGAGTCGGTTATGACAGACCCGGCCTATGCGCTTTACGACCCCGATAAAGGGGGCGGGCTTTGGGTTGGTAAACGCTATGGCAGCGGGGGGGAGACCCATCGGGAACCCATCAAGAACCTGAGCCATGCCGCCACGGCCATGCAGGTATGCCGTTTTTATTATATGATGGCATACGGGAAGCTCATAAACCGGAAGCGCTCGGCCCAGATGCTCCAGATTATGGAAGCCCCGGAACTGCACCATAAATTCGTAAACACCCTGGAGGTAATTGCCCCTGGGGCCCGGATTTTCAGGAAATCGGGTTCCTGGCGTACCTATCACTCCGATTCTGCCCTGGTCTGGGGAAAAGATGCGAACAGGCGCTATATTCTGGTAGCTCTGATTGATGATCAGAATGGTGAGCAGATTGCCCGGGAGCTGGTACGCCCTGTGGAGGCCGTACTCAAAGAGACTGTAAAGGTAGTGACCCCGCAAAACCCCACAAAACAGGCCAATGGAGAAGCAGATCTATAGGCGGCTTTTTCAGATTCGTCCAGGCGAAGGACGTATAGCTTCGCTCATGTTTGCCTACATTTTTCTTGCCGTCGCCGTACTGCTGATGGTGAAACCCGCCATCAATTCCCTTTTTCTTTCGACTATGGGGGCCGATCAGTTGCCCCTGGCTTTTCTGCTGGTGTGCCTAAGTGCCATTGTGAGTTCCTGGATTTATCAGAAGCTATTGAAGAAATACCGGCTCAGGCGCATAATCCGCGGCACCCTCCTGACCTCCGTAGGCGTTTTGGTATCGCTTGCCCTGCTTGAGTTTACCAATGCCCTTACCGATGTGGGGCTTTATGTGTATTATATCTGGGTTTCCCTTTTCGGCATAATGGCGGCATCGCAGTTTTGGATGCTCGCCAACCTGGTGTTCAATGCCAGGGAGGCCAAGCGCCTTTTTGGTTTTATAGGGGCAGGCGGCATATCGGGCGGCATTCTGGGGGGCTACCTTACCTCGGTATTATCACCCTTGCTGGGTTTGGGAACGACTCTGCTGGTCGCGGCCGGGCTGGTTGTTGTGAACACGCTCATCTTTGAACGCATTTGGCGGATGCGGATCCACAATCTGGGGGCCCTTCGGCAGGAAAACCGCCGGAAGAGCCTCGAACTGAACCCGCTCAAGCTGATACGCGATTCGGAACACCTCACCGTTATTGCCCTCCTCGTTGCCGTTGGGGTGCTGGTAGCCAAATTGGTCGATTACCTCTTCAGCGACATGGCAGCCCGCAGCATTGAAGACCCCGAGGAACTGGCCTCCTTTTTCGGGTTTTGGTATTCTTCCTTCAACCTCCTCTCCCTGGGCATACAGGTAGTCTTAACCCGACGGATAGTGGGGGTGTGGGGGGTCGGAACCTCCCTGTTGCTGCTTCCTGCAGGGATTTTGGTGAGCGGGGCCGTGTTTTTTGTCTTTCCGGAACTCGCCGTGGTAATTGCCATGAAAGCCCTGGACGGGGTGCTGAAGCAATCGGTAAACAAAAGCGCTTTCGAAATGCTGGCCTTGCCGCTTTCCCTCGAAGTCAAACAGCGGACCAAGTATTTCATTGACGTGGTGGTCGACAGTCTGGCCACCGGGCTTGCCGGTGTACTGCTCATCGGGATGGTAAACGGCCTGGAGTTGAGCAATTATTATATACAGGGACTCATATTGCTGCTCTCGGGTTTTTGGATCGTCATGATCTTTCGGGTGAGGGGTACCTATTACCGGGCTTTTCGCGACAACCTGAGCACCCCGGCCCACCTTGCCGAGAAGCGCAGAAAAAGGCCCGCCAAGGGCTCCATGCTTGGGGTAATGCGCGGGGTTTTGCAATCGGGCAATGAGAAACAGCAGCTCTACATGCTTCAAAAGCTGGGAGAACTCAGGGACCCCCGCCTGGCAAACGATGTACAGTCTTTGCTGGGCCACCCTTCCATTGCGGTGCGAACCGCTGCGGTTCGCGTGCTTCATACCCTGAATGTGCCGGGCCTGCCCACCGACATTCCCCGGCTGCTGGAAGAGGGGGACGAAGAGTTAACGCTGGCTGTGATGGATTACCTGCTTTTGCATGCCAGCCAGAATCCGCATATCATCTTTGATACCTATCTCGATCATCCCGAGCCGCTCCCCAGGGCGTGCGCCCTGTTCGCCCTCAGTCGCGACAGCCGTGACAATCCCGCCCTGCGCGAGCGTTACGGGCTGGAGCGCAGGCTCCAGGAGGCCCTGAAACAGGCAGGCGTTGCGGGAGGATCCCTGTTGTTGCGCAGTATCGGTGCTGCGGCTTACAAACCTGGATTTCCGGTGCTGCAAGCCGCCCTGGCTTCGGAAGACCCCGAACGGCTTAGACCGGCGATTCAGGCGGCGGGCCTGAGTATGGACCCGGAATTCCTCGAGCCCTTGATACAGCTGTTGCCGCGAAAGGAATACCGGCAAGCGGTAACCGAGTCGCTGATTGGGCTGGGCCCGGGCATTGCCCCGTTGATTGCCGACGGCGTGCGGGAAGGAAGGTGGTCCCTGGAAATTTGCCGGTTTATCCCCCACGTGCTTAAAGGCTTCGGGACCCAGGCCGCTGTGGATCAGCTTTTCAGGCTATTCGACGAATTTGACCTGGGGGTGCGACTGGAGGTGGTGCGGGCCCTCAGCGATATCAGATCAAGCAAGCCGTACCTCCGTTTTGACCGGATGCAGGTGATAACGCGCATTTATGACGAATGCCGCCTGTACCATCAGACCCTGACGGCCATGCATTCGCAGATCATTAGTTCGTATCGCCTGAGAAGAAAGGGGAAAGGGGAGGTGAACACCGACGAACGCGAATCGCGGTCGGCCTTGCTTGACCTGCTTGAAAACCGCCTCGAAACAGGCCTGGAACGCATATTCGGCTTGTTGGGCCTGAAATACCCCCTGCGCGATATGGAGCGCGCCCTGCACGGTATGCGCTCGAACCGGGAAGAAGACCGGGCGCGCACCTTGGAATTCCTGGATAACCTGCTGACCGGAAACCTGCGGCAGAAGCTGCTGCCCATTCTGGAAGAAGGGGCGCGCGAATGGACTGCCGAGGAAGAGTTCGAAAGGCCCGAACAGCGCGTTCCGACAGAGATTGAATGTTTCGGGCAGTTGGTGGAGCTGCGCGATCAACGGCTCGTGCTGGCCGTGCTCAGGCTCCTGGGCGACATTCGCGAGCCGCGTTACAGGCCCATGGTAGCGGCTTTACGCAACCACCGTTTGGCCCGAATCAGGGAAGAAGCGGGCCGCACGTTGGAAAAGATCGGATAAACTAACGCCCCCGTACAATCTTATCGATGGACGCCGCCAGGTACATATGGTCGGTAGCCGAATTTTTGCTCAACACATTGCTCATCAGCACTACGATATAACGGCACTGGTCGGGATGCTCCACGATGGCAACCGAATTCATGTAATTGAACACGTTGCCCTTGTATTTGCCGCATTCCGGGTCTTTTTCCCGATCGCATTTGTAGAGGCTCCCCGATTTGAAATAAACGGCGGCTTCCTTTAAAGCGGGTGACTGGGCGTATCTGATCCGCCGGTCGGTCATATACATGAGCCGCTTGATCTCCAGGCTGCTTTCGGCATCTACCACCCGCCCCTGTTCCAGCTGTATCAAAAAGCGCAAGAGCCCGGCCGGAGTGCCGATGCTGCCTCCTTTGTCGCCCACATAGGTGTTGGCGCCCTTGGTGAAGAAACTGCCCAGCCTCCAGGCTTCGGGGCTAATCCCGAGTTCGAGCAGGGGCTCGTTCACCACAGCTATGGCCCGGTCGGTCAGGTCTTTTCGGGGTGTTTCCTTGAAGTAGGTCTCGGCCTCGGCTTCCGTTAATTCCGGATAGCGTTGCCCGAAGGCATCCATAAGCAGGGCCTCCCGCCACACGATGCTGGCCGCTCCGTTGTTGCTTACCGAAAGCATGTGGTCGACCCATTCATAGAGGGTAAACACGTCTGAGGCGATTACCTGCCGCTTGACCTGGGTGTCTTTCTCCGGATTGTAGATGGGTATGGTGTGTTCGTCGGTAAGGCCCCAGACCCCGGCCCTGACAGATTTGTTCTGCAAGAGGTGGGTCCGTGCCTCGAAAGAGTCGGGGTAAATCCGGGCGAGTTGCCGGAAAAGGGCAGTCAGAACAGCCAGTTTGCCGACGCTGCCCGGCTGGTAGCCGGCCTGCTCGTTTCGTGCGGCATATCGGGGGTGGTAAGGGTCGGATATGTCGAGGATGGCAAGGGAATAACTGCGTTCCAGCCCCCGGAAGAGGGCGTCGAATTGTTTCTGGAATTCAGGGTCGGGTGTCAGGAAGGCTGCAACGCTGTCGGTGGCCCGCGTGTTGAGCGAAAGGGAAATCTGGTTCCAGGAAAGCAATGCTCCGGCGGGCAGGCCGAGTTTTTCAACCCCTTGTTTTTCTTTTATCCGTTCCAGGCGGAGCAGGCGTTTGATGCCCGTTCGCGCATAGCCATCGATGGGGTAAAAATCGTTCAAGTTTCCTGCGATCAGGAAAAGGCTTAACAGGGTTAAGGGTATCAGGTGCTTCATTGTGCTGGATCTTTGTCGAGCCGAATGTTTCGGCGGGTGTCAATTTTCGGGGTTATGGACTCCAGGTACTCCGAACTCAACGCTTTCTTATTTTCCACAAAGGGCCTGATTTGGAACAGCCATAGTTTCCCGTCTTTAAACCCGAGCTCGATATCGTAGGCTCCCCGGTAATCGGAAGGGCTTTCTTTCGGAACCCGTTCCCGAACGGCCCGTGCCAACTCTCGGATGGCCTGCAGGTTTCCCGCATTCAGGATGGGCGTTTCAAAGCTGGCATGCCGCCGCTGTGTTCCGCCGGTGGCAGGCAGGGCGTTATAGGTGGTTTCACGAGCCGGGGAAAGCAAGACGTCCCGCCCGTCTTCACGCAGCACATACGATTCGGCAGCCTGGCCCTCCACGGCACCCCCGGCCCCCCGGCTGAAAGCGATGGTAAGGTCTGACGGATCGCCTGTTTGCACCCCTTTGGTAATCAGCACGCCCGAATAATCGACATCTACGCTGGGAATCACCAGGATGGAGGGATATACGTTTTCCGGGTTCAACAGGTATTTCTGCCGCCATTTGAAGCTGCGTTCCGTATAAGGGGAGGCCCAGACGGCCCTTATGCCGTCGAGGATGCTGTTTTTGTCGACCTGGTTGAACAGGGTCAGGTTGAGACCGGCCCCGGTAAAGTCTTTGAGGTCTTCCATATTGGTGTCGCTGCGCAGGAATACCGGTACGCTTCCCAGGTCGCCTCCCAATACCTTGCTGAACCCCGTTTCCAGCCCGCTGACGAAAGCAGGCTCCAATTCCATGCCACGTATGGCCTCCCGCAGGGTTTCGAGTTGTCGGAGCTGGAAATTCTCGACCTCCTTTTCAGGGACGCCGGATGAGCGCATGCGTTCGGCTTCCCGGAACAGGGCGCTCAGGAAATCCCAATAACTGCCATCCCCGCCTGGCATGGCCTGGTCCATATGCCTGCGGAACACCCCGAAGGGGATTACCAGGCCTTCCACCACGTTATCGGGGAACATGCGCTTGAGCTGGCCCAGGTTGGCAGCCTTGGGGCCGCAGAGCGCCCCGGAATTTTCGGCGCTGACCTGCCGCATGTTGAGTACCGAATCCACATCGAGACGAATGCGGTCGACCGGCACTTCAATGCGGTCTTCCCTGCGAACCTTCTGGGCAAACAGGGCCCGTTCTTCGCCGTTCATCTGCGCTTCGGTCTTCATCAGCACATTGCCACGCCCGGTAACGGCGTAAAAGATGCGTTGGCCGTCGTATTTCCGGAGATCGGCCAGGTTCTGGTCTGAAAGGGCCGCATTGGGGATGCCCAGATTTCGGGCGAGCAGTTGCACGTGCGAAACCAGGTTACCTTCCGAAACGGTGGCAATGCCGGCTACCGGTTTGAGGTCGGCCGGCGGGTGCTGGAAAACGTAAATCTTGTCTGAAGCGACCTCGACATCTTCCGGGCTACCCGACACCACCGAAAGTTCCCCAAAGGCGAATCCGGGGTTGAGCCCGCGCAAGGTACTGGGGTTGGAAAGGTCCAGTACCCGGTTGGTGAGCTGCGACTGGTGCGAGAGGAAGTCGCCCAGCTGGCCAACGGCCTGCCCCAGGTGGAGGGTGAGCGAACCGCGTATCCGGTCGTCGATAAAACCGGCCGACAGGGGTTCGAAACCGGTGTACTGAGCCGCCACCGGCCCGTAGTGGGCTTTTACCGTGGCAGAACCCCATTCCACTGCGCTGCGGGCGCGCTGCAATTGCTGCATAAGTTCTTCCAGGCTCAGGGAAGGTTCCTGAAACCGGGTGAGTTCGGGAGCAAGTGCTTCCCACTCCCACACTTCCAGATACCCCGCCCCGGTTTCGGCCATGCCCAGGTAGCAGACCTTTTCCAGTAATTCAGATACCGTGGGTGTTTGCCAACGCGAGGCATTTTTAAACAGGTAGGCCTCAATTTTCAGGGATGTTTCCAGGAGCTGGAGGCGGGCCTCCGGAAGGGGTTCGGCCAGCAGGTTCCTGCGGATGAGCAACAACAACTCCGCACCGGCCTTCAGGCTGGCATTGGGTGAGCCCTGGTCGCTGAGGGATGCAGCAAAACCCCGAACAGCCCCGCGGGTTTCTTCGGAGCTCACTTTGGTGATCCCCGATGCCAGGTCGGTGGGGTCAAAGGGCTTATAAAACGCCTGCATGCTGCGGATCAGGGCGTCGATTTCTTTGGTCATTTCGGGGGAAAGGCTGGCCAGGCTTTCTTTTCGGAATTTTTCCACGCGGGCCAAGTCGCCCGGTTCGGGTTGCCCGTGGATCTTGATGCGCAGATTCTCGAAGGCCGGGTAGAGGTCAGACAGTACCTTGGAATGGCTGCGGATGGCCTGCGCCTGGTTGTTGTCGCCGGAATGGGGCAGGTCGGTGAGCGATTGCCGAACCAGAAAAAAGTCTTTTTGCAACACTTCGTCCCGGCCTAGCAGCCCCAGGTAGAACGATCGGCCCCAGGCCTGTTCGTCCTCGTCCTGCACAGCTCCGCGGTAGTATTGGGCTTTTTGCGAGATCCATCCGTTATCGATGCCTTTCAGGTATTTCTCGACCTGGTATTGCTTGAGGCGCGCGTGGTTTTGTTCGGTATCCCAGAAGGCTTCCGGTTCTGTATAGGCCAAGATCTGCCCGAGGAAGATGTGGTTGGTCTCCCCCAGGGAGACTACCGATTCCTTGTAACGGGCGTGTTGTACCCCCGGCCCGATGTCTTCCGGACAGGGGTCGCGCGGGGCGCGGATGCTGCCGTCGGTGCAGAACCAGCGGATGTCTTTGTATGGCCCGCGGATGTCACTTTTCAGGGAGGTGACCAGGGCTTTGATCTGGGTGTTGTCCAGGGTTTGTGCGCCGGCTGTTGCGAAAGCCAGCAGGGCCCATAGGGCTATGATCCGGTTGCTTCTCATCCTCTGGGATTTGTAAGCTTTTCCTTCAAAGGTACTGTGAAAATGAGATTGCCGGGCAAGGCTCGCGCATATTTATGCAGGTCAACCCAAGGGTTGTTGCGCTTTGTTTTGAACCGGGCTGCCGGGTCCCCCCACCCTCCCGCCCACTTCCAAAATACCCCCCAACCCTGCACCTTCCCAACACCTTCCCGTGCACACCTCCGCAGCCCCGAATATTTAACAGTATTCAGCTAGGAATAATTCCAAAAAAACGGAAATAATCCATAAATTAGCTTCCCTCTTTTTCAGCAAGCGAGATGCAACGAACCATTTTACACCTCGATTTAGATACGTTTTTCGTGTCGGTGGAGCGCAAGCTCGACAACCGCCTGAAGCACAAGCCCATTTTGGTGGGGGGGCTCAGCGACCGGGGTGTGGTGGCCGCCTGCAGTTACGAAACCCGCGGTTACGGGGTCCATTCGGGCATGCCCATGCGCATGGCCCGCGACCTGTGCCCCGAGGCCGTGGTAATCCGCGGCAATGCCGGCACCTACGGGAAGCATTCCGACGAGGTAACCGACATTATCCGGGAACAGGTGCCCCTCTTCGAGAAATCGAGCATCGACGAGTTCTACGCAGACCTTTCGGGCATGGACCGCTTCTTTGGCTGCTACCGCTACGCCAGCGAGCTGCGCCAGCGCATCATCCGGGAAACCGGCCTGCCTATTTCCTTCGGGTTGTCGGTGAACAAGGTGGTCTCCAAGATGGCCACGGGGGAAGCCAAGCCCAACAACCAGCTGAAGATCGACTTCGGCTATGAAAAATCGTTCCTGGCCCCCCTTTCGATCAAGAAGATCCCCCTGGTGGGCGACAAAACCTACCAGACCCTGCGCAACCTGGGCCTGCGGCAGATCAAAACCCTGCAGGAGATGCCCCTGGAGGTGATGCAGCGAGTGCTCGGGGCCAACGGCACGGTGATCTGGAAACGGGCCAACGGCATCGACAACAGCCCGGTAATCCCCTTTTGCGAGCGCAAGTCGATCTCTACCGAACGCACCTTCGACCGCGACACCATAGACGTGGTGCGCCTGCGCGGCATTTTGATCGCCATGACCGAGAACCTGGCCTTCCAGCTGCGCCGGGGCGGGAAGCTCACCGCCTGCATCAGCGTGAAGATCCGCTATTCCGATTTCAACACCTACTCCAGGCAGCTGCACATCCCGTACACCTCGGCCGACCACAAGCTCATCCCCCAGGTGCTCGACCTCTTCGAGCGGCTCTACGACCGACGGCTGCTGGTGCGCCTCATCGGGGTGCGCTTCACCGACCTGGTGCCGGGCCATTACCAGATTAACCTGTTCGAAGATACCGAAGAGGCGTTGAGCCTTTACGCGGCCCTTGACCGCATCCGCGAGCGCTTTGGCGACAAGAGCGTGCTGCGGGCCTCGGGCATGGGCGCCCGCACCATCGGGCGCATGCAGAACCCTTTCAACGGACAACCGCCTGTGGTGCTTGCTCATCGCAAGCAGTAGGCAGTGTGCTAATGTGGAAATGTGCTAATGTGCTAATGTGCTAATGAAGGGGCCCATTTATAACTGATACACGTGTATTTAAACTGTCATACATATTATAGTTTGCGCTACGGCACCTTCTCTGAGCTGGAACTGCTCGAACTGGCCCAGAAGAGCGGGGTGCGCTGCCTGGCCCTGACCGACATCAACAACACCTCGGCCGGGCTCAGCTTTGTGCGCCGGGCTGCCGAATTCGAAGTGCGGCCCTTGCTGGGGGTCGATTTCCGCAACGGCATTGCCCCCTGTTTCGTGGGCCTGGCCCGCAACAATGCGGGCTACCTGGAGCTGAACCGCTTCCTCTCGCACCACCTGCACGAAAAGCGCCCCCTGCCGCAGCGGGCGCCTGCATTTTCGGATGCCGTGGCCATCTACCCCTTCGAGGCGGTGCTGCTGGCCGAAATGGAAGATTTTGCCCCCCACGAGTACATCGGGGTGTCGGTGCGCGACCTGCGCCGCCTGCCGTTTTCCCACCTGATCGAATACCGCGACCGGCTGGTGGTGCAACAACCGGTAACCTTCCGTGACAAACGCGATTACAACGCCCACCGCCTGCTGCGGGCCATCGACAACAACACCCTGCTGAGCAAGCTGCCCGAATCGGAGCAGGCGAGCCCCGAAGATTGCATGTACCCGGTGGCCAACCTGGCAGCGGCCTTTTCGGAGTACACCTTCATTCTGGAAAATACACGGGCCCTGATGGAGGGGTGCGGCATCCGGTTCGATTTCTCGGAGGCGCGCACCCCTCAGAACCTGCAGGTCTACACCGGCAGCCGGGAAGAAGACGAGGCCCTGCTCCAGCGCCTCTGTGCCGAAGGGATGCCCTACCGCTACAGCGACCCCGGCCCGGAGATTTACCGCCGCCTGGAGAAGGAGCTCGACCTGATCCGCAAAAAGGGGTTTGTTTCCTATTTCCTGATCAACTGGGACATTGTGAGCGAGGCCCGGCGCCGGGGGTTCTTCTACGTGGGGCGGGGGAGCGGGGCCAACAGCATTGTGGCCTACCTGCTGCGTATTACCGATGTAGACCCCATTGAACTCGACCTGTACTTCGAGCGCTTCATCAACCTGTTCCGGGCCAACCCGCCCGATTTCGACATCGACTTTTCCTGGAGGGACCGGGACGAAATTACCCGCTACATATTTGAGCGCTTTGAGCACGTGGCCCTGCTGGGCACCTATGTGACCTTCCGGGAACGGGGCATCATCCGCGAACTGGGAAAGGTTTTTGGCCTGCCCAAGGCTGAGATAGACGCCCTTTGCCAGGGGCAATACGAGTCTTCCCGCCTCGATGAGGTGGCCCGGCTGGTGCTGCGCTACGGGCAGCTCATCAAGGGGATGCCCAACTACCTGAGCGTCCATTCGGGGGGCATCCTCATCTCCGAAAAGCCGCTCCACTGGTTTGCGGCCACCCACCTGCCCCCCAAGGGGTTCGCCACCGTCCAGTTCGACATGGTGATAGCCGAAGACGTGGGCCTGTACAAGTTCGACATCCTGGGTCAGCGCGGGCTGGCCAAGATCAAGGAGGCCCTGGAGATCGCCCGGGTAAACCAGCCCGCGGCCTTTGCCGGGGTAGACATCCACGACCTGAGGCGCATCAAGGCCGACCCGGCGGTGAACAACCTGATCAAAACCGCCCAGTGCATGGGGTGTTTTTACGTGGAATCGCCCGCCATGCGCATGCTGCTCAAAAAGCTGGAGGTCGATAACTACCTGGGCCTGGTGGCCGCCAGTTCCATCATCAGGCCGGGGGTTTCCAAAAGCGGGATGATGCGGGAGTACATTTTGCGCCACCGCGACCCGGAGCGGGTCAGGCAGGCCCACCCGGTGCTGCTCGACATTATGCCCGAGACCTACGGGGTCATGGTCTACCAGGAAGACGTGATCAAGGTGGCCCACTACTTTGCGGGCCTGAGCCTGGGCGAGGCCGACGTGCTGCGCCGGGGCATGAGCGGGAAGTTCCGGTCGAAAGACGAGTTCGAGCGCATCAGGGCCGTCTTTATGAACAACTGCCGCGAAAAGGGGTACCCGGAAGCCCTGGTTTCGGAAATCTGGCACCAGGTGGCCAGCTTTGCGGGCTACGCCTTTGCCAAGGGGCACTCCGCCTCCTATGCCGTGGAGAGCTACCAGAGCCTGTTTTTGCGGGCCTATTTCCCGCTGGAATACCTGGTGGCGGTGCTCAACAACGGGGGCGGCTTTTACCGTCCCGAGAGCTATGTGCACGAGGCGCGCATGCTCGGGGCCACCGTACACCCGCCCTGCATCAACCGGTCGGGCATAGCCAACCGCATCGAGGGGAAAGACCTCTACCTGGGGTTTATCTACCTGAAGGAACTCGAGGCGCGCGTCATGGACCGCATCGTGCGGCAGCGGCAGCTGGGCGGGCCTTTCACCGGCCTGGAAGATTTCCTGGACCGGGTGCCGATCTCCATCGAGCAACTCAGCATTTTGATCCGCATCGATGCCTTTCGCAGTACGGGGGCCGAAAAACACCGGTTGCTCTGGAAGGCCCACATGCTGCTTTCCCGGGGCAAGGGCAGCGAACACCCCCGCCTGTTCCCGCCCCAGCGCACGAATTTCCGCATCCCGGAGCTGCACGGCACCCGGCTTGAGATGGCCTTCACCCAACTCGAGCTGCTGGGGTTTTGCCTCTGCAGCCCTTTTGAGTTGCTGGCAGAACCGGCGGCCAACCGCAACGGCTGCCGCGACCTGCCCGGGTTCCTGGGGCGGTTCATCGATATTTATGGCTACCTGGTAACGGTTAAGAGCACCCAGACCCACAAGGGCCAGCGTATGTATTTCGCCACCTTCATAGACCCGTACGGGGAAGTGTTCGACACGGTGCTTTTCCCGCCCGTGGCAGCCCGGTACCGCTTCCGGGGGCGGGGCATTTACCGCTCCTACGGCAAGGTGGTCAGCGAATTCGGTTTCCTGAGCATCGAAGTGCTCAAAATGGAAAAGCAGGATTACATCCCCGACCCCCGCTATGCCGAAATGAAAACCAGCCAGAGGCTGATGCTGGCCAAAGACGCTTCCCGCAGGGAGGCCCTGCCTCCCGCTCATGAAGTGCCTGCCGCGGCTCAGCACCGGTCGGCAGAAGATTCTGATGGGGCCGAATTTACATCCGCCGAATTTTAAGCCCCGAAAATTGCCCCTTTCACAAAAGGGGAGGCAACTGTTTCCCAAACCCGTAAAAATGGGATCAAGGGAGGGGTGATTCTGAAATAATTACGGAACTTCAGTAAAGGACAAACGGGCCGTTGGGCCCGTTGTGTCGGAATACTTGTTGATCGCAGGGCCAGACCCGGTCAGCCGGGATGGCCCTGTTGTTCAATGCCGTTTCGGGTAAGGCCCGGCCGCTGTCAGATATATTGGTTCAGGATGTTTTCGTAGAGCTCCTGGCGACCGCTGATGGGCTCGATGTCGGCCTGGCCCCCGGCGATGGCATGCAGGTCGGCCAGAGAGAGCTTGCCGGCTTCGAAGTCTTTGCCTTTCCCGCTGTCGAAGGAGGCGTATCGCTGTTTGCGCAGTTTCAGGTAGTCGGAATGGTCCAACACGGCCTGGGCGGCGAGCAGCGCCCGCGCAAAGGTATCCATGCCCCCTATATGGGCGTAGAAGATATCGGCCAGGTCGGTGGAGTTCCGCCGGATTTTGGCGTCGAAGTTAACGCCCCCGCCCTGGAAGCCCCCTGCCTGTAAAATAACCAGCATGGCCTGGGTGAGTTCGTACACATCTACCGGGAACTGGTCGGTATCCCAGCCGTTCTGGTAGTCACCCCGGTTGGCGTCTATGCTGCCCAGCAGCCCGTTGTCGGCAGCTACCTGCAATTCGTGTTCGAAGGTATGCTGTGCCAGGGTGGCGTGGTTTACCTCCACGTTCAGCTTAAAGTCGCCGAGCAGGTCGTATTTGGTCAGGAAACCCAGCACGGTGGCCGCGTCGAAATCGTACTGGTGCTTCGAGGGCTCCATGGGTTTGGGCTCGATAAAGAAGGTGCCCTTGAACCCTTGTTTGCGCGCGTAGTCGCGGGCCATATGCAGGAAACGGGCCATGTGGTCCTGTTCCCGTTTCATGTCGGTGTTGAGCAGCGACATATACCCTTCGCGACCGCCCCAGAACACGTAGTTTTCGCCCCCGAGTTTAATGGTGGCGTCGAGGGCGTTTTTCACCTGGGCCCCGGCGGCGGCAACCACCCTGAAATCGGGGTTGGTGGCGGCCCCGTTCATATAGCGCGGGTGGCTGAAGCAGTTGGCCGTGCCCCAGAGCAGTTTCACCCCTGAGGCTTTCATCTTCTGCTGGGCGTAATCGGTGATCAGGTCGAGGCGCTTTTCCGATTCTGCCAGGGTAGCCCCCTCTGCGATCAGGTCGAAATCGTGGAAGCAGTAATAGGGCGCCCCCATCTTGGTGATGAATTCAAAGGCGGCGTCCATCTTGTCTTTGGCCTGTTGGATGGGGTCCTGGCTTTGCAGCCAGGGGAAGCGCTGCGTAGGCGCTCCGAAGGGGTCGGCACCCACTCCGGTAAAAGTGTGCCAGTAACAGATGGCAAACCGGAAGTGTTCTTTCATGCTCTTGCCGCCCACCATACGGTTCTCATCGTAGTGCTTGAAGGCCAGTGGATTGTCGGAGCCCTTGCCTTCGAAAGGGATTTTGCCGATGTTCTTGAAATACGTTTTGTCTCCGGTAGTGATCATTGTATTGGGTGTTTAAGTTGTTCTGTCAATTCCTTTTTCCAACCGGCGTAGGCTTCGCGGTAGGGCCCCGCCTCGGGCAGGGGTTCGTACCTGAGTTGTACGGCGTCGGTGGCCGTGGCCTCTGTCATGGATGGGAAGGCTCCGGCCGCTACGGCAGCCGCCCGGGCAGCCCCGGCTGCCCCGGTGGTTTCAACCATTTCGATGGACGAACCGGTAAGGGTGGCGATGGTTTCCGAAAAGACCCGGGCCCGGAACAGGTTATCGTTGCCGGCCTTTATTTTTTGAAGGGGTACGCCATCCTGTTTCAGGATTTCCATCCCGTATACAAAGGAGAAGGCGATGCCTTCCAGGGCCGCCCGGTACAGGTGGGGGCGGCTGTGCATGTTAAAATCGAGTCCGCTGATGCGGGCCCCCAGCCGGGCGTTGTCGAGCATACGCTCGGCCCCGTTGCCGAACGGATAGACCCGCAGCCCTTCGCACCCTACAGGAATGGCAGCCCCCAGCCGGTTCATCTCGGGGTAGTCGAGCCCAGGGGAGACCTGTTGCTGCATCCAGCTGTATTGTATGCCCGTGCCGTTGATGCAAAGGAGCTTCCCGATGCGGGGGGCCTGGGGCCTGTGGTTAACATGGGCAAAATTGTTGATGCGGCTCATCTCCCCGGTTTGGGTGCGGTCGGTTACGGCGTAAACCACCCCTGAAGTTCCTCCGGTGGCGGCTACCTCGCCGGGTTGCATGACATTAAGAGACAGGGCATTGTTGGGCTGGTCGCCGGCCCGGTACAGGACCGGGATCCCTTCCGGGAGGCCAATTTCCCGGGCCCCGTCGCCGCGCAAAACCACCTGCTCGCCGAAGGTGGGAACAAGCTCGGGCAGTAACCCGCGGTTGATGCCGGCCGCCTCGAGGAGCCACCACGCCGGTTCGTGCCGTTCAAAATCCCAGAGGATGCCTTCGGAGAGGCCCGAGGCTGTAGTAGTGCACTGGCCCGACAGACGCATGGCGATGTAGTCGCCGGGCAGCATGATTTTGTGAATTTTCTGAAAAACCCGTGGTTCGTGTTCCTTTACCCAGGCCAGCTTGGAGAGCGTGAAATTCCCCGGGGCATTGAGCAGGCTTTTCCGGCAGGCCGCTTCCCCAACCTTTTCAAGCAACGCATCCCCGCTGCCGACGGCCCGGCTGTCGCACCAGATAATGGAAGGTCGCACCGGGTTCAGGTTTGCGTCTACGGCCACCAGGCCATGCATCTGATAGGAAATGCCGATGCCCTGTATGCGTTCGGCAGAGACCTTAGTCGATTGGAGCAGCTCGCGGGTTGCCAGCACGGCATTCGTCCACCAGAGGGCCGGGTCTTGTTCGCCCCAACCCGGTTGCGGGGCCGAAATGGGCATTTCCTTTTTGGGAAACTGCACCCGCCCCAGCTCGGTTCCCTTATCCGAATCAATCAGCGCTGCCTTCACAGACGAACTGCCGATGTCGTAACCAATCCAGTACCTGTGCGCCATGTAGCTCGAGTTTGGGTGGCAACCGGACCTGTGCCGGTTTCAGCCCTTTAAAGTCTGACTATATTCCGACTTCCGCAAATTCCGGAAAGAATTTTTCAAACCCTGTCGGTTGCGTTACGCCCCCAACAACAGAGTCCTTTCGCGCCTAGCATAATTTCCTTAATTTACACGGATGAACCGGCCCAAACCATTTCTGAGATACGCCTTCGCAAAACACCTGCTCCACAAGGTACTTCCCCTGCTCGCACTGTTGGCAGCCGGGATGCTCCCGGCCCAGCATGGGGCCCCTGCGGGATACGACCTCTGGCTCCGTTTTAACCCTGTGCAAAACCGGGCCTTGCTTGCTTCGTACCGGGAAACCATAGGAGGTATCTGGATGGTGCCCCAGGGCCCTACCCAGCAAATTATTTGGGACGAATTGAGCCAGGGCCTGTCGAAACTCCTGGACCAGCCCCTTGAAAAAAGCGACTCCCCGGCTGGTTCGAACCTGCTGCTGGTGGCCACGGCCGATGCCTTGCCGGCCGAAGTGCGACCCTTCCTGCAATTAGATGAAATCCGGCCCGAGGGATTTCTGATCAGGCAGCTCGAAACCGGGTCGGGCCGCCGCCTGGTGCTAACCGCCTTAGACGACCAGGGACTGCTTTACGGTGCCTACCGGCTACTGCGCTTGCTGCAAATGGAACAACCCGTTACCGGGATAAATCAGGTCGATGCCCCGAAAACCGCCCTTCGCATGCTCAACCACTGGGACAACCTCGACCGTTCCGTGGAGCGCGGGTACGCCGGGGCTTCCATCTGGAACTGGCACACCCTGCCGGGTTATATCGACCCGAGGTATGCCGACTATGCCCGGGCCAATGCCTCCCTGGGCATCAATGCCACGGTGGTGACCAACGTCAATGCCAACGCCCTGGTATTGACGACGCCTTACCTGGAGAAAGTAAAGGCCCTGGCCGGGGTAATGCGCCCTTATGGCATCCGCCTCTTTTTGACAGCCCGTTTTTCGGCCCCCATTGAAATCGGCGGTTTGCCGACGGCCGACCCCCTCGACCCGGGGGTAATTGCCTGGTGGAAGGCCAAGGCCGACGAGATCTACACCCTGGTCCCGGATTTTGGCGGTTTCGTGGTGAAGGCCAACTCCGAAGGGCAGCCGGGCCCACAGAATTACGGGCGGTCGCACCTGGAAGGGGCCAATATGCTGGCCGATGCCCTGGCCCCCCACAACGGCCTGCTTATCTGGCGGGCCTTTGTGTATTCGGAGCACGATCCCACCGACCGGGCCAAGCAGGCTTATGATGAATTTATGCCCTACGACGGCCAATTTCATGACAATGTACTGGTGCAGGTCAAGAACGGCCCCATCGATTTCCAGCCGCGGGAACCGATACACCCGCTTTTCGGGGCCATGAAAAAAACACCTTTGGTGATGGAATTCCAGATCACCAAGGAATACCTGGGCTTTGCCACCCACCTGGTTTTCCTGCCAAAATTGTTTGAGGAAGTGTTGCAGACCGATACCTGGCAACAAGGGGAGGGATCCACGGTGGCCCGGGTGGTCGATGGCTCCCTCTACGGCCATGCCCTGAGCGGCATGGCGGGGGTATCGAACATCGGCTCTGACCTGAACTGGACCGGCCACCCTTTCGGGCAGGCCGACTGGTATGGATTTGGCCGGTTGGCCTGGGACCCCAACCTGAAAGCCGAAGCGCTGGCCGAAGAGTGGATTCGCGCCACCCTGGGCAATGCCCCGGAAATGGTGAAAGCCTTTAAAAAAATACTGCTCGACTCGCGGGAAGCGGTAGTCAACTACATGATGCCCCTGGGGTTGCACCACCTCTTTGATACGGGCCACCATTACGGCCCTGGCCCCTGGGTGGGCAACCTCTCGCGACCCGAGTGGAACCCGGTGTATTACCACCAGGCCAGCCCGGAAGGAGTCGGTTTTGACCGCAGCCCGGCAGGCAGCAACGCTGCCGGGCAGTATGCGCCCCCCCTGGCTTCGAAATACGGCAATGCTGCCACCTGCCCCGAAGAATACCTGCTCTGGTTCCACCACCTGCCCTGGGATTACAAGTTGAAAAATGGAACAACGCTTTGGGACGGCCTGGGCCTCAAATACCAGGAAGGGGTAGAGGCGGTAAAACAGATGATCGACACCTGGGATTCCCTGGAAGGGAAGGTGGCCCCCGAATTGCACCATCAGGTGCAAATGCTCCTGGCCATACAGTGGCAGGAAGCAAGTTGGTGGAAGGATGCCTGTATGCTCTATTTCCAGACGTTTTCGAAGCAACCCTTCCCGAAGGGCATGGAACCGCCCGTGCATAACCTGGAGTACTACCGGTCGCTGAAATTCCCTTATGCCCCGGGAACGCGGCCGAGGTGGAATTGAATTAAATACTGACAACATGAACCAAAAAATTGCCATAGTAACCGGGGGTACTTCCGGGTTAGGCTATGCCACGGCCCGCAAGTTCTGCGAGGCAGGTTACCGCTGCTACGTGGTGGGCCGCAATGCCGAGAAAACCCGGAAAAGCTGTGCCGAGATGGGCCCCAATGCCTACCCGGTGGTGCTCGACCTCACCCAACTCGACCAGATTCCCGCGGCCATTGCAGCCCTTGCTGAAGAAGCAGGCGGCATCGACGTGTTGGTGAACAACGCCGGCATCAATATGAAAAAGGGCTTCCTCGAAGTGACCGACGCCGATTTCCAGGCCATTATCCACACCAACCTGCAGAGCGTTTTCAGCATCAGCCGGGAGGTGGCCCGGGTCATGCAGGGGCGGGAAGGGGCCAGCATCATAAACATCAGCTCCATGGCCGCCCAATACGGCCTGCCCTACGTAATTGCCTATTCGGCCAGCAAGACGGCCATTGAAGGGATGACCCGTGCCATGGCTGTGGAACTGGCCCCGATGAAGATTCGCGTAAATTGTGTGGCGCCCGGTTTTATCAAGACGCCCATGACGGCCAAGGCGCTAGACAGCGACCCGGCCCGGAAAAGCCGGGTGTTTGCCCGCACGCCCATGGGGGAAATGGGCCTGCCCGAAGATATAGCCGACGCCGTGGTATTCCTGGCCTCGCAGCAAGCCCGGTTCATTACGGGTGTGGTTTTGCCGGTCGACGGCGGAAATAGCATCGGCTTCTGATGGGAACAGCAGACACAACCTACCGGATGTTGCCCAGCATGCGCTGGTACGGCCCCCACGACGGGGTTACCCTTTCCTCCATCCGCCAGGCGGGGGTGGAAGGGATTGTTACGGCCCTGCACCAATTCGCCCCGGGCGAGGTATGGCCTGTGGAAGCCATTAGCGAGCGCCAGGAACTCATACGTGCCGCAGGCATGGAATGGGTGGTGGTCGAGAGCCTGCCCGTTTCGGAAGCTATCAAACAGCAGAAAGGGGCGTATAAAGCCCATCTCGAAAATTACAAGGCCAGCCTGCGCAACCTGGCTGCCTGCGGCATACGCGTTATCACCTACAATTTCATGCCGGTGCTCGACTGGGTGCGCACCGCAATCGATTACCAGAACCCCGATGGCACCCGAACCCTGCGGTTCGACCGGGCGGCCTTTGCCTATTTTGACTTGTATTTGCTGAAGCGACCCGGGGCCGAAGCCGATTACACCCCCGAGGTTAAAGCCCGGGCCGAAGCCCTGGCTGCCGGAATTCCCGACGCCGAGCGGGAGCGCTTGCGCCGTTCGGTGCTGCAGGGCCTCCCGGGGAGCGACGAACAGTTTACAGAGGCGCAATTGTTGGGCCTGCTGGCCCAGTACGACCGCATTCCTGCAGCCCGCCTGCGGGAGCACCTGGTCCATTTCCTGCAAGAGGTGGTGCCGGTGGCCCGGGAAGGAGGGCAGGTACTTGCCATTCATCCCGATGACCCGCCTTACCCCTTGCTGGGCCTGCCCAGGGTGGTTTCATCACACGCCGACCTGAAGGCACTTTTCGAGGCCGTACCCGAATCGGAAAACGGACTTTGCTTTTGTACGGGGTCGTTGGGGGCCGGCCCCGCCAACGACCTGCCGGCCATCCTAGAGGCCTTTGGGGAGCGGGTGCATTTTCTGCACCTGCGCAATGTACGGCACGAAGCCGAGGGGATTTTCCGTGAATCGGAACACCTCGACGGACAGGTGCCGATGGAGGAGGTGGTCAGCCGCATCCTGGCCCTGATGCAGGAGCGCGGGCTTCGCCTGCCCATGCGACCCGACCACGGCTTTTTGTTCGAACTTGAAGCCGGCTCGCGCAGCTACCCGGGCTATTCGCTCATCGGCAGGCTGAAAGGCCTGGCGGAACTCCGCGGGCTGGAACAGGGGCTGCTTTACCAATCCCAAAAACATTAAAACATGAAAAACACCTTCTTCTACCTGTTGCCAGCAAGCCTGTTTTTAGCCGCATCGTGCCAGCAGGGCCCCAGGGCCCGCGAGGCGGTTTCCGTTAAATCGGGTGAGGTTGTTAAACCCGACACCGCCCTAATCAGCAACCTGTATACGGCAGACCCGTCTGCCCATGTGTTTGGCGGCAAACTCTATATCTATCCCTCCCACGACATCGAGTCTGGCGTGCCCGCCGACGACCTGGGGAGCCACTTCGATATGAAGGATTACCACGTTTTCTCCCTCGACAGCGTGGGGGGACCGGTTACCGACCACGGGGTAGCCCTGTCCCTGGAAAACATCCCCTGGGCCGGCCGCCAGCTCTGGGCGCCGGATGCAGCTCAGAAAGACAGTTTGTATTACCTGTACTTCCCGGCCAAAGACAAAGAGGATATCTTCCGGATCGGGGTGGCGACCTCGTCCAATCCGGAGGGGCCTTTTACGGCCTTGCCAGAACCCATTGCAGGCAGTTTCAGTATGGACCCGGCCGTATTTGCCGATGCCGACGGGGCGTATTATATGTATTTCGGAGGCATTTGGGGCGGGCAGCTGCAGCGGTGGGAAGGGGGCACCTACAACCCGGAAGACGTGTATCCCCCCGATGAGGCCCCGGCCATCTCCCCGAAAATGGCGCGGATGGCCGACGATATGGTCTCCTTTGCCGAACCGCCCCGCGATGTGCAGATCGTAGATGCTTCCGGCCAGCCCCTCAGGGCAGGCGACAATGCCCGCCGGTTTTTCGAGGCCGCCTGGGTGCATACCTATAAAGGGCGCTATTACCTGTCGTATTCCACGGGCGACACCCATAATATTGCCTATGCCACAGCCGACAACGCGTATGGCCCCTTTACCTATCAGGGTGTCATACTCAAACCCGTTTTGGGCTGGACCAACCACCACAGTATTGTGGAATACCGGGGCAAGTGGTACCTGTTTTACCACGACAGCTCGTGCTCCGAAGGGCAGACCCACCTGCGCTGCGTAAAGGTGAGCCCGCTAACCCACCGGGAAGACGGCAGCATCGAGACCCTCGACAAAAGAGTGGAATTGCCCGGGAAGTAAGCCGTATTGGCCTGGTAGGGCCGGCACGGAATTTTTGGTATCTTGGGTAGGCTGCGCGAAGCGCGGTTTACCTGACCAAACCCAGTTTAGTATGCAAGCCGAAAACTATATGACCGAACGGGTCGACGACCAGATAGCCTGGTATGGCTGGAAGAGCGCCCGAAACAGGAAACTGCATTTCTATACCAATGGCGGGATTATATTTTTCAGCGCCATGATCCCCTTTGTGACCGGCCTAGACAGTTCTGTTTCCATGGCGGGCCTGAACCTGACCAGCGGGGCAGTGGCCGGCTTGTTGGGGGTAACCACGGCAACCCTCTCGGGGTTTGCGGCCCTGATGAAATTCCAGGAAAAATGGACCAATTACCGGATGACCTGCGAGGCCCTGCAAAGGGAAAAGATCCTGTATCAGACCGCCACTGCCCCGTATCAGAGGGGCGCCGCGTCTTACCATCGCTTTGTCGCCAATGTAGAAAGCATCCTGGCCCAGGAAAATTCAGGCTGGTATGGCCTGATGAGCCCTGCTGCCGGGCAGGCCGAAGCGGATGCAGACAGCCCGGCCCAATAACCTCAGGTCAAAGGAACCTTATGAAAAGTCGCTGCCCGGGGTAGCCTGGCCGGGGTCGAGCAGTTCGTAGGTCTTTTCGAAAATCTCCCGGGCTATCGGATACATCTCCCCCTGCACCCCCACCATAAGCCAGTCGCCGGCCTTCCCCTTTAGGGTGCCCTCCATGGTTTCTACCTCGAAGGGCTCTTCCATTTGAAAACAACGCACCGCAATCGGCTTTTTGACCGCGCTCCTGAATTCCAACTCCGGTATTTTCCCTTTTTTGAATTGCAACATAGTGGCGGCTAGCTTAGGAATTGAGCATCGAGGAATGCTGCGAACTCAGGGTCTTCGCGCTGCGCCTGAATTAGTACCGAATAGGCGGCATGGGCGTTGAGGTGCATGGAAATCTTTTCCCGAATGCCAGCCAGGCAGGCGGCCCGCTCATAGAACGAACGGGAGGCGTAGAGGTTGCCCTGGTAGAGGTGGGCCTCGCCCAGGGTGGCCAGGGTCCAGAGCGATTCCGGGCAGCTCTCGGCCGCCTGTTGGGCTTCGAGGGCGTAGGTGCGCATCTGCTCCAGGTCTTCTTCCAGCACCAGGCTCAGGAAGGCCAGGTTAATGGCGTGGTAGTACACTTGATCGGGGTCGGTCGCTTCCCTTGCCTGTTCGAGGGCGATGGAATAGTAGACCTGGGCGGCTTCCCCGTCTTTCCGGTTGGGCCGCTTCAGGTAGGCACGCTTGTAACGGCCGCCGATAATCCCCATGATGTCGGTCGATTTGGAGGCCACCGGATGGTTTTCAAGCAGGGCCATGGCTTCTGCCCGCCGGTCGAGCCCTTCCAGGGCAAAAATTAACTGGCGCAAGCCTTTCAGGTCCAGGTCTTGGGCGATGGGCAGCAGCTCTTTGACCACCGCATCGTACTGGCCCAGGGCCAGGTTTCGGGCTTTCGGGTCTTCAAAGGCCCCGAGCAGTTCGGAATGGGTAAGGGTCTGCTGCACCAGTTGGTAAACAGGGGCCTGGGTATTGGCGGGTTTGACCAGCGAAAAATGATTCCCGTCCAGGGCGTAGCACAGCTCCTGCGGAAAGCCGGTGAAACACGATTCAATCGACACAAAGGGGTCGTCTACGGCCCCGGCCACCCGAACAGCAAAGGGCAGGGCCTGCCCGAATTGCGCCTTCCAGTCGCTTCGAAGCGCTGTGATGAAAGAACCGGCGCCGCTCATTTCCCCGAAGCCCTTATTCCATTCCGCATTGAGTTCGTCAGGGGAGAGCCCTCCGCTGGGGCAGGCGAGCAGGAGCAGGTGCGAAACTTTTTTGCGGATGTCCTCAGGCATGTCGAGCAGGGCCCGCTGCGCAATGAGGCCCCCAAGGCCGTGAGCAACCAGGGCGATGCGGTCGTATTTCTCAAACTTGTAGCGCATAGAAGTGCGCAGGTATTCCGTGATCCGGTTGATGTCTTTGATGCCGCCCCAGACCTGTTTCCCGTATTCGGGTTTTATAAACCGGGAATAGCCGAAGGGTTTCATGTCCCAACCGTCGAGCTGCCGGTCTTCCATGAGCAGGTCGGGCAGGTTCCCGAAGGTATCGGTAGATTCCCCCGAAAAGCCGTGTATGAAGAGCAGCAGGTTGTTGGCGTCTTCGGTCTCGCGAAAAATAAGGCGGGGCTCCTTAGACTGGGGGCCGGTTTCGGCAGCCTCTTTGGGAGCGGTTTGTTGTTCCTGCCTGGTCCGAAGTTCCTCGGGGATGTAACTCAAAATAAAGTTGTCGTACATCTCCAGGTTTACGTAGGGCTCCTGCCTGATATCCAGGGGCGGGTCGCAATTGCGGGCGACCTCTTCTATGGTTGCCGGGATTACGCGCAGCAGGTACCCGGCCACTTCCAAAATGCGCACATAGGGGTCGGTAAACTGACTGAGGTGCTGGCCGCGCAGTGCCAATAGCAGGTGCTTGGTAAAAAGGCTGTTGCGGTCGCCGTCGAGCTGGTACGATTCCTGTTCTTCCTTGCAGGAGGCCACCACCGATATTCCCCTTTCGGTATCCACTTTCTGGGCAAGGCCTTCCAGGTGCTCAAAGCTCGGTTCACCTTCTGCTTTTGAACCTTCTGAAATGCGGGGTTGGAAGCCCCCGACAGCCATCCCGGTGGCATGGCAGCAATCCATGAAAAAGATGAGCCGTCGCGTTTGCAACCGGGAAATTTTCTCCCGTATGTCGTCGGCCGTAACCCAGGCAGCCGTATACTCGTCGTACTCCATGCCGGCCCGAATACCGTGGGGCACAAAATGGAAGACCCCGTCGAGCACATCGCCGTGCCCTGAATAATAGAGGAAAACAGACGATTGTTCGTCGGTGCGTTCGATAAGCTTGTCGAAGGCGGCGAGGATGCCCGCCCTATCGGCCTCTTCCCCCCGCAGCATAAAAACGTTCTCGGGCCGGTACGCACACAGTTTTTCGTCCCGGAGAATCTGGGCAACATCTTCTGCATCCCCAATGGTGTTCAGGCCATCTTCATAGGAGATCCCGATCAGCAGGGCATAGGCATTTTCTAAGAGACTCATGAGTGTCGGTTTTAATGCCAGTAGGTGAGCACCTGGCGAAATTCGCTACTCTGGGCATAGTTGCGCAACAGCGGATCGTTCTGGAAAGCCCCGGTTTCGTACCAGTGGCCGTTAGAAATTGCTTTAAGCAAATTATCCAGGCACTCTTGCTTGCGGCCGGTAGCGGCGTAATATTGCGCCAGGGAATAATACGTTTCCCCATACTGGTATGGGGCCAGGCTGTTTTGAATGGCCCTGGCCAGGGCCTCGGCCGCCTCGGGCTGCCCGTTGCGGTGGTAGGTTATGGCCAACAGGGCCCCGTATTTGAAGTCGGTGCTGTCGGCTGCAAAATTCCGCGCTAACACGGGTTCGGCTTCCTGATAATTTTCCCGGTAGAACAGGCATTCGCCCAGGGTGTAATCGTTGGGTGCGGTGGCCTCCCGCAATTGGGAAATTGCCGAGTCGAGGTTGCTGTAGGCTTCCCCTTTCCGGCCAACCAGAAGCAGTTCCTTGGCTACAAAGAGTTCCAGGTCTGAGCGTACCGAAGGATCGGTAATGATACGGAGGTTGTGCAGCAGGGCGGTAACTTTTTCAAGCATCCCGGCCCGTATATAGGCCCGCAGCAAGACTTTTTTCAAAACCCAATTCCCATCTTGCTGGGCAAATTTTTCCAGGAGCTCAATTGCGCTGGCATAGCGGCCCAGTTCAATATCTGACAGCCCCTTGATTTTCAGGCGATTCACGCACCATGGGCAATTGGCCAGGTCGAAGTCTCGCATGTCGATCTCCCCGAAAACACTGTCTACCCCCTCGGGTTTGTTGACCAGCTGGAGCGAGAAAACCATCATGTTTGAGTTGGTTTCCAGGTGCATGGGGGTGATGTTGTATTCATCCTGCTGGTATTTGTAGGCATTGCGGAAGTTACCGTCGAGCAGTGCCTGGTAAAGGTTCAGCAGCACCTGTTGGCGATAGTACAGCCCCGCTTCCTGCTTAATGCGCTGCAGCAGGGAATCGGCAATGTGGTATTTGCCGCGATTGTAGTAATATATGAAGCGGTATGTCTTGGGCTCGAAGTAGGTCGGGTCGGCGGCTATAGCCTCGTTGAGTTTGGACAGGTAGAGCGAATCGTTGCTTGAAAGCAACGATTTTGCCTTGCTGAAAAGCTCATAGGCTTCATATTTCGGGGGGTGCTCCTCCAGGCTCTCCAGGGGTTTTTCCTCGATTTTCAAATAGCCCAGGATACGTTGGTTCAAGGCTTCAATACATTCCAGGGGCGATTCGGCATCGCACTCTACCGGGTCGAAACTGATCAGGGTACGATTCATCTGTTCGTCGGTAATGGCCGCCTGGAAGATGAGTTTGTTGTCTTTTTTGAAATACTCCCCTTCGATAATCCGGGAGGGTTTCAGGTAATTGGTCACCCGTATGTTTTCATCGCCAGGCACCATGCCGGCCCGCAGCACCCGCGAATAATCGTCGATAATCTGGGGCGAAATAACCTGCCCGAGCTTATTGCGTGTAATACCGTGGATGATCCAGTCTACGGCCATCTCGCCGATCAGGTCTTTGGAGGGATCCCCGGTCATATTCCCGAACTTCAGGACGGCTATCTTGTTGCCGTCCTCGCGAAGGGCCTCAAAACGGGGTTTCACAAAATTCATATTCACCAGGTAGAGGGCCAGGCCGGCGCAGGTAAGCCCGATGATCCCGAGGAAGGAGAAATACAGCTTTTGGAAGGGACTCTTTCGTGCTGTACCTGGGATGGGCACCCCCAACTCGTCCAGTTCAGGTCGTTTCCTCAGGGTAGATGCCAGCTGGAATTTCCAGACGCCGTATATGTACAGGGGAAAGCCGACAAGCAACCCTATCAGCACGTAAACCACGACTTGGTTGGAAAATCCGAGGGGTTCAACGATCAGATCGATCACCTGCAGCAACACCCAACTGGAAACCACGTAAATCGACAGGTTTTTCAGCACGTTGTGTTCACGGCATTCCTTTATAAACTTACTGAGCTTCATTGGCAGCGGTACCGTAGGCTTTCAGGGGTGTGAAAGGCCCGTATTTATTTGGATTAATGGCTTAATTTGATTAATATAGGTGAATATACAAACTTATCGAAAACATTGCCATGCCAGAGAAAAAACAACCTAAATCAGCCGCCCGTTCCAAATCAGGTCCTGGGGTAAAGTCAAAAAGTGGCCCTGGGATAAAATCAAAGAGTGGTCCTGGGATAAAATCAAAGAGCGGTCCTGGGGTGAAGTCCAAGGATTAATACCTGTCTCTGGTTTTCAGCTTGCTGACAGGGCGGAAACGCCCTGCCCCAGTGCTACTTCTATGGGAGTGAGTTCCTTGCCGAACGCTGTCCGGTAACTCTTTACCAATGTTTTTGTAAACCCGGGCATGGCCTCTTTCCGGACCAGGTTCAGGCTGCAGCCTCCGAAGCCACCCCCCACCATGCGCGCCCCGGCCGCCCCGGGATATTTGCGTGCCGTCTCGACCAAAAAATCGAGCTCCTCGCAGCTCACTTCATAGAGCTGGCTGAGCCCGCGATGTGTTTCCAAAAGCAGTTCGCCCAGGTGTTCCATCTGTCCATATTCCAGCGCTTTTGCGGCTTCGAGCACCCGACTGTTTTCTTCGACCACATAGCGGCAGCGTTTGTAGACCACCTCGTCCATTTTATGGTGCGCCTCCCGTAGCATCTCGTGGGTCACGTCCCGGAGGCTGCCGGGGCCCTTTGAATCTTGCGAAAACAGGGCTGCGCCCTGAGCGCATTCTTCCCGCCTGCGGTTATAGGCGCTCGAGGCCAGGGAATGCGTAACCCCGCTGTTTAACAAGAGCAGTTTGTAATCGCCCAATACAGCGGGAATATACCGGTGTTCAAGGCTGCGGCAGTCGAGCAGGAAAAAGTGGCCTTCCCGACCCATAACACAGGCAAACTGGTCCATAATGCCGCATTGGGTGCCCACATAGGTATGTTCGGCAGCCTGCGACATTTCAATGATTTCCAGGGGTCGGAGCCCGAGATCGAAGAGTTGGTTCAGGCCCCAGGCAAGGCCGCATTCCAGGGCAGCCGACGAACTGAGGCCGGCCCCAACAGGCAGGTCTGATTCCAGGGTACAATCGAACCCCGGAACCCTAATACGCCGCAATTCGAGCTGGTGCAACACCCCCAGCAGGTAGTTTTCCCACCCGCTGCCCGGGCCTATATTACGGAGGTCGGCACTAAAGGAGGCATCCAGGTCTTCTGAACGGAACCGGGCCTGGTATGGCATCCCGTTGGCCTCCAGCCGAAAGCGGATCGACCGGTCGATGGCGGCCGGCATCACAAACCCCTGGTTGTAGTCGGTGTGTTCCCCGATCAGGTTAATGCGGCCGGGGGCGCGAAGACGAAGCGATTTCGGGTGTGGCAAAGCGCTGTTTTTAGGGGAAGGTACGGCAAAACCCGTAAAGAAAAGCCTGCCTGCCACAACCGGGTTAAAGAATCTTCAACCGGCATATTTGACGTACCTTAGCTATAAACACCGGCCATGACCGTACACTATTTCGGCGACCAGCCCAGTATTTTGAACCAGTTCCTTATGGAACTCCGGGACGCGGAAATCCAAAAGGACCCCATGCGCTTCAGGCGCAATATTGAGCGCATCGGGGAAGTGTTGTGCTACGAGCTCAGCAAAACACTCCATTACGCTCCGAAAGACGTGACTACGCCCTTCGGCAAAAAACGGATGCAAGTGCCTGAAAATAATCTGGTGCTCTGCTCGGTGTTGCGGGCCGGCCTACCCCTGCACCAGGGCCTGCTCAATTACTTCGACCGGGCCGAGAACGCCTTTATTTCGGCCTATCGCCTGCATGAAAACGACAAGGACGCCTTTGAGGTAATCGTTAAGTATTTTGCCGCCCCGACGCTCAGCGGCAAGACCTTGATACTTACAGACCCCATGCTGGCCACCGGCCAGACCCTTGAAAACGTGCTGTCTGCCCTGCGCGCCCATGGGGAGCCCGAACAGATCCACATCATTTCGGTAATCGGTTCTCGGGCCGGGGTAGAGCGGATAAAGCAGGTTTTTCCATCCTCCACTCACCTGTGGATTGCGGCAATCGATGAAGAGCTCAATGCCAGGGGGTATATCCTCCCCGGCCTGGGCGATGCCGGAGACCTGGCTTTCGGAGAGAAGCTATAGGGCACTCAGAATTCGGAATACTTAGCGTCTAGCAGCCATTCAAACGGGATAATCTCCAGTACTTTTTCATGGGTGGCCTCCAGAACCACCGGTGGTGCATTTCCGGCCTCATAGGCTTCCTTCCAGCGCAGGGCACAAAGGCACCAACGGTCGCCGGCCTTCAGGCCCGGGAACTGAAAATAGGGCATGGGGGTACTCAGGTCGTTGCCACGGGAGCGGGTATATTCCAGGAAGTCATCGGTCATAATTGCGCAGACGATATGCGAGCCGGAATCGGCCGGGCCTGTACGGCAGTAGCCATCGCGGTAAAACCCGGTCATGGGCTGGGTGCAACAGGTGAGCAGGGCGCCCTTGAGTACGTTGCGGTCTTTCATCTTTGTAGCATGGTCCGTTTTGACTAAAGTTACTCGGAATCGACTTCATTTCAAAGGCCTGCAACCCATTTGCGACCTTCGTCCAATCGACCTATCTTAGCAGCTGCAGACCCCGGGTTTGCCAACCTGTTAATAGCGCGTTATGGAATTTAACCTTATGGAAAAACTGGCCGTGATCAAGGCCGTAGACGAAGTTATCCAGATCGACGATACGATCAAGAAAGGGGAAGTGAACTTCATGGACCGCCTGGCCGATAGCCTGGCTTTTGACTCACACCTGCTGGCC
>JBNKGM010000021.1:0-21567 GCA_050289825.1 Robiginitalea sp.
CTCCTGGCCCGCAAAATGGCCGAGGATAAGGGAATTGACCTGCGGCAAGTCGCCGGAAGCGGCGACCAGGGCCGGATAGTAAAACGCGATATTGAGAATTTCACCCCGGCGGCCAAGCCCGCCGCTTCGGCAGCCGCCCCTGCGGCGGCACAACCAGTTGTGCTTGCCCCGGCAGGGCAGGAAGCCGTGGAAGAGGTGAAGAACTCCCAGATGCGCAAGGTAATCGCCAAGCGCCTGAGCGAATCCAAATTCACCGCCCCGCATTACTACCTCACCATCGAGGTCGACATGGAACACGCCATGGCGTCGCGGTCGCGCATCAACGAACTGCCCGACACCAAAGTCTCCTTCAACGACATGGTGGTGAAGGCCTGCGCCATGGCCTTGAAGAAGCACCCCCAGGTGAACACCAGCTGGAACGGCGACACTACCCGTTACAACCGCCACGTACATGTGGGGGTAGCGGTAGCGGTGGAAGACGGCCTTGTGGTGCCGGTGCTCAAATTCACCGACCAGATGACCCTGACCCAGATCGGGGAGGCCGTCAAAGACCTGGCCGGCAGGGCGCGTTCGAAAAAACTCACCCCGGCCGAGATGGAGGGCAGCACCTTCACGGTTTCCAACCTGGGGATGTTCGGCATTCTGGAGTTCACCTCCATCATCAACCAGCCTAATTCGGCGATTTTGTCGGTTGGGGCCATTGTCGAGAAACCCGTCGTGAAAGACGGGCAGATCGTGGTGGGGCACACCATGACCATTACCCTGGCCTGCGACCACCGCACGGTAGACGGGGCTACAGGGGCACAGTTCCTGCAAACCCTGCGCGCTTATCTGGAGCACCCCGTAACCATGCTCGCCTAACATGAATGGCCGCGAGTCAGGCCGCCTGTCGGCCCGGGCCCTGGTATGGCTTGCTGGAAGTGCGCTGTTCGTGCTCCTGGGGGCCTGCGGCTCATCGCGAAATCGGGTTTGTACCCCAGAAGATGCGGCTCGCTTCAGCGATGCCGGGCATATGGGGGAAATCGTGGATTACCTCGCCTCAGATGCCCTCGAAGGGCGCAATACCGGCACCGTAGGGGGCGAAAAGGCGGCCGCCTATCTGGCAAACCGGCTGAAACAATACCATATTGCCCCTTACTTTGCTTCTTATCGCGATACCCTCTCGAATGTTGGGGAGCTTTCCTATAATGTTGTTGGGGTGATACCTGGCAGCGACCCCCAACTCGCCCTAGAATTTGTAGTGCTGGGGGCGCATTACGACCACATTGGCCGGGTTGCGCCCATAGAAGGAGACAGCATTGCCAACGGGGCCAACGACAATGCCTCGGGCACGGCCATGCTGCTTGAATTGGCCCGCTATTTTTCGGGTTGCCGGGCACCGGCCCGCAGCCTGCTGATCGCCTTTTCGGGGCAGAGGAGCGGGGCCTGCTGGGCAGCGTGCACCTGGCCGACCGGCTGAAGCAGCAAGGCTTCAGCCTGCACGCCATGCTCAACTTTGAAATGACCGGGGTACCCATGACAGGAAAGGAGTATCTGGTGTACCTGACCGGGTACGAAAAGAGCAACCTTGCCGAAGTGGCCAACGCTTATGCGGGTTCCAACCTGGTTGGCCTGTTGCCGGCGGCACAGGAATACAACCTCTTCCAGCGGTCTGACAATTATTCCTTTTTCAATGCATTCGGGGTGCCGTCGCACACCTTTTCGACCTTCGATTTCACGAATTACGACTACTACCACAAGCCGGGTGACGAAGCTTCCCGCATGGACTTCGGCCATATGGCGGGGGTGTTGAACCAACTCATCCCGGTGGTGCAGGGCGTTGCCGACGCCCCGCCCGGAACCCTGAAGCTGAACTGATGGCACGAGTCGTACTAACAGGGACCAGCCGTGGCATCGGCTTCGAATTGGTGAAATGGCTGGCGACGGCCGGCCACAGCGTTCTGGCCCTCTCGCGTAACCCCGGGCCGGTTCAGGCGCTGGGCCTGGAAGGGGTTACCTCCCTGCCCTTTGATATTACCGACCCGGGGGCTTCCCGACAGGCTGCCGAATGGATTCAGTCAAATTGGGGGAGCGCCGGCGTGCTGGTACACAATGCAGGCAGTCTGGTAAACAAACCCTTCCGGGAAACCAGCCTCGAAGATTTTGAGGCGGTGTACCGCGTAAATGTCTTCGGAGTGGCTATCCTGACCCGGGCATTGCTGCCCGTGCTCGACCCTGCGGGCCATGTGTTGGTGGTCAGTTCGATGGGGGGCATACAGGGTAGCGCCAAATTTCCCGGCCTGGCGGCATACAGCTCCAGCAAGGGTGCCGTAATTACCCTTACCGAATTGCTGGCCGAAGAATTCAAGGAAACCGGCCCGGCTTTTAACGCGCTGGCGCTGGGTGCCGTACAGACCGAAATGTTGGAGGAGGCCTTTCCGGGCTATAAGGCCCCGGTTACGGCTTCCGAAATGGCCGCTTATATCGGGCAATTCGCCTTAACGGGCCATGCCCTTTACAATGGGAAGGTACTGCAGGTAAGCCGCTCTACCCCTTGAAATCTGAGATTTTCCGAAACCGGTAGGCGCAGGGTTCGTCGCAGGGGTAATACAAGACCAGGAACCCGTCTTCCAACCGCCCCTGAACGCTATTCAGCAGGCTCCCCGCACAGGGGATCAAAAATTCCTGGGCATCGATGCGGTCGAAGCTGCCCGTAAAATTTTCGCCTTCTTCAATGGCCTGGCAAACATCGTAATTTGCAGTGTAGGTATTCTCAGGGGTCAGGGTCATTTGACGCTTCGAATCTATTTGGCGAAATTCCCCGCTCCCGTCACCCGGGTCGAAGAGTACCTCGGTCAGGTGCCAGGTGCCTTCCAGCACGCTTAGGTCAAGGCGGTCGTCCTGGTCGTATTGGCAGGCGGTCACGGCCAGGGCAACCAAAATAAGCATCGCGATCTTTTTCATGCCCCGTAAGATACGGGAATCTTTACAGCTGGGTTTGCCCCCTTTTGAAAATTGCCGGGAATCGGTAAAAAAGCGCAGATTGTCTAACTTTACCCGCATGAATGAGGTTCTAGCCAGATACCTGCCCGAGCGTGCCGTGGCCCCCTGCCATGAACTAATCCGGTCTAACGGGGTGCATCTTAAGGTGGTGCGCCACCGCATAACGCGTCACGGCGATTACCGCCGCATGCCCGGGGGCGGGCACCAGATCACGGTCAACGCCATGGCCAACCGCTATCGTTTTTTGATTACCCTGGTTCACGAAATAGCCCACCTGCTGGCCTTTGAAACCTACGGCCGGCGCATCAAGCCGCACGGGGTGGAATGGAAGCACACCTTTCAGCGCCTTATGCTGCCTTTTCTGCGCCCCGAGATATTTCCCGACCGGCTGTTGCCCGTACTGGCCCGCCACTTCAAAAACCCGAAGGCCAGCAGCAGCACCGATACGGCCCTGTCGCTGGCCCTTAAATACTACGACCCTGAAGAGCCTGAGGGCTGCCACGTATTCGAGATACCCGAAGGGAGCCTGTTTCGCCTGTATAACGGCCGCGTTTTCCGCAGGGGCCCCTGCCAAATAAAACGCTACCAATGCGTGGAAGTTGCAACCGGAAAATTGTATCTTTTCCAACCGCATGCCGAAGTAGAATTACTCGCAGAAAGTTGATCACATGAATTCGCATTATTACGCCGTACTCATGGCCGGTGGGGTAGGCTCCCGGTTCTGGCCGGTAAGCACCCGGTCATACCCCAAGCAGTTCCATGACCTGCTCGGCAGCGGCCGCTCCCTGCTGCAGCAAACGTTTTCGCGCCTGGCGCGTTTTATTCCCCCCTCCAATATTTTGGTGCTGACCAATGCCGACTACCGCGACCTGGTACTCGGGCAGCTGCCCGAAATCGGTCCAGGGCAGGTGGTAACCGAACCGGCCATGCGCAACACGGCACCCTGCATCCTCTACGCGGCCCTGAAAATCCGCAAGATGGACCCCCAGGCCTGTATGGTAGTGGCGCCCAGCGACCACTGGATCGAAGATGAAGCTGCCTTTGCGAGCGATGTGGGCCGTTGTTTTGAAAGGGCTTCCCAGAGTGGGGCACTTTGTACGCTGGGCATACAACCTACCTTCCCGAACACAGGCTTCGGTTACATCGAATTCGACCGGGGGGGCGAGGAACCCTCGGGCCTTAAAAAGGTGGCACAGTTTCGCGAAAAACCCGATTACCAGACGGCCCAGTCATTCCTGAAACAAGGGAATTTCCTTTGGAATGCGGGTATTTTTGCCTGGAGCGCCAGGAGTATTGTGGAGGCATTCGAGCGCTATCAGCCCGATCAGTACGCCCTGTTCGCAGCGGGCCTGGAGACCTACAACACGCCGGAAGAGGCTGGCTTTATTCTTGAGAACTACGGCCGTGCTGCCAATATTTCGATCGATTACGCCATCATGGAACACTCCGACCAGGTGTACGTGCTGCCGGCTTCTTTCGACTGGAACGACTTGGGTACCTGGGGCTCGCTTTACGACAAAATGGGTAAGGACACACAAGGCAACGCCGGAGTGGGCGAAAAGGTACTGCTCGAGCATAGCCAGGGCAATATGGTGCGCATTCCGGCCGGCAAGATCGCCGTGCTGGAGGGGCTTAACGACTTTATCGTGGTAGATACCGAGCAGGTGCTGTTGGTGGTGCCCCGAAACCGTGAACAGGAAATCAAACAATGGGTGGCCCGCGTCCAGGACGCTTTCGGGCCGAAATACACATAAGAATGGAATCAGAGAAAAAACCACAGCAGGAAATACCGCAGCAGGGCGGCGCACCTGACAGCGGCGAAATGGTAAAACGGGATTTTAAAGGGCTGATGGTCAGCGGAAAGGAATTCCTTTCAGAATTGCTTGACATCCGCAACAACACCGACCAGGATGCCACGCGAGAAGCCATTGTGGCCGACATCCCCTTCAAGGGGCATACGGCCTGGATCTTGGTGTGTTCCATCTTTATTGCCTCTATAGGCCTGAATGCCAACTCGACCGCGGTGGTAATCGGCGCCATGTTGATTTCCCCCCTTATGGGCCCGATTTTGGGCATGGGGCTTTCCCTGGCCATCAACGATATCGACACCCTGAGGCGTTCCCTGAAAAATTTCACTATCATGGTGGTGCTCAGCGTGTTGACGGCCTACCTGTTTTTCCGGTTCTTCCCCTTGCGCGACACCTCTTCCGAATTGCTGGCCCGTACGGCCCCCGACATCCGTGATGTGCTCATCGCCTTTTTCGGTGGTATGGCCCTGGTAATTGCCCGGGCAAAACGGGGAACCATTGCCAGCGTTATCTTTGGGGTAGCCATTGCCACGGCCCTTATGCCACCCCTTTGCACGGTTGGGTTCGGCCTTGCTATCAGCAACCTGGAATACGCCGGGGGAGCCCTCTACCTCTTTGCCATTAACACCATATTTATAGGCCTGGCCACCTTTCTGATCATCAAGATATTGCGGTTCCCGATGGCCAAGTACGCCAATTCGGCCCGCCGCCGCATGATTGCGAGGGTGGCATCCCTGGTGGCGGTGCTGGTAATGATCCCGGCCGGGTATACCTTTTATAAGGTTTTCCAGGAATCCCGCTTCCGCAGCCAGGCGCGGCAATTTATCGCCGAAACTATTGGGGAGTATCACTTCCCGACTAACGGCCGCTTTATGGAGAACCTCACCCAGTTGGAATACCAGGAAGAGGGCGGGTCTATTATCGAATTGGTGAGTATGGGAGACGACGCCATCCCGGAAAATGTGATTACGAGTTGGCGCACCCGCAAAGACAAGTACTCGAAACTCAAGAACGCCGAGCTCAAGATCGTGCAGGGCGGGGTAGACGATTCAGAGGAAAAGTTCCGCTATGTGAACGAGCTCTACGAAGCCAAGAAGGCCGAACTGCTAAACAAGGACGAACGCATCCGCATGCTGGAAGAGGAACTTACAAGCATGAGCAGCCTGGCTGCCAGCCAGATCCCCTTCCAGGATATTTCGGCCGAAGCCCGGGCCAGTTACCCGAACCTGGCGGGCCTCAATTACGCCTATACGCTCCAGACCGATTTTCAGAAAACTGACACCATCCCTGTCCTGGAAACCCAATGGAAAGAAGGGGTATCGGCCAGTGACCGGGAAGCCGAGGTAAAGCGCTTTACGGAGTGGATTCAGGCGCGCCTGAAAAACCCGAAGATGCAGGTGCGGGTGGCCGGCAACTGATCAGTCGCGTTCTTCCTGGTACATCTGCCTTACTTTCTTGAAGAGTTCGGAAGAGTAGACGAAGTCGGTAACGGCCTGGTTGTCGGTGCGGAAGATTTGCTGCTTGGTGCCTTCCCAGGCTTTGTGGCCGTTTTTTAGGAAGACGATCTTTTCCCCGATTTCCATTACCGAGTTCATGTCGTGCGTATTAATTACCGTGGTAATGTTGTATTCTTCCGTGATTTCCTGGATCAGGTTGTCGATCAGGATGGCTGTTTTGGGGTCGAGGCCTGAATTGGGCTCGTCGCAGAACAGGTAATGCGGGTTCATGACGATGGCCCGGGCAATGGCCACGCGCTTTTGCATGCCCCCTGAAATCTCGGAAGGGAATTTTTTATGGGCATCTACCAGGTTTACCCGATGGAGCACAAAATCGACGCGGTCTTGCATCTCCGAACGCGACTGGCGGGTAAACATTTCGAGCGGAAACATCACATTACCTTCCACGGTCATCGAATCAAAGAGGGCGCTGCCCTGGAATACCATGCCCATATCTTGTCGCAGGTCGCGCTGCTCCGAAGCGCTCAATTCGGAATACACCTGCCCGTCGTAGCTAATGATGCCACTGTCGGGGGTAATTAGACCCAGCAGGCATTTCATGAAGACGGTTTTTCCCGAACCGCTCTGCCCGATAATCAGGTTGGTCTTGCCCTTTTCGAAGGTGGTACTGATCCCTTTGAGCACCTCGGTGCCCCCAAATGATTTATGGAGATCTTTGACTTCAATCATCAGCCGAGCATGAGTTGGGTAAGGATGTAGTTCAAAATAATGATCACCACGCTGGTCCACACAAAGGAGACCGTGGCTGCCTTGCCGACTTCCAGGGCCCCTCCTTTCATGAAATAGCCGTGGTACGAGGGCACCGTGGCGATCACAAAAGCGAAAACAACCGATTTGATAAACGAGTAGGTAACGTGGAAGGGGTCAAAATCGAGCTGCAGGCCCTCCACAAAATCGGCACTGGAACTGAACCCCCCGAATACCCCGGCGATCCAGCCTCCCAAAATGCCTATATACATGGCTATGGCCACCGCAAAAGGGTAGAAGAACATTGCGATGATCTTCGGGAAGACCAGGTAATTCAGGGAATTGACGCCCATGATCTCCAGGGCGTCGATCTGCTCGGTTACCCGCATGGTGCCAATGCTCGAGGTAATGTAGGAGCCCACCTTCCCCGCCATGATAATGGAGGTAAAAGTGGGGGCGAATTCGAGTATGACCGATTGCCGTGTCGCAAAACCGATGAGGTTTCGCGGAATAAGCGGGTTACTGATATTCAGGGCCGTCTGTATGGAGACCACCCCTCCTATAAAAAAGGAAATAAAGATGATGATGCCCAGGGAGCCAAAGATCAGCTCGTCGATCTCCTTCAAGATCAGGGACCTCATAATAGGCCATTTGGTAGGCTTTTTAAAGATCTCCACGATCATGATCGCGTAACTTCCGATGGATGCCAGATAGTTCATAGGCGCGTGCGCGAGGTATTAGCGGTAAAAATAAGCATATTCATCCTGATTTAAAGTGGGAGGTTGCCGCAAATAGGGCGTAATCTGTATTTTAGCCGACAAAGCCAAAAACCATGAGTACTTTCCTGAGGCGAACAGCCCCTTTAATGATTATCATATTGCTTTCCGCAACCCTGCTGCAGGCCCAGACCCGGGCCCGCAATAGCCAGGCCAACCCGGCTTCTCCGCTGTTCGGCGACCCGCCCAGGCTTGTGGTGGGCATTGTGGTAGACCAGATGCGCTACGACTACCTGTCGCGTTTCTGGGGAAAATTCTCAGACAGTGGCTTCAGGCGACTGGTAGGCGATGGCTTCCTGTGCCGCAACCACCACTTTAATTACGCCCCCACCAGCACCGGCCCTGGCCATGCCTCGGTCTATACGGGTACCACTCCGGCCGTGCACGGTATTTTGGGCAACGACTGGTTCGACGTGGCAAGCGGGCAATTTGTCTACTGCGCGGGCGACGATTCGGTCAGGTCGGTGGGCACTGCCTCCGACGCCGGCAAGAATTCGCCCCACCGCATGCTGGTTTCTACCATTACCGACCAGCTCAGGCTGCATTACCAGAAGCGCTCGAAAGTTATAGCTATTGCCATCAAAGACCGGGGCGCCGTTTTGCCAGGGGGGCACATGGCCAATGCCGCCTACTGGTTCGAAGGTGGCGCCACGGGCCAATGGATAACGAGTTCATATTATATGGAAGAGCTGCCCCAGTGGGTGCGACAGTTTAATGCCTCAGGCGCAGCCGCCGCTTACCGCAAAAATTGGGAGCCCTTAAAAGATATAAACACCTATTTGGAAAGCGGTCCTGACAATGTGCCTTACGAAGGCCTGATCGATGGGGAAGAGGCCCCTGTCTTCCCCCATAAGCTTCCGGAACTCTGGGAAGCCAACGGCATGTACGGCCTGCTTCGCATTACTCCTTTTGGGAACAGCCTCACCACAGACTTTGCGCTGGAAGCCCTGAAATCGGAAGGCCTGGGGGCGGATGCCGTGCCCGATTTTTTAGCCATCAGCTATTCGAGCACCGATTATGTCGGGCATTTTTACGGGGTAGATTCCAAGGAGGTGGAAGACACCTACCTGCGGCTCGACCAGGACCTGGGTCGCCTGTTGAAGGAGCTTGACACAAAGGTGGGAACCGGCAACTATACGGTCTTCCTCACGGCCGATCACGGGGCCCTTCCGGTAGCGGGCTACCTGGCCGACCAGAAGCTTCCGGCCGGAAACCTGGAATTGCAGGGCATGCCCTCCCGACTCAATGAATTTTTGCAGTATAGGTACGGGAATGTAAAACTGGTACGGAACATCTCGAACAATCAGATTTTCCTCGACCACGAACTGCTCCGCAACCTCGATCTCGACCCGGCCGAAGTGCAGCGCACCCTGGCTGCCGAGCTCATGAGTTACGAGGGCATCGAAGCGGTCTATACCGCCACGCAGATGATGCAGGCCGAATATACCAAAGGGGTGCCGGCCATTTTGCAGAAAGGCTTCAATCCGAAACGCTCCGGCGATTTGCTGTTGGTTCTCCCCCGCGGTTATGTCAATTACTCCGCCACGGGTTCTACCCACGGCTCGCCTTACCCGTACGATACCCACGTGCCCTTGTTGTTCTATGGCAAGGGGATTAGCCGTGGCAGTTTGCTGCGCCGCACCACCATTCCCGATGTTGCCCCCACCCTGGCAGCCCTGCTCGGGGTAGCCCTGCCCTCGGGCACCACGGGAGAACCCATCCCTGAAGCGCTAGACTAGTTTTCGGGTAATTTGCCGCCAGCGCCACCGCCGGGCAAAACGCCCTTCTGCTGCGGTTAACAGGCGGGGAGCCCCTGAGCGGCGCGCCTGCAGGCTTCCGCGGAGGTGCAGCCAGGGCAGGGCCGGTCGGCGGCGTTTCCAGGCCATTTTCAGGGAGGCCAGCAGGCCCAGGAAGATCCCGTAACGCAGCGTATAGAGGGTTTCGCCCTGCCTTAGGGCGTTTTCTTTGGAATAGGCACTACCCGTGGGCCTCAAGTGTTTTACCTGTAACCCGCCCAGCGTTTCAACCCCGTATCCGTGGAAGCGTGCCTGCAACACGTCGGCCGTATCCCAGCCTACAGCCGGGTGCAGGCCCCCGATGGCTTTGAAGCAGGCCGCTGAATACAATTTTACCGGGCCCCGCACATGGTCTCGGTTGGCAATGGGTTCGTACACCCAGTGGTTATTGCGGCAAATGTACACAAGCCCGGAGCACATGCCCAGGCCGGGCTTAGCCTTGAAGGCGTCAAGTACCCGTTCAAAATAATCTGGGGGCAGCAGCAGGTCCGCATCGAATTTCCCAATCAGGTCAAAGGGCCCAGACAGGGTTTCCAAACCATGCTGAAAGGCCCGCACTACCTTGGCGCCCGGCCGGTGGCCCGGTTCCGAGGCCTTGCGCACCAGGCGAATCCAGTCATGCGAGGCGGCAAAGCGCGCCGCAATTTCAGGGGTGGCATCGGTGCTCCCGTCGTCTACTACCAGCAGCTGGTCAGGGGGGCGGGTTTGGTGCACGAAAGAATCCAGGCAGGCCTCGAGGTGCTGCGCTTCGTTGTGGGCCGGCATCACCACCGCCAACCGGAGGTGGGCCGGGGCAGCAGGGTTGCTATGGGGCCCGGGCGTGCTCATTTCACACGCTGCGCATAAACCAGGTAGTAACGGGGGGTGAACCGCCTCAGCAGCGGCCTGATGCCGAATTTTCGCACCGGGTGGGCCCATTGCAGGCGGTCGACGATACGCCAGCCAGCCTTTTCGAGCAGCCAGTCGAACTGCCACGCCTCGAATTCGTGGAAGTGCCGGTCGCGGGGGTCTGTCTTGGAACGGTAGGCCGCCGCAAACCAGAGCCTGAGGGGTACACTGGCCAAAAGGTGGTCGCCGGGTAGGGCCTTTAACACATTATAAGGGGCAACCAGGTGTTCCAGGATCTCAAAGGCTGTAACCACCTGGGCACCTGAGGTGCGCACCGCCTCCAGGTCGACGTCGAGGTCTTCGCCCCCGGTGTTGGTTACCAGGTAGCCGTTTTGGGTCATGATCTCCGAAAACGGGTTAGACACGCCCAGGTCGAGGATGGCTTCCGACTTCGCTACGTGCTTTTGCAGGAATTCCAGGGTCAGGCGGTACCTTTTTTCGGGATAGTATTTATACATCGGCTCCTATTCGGCGGTTTCGGCATAGGCCTCCAGCGGGGTACAGGTACAGATCAGGTGTCGGTCGCCGTAAGCGTCGTCTACCCGTCGAACACCCGGCCAGAATTTGTTTTCGGCCACATAGGGCAGCGGAAAGGCCGCCTCGGCGCGCGTATAGGGATATTCCCAGGAGTCCGCCGTAATCATGGCCAGCGTATGGGGGGCGTTTTTCAGCAGCGGGCTGGGCACCTCCCCGGAGGCGTCTATTTCTTTGCGGATGGCCAGCAGGGCATCGCAAAAACGGTCGAGCTCCTCCTGGCTTTCACTTTCGGTAGGTTCGATCATCAAGGTACCTGCGACCGGGAAAGAAACAGTAGGGGCGTGGAAACCATAATCCATGAGCCGTTTGGCGATATCGGTCACTTCAACGCCTTGCTTTTTAAAGGGCCGGCAGTCGACGATCATCTCATGTGCGGCCCGACCCATCTCACCCGTGTACAAAATCGGATAGGCTTCCTTGAGCCGTTCCTTCATGTAGTTGGCGTTCAGAATGGCGATACGGGTGGCCTCGGTAAGGCCCTCGGCTCCCAGCATGCGGATGTAAGCATAGGAGATCAGGCAAACCAGGGCACTGCCCCAGGGCGCTGCCGAAACGGCCGGGATGCCCCTGGCTCCTCCGGTTTCGACCACGGGGTTCTTCGGCAAAAATTCAACCAGTTGCGGCGCCACACACACCGGCCCGACCCCGGGCCCGCCCCCTCCATGGGGGATGGCGAAGGTCTTGTGCAGGTTCAGGTGGCACACATCGGCCCCTATGGTAGCCGGGTTGGTAAGGCCTACCTGGGCATTCATGTTGGCCCCGTCCATATAGACCTGCCCCCCGTGCTCGTGGATGAGGCGCGTCACCTTTCTGATAGACGATTCAAATACCCCGTGGGTAGACGGGTAGGTCACCATCAGGGCCGCCAGGGAGGCGCTGTGTTTTAACACCTTTTCTTCCAGGTCGGCCAGGTCGATATTGCCTTTTTCGTCGGTTTTGGTCACCACCACCTCCATGCCCGCCATCACGGCCGAGGCCGGGTTGGTGCCGTGGGCCGAGGCCGGGATCAGGCACACATTGCGGTGCCCTTCGCCCCGCGACTCGTGGTAGGCCCTGATGAGCATGAGCCCGGCGTATTCGCCCTGGGCCCCCGAGTTGGGTTGGAGGGAGGTGGCTGCAAAGCCGGTGATCTCGGTGAGGTAGTCTTCCAGTTTTTTAAGCATGCGCTGGTACCCGCCGGCCTGTTGCACCGGTACAAATGGGTGCATGTTGGCCCATTCGGGCATGCTCAGCGGCAGCATCTCGGTGGCCGCATTCAGTTTCATGGTGCAGGAACCCAGGGAGATCATAGACTGGTTCAGGGCCAGGTCTTTGCGTTCCAGTTTTTTCAGGTACCGCATCATTTCCGATTCGGAATGGTAGCGGTTGAAAACCTCCTGTTCCATATAGCCGCTGACGCGCTGCAGCGTTTTGGGGATGCGGCTGGCCGTACTCAAGGTCATTTCAGGGGCTTTCCCGGTTATGCCGAGGGCCCGGGCGAACAACCCGACGATTTCGGCCACATCTGCCAGGCCGCTGGTTTCATTCAGGGAAATGGAGACTTCCCCCGGGTTGGGGTAATGGAAGTTGACCCCCGCTCCTTCGGCCAGTGGCCGGATTTTGTCAGATGAGATGGCCAGGTGCAGCGTGTCGAAATAGTTTTGGTGCTTCAGGGTAATCCCCAGGCCTTCCAGCCCTTCGGCCAGGGTTACCGTAAGGGCATGGATGCGGGAGGCAATATGCCGCAGGCCTTTTGGCCCGTGGTATACGGCATAGGCGCCGGCCATTACAGCCAGCAGCACCTGGGCCGTGCAGATATTCGAAGTGGCCTTGTCGCGTTTGATATGCTGTTCGCGGGTCTGCAGGGCCATGCGGTAGGCCGGTTTCCCGTCCACGTCTTTGCTCAGGCCTATGATACGGCCCGGCACGCTCCGCTTGTAGTCTTCACGGGTGGCAAAAAAGGCGGCATGCGGGCCCCCGTACCCCATGGGGATACCGAACCGCTGACTGCTGCCCACCACCACATCGGCCCCCAGGTCTCCCGGGGGTGTCAGCAGGCACAGGCTCAAGAGGTCGGCTGCCACGGCTACTTTGATTTCGAGTTCATGGGCCTTGGCGATAAAGGCTTCCGGGGAAGCCACTTCCCCGTCGGCGGCAGGGTACTGCAGCAGGGCCCCATAAAAGGTGCTGTCGAGGGCCGCCCCGGCTACCGGGCCAACCATCAGTTCTATCCCCAGGGGTTTGGAGCGCGTCTGCAGCACCGCCAGGGTTTGGGGCAGTACCTGGTCAGACACAAAAAACTTCAGGCAATCGGCCTTTTTCTGGTCGCGGGTGCGCAGGTCGAGCAGCATGGTCATGGCTTCGGCTGCTGCCGTGCCCTCGTCGAGCAGGGAGGCGTTGGCCAGTTCCATACCGGTGAGGTCGCACACCATGGTCTGGTAATTCACAAGGGCTTCCAGTCTGCCCTGGGCGATCTCGGCCTGGTAGGGCGTGTACGCCGTATACCAGCCCGGGTTTTCCAGGATGTTGCGTTTGATCACCGAAGGGGTCACCACCGGGTGGTAGCCCAGGCCGATGTAATTTTTGAACACCAGGTTTTCGCCCCCGAGGCTGTGAATGTGTTGCAGGAACTCGAATTCGCTCATGGCCGGGTCGAGTTGCATCTCCTTTTTCAGGCGGATATCGTCAGGCAGGGTTTCGAAGATGAGTTGATCCAGGCTGTCGACCCCGATTGTTTGCAACATGGCCGGTAGCTGTTCGGGGCGTACGCCCAGGTGCCGCAAGGCAAAAGACTCTGTATTCATGACAAGCGCATTCAGCATTTTAAAGTCCCCAAAATTAGGGATAAAATCCTGTACTCACACGATTTCGCCTAGCCCCGGCCCATAAAGTTTTTAACTAAAAAATGGTTTATGAACAGTTTGGCTACCTTTGTTTTATGCGACCCCTGTCGGCACTTTTCGCCTTTTACATACAGGCGAGTTTCCACGTGGCCCTTGCGCTGCTTTCTTTGGTGGTATTCACCCAACAACTTTATGATATTCCTGTGCCCCCGGCGTATTACGGGGTCCTCTTTTTCGGCAGCGTAGCCGGCTACAACGCCATCAAGCACGGGGCCGAACCCTGGAAGCACCGCAAAACCAGGGGGGCGTGGAACCGGGCCATCCTTTGGGTGAGCCTGGCCAGCGTCCTGCTGGCCCTGCTGTTCCTGACACGGCTTGAGTTGCACTACTGGATCCTGCTCGGGTTTTCGGCCCTCGTAGCAGCATTGTATGCCCTTCCGGTTTTGCCCGGTTTTCGAAACCTCCGCAGTTTTGGCCTGCTCAAGGTGGTGCTGGTGGCCCTGGTGTGGACGCTGGTAAGTGTCTTCATCCCGCTTTGGGGCAACGTATATTTTGGGGAGTGGGACCTGCTGGTGGCAGGTTTCAGCGCCTGCTCTGGGTAAGCCTACTCATGCTGCCGTTCGAGGTGCGCGACATGCGGGTCGACCCGGAGGCGCTTCGTACCCTCCCCAGGCGCCTGGGCCTGGGTGGTACCCGCCTGCTGGGGTGGGCAGGGGCTCTTGTTTTTGTCGTGGCAACCCTGTTTAAAGACGCCTATTCAATGGGTGAGTTCCTGGCCAAAGGGGTGGGGGGGCTGCTAACGGGGTTGGGGGTGTTTTTCAGTCGGGAAGATCAGCCTCCCCATTATGCATCTTTCTGGGTCGAGGCCATTCCCATAGCGGCCCTGGCCTGCTACTGGTCCTGGAATGCCCTGGCCGGTTAAGAGGGGTGCCCGTCGCGGCGGAGGCGCTGCTTCATGGCTTCCTTTTCGTCGGCCGAGAGCTGCTGCAGGGGTGCCTGATGGCACAGGTCGGTGAGCTTGCGGTTCCTGAGGGAAAACCGTGCGCAGCTCTTGCAAAACAGAAGGTGCAGCCAAAGCCGGAAGCGCTCGACTATGCCGGCTTCTTTATACTGGCTTTTGCTGCAAATGGTCATGGCCTGTTCACATGAAATCATGGCATATCAGTTAAACCAAACCTGGTTCATACATTCCATCAGGGCCGTTCGGGCCCTGTGGATCATTACCCAGAGATTGGACGCGTTAATTCCCAGTTCCTTACACACATCTTCGGTTTCCATGCCCTGTATGGTTTTCAGGGTAAAGACGCGGGCCTGCCTTTCGGGCAGGGTGGCCAGGCAGCGTTGAATGGCTATGCCCAGTTCTTCATTTTCCAGGGCGTCGTTCTCCGAAACGCTGTCGGGGTCGGCGGCCATCAATTCCAGCCAGTCGCCGCTTTCCTCCAGATGGGGCGAAAAGCCCATGCGAACCTCGGCCTTGCCCTTGCGCGAATTAGCCCGGCGGTACTGGTCTATCACCTTTCGCTTCATGATGGCCACCAGCCAGGTGCGCTCGGCGGCATTTCCCCTGAACTGGGCTGCAGACTGCAGGCCGGCAATAAAGGTTTCCTGCACCAGGTCTTTCGCCAGCTCGGCATCGCTAACGCGTGCCAGGGCATAGTTGTAGAGGTAGTCCGCATAGTGGTCTACCCAGTTTTCCGGTTGCAGGATGTTGTCGCTCATCGGTCTGATTCCGCCTAAAAGTAGCGTAATTTTACAGAATATTGATACCTTTAAGTACAGTTGAAAATCATGAAAAAAGTACTGCTATCCCTATTTACAGCCATGCTGCTCATGGCCTGCGGGCAGTCGCAAGACATGCCCATCACCGATTTTACAGCGGGTAACCTCGAAAAGGGAGCCGTGTTGGTAGATGTGCGTACCCCTGAAGAGTTCGGGGCGGGGCATCTCGAAGGGGCCCTCAATATCGACTGGTTCTCACCCGACTTTGACGCCCAGTGGGCGGGTATCGACAAAGGCAAAACCGTTTATGTCTACTGCAAGGTGGGCGGGCGAAGCGCCCAGGCCCAGGCGAAGCTAAAAGCCATGGGGTTCAGCCACGTGGTGAACCTCACCGGCGGGTACGACGCCTACCTGGCGGCCGGTAAAAAATAGCGGGTTACCTACCCCTGGGGTTCAACCAGGCCTGCGCGTTCGAGCAGGGCGTCGATTTCAGGCTTGCGGCCCCGGAAGCGCACATACAGGTCCATCGGGTCTTCAGTGCCGCCCCGTTCCAGGATGTTTTCCCGGAAGCGGTCGGCCACTTCCCGGTTAAAGATGCCGTTTTCCCGGAAACAGGCAAAGGCGTCGGCGTCGAGCACCTCGGCCCACTTGTAGCTGTAATACCCCGACGAATACCCGCCCTGGAAGATGTGGGAAAAGGCGGTGCTCATGCACGTTTCGGGGGTGTCTGGGAAGAGGCGGGTCGAATCGAAAGATGCCTTTTCAAAAGCTTTCACATCGGCTACCCCCCTGGGGTCGCCTCCGTGCCAGGCCATGTCTAACAGGCCGAAACCGAGTTGCCGAACCGTGGCCATGCCTTCCAGGTAATTGGCACTTGCCTTGATCTTGTCGATCAGGGCCTGCGGGATGAGCTCCCCGCTTTGGTAGTGGCGGGCAAACAGGGCCAGCGCTTCGGGTTCATAGCACCAGTTTTCAAGGATTTGGCTGGGCAATTCCACGAAATCCCAATACACCGAAGTGCCAGACAAACCCGGGTAGGTGGTGTCGGCCAGCATGCCGTGCAGGGCATGTCCGAACTCGTGGAATAGGGTGGTTGCCTCGTCAAAGGTGAGCAAGGAGGGCATCGTCTCGGTGGGCCGGGTAAAGTTGCAGACAATGGAAACGTGGGGCCGCTCGTCGCGACCGTCTTTGCGGAACTGCGGTTTAAAGGAGGTCATCCAGGCCCCGCCCCTTTTGCCGGGCCGGGGGTGGAAATCGGCGTAGAATACCGCCCGGAGGGTGCCGGTATCGCCCAGCACCCTGTAGGCCTGTACTTCTTCGTGGTAGGTGGGGATGCTGCTGTCGTGTTCGAAACGCAGGCCAAAGAGTCGGCCGGCGATTTCGAATACCCCGTTTAATACCTTGCCGAGCTCAAAATAGGGTTTCAGCAATTCGTCGTCGAGCTCGAATTTCTCTTGTTTGAGTTTTTCGGAATAATAGGCGCTGTCCCAGGCCTGCAATTCTTGCAAGCCATCGCGTTTCCGGGCATAGGCCAGCACCTCTTCCCGCTCCCTGAGGGCGGCTGGCATGGCTTTTTCGAGCAGTTCGGCCAAAAATTCTTTCACCGTGCCGGGCGACTCGGCCATGCGCTCTTCGAGCACAAAATGGGCGTGGCTTTCATATCCCAGCAGGCGGGCCCGTTCGTACCGGAGGGCTGCGATTTCCAGCACAATGGCCCGGTTGTCGAGGGCGTCGCCGTGAAACCCCTTGCTGCCGAAAGCTTGGGCCAGCTCGCGCCGGAGGTCGCGGTTGTCGGCGTACTTCATAAAGGGCAGGTAGGAGGGGTGCTCCAGGGTAACGATCCAGCCCTCCTTCTTTTCAGAACGGGCCTTTAGGGCGGCGGCTTCGCGGGCCGATTCGGGCAGCCCGGCCAGGTCTTCTTCCCGGGTCAGGTGCAGCTGGTAGGTGTTGGTTTCTTCCAGCACGTGCTCCCCGAATGAGAGCTTGAGCTGCGAAAGCCGGGTGTCTATTTCGCGCAGTCGGCTTTTGGCTGCGTCGTCGAGCAGGGCCCCGTTCCGGCTGAAATGCAGGTATTTCTTTTCGAGCAGGGTCGATTCCTCGGCATTGAGCCCCAGAGTTTCGCGCCGGTCGAACACGGTGCGGATGCGTTCAAAAAGGGCCTGGTTCAGGGTAATGTCGTTGCTGAATTCGGCCAGCAGGGGTGAGATCTCCTGGGCCAGGGCCTGGATTTCCTTGTTGGTCTCGGCCGAATTAAGGTTAAAAAACACACTGCTGATGCGGTCGAGGGGGTAGCCGGCATAGTCGAGGGCCGCCACGGTGTTGTCAAAGCTTGCCGGCCGGGGGTTCCTGGCTATGGCTTCTATTTCGGCCCGGGCCTGGCTCAGGGCCTCCAGAAAGGCCGGTTTGAAATGTTTGGTTTGAATCTTCGAAAAAGGGGCCAGGTCGAAAGGCTCGAGCAACGGGTTTTTCATGGGTAACTAACAATTAGGAAAGCAAGGGGCACACTCAGGAACGGTATTTTTTGCGCACCTCGGCAGCACCCTGTTCCACTTTTTCACGCAGGCCTTGCTTGTAACCGGCGATGCGTTCCAGGAGTTTGGGGTCGGCGCTGCCCAAAATCTGGGCCGCCAGGATACCCGCATTTTTGGCCCCGTTAAGGGCCACTGTGGCCACGGGCACCCCTCCGGGCATCTGCAGGATGGAGAGCACCGAATCCCAGCCGTCGATGGAATTGCTGCTTTTCACGGGTACGCCAATTACGGGCAGGGGGGAGTAGGCGGCTACCATACCGGGCAGGTGGGCTGCCCCGCCGGCCCCGGCAATGATCGCCCCGAAGCCTTCTTTGTGAGCCCTGGAGGCGAAGTCGGCCATTTTATCGGGCGTCCGGTGGGCCGAGACGATATCGACCACGGTGGGCACGCCAAAGGATTGCAAAATATCAATGGCTTCCTGCATAACGGGCAGGTCGCTGGTACTGCCCATAATCACCGCTACTTTTTTCATGTGTTTTTGGTATTTGATTGTACCTGTATGGTTGCCTTGACCCGGGCCGCGGTCTCGCGGGCCCGCTCCAGGGAGGCGTCTGCAATGGTCACGTGCCCCATTTTCCGGAACGGACGGGTCTCGCGCTTGCCGTAGATATGGGGGCATACCCCGGGCATCTCCAGTATTTTTTCAAGGCCCTCGTACTTCACGGGGCCGGTAAAGCCGGGGGCGCCCACCAGGTTTACCATAACCGTGGCTACCTTGTTGTCGGTCTGACCCAGCGGCAGCCCCAGCACCGCCCGCAGGTGTTGCTCGAACTGGTTCGTGTAACTGCCTTCGATGCTGTAATGCCCGCTGTTGTGGGGTCGGGGGGCGATTTCGTTGACCAGGATCTCGTCGTTCTTGGTGCGGAACAGCTCCACGGCCAGCAGGCCTACCTGCTCCAGTTTTTCAGAGACCTTCAGGGCGGTTTCCCGTGCTTTTTTCGCCACGGCTTCGGGGATGCGGGCCGGGCACAGCACGTATTCCACCTGGTTGGCTTCCGGGTGGAATTCCATCTCCACCACCGGGTAGGTGCGCACTTCGCCCTGGGGGTTCCGTGCCACGATTACGGCCAGTTCGTTGACGAAGGGGATCAGGCTTTCGGCTATGCATTCCACGTTGGGCAGCCCTTTCAGGTCGGCCATGCTCCGCACGATTTTAACGCCCTGCCCGTCGTAGCCGAAGCGGGCGCTTTTCCAGACGAAGGGCAGGGAAAGGCCGCCATTGGCCAGGCTGTCTTCAATCTCGCTGGTGTAGGCAAAACGGGTAAACGGGGCCGTTGGGATGGCGTGGTCGGTGTAAAAAAGTTTCTGGCTGGCCTTGTTCTGGATGACCCGCAGGGCCCTGGGCTGCGGATATACCCGAACCCCTTGCGCCTCCAGGTCTTCCAGGGCGCTGGCGTTTACGTTTTCGATTTCGATGGTGAGCACATCCAGGCCCTGCCCGAAAGCCATTACCGTATCGTAGTCCATCAGGTCGCCCTGCACGAAGGTGTTGCAGGCCAGTCGGGCCGGGGCTTCGGCCGAGGGGTCTAGCACTTTGGTGCGCACGTCCCACTTCCGGGTTTCGTACAAAAGCATTTTGCCCAGCTGGCCACCCCCCAGGATGCCCAGGGTAAAATCAGTTGAAAAGTAATTCGTGCTGCCGGGCATAGGTGAAAGTCGGGTTTGGTTTTGTGTGCCACAAAAATACAGTTAATCTCCGAAAGCGAGCAGCGGGCCGGCTAAAAGAAAAACCAAAATCGTATCTTCGCACCGGAACTGGCATGAAAAAATCCATCACCCTTTTAGACAAGCAATTCGACCTGTATATCCCCGAGTCGGAGATCCTTAAGGCGGTCCAGAAAGTGGCCGACGAGGTAGCCCGCGATTACAAGGATGAGGTACCCATTTTTATAGGGGTGCTCAACGGCGCCTTTATGTTTGTGGCCGATTTTCTGAAGCGCTACCAGCACCCGTGTGAGCTGAGCTTCGTGAAGCTGAGCTCGTACCGGGGCCTCACTTCCACGGGCATTGTGGAAACCCTGCTCGACCTGCCTGAACAGGTGCAGGGCCGCCATGTGATCATTTTAGAAGACATTGTCGACACGGGCCGCACCGTGCAGGAGCTATACCACATGCTGGCGGGCCGAAACGTGAAGGATTTCAAGATTGCCGCCTTGTTCTACAAGTCGGAGGTCTACAACGGGGAGTACCCCATCGATTACTTCGGCCTGGAGATCCCGAACCGTTTTATCGTGGGCTACGGGCTCGATTACAACGAACAAGGGCGCAATCTGCGCGACGTATACCAACTTAAAAAACCATACATGATCAATTTGGTGCTATTTGGAAAGCCCGGGGCCGGCAAAGGGACCCAGGCGGCTTTCCTGAAGGAGCGTTATAACCTGATGCACATCTCGACCGGCGACGTATTCCGTTTCAACATGAAGAACGGAACCAAGCTGGGCAAGCTCGCCCAATCGTATATCGACAAGGGCCAGCTGGTCCCCGACGAAGTTACCATCAACATGCTGCAAGACGAGGTGGCCAAGCACCCCGAGGTTTCGGGCTTTATTTTCGACGGCTTTCCCCGCACCACAGCCCAGGCCGAAGCCCTGGATTCGTTCCTTGAAGGGCGCGACATGAAAATTGACGCCACCATCGCCCTCGACGCCGATGACGAGGTGCTGGTCGCCCGCCTGCTCGAACGGGGCAAGGTCAGCGGCCGCAGCGACGACCAGGACGAGTCTAAAATCCGCAACCGCTTCGACGAATACAACCAGAAGACTGCTCCCCTCAAGGCTTACTACCAGGGTCAGGGGAAATTCCACAGCGTGAACGGCATAGGCGAAATCCCGGAAATTACCGCCCGGCTTTCGGCCATTATCGACGCACTCTAGGGTGCGTTTTAACCAGACAGGTACCCAATAAGCCACGCGCATGACCGAAGGCAATTTTGTCGACTATGTAAAAGTGCATCTCACCTCGGGCAACGGGGGGCAGGGCTCTGCACACCTGAGGCGCGAGAAATTCGTGGCCAAGGGCGGGCCCGACGGCGGAGACGGCGGCCGGGGCGGGCACGTGCTGGTGCGCGGGAACAAAAACCTCTGGACCCTGCTCGGCTTTAAATTCAAACGGCACTTCCAGGCCGGCCACGGCGAGCACGGCGGGAAGCAGCGCAGTACCGGGGCAGACGGGGAAGATGCCATTATGGAGGTGCCCCTGGGCACCGTGGTAAAAGATTCCGACACCGGGCAAACCCTTTTTGAAATCACCGAAGACGGGCAGGAAGAAATTGCCGCCCGGGGCGGGATGGGCGGCCTGGGGAACTGGCACTTCAGATCGGCTACCAACCAGACTCCCCGCTATGCGCAACCGGGCACATCGGGGGAGGAACGCAACCTAATCCTGGAGCTCAAGCTCCTGGCCGACGTGGGCCTGGTCGGTTTTCCGAATGCCGGCAAGTCTACCCTGCTTTCGGCCCTGACCTCGGCCAAACCCAAGATAGCCGACTACGAATTCACCACC
>JBNKGM010000021.1:21577-43834 GCA_050289825.1 Robiginitalea sp.
CCAACCTGGGCATCGTGCAGTACCGCGATTTCCGCAGCTTTGTAATCGCAGACATCCCCGGTATTATCGAAGGGGCTTCTGAAGGCAAGGGCCTGGGGCACTACTTCCTCCGCCACATCGAACGCAATGCCACCCTGTTGTTCCTGGTTTCGGCCGACAGCGCCGACATTTCGCGCGAATATGAAATCCTGCTTTCCGAACTCCGGAAGTACAACCCCGAACTGCTCGACAAGCGCCGCCTGCTGGCTATTTCCAAGTCTGACATGCTCGATGAGGAGCTGCGGGCCGAAATGGAGGAGGCGCTCAAAGAGGAACTGCCCGGCATCGAGTTCGTCTTTATTTCCTCCGTCTCGGGCTTTGGCATCCAGGCCTTGAAAGACAGGCTCTGGAAGCTGTTGAACGAATAAAGGCCCCATCGGTTCGGCGGGCCGCACGAAATCCGTATTTTTAAAGAAAGCAGCGCCATGAAAAAGCTATTTGGCATCTTGTTGTGCCTGGGCAGCCTGGGGTGTTCCTCCCTCCAGGTGCACCACGATTACGACCGGGACGTGGACTGGTCGGCCTACGGCACCTATAACTTCTATCCCGACCTGGAAACGGGCCTGAGCGAACTGGACACCCGACGGCTCCTTGACGCCGTAGACAAGGTGCTGCGCGAAAAGGGTTACCAGCAATCGGAAGAACCCGACCTGCTCCTGAACCTTTTCAGCGAAACGTATCAGGACGCGCCCCGCAGCTCAGTAGGGGTGGGGATGGGTGGCACCGGCGGGAACATCGGCGGGGGCGTATCCGTGGGGATTCCGGTTTCCGGAAACGGCCTGCAACGGATCATTACCTTCGACCTGATAGACAAGGCCAGCAGCAGCCTGCGCTGGCAGGCCGTATGCACCGACCGCTTCAACGAAGGCGCCACCCCCGAGCAGCGCGAAGAGCGCTTCCGCCAGATTGCGATGCGCGTTTTTGCGAAGTTTCCGCCGCCCCGCTAGCCGCATTACCAGTTTACGAATTTTCCCCTCCTAAACCGATTTCAGCAGCCCCCCGTCAAGGGGGATGGCCGCGCCCGTAAGGTAAGCAGCCCGTTCTGAGGCCAGGAAGGCGGCCAGATAACCGTATTCTTCGGGCTTCCCAAGGCGCCTTAGGGGCACCTGGGCCTTCAGCCGGTCGGCCACCTCTGAAGGGGCAATCCCCATTTGTTCGGCTTTTTTGGCGTTCAGGCTGGTTAATCGCTCCGTTTCAAAATAGCCGGTCAGCACCGAATTGACGGTTATACCAAGCGGGCCCACGTCGCCGGCCAGGGTCTTGGCCCAGCTCACCAGGGCTGAGCGGATGCTGTTGGAAAGGGCTAAATACCCAAGGGGTTCGCGTACCGAGACGGAAGCCACGTTGATGATGCGCCCCCACTGCTGCCGTTTCATGTGTGGCAGGGCCTCCAGGGTGGTCGAAACCACGCTCTGGAAGAGCAGGTCAAAGGCGCGCTGGTAGTCTTCCGGGCCCATCTCCAGGCTGGTTCCGGCCGGCGGCCCCTGGGTGTTGTTTACCAGGATGTCCACCGGATCTCTCTGGAGGAAGTCGGCGATTTGCGATTGGTAGGCCCCCAGGTCGGTGTAGTCTGTTACCAGGTACCCGTGCCCGACCCCGGTTTCGCGGGTGAGTTGGGCCGCGGTGGCGGCCAGGCGTTCTTCAGAGCGGGCTGCCAGGGTTACCCGGGCGCCGCTGCGGGCCAGCTGGCAGGCAATGGCATGGCCAATACCCCGGCTGCTTCCGCCCACCAGGGCGTGCTTTCCTTTCAGTGCGATTTCCATCTGTAATGCTTTATCGGTATTCTTCCCGCACCGGGCTGAAAACATCCAGGAGGCGGCAACGGGTAAGGGCTTTGCCGCGGTGCACTGCCCCGGATGGGATCAGGACGATATCCCCGGGGCCGTAAATGCGGGTGGTGTCGTTCACGGTAAATTCGAATTGCCCTTCCAGCACGTGCATGATTTGTTCGTGCGGGTGGTGGTGGGCCGGTACTTCGGCCCCGTCCTGAACTTCCCAGAAGGCGAGGCTCATTTTTTCCCCATGCACCAGCTTTCCCTGAAACCCGGGCATAATTTCGCGTGCGGTGAGCGTGTTGAGTGAATAGTCCATATTGATTTTTCCCTTCTAAAATACGGCATTCCCTCCGATTGGCAAGGCGGGGAAAGGCCTGGGCCGTGCCACCCCCTTTGTGTATCTTTGACGCGACAGAATGCGACCCACCATGCGAATCCATTTTATTGCCATCGGCGGCAGCGCCATGCACAACCTGGCTCTGGCCCTGGCCGACAAGGGCTACCAGGTAAGCGGCAGCGACGATGTAATATTCGAACCCTCCAGGAGCCGACTCGAGGCGGCAGGCCTGCTTCCTGAAGCCTTCGGGTGGTTTCCCGAAAAAATCCAGCCCGGCCTCGACGCCGTAATCCTCGGCATGCACGCCAAGGCCGACAATCCCGAATTGCGGCAAGCGCGTGAGTTGGGCCTGAAGGTGTATTCCTATCCCGAATTTCTATACGAACAGTCTCGCGATAAAACCCGGGTGGTCATCGGCGGGAGCCACGGCAAAACCACCATAACCTCCATGATCTTGCACGTGCTTCGCTACTGGGAAATCGAGGCCGATTTTATGGTGGGTGCCCAGCTCGACGGGTTCGACCGCATGGTGCACCTGACCGATTCCAACGAATTCATGGTGCTGGAAGGGGACGAGTACCTGTCGTCGGCCCTCGACCGCAGGCCCAAATTCCATTTGTACCACCCCAACATCGCCCTTTTGAGCGGCATAGCCTGGGACCATATCAATGTGTTCCCCACCTTCGAATCGTACCGGGAACAATTCCAGACGTTCCTGGAAACCATTGTACCGGGAGGCAGCATCACCTACAATGCCGAAGACCCTGAGGTGGCAGCCCTGGTCGAATCGCTCGAGGCCCCGGTCAGGAAGTTTCCCTACACTACGCCCGAATACACCGTGGCGAGCGGGCAAACCTTGCTTGAAACGCCCGAAGGCCCCATGCCTTTGGAAGTATTCGGCAGGCACAACCTGAACAACCTGGCCGGGGCGAAATGGATTTGCCAGCAGATGGGGGTAGACGAGGCCGACTTTTACGAGGCCATCGCCTCCTTCAAAGGGGCTTCAAAGCGGCTGGAGCTGCTGGGCAGCCGACCCGACGCGGCCATTTACAAAGATTTTGCCCATTCGCCGAGCAAGGTGGCCGCTACCACCCGGGCCGTACGCGAGCAGTACCCTGGGCGCCGCCTGATTGCCTGCCTCGAACTGCACACCTATAGCAGCCTGAATGCGAATTTCTTAAGCGGGTACAGGGGTAGCCTCGACGCCGCCGACGAGGCTCTGGTCTTCTACATCCCGGAGTCGCTGGCAATCAAAGGGCTGGAGCCCATCGGGGCCGAAGACATACGCAAGGCCTTCTCCCGTCCCGGCCTGGAAGTGTGTACCCAAACGGCAGACCTGCAACGCTATCTGCAGGCATACCCCCTGGAAAATTCGGTGCTGTTGCTGATGAGCAGCGGCAACTACGGCGGGCTCGACCTGGCCTCCCTCACCGGCAGGCTCGGCACCCGGCCCTGATCAGACCCCGAATTGCCGCAGGTGGTGGTCGAGGTGTTTGTATTGCAGCTGGCCCCATTGCTGCGGGCTGAACGAGCCGAAGAGCGGGTGGGCGTTCCACTCCCGGCGCTGCTTCAGGGCGTGGAAATCGTGTACCAGGTTTAACAGCACCGGGTACTCGGCCTGGAAGTCTTTGGGTTCCACGGCTTTGGCCAGGGGGCTGGTAGGCAGGTTCTTGCGCCAGGGGCGTTCGTTGTACAGGCTTTTCTTAAAGAGCCACTGCAAGAGCGGGTTCCATTTTGCCTGTGTTTCCTTGTTGACAATGGCCACTTTGAGGGGCACCTGGCAGTGCCAGACCATCTGCCCGGCGGTCATTTTGCCCCACTTCGGTTTGGCGTGGGGGTCGAGTTTGCCGAGGCGTTCGACGATTTCCTGATAGGCAGAAACTTCAAATAAGGATTTCATAGGCGCTTTTGCTTTAAAATTAGGGAATCTGCCCTGTCTGATCGGCAATTGCACCCAAAAATTGTTTCCTGTGGTTTATATGGATGCTGATATGGAACGTAGGGTCATCCGGGAATGGGCCCCGGAAGAACGCCCGCGCGAACGCCTTATGGGGAAGGGGAGCAGGGCACTTTCAGATGCGGAGCTACTGGCGGTACTGCTGGGCTCGGGTACCCAATCGGCCACGGCCGTAGATCTGGCCCGCGGGCTGCTGCAGGCATGCGGGGGCGGGTTTTGGGGGCTGGCCCGGTTTTCGGCCGTGCGATTGCAGCAATTCCACGGTATTGGCCCGGCCAAGGCTGCCACCGTTTCGGCCGCTCTCGAAATAGCCCGGCGGTTCGCCGAGCCCCCCGCGCAGGCGGCCCCCATTCGGGAAAGCCGCGATGCCTACGGCTTGCTCAAACCCCTGCTGGCCCACCTCGACCATGAAGAATTCTGGGTGCTTTGCCTGAACAATGCGAACCGAGTAATCACCTCCTTCCAGTTGAGCAAAGGGGGTATTACCGGCACCCTGGTGGATGTGCGGATCATTCTCAGGAAGGCCCTGGAAACAGGGGCCGTAGGGCTGATCCTGGCCCACAACCACCCCTCCGGAAACCTGCGGCCAAGCAAGGCCGACCGGCAAATTACCCAGAAAATAAGCAAGGCATCGGCAACCATGGATATACGTGTTTTAGACCATCTGATCGTTAGTGGCGCGGAATATTATAGCTTTGCAGATGAACAACTGATCTGACCTGTGGCTGTCCTGCTCATATACACGCATAAAGTGAGCCCGCGCTTTGCCTACATCGCGCGCCACCTATTTACGCGCATGCTGGGCATCGAGGTAAGCTTCAGCAGCAAGGTGGAAGATTTTATCGCCCACAAAGGCCCCAAGATTACCTATACCCGCCAGCCCCTGCAAAATGAATTCTTCATCCGCAGCCACGAACTGCTTTTCAGGCAGGGGGTCGACGAGATTGACATACAGCTGGGCGACTGGGACGGACTGCCCTGCTTTTTCAAGACGGGCGAGCGCAGCAATATTCCCTACGATATCTTGGCGGCCTCGTTTTACCTGATAAGCCGGTATGAAGAATACCTGCCCCACATGAAGGATGCCCACGGCCGCTTTCCCCCGTCTGAAAGCCTGGCACAGCAGCACAACTTCCTGCACCTGCCCCTGGTCGACCTCTGGGCATACAAGTTGCTGGAGGCACTGCAGCAACGGTTCCCCGAGCTGCAGGCCCGGCCCGAAGGCTACCGCTTTAGCCCGGTAATCGATGTAACCACTTCCCATGCCTATGCCCGCCGGGGCTTTTTCAGGGGGGCGGCCGGTTTGTTGTACGACCTTTCGCGCTTGCAGCTGAAGCGCATCTGGCAGCGGGTTCGGGTTTGGTTTAATCCCGCCACCGACCCGTACGACAATTTTGAGGCCCTGATTGCCCTGCACAAGAAATACCCGGTACAGGCCCTGTTCTTTTTCCAGTTCGCCGAGTACTCCACCTACGACAAAAACGTTTCCCCCCGCAACAACCAATTCCGGTTCCTCATCAAATCGGTAGCCGACTATTCCCCGGTGGCCCTGGGGGTTTCCTATACGGCAGCCGGCGATCCGGAGGTCATGAAACGCGAGAAGAAGAACCTTTCGGAAGTGCTCCACCGGCCCGTACAATTTGCCCGTATGCGCTACAACCGGGTCGACGTGCCCCAGACCTATCGCGACCTGGTCGATGCCGAGTTCACCGACGATTACACCCTGGGATACACGCATAAGATCGGTTTCCGGGCCAGTACCTGCACCCCCTTCTTCTTTTACGATATCGCCCTGGAAGCCCAGCAGCCCATTAGGGTGGTGCCTTTTGCCTTCCACGATTACGCCCTGCTTACCTATCCTTCCCGGAAGGCCGTCTGGGACGCCCTCGACGGGCTGTACCAGCAAGTAAAGCAGGTTAACGGGAATTTTTGCTGCATTTTCTCGAACGAGTTGCTGGGCGGATACGAGACCGAAGACTGGCTCAGGCTTTATGAAGACGTACTCGCCAAATACCATGCTTAAACACCCCATCACCGACATCTTCTTCGACCTCGACCACACCCTGTGGGATTTTGAGCGGAATTCGGCCCTTACCTACCGGCAGATCTTTTCCGACCATGGTATCGGGGTGCCGCTTGACCATTTCCTGGAAGTATACATCCCGCGCAACCTGCAGTACTGGAAACTGTACCGCGACGGGCAGATTGGCAAGGAAGCCCTGCGCTACCAACGGTTGCGCTCTGTTTTTGACGAGTTGGGGTACCCTGTTGCCGACGAGCTGATACACCTGCTGTCGGAGGCTTATATCCAGGGCCTGTCTACGCATACCCACCTAATGCCCTACGCCCTGGAAATTCTGGACTACCTGAGGGGCGGGTACCGGCTGCACATCATCACCAACGGCTTTGAGGAAGTGCAGTTCCGCAAGTTGCGCAACTGCCGTATTGACCACTATTTTGCCGAGGTGATCAACTCCGAAAGGGCCGGGGTGCAGAAGCCGCATCGGCAGATTTTCGAGCTTGCCCTCCAGGAAGCCGGGACAGAGGCCCACAGGGCCGTGATGATAGGCGACAGCCTGGAGGCCGATATTTTGGGGGCACAGGCCGTGGGCCTGCAGGCATTGCATTTCAATGTGCACGACGACCCGCAGCACGATTACTGCCCGATTATCAGGCACCTGGGTGAAATAAAAAACCATTTATAGAGTTATTAGGGAGGAATGGGTACTAAAAGGCCGGCCTGCAGCATCCCTGCGGTTTGCCCCTAATAACTTGCTATGAAAACCACCCTCCGATTCCTGAGCGGCCTGCTTTGCCTGCAGACCGCGCTGTCTTGTGTTGATTCCCAGAATTTCGACCAGTACGACAACCTGTCGGTAACGCCCAATATGGAGGCCAGCCTGCTGTATGTGGAGGCTACCGAAGATATGATCAACCAGGCTGCCGGGGTCGACTTCATACAGGAAACCTTTGCTTTCGAAGCCTTTTCAGAGCAGTACGTGGCCGATCACCTCCTCGACGGGGTAATGGTCTACGAAGTGGAAAATACAACCAGCAAGCCCCTGCAAATCGTCCTGGAATTCCTCGACGCCTCAGGGGCCGTACTCGACAGCGAAACGTTCCGGATCAACGCCGCCCCCACTGCCGTGTTGCGCCGTGAAATTACGTACGGAGGCCTGGGCGGGCGCAACATTGACATTCTGCGCAATACGACCCAACTGCGCTTAAGCGCCACCAACCTGGGCGATTCGAGCAGTACCTCAACCCTGCCTGAGCCTAAAATCATGTTGCGCTCCAGCGCCCAATTCCGATTCGAGCTCACATGAGGCAAAGGCTCCTTACCTGTTTGCTTGCCATCGGGGTGCTGTGTAAGGCAGAGGCCCAGAACAAGCAACTGCTGTACGACTTCAACGAAATACCCCAGGCCCTCCTGCTCAACCCCGGAACAAAGGCCGAATACCAGTGGTATGCCGGCGTACCGCTTCTATCCGGCATTTCGCTGCAGGGCCGGGCAAGCGGCATCAGCGTAAACGACCTCTTTGCCAACGATGGCCTCGACATCAACGACAAAGTCCGCGACCGGGCTATAGGAGGCCTGAAAGCCCGGGACGAATTCGGCACCACCGTGCAGGCCGAATTGCTCAGCGGGGGCTTCCGGGGCCGGGAACACCCCGAGAATTTCTATTCTTTCGGCATCTACACCCTGGCCGACGCCATAACCTATTGGCCCGCCGACCTGGCCGAACTGGTCTGGGAGGGCAATGCCGGCCAGCAGGGGAGGCGTTACAGGCTGGCACACCTGAAAACAAGGGGTGACATGCTTAACGTCTTCCATTTCGGGATCAACAAACAGCTCGACAACCGCTGGACCGTCGGGGCCCGGGCCAAGCTCTACAGCGGTATGGTGAGTTTCAAAAGCAGCACCAATTCGGGCTATTTCCTCACCGAGCCCGGTACGAATAACCTGCTGCGCAGCATCCTGGACGCCAACATGAAACTCCGCACCTCGGGCTTTGAGGCCATCAGGCGCATCCTCGACGACAACACAGCCGACCGGGCGGCCGAGATCAGGCGCGAAATGGTGAGCCGGGGCTTTTTCGGGGGCGACCTGGGCCTGGGAGTCGACCTGGGGTTTACCCATAACCTCAGCAACCGGCTTGTACTTACCGCCAGCCTGCTCGACCTCGGTTTTTTGGTGTACTCAACAGACGTGCGCACCTTTACGCTTCAGGGCAGAGGCGAAATAGAAGGTGTGGAGGCGATATTCCCTGAGGCGCTATCGAACCCAGACAGGGAGTTCTGGCAACAACTGGTAGACGAGCTGGAGGGCCTGGTCCCTTTCGAGGAAAACGACCGCACCTACCTCAGCTTTCGCCCTACCCAGCTGTACGCTTCGGTACGCTATAATTTCGGACAGAAAAATGTGGGAGGAGCCACTGCTGACTGCGATTGCGATTACCGAAACGGCAAATCGGGCCCCGCCCCCTTGCCCGATTACCGCAGCAGCGTGGGGGGGCAATTGCACCTGGTTAACCGCCCCAGGGGGCCGCAGGCAGCCCTCACGGCCTTTTACCAAAGGCGTTTCTGGAATGCCCTGGCCTTAAAGGCTACCTACACCGCCGATAAGTTCAGCCTGGCCAACCTGGGCCTGGGCATGAGCCTGCAGGCCGGCCCCGTGGAATTCTACCTCCTGGCCGACAACCTGCTAGGGTATCGCAACCTGGCCGCCAGCCATACCCAATCTTTCCAGATCGGATTAAATATCCTATCTTGGGGGCGTAACTGATTTTACGGTACTTACATGATTCGACCCGCGGGCATTTTCCTGGCCCTGTTCCTTTTGAGCGCCCCCCTTCAGGCGCAATTCAATGCCTATAAATACGTGGTGGTTCCCACGCATTTTGAGGGGTACAACCAGCCCAACAAGTACCAGACCAGTACGTTAATCAAGTACTTTTTGACTGAAAACGGATACCCGGCCGTATACGATAACCAACAGCCCACAGAGCTCAGGGTACAGCCCTGCCTTGGCGTATTTACGCGCCTGCACGACACTTCGGGCATGTTTATGACCCGGGTAACCATTGAGTTCGTCGATTGCGAGGGTAAGCAAGTTTTCGAGACCATGGAGGGAAGTAGCCGGCTCAAAGACTATGTGCAGGCCTATAAGGAAGCCATAGGGAATGCCTTCCTGTCTTTTTCGGGACGCTCCTACTCGTACCACCCGCTGGCAACCACCCCCGCAGTATCGGCTGTACAGCCGCCTGCCCCGGCCGTTAAAGCCGAGGCAGCCGCGGCCGCGGCAGCAGTGCCGGTGGCTGAGCCTGAGCTCGTGACAGAAGCCGCACCTGTTGCCGAAGCCGAACCCATAGCCGCTGAAGCGGCATCCCAGGCGGCTGAAGCTGCCCCGTCAGTGGCGCCCGCAGCAGCAGGGGTCGCCGCAGCGGTCGAATCGGTAGAGGAGCCTGAAACCTGGTATGCCCAGCCTATTGCCAATGGCTATCAGTTGGTTGACAGAACCCCTAAAATCAGAATGAAATTGGTTAACACCTCCCGGAAAGACACCTATATCGCCCTGGTAGACGAGCAGGCCAAGGGCACCGTTTATCTTTCAGACGGCATTTGGGTACACGAATTCTTCGAGGGGGGTACCCTCTTCCGCCAACCCTTGCAAATCAAGTTTTAAAAATCGTATTTCCCTTTCCAGCGTGCCTTCAGGAAATCTGCGATGGCCGCCTCGCGGCTGTTTTTCCCGGGGGTAAAAAAGGATGAACCGGCAATGTCTTCGGGCAGGAATTCCATGGCTGCAAAGTTGCCGGGGTGGTCGTGGGCGTACACGTACTGGTCTCCGTACCCCAGTTCTTTCATAAGCTTTGTAGGGGCGTTGCGCAGGGGCAGGGGCACTGGCAGGTCGCCGCTGTTGTGCACTTCGGCCAGGGCATTGCCTATGGCTGCGTAGCTGCTGTTGCTCTTGGGCGAGGTGGCCAGGTACAAAGCGCACTGGCTCAAAATAATGCGCGCTTCGGGGTAGCCGATTACCTGCACGGCCTGGAACGCGGCGCTGGCCAGTACCAGGGCGGTCGGGTTCGCCAGGCCGATGTCTTCAGAGGCCGAGATGAGCAGGCGGCGGGCGATGAATTTCACGTCTTCGCCCCCTTCGATCATGCGGGCCAACCAGTAAACCGTGGCGTTTGGGTCGCTGCCCCTTATGGATTTGATAAAGGCCGAGATTATGTCGTAGTGCTGCTCCCCGGTTTTGTCGTAACGGGCGGGCGATTGCTGCACCAGTTCGGTAACCCGCTGATTGGTGATCGATACCGGGCCTTCCCCGGCAGCCGATACCACGAGTTCAAAAATGTTGAGCAGTTTGCGGCCGTCGCCCCCCGAGAGCCGCAGCAGGGCTTCGGTTTCGGCGAGGTCGATGTCGCGCGAGCGGAGCCAGGGGTCTTCCTGCATGGCGCGTTCCAGGAGCCTGAGCAGGTCTTCTTTCCCGAAGGAATTCAGGATATAGACCTGGCAACGCGACAACAGGGCCGGAATCACTTCGAAGCTCGGGTTTTCGGTGGTGGCCCCGATCAGGGTAACCCAGCCTTTCTCCACGGCTGCCAGAAGGGAATCTTGCTGCGACTTGCTGAAGCGGTGAATCTCGTCAATGAAGAGAATGGGGTTTTTGGTGGTAAAAAGCCCTCCGCTCTGCCTGGCCTTGTCGATAACCTCCCGCACGTCTTTTACCCCGCTGTTGATGGCCGAAAGCGTATAAAAAGGACGGCCGCTTTCTTCGGCAATGATTTGCGCCAGGGTAGTCTTGCCCGTGCCGGGCGGGCCCCATAAGAGCAGGGACGGAATGGTACCTGTGCTAATCTGCCGCGTAAGCGCACCCTGTTCCCCCACCAGGTGGCCCTGGCTGATATAGTCTGAGAGTTTCCGGGGCCGTACCCGTTCTGCCAGCGGTTCGTTCATAGGCTAAAAATACTACAATTCCCGCTTTGGGCCCGCCAGGCTGCCTACATTCTCTGCTGGTCCGTGCCGGATATATGTGCTAAATTGCAGGCATGGCCGAAGAACCCACTTTCCGGTTTACCAATGCGGTGCTGTTGGTGCCATTGGGCCTATTGCTGGGCATCTGGACGGTATACATGATGGAAATCCGCCTGGGGGTAAACCTCAATACCTGGGGTATTTACCCCCGCACCCTCAGAGGCCTGGTCGGCGTGGTTACGGGCCCCTGGATCCACGGCTCCCTGAGCCACCTCTACAACAATTCGCTCCCCCTGGTAATCCTCAGCGCGGCCCTCTTTTATTTTTACCGGCAGGTGGCCTGGAAAACCCTGCTGTGGGGCACACTGCTTACAGGGCTCCTAACCTGGGGCATCGGCCGCCCGTCGTACCACATTGGCGCCAGCGGGGTTATCTACCTGCTGGCCAGCTTTATTTTCTTCAAAGGGGTGCTCTCCAGGCATTACCGCCTGGTGGCTTTGTCGCTCATCGTGGTATTCCTGTACGGGGGCATGCTGTGGTACATTTTCCCCATCCTGGACGAAATTTCATGGGAGGGGCACCTGGCCGGCGCCCTGAGCGGGCTGGTATTGGCCTACGGCCTGAAAGCCCCGTTGCCTGCACCCAAAAAATATGCCTGGGAAAAGGAGGATTACCGGGAAGAAGCCGACCCTTTTATGCGGCATTTTGACCCCGACGGCAATTTTATTGAAAACCCAGGCGGTGAAGAAGAACCGCCCCAAATCAGGTACCACTACCGGGAACGCCGGCGCGACCCGGGCAGTCAGGAGCCCTGATGCTGCCGTTGCCTGACGGCTTCGTAGAGAAATACCCCGCAGGCCACCGACACATTCAGGGAGCCGATTTCACCCAGCAAGGGGAGTTTGGCTTTGCGGTCGGCCGCTTTCAGAACGGCCGGGCTAATGCCCCGGTCTTCTGCCCCCATTACTATTGCTGTAGGGCCGGTTAAATCGGCCTCATATACGGTCTGATCCGTTTTTTCAGTGGCGGCCAGCACCTGCACCCCGGCTGCCTGCAGGTAATACAGGGCGTCCAGCAGGTGGTCTACCTGGGCAATGGGCACGCGGAAGGCAGCACCAGCAGAAGTCTTAACAGCATCGTCGTTCAAGGGGGCGGCGCCTTTTTTCGGCACCAGCACGGCGTGTACTCCGCAGCATTCGGCCGTTCGCAGAATGGCGCCGAAATTCCGCACATCTGTAATGTGGTCGAGCAACAGGAAGAGGGGTTTTTCGGCCTGCCCGAGGATGGCTTCGGCCAGGGGCTCAAAGTCGCGGTACTGCACCGGGCTAATTTGGGCCACGGCTCCCTGGTGGTTCTGGGGCGCCATTTTCTGAAGCTTTTCTACAGGCACGTACGAGCAGCTCACCCCCTTTTTACGCAGGGCGTATTCCAGTTCGCGGAAGAGGTCGCCCTTAAGGCCCCGTTGCAAAAAGACCTTGTAAATGGGCACATCCGATTGAAGGGCCTCCATTATGGCCCTCAGGCCGTAGATGGTACGTTCTTGTTCAGTCACAGTGGCGTCTTGGAAGTTGCCGGGTAGCAGGCCATATGCCAGGGGTTACCCGCTTTGGGGTGCAAGATAGCAGGGAACATTTGAATTACATGGGGTTGGGTGGCTAAAATAGGCGCATTCACATAAAAAAAGCCCAACCCGGGGGTTGAGCCTTGTTTCGGTAAGAGCTGTGCCAAAGCAACAGGACTATATGCTGTTAATGTAGTCAAGGAGTTTCAGCAGGTCTGCTTCGTCTTTTAGGCTGAGCTTTTCTTTATTAAGATGGTCTCTGACCTTAGTGCGGATGCCATCATCGAGGGTTTGCAGGAAATGGCTTTTTTTCTTGCTCACATAATCTGCCGTCTCGGCCCCGTTCTTTTTGAGATAATACTCTACAAAATGGGAGAATTTATTGGGGGTGGGCCGGGTCATGGAAGTAACCGGGTGGGTACCTTCGGTAAACTTGACGTTGTTCTTGAAGTACAGGCTGTACTTCGGCCCCTGGCGCAGCTGGTACAGGTAGCCGTTGCGCAGGGTCCCTTCCTTGGAGTTATAGACGTGGAGAGCCACTTCCGACTTGTCCTGAACATCAATGAGGCGCAATTGGCGCATGGCCATCAGGGAGCTTACATCTTTGTCCTTGGCATTGGGGGTGTCCTTGATTTCGATTTCGTCGTTAAAGGAGTTGTGGCGGTAGTAAAAATCGCCTACGAAATCTTCATTATAATAGATTTTACAGGGTTTAAAAGTATCGTCAATATAAATGCTCCCCACGGTAGGCAGGTCGCTTTTAATGCCTTTTACCTGTCGCATTTGGGCAAAAATTGCTCCAGTTGCACCCTGGGCAGTGAATTGTTCCATATTCACAGCACCTGCCTGGGCATAAACTGCCATCGAAAGTAAAAGAGCCGGTAAGGCAATAATTCCCCTTTTCATAAGCCAATGTATTAACATCAAAGGGCCAAATATAAAAACTCTTTGCGGGATAAAGGAAATAAACTGGACGATATAGCCGCTGGCCCTGTTAAAATTCGCTTAAAGCAGGAGTGGTCCCAGTTCGCAAAAAAAAAAACACCCTGCCGAAGCAGGGTGTTTCTTGTTTTGGGAAACAAGCTAGTGCTTAATTGTTAACAGGCTCGTTACACAGGTTAAGCGCCAGGGTTCCGGCTGCGGTACCTGTTCCAAACTCACCTACCACGTTGCCGCTGGGTGAAGTAATGGTGAATTCAATCTCACCCCAGAAATCGCCAGGGAAATTCCATACTGCAGAAGTGGCTCCGACAGGAATGGTAATGGTGGCTGTACCGGTAGAACCGTCGTTCGGGGTACAATCTCCGCTTCCGAGGAAAGATCCGGCAGCACCTCCATAGGGGGAACAAAGTCCCACCTCGAATACGGTACCGTCGTTCAGGGTAATGGTGATGCCATCTCCGCCGCTGCTGCCAGTTGTCTGCCACCCATCTCCGTAGACATCGACCATATCGATAGTCCACACGCCGGGAGTCGGAGGGAAGTCACATACGATCAGCGAATTGTAGGCATAAGGAGAAGAGTAGAATCCACCAAGGGCAGAAACGTTTCCGTTGGCAGTACCGGGGCCGAATGAACGGCCGTCGGTAAGGGTAACGGTCAGCTCGAGGGTCATGATATCACCTCCGTTGATCTGATCGGCAGTCAGACCCAGCGCATTCAGGGCCTCAGCCAGGGTGTATTCAAAACTGGCGATGGGCAGGCCGAAATCACTGGTAGTGAAATCGGACGGGCTCAGGGTACCCAGAGATACGGGTCCTGCACTTTCTGCTACCCCGTCTTCTGAGTCATTGTCTGTAAATGAGACACCGACGTCTACCGAGCTCATCATGCTGGGATCCTGACCGTCAAATTCGAAGGTCACGGAGGCCGAAGATGAGGTATCAGCCTTGTTCATCGAGTTTCCGGAAGTTTCGACAAACCGGAGGAATGCCCCCGTCTCAACCTCATTGAATATTTTATCTATTACCTTGTCGTCGCTGGCACAGGCGGTAAGGCCGAATGCCAAGAGAACTGATAGATGTTTATAAATTACTTTTTTCATTGCACGTATTTTTTAGTTTGATACTGGGAAACCGGGTGAGGCGGGGTTTGTATCCCAGAATACCTGGTTGGTGACCCCGTCTTTTTGCGGTACGGATGAGTTGTTGTTCACAAAGTTCGCCGGATAGAAGAACGAGCGGATGAATCCTCCGGGCTGCGGCTCCAGGTTGGGCTGCAGGTTGGTCGGGTATCCGGTTCTCCGGTAGAACGTGTATGATTCCAGTCCATTCCCGTAAAGGGAAGTGAAGAACTCACGAGCCAGTACGTTCCATCCACCTTCGGGATCGTTGTCAAACGCATCGTCGATAAGGGTTTCATGGGCTTCGACATCAAGGGTGGTCGGAGCGAACGAAAGGTCAGCTGTTCCGTCTTTTGATCCGAAAGAAATGACTTTGTTCACAGATTTATTCAGGCCTTCCAGAACCGCGGCTTTAGCGCCAGCAGTGTTGCCAGCCAGCATACGTGCTTCTGCGATCATGAAGTCTGAAGAAGATGCCAGCATGATCGGGGTAACCCCGGCTCCGCCGCCTCCATCTCCAAGCAACTGACCTTCAAAGGTGCTGTCGTCAAACTTGCCACCGAACGGATATACACCCACAGTGGTCCGCAGGAAGCCGTCGGGAGGAGTTCCCTCGTTGTTCCCGTGGTCGCGTCCCCAGTAGCCATTAGGCAGCCCGCAGAAGGGGAAGCCGGCGTAGTGGGCCGGAGGCGTTTGCAGTGAACACTGCAGGGTCTCCAGAGCAGGATCTGACCCGTCCTGACCAGGGGTAACTTCGTTCTGGCGGTAGAAGTAGTAACGGATACGCGGGTCGCCGTTGTTGTCCATGTAGCTCATCAGGTCGATAGACATGTAGTCGGCAGCTCCACCAGAAGCGGCGTAGTTACGTCCGTAGCGGGGGTGACGGTTGTCGGGCTGGGTTACGTTGGTACCCCATCCGAACTCCATGTCATCGGCGCTGTCACTGATGTAGTTTCCAGAGCTTACGATCTGGTTGAAGGCAGCCAGAGAGCCGCTGTTTACCAGACGCGTGTTCATGTAGAGCCGCATTTTCAGCGTGTTGCAGGCCTTGATCCAGGCATCGCCGTCACCGTCGTAGAAGAAATCGTTCTGCGGCAGGGCAGCACTAGACTTGTTAAAGTTCACGATGGCGTCGTCGAGCAGGGCCAGGGCGGCTTCGTAAATGAGGCTTCCCGGGTCTACGTCGGGGTTGAAGTTATCAGCCCCCTGGTTCGCCTGAGTGTAAGGCACATCTCCGAAGAAATCGACCATGGTGGTGATCATAAAGGCCTTCATAAACTGGCCCATCCCTACGTGGTGATACAGTCCTGATTCCTCAGCCAACGGGTTCATCGCATTGATGTCGGTAAACAGCTCAGTATAGGTACCAGTCCAGTTGCCATCGAAGGAGTTAGGCTGGTAGTTGTTCACGTAGCTACGTCCGAACATGTATTCGATACGGGTCAGCTGCGCGGCGGTTTCGCCCATGCTTTCCACGGTCCGGGCAAACTGTACTTGAATGCCGTTCAACAGGAAGTCCGGGCTCGCCTGCTCAGGTGAGAGCGCGTTCGGATTCTTTGTCAAATCCAGGTTTGTGGTCTCGCAGGACTGGAGCATAAAGATTCCCAGGACCCCTACGACACAAAGTTTGTTAAACAATATTTTCATGATATATCGTCTTTGTTTTAATTAGAATTAAAAGGTTGCCTTTACACTCAACCCGTATCTCTTCGAGCTCGGTCCGTTCAGGTAGTCAAAGCCTTGTCCGAGACCTACACCAAGACCGGCTGTGTTCGGGTCAAAGTTTGCGCTCTTCGGCATGTTGAAAGCCCTGTACCACATGTTGAATCCGGTGGCGGTGAAGCTCAGCGATCCGAATGGCGTTTTTTCAAGCGCTTTCTTGGGTACAGAGTAGCCTAAGGAAACCTCCTGGAGTCTCAGGTGGGTAGCGTCGTAAACCTGCATTTCAGATGGTCCGAATACCACGTTGTTGAAGTAGTAGTCAGAGTTGTTGATCTGAACGCTGTTAGGGTTGCCGTCAGGACCAACACCCGGGAGGACGAAAGAACGCTCCCGATCTGTGGTAGCTTCGATCAGACCCCGTCCGAGGAGGGTGGCCACAGTACTGGTCCAGATATCTCCCCCTTGCTGGTAGTTCAGCAGAACGCTCAGGTTGAAGTTCTTGTAGGAGAAAGAGTTGTTCATGTTGGCGGTCCAGTCGGGGTTCGGGTTGCCGATGATCGGCAGACGGCCGTTCTCGTCAACTTCCTCAGAGATATAGCTACCGGCGCCATCTACCCGGAATTCGCCGTTGTCGTCGCGGGCAATCCGGCTACCAACCAGGGTACCAAGCTGCTCGCCTACGATGGCGGCGTTACCGCGGTTGGAGAAACCGGCAAACACGATAATATCGGTGTCCTGACCAAGGTCTTTCACAATGGAGTTGTTGGCGTTGAAGTTACCGTTGATGCTCCATTTGAAGTCACCGTCTTGGAAGGGATATACCCCCAGGTCTACCTCGATGCCTTTTCCTTCGATCTTACCAACGTTGGTAGCGATTACCGTACCACCGGTGGCGGGGTCGAGCGGACGGTCAACGATCAGGTCGTTGGTGATCCGCTTGTAGAGCGAAACGTCGAGGCTAATCAGGTTATTGAACAGGCGCGATTCCAGACCCACCTCATACTCAGAGTAACGCTCCGGCAGAATGTTCGGGTTGGCCACCCGATTCGATACGGTGTTGGAAACAGTAGTTTGTCCATCTCCGTTGATGAAGCTCTGGGTATCTAGGAAAAGGTCTACAGATACCGGGAAGCCTGTGGCGAAACCGGCAGATTCCCCGTAACCTCCACGGATCTTCAGGTAATTGATGCGAAGGGCATCGTTCCAGGTTCCACCAAGGCCGGTGGGAAGGAACGAAAAGCTGGCCCCTTTGTAAAGCAGGGAGCGGTTGGCCCGAGCCTGGTTAGAAACCCAGTCGTTCCGGGCGTTCATGGTCAGGTAGAGGAAGTTGTTGTATCCGAAGTCTACCTGGCCGTAAAGACCGGCGATATTTTTGTAGGTAGTGAACTGAATTTCGTTCTGCAGGTCAAAGTTGAAGTGACGCAGCACCCCGAACACGTTTTGTCCGGTGCTGCTTACACCTTGCTGATCAAAAGTAGTGCTACGCGTTGTTCCACCGGCGTTGAAGTTCATGTCGAGCTTGTCGGTGAGGTCGTAGCTACCGTTCAGGATAATGCTGTGGTCCCAAATGGTGTTGTTGTTGTCCCAGGTGGCGTAAATACCGCTCTGAACCGGGGTGCTACCGCTGGTACCTCCCTTGTTCTGGAAGTTGGAGTTCCGCTCGTTGTACAAGTCGTAACCCATCCGGTACAGCAGGTTAAGGTTTTCGCTCATGTCGAACTGCAGCGATACATTACCGAAAGCCCGGTTGGTGAGCTGGCGGTTACCGGAATTGGCAATGGTCCAGCGGGGGTTCTGGATGTCGTTCCCCTGGCGGTAGTACACGCTACCTCCGGTAACCGGGTTTTCCCAGGGCAGGCCCATGAGGTCAACCGAACGGGGGGTAAAGAACAAGTGTCCGTAAACAGAAGATCCACTACCGAAAGATCCGTTACCGGTAGAAGCCGCCACAGGAGGCGATTTGAAATCGGTGCGGGTGTAGTTCATGGTACCTGACACAGTGAACTTGTTGCTCAGCTGGGCACGTCCACCCATACCGAGGTTGTTACGAAGCAGGCGGTTGCCTGGCGTAAAGCCGTTGTCTTCCAGGTGACCGGCGCTCAGGTTGTAGGAGATTTTCCCGTCGTCTGAGGACCCGTTGGCGTTAAGTGACATGTTGGAAACGGTACCTGTGCGGAAGAAGGCAGGAACGCTTTGGTACGGTTTGAACTCGTACCGGGCGTTGGCCAGTTCCGGGAAAGCCTGGGGCACTCCGGTAGCCCGGCTGGCGGTGGAGTACGGGTGGCGGATGGTTCCGGTAATCGGGTCAAGTTGGTAAACGGACGGGAAGTTTTCCGGGTTGGTATAGCTGGCGCGGCCGCTACGTGAGAAAGAGGGTCCCCAGTTCGAGAAGAACCACCCGAACCTTTGGTCGAAACCACCTCCGTAGGAGTTTTGGTATTGGGGCATGGAAGCAATCTCGTTGAAGAACATGGAAGTTGAGACTGTGATCTCGGACTTCTTGGGCCCGCCGGCACCGGCAGCCCCGTTTTTGGTGGTAATGAGGATTACCCCGTTCTTTCCCTGCTCCCCGTAGAGGGTGGCGGCGGAAAGACCTTTCAGTACGCTCACGCTGGCAATGGAGTTCGGGTCGAGGTCGAGGAAACGGGACGAACCGTTGTTTCCATCTACGAAGTTACCCTGGGCGTTGGTGTCGCTGCTGAAGGGCACGCCGTCTACGATAAAGAGCGGCTGGTTGTCCTGGCTGAACGACTGGTAACCCCGGATGATGATGTTGGTACCTGATCCGGAAACCCCGCTTTGCTGGGTAATGTTTACCCCGGAGGCCTTTCCTCTCAGAACCCGTCCGATATCACCTTCGGTCTTTTCTTCGAGGTCTTCGCTGCCCACGGTGGCTACAGCGTAACCGAGAGCTTTTTTCTCCCGTTTGATACCCTGGGCAGTAACTACTACCTCTTCAAGGGCCTGGGCGTCTTCCGACATCTGCACGTTGATTGAGCTGGCGGCGCCTACTGTTCTGGTCTCGGCACGCATCCCCAGGTACGTATACGTCAGCACATCGCCAACGCCCGCCTGGATGGCATAATTGCCGTCGAAGTCGGTCTGGGTACCGGAAGTGGTGCCCTGAACAAGGATGTTAACCCCAGGCAGTGGCAAGCCGTCGGCATCGGTAACCGTACCTGAAATCGTTTTGTCTTGCGCAAAGGATATCTGCGCAACCAACGCCAGAAACAGCGTTAGGATTCCATTTAATTTTGTTCTCATTTTTAAATTATTTGAATTAGCTAACTGCGAAAATCTTAATTCTGTGTTAATAATCCAAACTTATTTTAATAAAACTTAAAGAACTCACCTGTTAATTCCATCTCGCGATTTTAAAGCGACACCCTTTGAGAAAAGCATATTTTCGGCTGTTCCTGTTTGCGAAAACCACAAGCAGGAGGGGGTGCAGCATGGAAATCGGGTTTTGTAATCACGCCCCCTAATACCATCGATTGCCTGTATTCAGGGGGTTTCTTACTTAGATAGATGCAGTTTTGCGGCAGGGGATGCGTGTATGTGGTAAATCTTAACGGATATATAAAATAGTGTATAATATATATTAAGGTATAATTAACGGGTGCTTTAGGTGCTTTACATTGCAAACCGCGCCATTCAAAAGCGCTCCGGGCAGGGGTTTTGGGGTCGGAAGGGCCCGGTTTAAAAAATCAGGGAAATTTAATGGGTAGTGATTTGAATTATAGGGAATAATTACTACATTTGCCAGCCCTTAAACAAGGGTTGCTTTTATTTATAAGTATTTATGCCAACAATTTCACAATTAGTACGAAAAGGAAGGGCCACAATTACCAAGAAGAGTAAATCGGCTGCTTTGGATTCGTGCCCTCAACGCAGAGGAGTATGTACGCGTGTGTACACCACTACCCCCAAGAAGCCGAATTCCGCGATGCGGAAGGTGGCACGGGTGCGCCTTACCAACGGTAAGGAGGTGAACGCATACATCCCCGGCGAGGGTCACAACCTCCAGGAGCACTCGATAGTATTGGTTAGAGGCGGACGGGTGAAAGATTTACCGGGTGTGAGGTATCACATCGTACGCGGGGCATTGGATACTGCCGGAGTTGCCGGCCGTACCCAGCGTCGCTCCAAGTACGGTGCCAAACGTCCCAAAAAGTAAGTTTCACCCCTTAAGAAACAGCAATGAGAAAAAGACAGGCTAAAAAAAGGCCGCTGTTGCCAGATCCACGGTATAACGACCAGCTGGTAACGCGCTTTGTGAACATGATGATGTGGGACGGCAAGAAGTCGATTGCCTTCCAGATTTTTTACGATGCCATGGACATCGTGGAGCAAAAGAAGACCGACGAGGAGAAGTCGGCCCTCGACCTTTGGAAAGAAGCCCTTTCTAATGTGATGCCCCACGTTGAAGTGCGCAGTCGCCGGGTTGGGGGTGCTACCTTCCAGATCCCGATGCAGATCCGTCCCGACCGGAAGATCTCGACTGCCATGAAATGGCTGATCAGCTATTCCCGCAAGCGGAACGAAAAATCCATGGCCCAGAAACTGGCGGGTGAGGTTATCGCTGCTGCCAAGGAAGAAGGTGCTGCAGTTAAGAAGCGTGTGGATACCCACAAAATGGCCGAGGCCAACAAGGCATTCTCCCACTTCAGATTCTAACCTACCATGGCAAGAGACTTAAAATACACACGAAATATCGGTATTGCTGCGCACATCGATGCGGGCAAAACCACCACCACCGAGCGCATCCTCTTCTATACGGGGGTGAGCCATAAGATCGGGGAGGTGCACGATGGAGCTGCCACCATGGACTGGATGGAGCAGGAGCAGGAGCGGGGCATTACCATTACCTCAGCCGCCACTACCTGTACCTGGAATTTCCCGTTGAAAAACGGCCAGCCCACCGATGTGACCAAACCCTATCACTTTAACATTATCGACACCCCCGGCCACGTAGACTTTACCGTGGAGGTAAACCGCTCCCTGCGGGTACTGGACGGGCTGGTGTTCCTTTTCAGTGCGGTAGACGGGGTTGAACCCCAGTCTGAGACCAACTGGCGCCTGGCCGACAACTACAAAGTACCGCGTATGGGCTTTGTGAACAAGATGGACCGGCAGGGGTCAGACTTTCTGGCGGTATGCCAGCAGGTGCGCGACATGCTTAAATCTAACGCCGTGCCGATCGTACTCCCCATCGGGGACGAAGCCGATTTCAAAGGCGTGGTTGACCTGGTGAAGAACCGGGCCATCGTATGGCACGAAGAAAACATGGGTTCTACCTTTGACGTGGTGGATATCCCCGCCGAGATGGAAGCCGAAGTAAAGCAATACCGCGCCGAACTGATCGAGGCGGTTGCCGAATACGACGATACCCTGATGGAGAAATTCTTCGAAGACGAAGATTCCATCACCGAAGACGAGATCCACGCTGCCCTGCGTGCGGCCGTTATGGACATGAGCATCATTCCGATGGTCTGCGGGTCTTCGTTCAAGAACAAAGGGGTGCAGTTTTTGCTGGATTGCGTATGCCGCTACCTGCCTTCGCCCCTCGATAAGGAGGCCATTCACGGCACCCATCCCGACACCGGGGCCGACATTGCGCGCAAGCCCGATGTAAACGAGCCCTTCGCGGCCCTGGCCTTCAAGATCGCCACCGACCCCTTCGTTGGGCGCCTGGCCTTCTTCCGCTGCTACTCCGGGAAGCTCGATGCCGGTTCGTACGTGCTGAACACCCGTTCAGGCAACAAGGAGCGTATCTCCCGGATTTACCAGATGCACTCCAACAAGCAGAACGCCATCGAGAGCATTTCTGCCGGAGACATCGGGGCTGCCGTAGGATTTAAAGACATTAAGACCGGCGACACCCTT
>JBNKGM010000022.1:0-43622 GCA_050289825.1 Robiginitalea sp.
TTCCACGTGAAACAATAGACATGTTTTTAGAAGAATACGAAGTTATTGTTGTAGGGGGTGGGCATGCTGGTTGCGAGGCGGCTGCGGCTGCGGCAAACATGGGCTCGTCCACGCTGCTCGTAACCATGAACCTGCAGACTATTGGGCAGATGTCATGCAACCCGGCCATGGGAGGCATTGCCAAAGGGCAAATTGTTCGTGAGATTGATGCGCTCGGCGGGTTGAGTGGCATTGTTACTGATCGCTCTGCGATCCAATTTAAAATGCTCAACAAGTCTAAGGGGCCGGCCATGTGGAGTCCGCGCACCCAGAATGACCGCATGCGTTTTTCGGAGGAATGGCGGCTCATGCTTGAACAGATACCCGGCCTGGACTTTTACCAGGAAATGGTCTCCGGACTATTATTAGACGGCAATAGGGTTGTAGGGGTGAGAACCTCCTTGGGCATAGAAATCAGGTCTAAAACGGTAGTATTAACCAACGGAACTTTCCTAAATGGGTTAATACATATCGGCACAAAGCAGGTTGGCGGCGGAAGGGCCGGAGAACGTGCCGCCACGGGCATAACCGAGCAACTGACACAATTGGGATTTGATGCGGGAAGAATGAAGACCGGCACACCTCCCAGGGTAGACGGAAGAAGTCTCGATTATTCCAAAATGACACCCCAGCCCGGTGACGCAACTCCTGGTCGATTTTCGTATTTGCCTACCCCGAAATTAAGCCGCCAGATAGATTGCTATATGACGTATACCAGCCCGGAGGTGCACGATTTGTTGCGAGAAGGGTTTGATCGTTCTCCCATGTTTAATGGACGGATAAAAAGTATTGGCCCCAGGTATTGCCCGTCAATTGAAGACAAGATCAATCGTTTTGCCGATAAGGAGCAACATCAGATTTTCGTTGAACCTGAGGGCTGGAATACGGTTGAAGTTTATGTAAACGGGTTTTCAACCTCACTGCCTGAGGACGTTCAGTTTAAAGCCCTTCGTTCGGTTAAGGGTTTTGAAAACGTAAAGTTTTTCAGGCCGGGATACGCTATTGAGTACGATTACTTCCCGCCTACCCAGCTTAAAAACACTCTCGAAACGAAGCTGGTAGACAGCCTGTTTTTCGCCGGCCAGATCAATGGCACCACGGGGTATGAAGAAGCGGCCGCGCAGGGCCTTATGGCGGGGGTAAATGCCCACTTGAAATGTAAGGAAGAAGAGCCGCTCGTGTTGCGCCGTGATGAGGCATACATTGGGGTTTTGGTCGACGACTTGATCACCAAGGGAACAGAAGAGCCGTATCGAATGTTTACATCCCGGGCAGAATACCGGACCTTGCTGAGGCAAGACAATGCCGACTTGCGCCTTACTGAAAAGAGTTATGGATTGGGGCTGGCAAGTGCCGAACGCATGAAGCGTGTCGAGCAAAAAAAGGAAAAGTCAGATCAGCTCATCAAATTCTTCAAGCAAACCAGCTTTGACCCGAATGAAATTAACCCCATTCTGGCCTCGTTGGGTTCTCGGGAGGTTAAGCAAAGCGATAAGCTTTTCAAGGTTTTTTCCAGGCCAAAAATGCAAATGGAGCATATGCTTCAGCTGACCGACGTAAAAACCTTTGTCGCCGAAGAGGCATTTGAAGAAGAGGTGCTGGAACAGGCCGAGATTGAAGTAAAGTATTCGGGTTACATTGAAAAGGAAAAGGGAAACGCCGATAAACTTCAACGGCTCGAAGGGGTAAAAATACCCGAGAATATCGACTATAATGCGCTTGGCTCTCTTTCATTCGAAGCGCGCGAGAAACTGACCAGGATTAAGCCGGCGAGCATATCTCAGGCCTCGCGAATTAGCGGGGTTTCTCCCAGCGACATCAGCGTTTTGCTTGTATATTTGGGGCGATAAGTTCCACGTGGAACCTTAGGCATGAAGCAATCAACAGAGGAACCTGACGCCCCCCCGGTTTTGAACACCCGCGACTTTATGGTTACCGGAGAGGAGTTCGCGCTGTTGCGACGAAGCCCAGAAGGCTTGCTGCAAACGTGGCCGTCGCCCGCCGACACCTCTCCCTACTATCAATCTGAAGCGTACCTATCGCACACAGACGGCAACAATAGCCTTTTTGAAAGGCTCTATCAAATCCTGAAAGCCACTAACCTGAAATCGAAACTACGGCTGTTGAAAGAGCTTGAGCGGGCGCCGGGCAAGTTGCTGGATTTTGGAGCGGGTACGGGCGATTTTCTGAATGCCGCCAAAAAAGCGGGCTGGAGTGTGACCGGGGTGGAGCCCAATAAAGGGGCAAGGGATAAGGCGCGCCAAAAAGGGGTGGCTGTGTGTGCCGGAATAAAGGAACTTCCGGAAGCGTCTTACGACTGCATTTCCCTCTGGCATGTGCTGGAGCACCTTCCCGATCCGGAAGGAGTAATTAAGGAGCTGGGCAGCCGACTCAAGAGCGCCGGCCACTTTATTGTAGCCGTGCCCAATTACAAATCAACCGACGCCCGATTTTATGGAGCCCATTGGGCTGCATACGACACCCCAAGGCACTTGTGGCATTTTAGCAGAACGGCACTTAAAGCGCTGTTTGACGATTGGGGGTATGAGCTTCACTTAGAAAGGGCACAATGGCTCGACGCTTATTATGTTTCCTGGCTGTCTGAGAAATACCGGAAGAACCCCCTGGCTCCATTCCGGGCCTTTTTAATCGCCACCTATTCCAATTTGGCAGCACTATGCACAGGTGAAAGCTCTTCGCGCATCTATATTTTTAAAAGGAAAGGCTAATAACACAGAACAGCCTCTTCCCGTGGCCTCAGATCCGTGCTTTTGAGGCGAGACGGCCCAAGCCATTTTCCCGCGCAGAAATGCCATCAGAACGCCTTATTCAGCTCCAGAAACTATAGTTAAAAACAATTTGTTATAGTGTTTTTTATAGACAATGACTATGTCGAATCGAAGGAGTGTCGAATTGTTATCGGCTATGCGTCGGGAGCGTGTTGCTTTTCATACTTTTGCCGTGCAATTCAAAATTGAAAGCAATGAAAAAATTACTCGCAGTAGGCGCACTTCTTGTATTCGGAAGCTGTCAACAAAATAAAATCGGATACGTTGATTATGCCAACCTGATGGATGGCTATCAACGGAAAAAGGACCTGGAGGCCAGCTACCAACTAAAAGCAGAAACCTATTCGCGCAAGCGCGACAGTATTTCACAAGTCTTTCAATTGGAAGCCCAGGCCATCCAAACCCGTACCCAGGGCATGCCGCAACAGAAGGCCCAGGAAGAGTACGCCACCCTGCAACAGCGCGGACAGGTTATCGGCCAACAACTTCAGCAGGAAGAGCAGGTGATGCAACAAATGGGGCAGCGCAATATGGATTCGCTGATTACCGACGTCAAAGCCCGCATTCAGGAATACGGTAAAGCCAACGGGTATCAGTATATTCTGGCCGGAGGAGATGGGGGTACTGTCCTTTACGGGGAAGACGCGCAAAACATTACCGAGGAGGTACTGAAGTTGCTCAACGAAGAATACAAAAAGTAAACGGCCCCGGGGCAATCGCCCCCTATGGCTGCATCAGGAAAAGCAGGAATACGGCCGGCACGAAGTAGATGGCAATCGTTCGGGCGCCATCGTAGTCCTTGGCTAAGCGCTGCCCGAATAAGAGCATCAGCAGGGCCAGGTTTCCCAACAGGGCCCCTGTAAAGGCCGCTCCTGCCGGGGCGCCGAACAGCAATTCGGCGATTCCCAGCAAGCAAAACACGCCGGCGGCGGCCTCGACCAGCAAGAGCACCGACAGTAATGCCGGAACCAGGCCTTTGAAGATGGTTTCGGCAAAATGAGAGGTAAGCCACTGGAGGTTGCCTTTCCAATCCATGATCTTATCGGCCCCGCTTTGCAAAAAGGTAATGGCCAGGAAAGCCAGGATAGATATTGCTGCTGCTTGTTCTGCTATTGGCGCCATAGGGATTGCTTTTAAGCGGCTTTCATGTGAAGCATTCGGGTAAGCTTAATGGATAGATCGGTGAAGATGATCTTGGAATTCCCGTTTCGCTCCACATGGTAGAGTGCTTCCTCCAGTTCTTTCACGATGGGAACAATATTGTTCTCGTGGATAAAGGGCGCAAATTTGGCCAGTTGAAAATCGGGCAGGTGCATCTTCAGATAAACGAGCGAATCGGCCCGGTAATTCAGCAACAGGGCCTGCCTGACCACGGTGAGGCAATACGAGAGGAATTTCTTTTGGGTTTCCCGGCCGGTTTTGGCGATTTCATCACTCCATAAAATCAGTTCGTGCACGGCCCCTTTGTTGCCTTTGGCCTTGAAGGCGGTTCGGGTCCACTGCACAAACCATTTTTCAAAAACCAGGTCTTCAGAATCGCGCAACATCAAATCGAGGGCCCTGTTAAAGTTCCCATTGGCCTCCTGGGCTATCTGCAGGGCTTCTTCCCGGCTCGACCCCTTCATCAGTAACCCTTCGGCCACCACGGCTTCGGGCAGGGGCGGGAAATGAAGCGTCTGGCAACGGCTCCTTAAAGTTTGTAAAAGGCCTTCTTCTTCTTCGGCAATCATTATGAGGATGGTGCGCTCGGGCGGTTCCTCGATGAGTTTGAGCAACTTGTTGGCGGCCGCGGTATTCATCCGTTCGGCCATCCAGATAATCATTATCTTATAGCCACCCTCGAATGACTTGAGGCTTAGCTTTTTAACAATGTCATGGGCTTCGTCTACCCCGATTTGACCCTGTTTGTTCTCTATGCCGATCGCCTGGTACCAGTCAAACAGGTTGCCATAAGGTTGTTCGCGAACAAAGGTGCGCCATTGGGTTAGGTAATGATCGCTTACCGCATGGCTCTTGACCGATTCGGAAGTGGCCACCGGAAAGGCAAAATGCAGGTCGGGATGGGCCAGGTGCTCACACTTGGCATTGCAGGCGGCGTCTCCTCCCTGGTTTTCGCCCCCAGTGTTTCTGCACAACAGGTAGCGTGCATATGCAATAGCCATCGGGAGTGTACCGCTACCTTCGGGCCCCACGAAGAGTTGGGCATGCGGTATGCGGCCGGCATCGGCACTAGAGACCAGATGGCTCTTGAGGTGGGGCAGCCCGAGGATGTCTGAAAACCGCATAACCAAAGATACTATTTTTAGGCACCATGGCTTTAAAATTAGTCAGAGCACCCATTATGCACGGCTTAATTGGTTATTTTTGAGGCTGCCATAAACGAATTTATCATGACTATTGACGATTTCAATTTCAAAGGCCAGAAGGCGCTTATACGGGTAGATTTTAACGTGCCCCTCAACGAGCGATTTGAGGTTACCGACACCAACCGCATTGAGGCTGCCAAGCCTACCATCATAAAAATTTTAGAAGACGGGGGGAGCGCCGTTTTAATGAGCCATTTCGGCAGACCAAAAGGGAAGTTCGAACCCGACATGTCGCTTTCGCATATTGTGGATACGGTTTCCGAAATTATCGGGGTCCAGGTAAAATTTGTTGGCGACTGCATCGGAGAAAAGGTGGCCCAGGCCATTTCTGAGCTCGAAAACGGGCAGATCCTGATGCTGGAAAACCTGCGCTTCTACGCCGAAGAAGAGGCGGGAGACAGGGCTTTCGCCGAAAAGCTTTCGCACTGGGGCGACATCTATGTAAACGACGCCTTTGGCACAGCGCACCGGGCGCATGCTTCCACGACCATTGTCGCCTCTTTCTTTCCGGGCAAAAAGTGCTTCGGCTACCTGCTGGCTAAAGAAATCCAGGCTATCGACACCGTGATGAAAACGGGAGAGAAACCCGTTACGGCTATTTTGGGAGGGGCTAAAGTTTCCACCAAGATTCCGATCATCGAAAACATTCTGGGAAAAATAAATCACCTGATCATCGGGGGCGGCATGACCTACACCTTTGTAAAGGCCCTGGGAGGGAGGGTTGGCGATTCCATTTGCGAACCAGACCAGGCCGATTTGGCCCTTAAAATTCTGGAAAAGGCCAAAGCGAAAGGGGTTGAGGTGCATTTGCCCGTAGACGTGGTGGCTGCAGATCGCTTCGACAATGAAGCCAAAACCCGCGTAATGGCGGCAAATGCCATAGAAAACGGGTGGCAGGGCCTGGATGCAGGGCCAGAAAGTTTGAAAAACTTCAAAGAGGTAATCCTGAAATCCAAGACGATCTTGTGGAACGGTCCGGTAGGGGTTTTCGAAATGCCCAATTTTGCCAAGGGAACAATAGCCATTGGCGATTTTGTGGCTGAGGCCACCGAAAAAGGGGCTTTCTCCTTGGTGGGAGGAGGCGACTCCGTGGCTGCCGTAAAACAGTTCGGTTTCGAAGACAAGGTGAGTTATGTATCTACCGGGGGTGGCGCCATGCTCGAGAGCCTGGAAGGCCAGGTTTTGCCGGGTATTGCCGCCATACTGGATGCCTGATGGCTCATAATCAGCACGGTAGGCAAACACTTATTCCGTAAATATTTCGTTCTTAAAGAAAAAAACACGACTTTCGTTGACCTCCCACGCCAAACAAGTCAGAATTTCTATGAAGAAGCTGCTTTTCACAGTCGCCTTGTTGCTCTTGGTTTGCCAGGTCAGAAGTCAGGTATTTGACTCTGTACCCCAACAGACCCCGGAAGAAGAGACCCCCGACTTCGAACAACTCGATGTAACTGCCGGGCCTTTGGCAGACGACCCCCTGGTGGTCCTTACGGAAGAAGATTCCACGCTGCTGAGCGACCTGGCCCAGGCCGCCCATTACGACAGCCTTTGGATGCGCGAATTGCGTCAGGCGGTAGACCGTTTCCCGGAAATGTATGAAGAAGTACAGCTGGCCGGCGCCGACAGCACAATCGACCCGCTGGCCGGATTTGATACCGACATGCTGAAGAAAAGGCTGGAGTTGCTCAATGAACGCACCCCGTTCAACGTAAGCTACAACCCTTCCCTTGAACAGGTAATCAAAACCTTCCTCACGAAAAAACGGGGGCTGATGGAGCGCATGCTCACCGCCAGCCAGTTTTATTTTCCCATGTTCGAGGAGGCCCTTGACAAATACGACCTCCCTTTAGAAATCAAGTATCTGGCCATTGTCGAGTCTGCCCTAAACCCCCGCGCCAAATCTCGGGTGGGCGCCACGGGCCTCTGGCAGTTCATGTATAGTACGGGAAAGCTGTACGGACTCGATGTGAGTAGTTATGTTGATGAGCGCAGCGACCCCATTCAGGCAACCGAAGCGGCCTGCAAGTACCTGTCTCGCCTCCACGACATTTTCGGAGACTGGGACCTTGCCCTGGCGGCCTATAATTCAGGCCCCGGGAATGTCAACAAAGCGATACGCCGCTCTGGGGGGTACCAGAACTACTGGAATATCCGCCCGAACCTGCCGCGTGAAACAGCCGGATATGTGCCTGCCTTCCAGGCCGTCATGTATATCTTCGAATACGCGTCGGAGCACGGCCTGAAAACCACCCGGGCCGAACGCCCCTATTTTGAAACCGACACCGTTTGGGTACGGTCTACCCTGACTTTTGAACAAATCTCGCGTTTTACGGGGGTTCCGAATGAAGAAGTCAAAATGCTCAACCCGGCGTTTAAGCTAGACATCATCCCAAAAGTGAGCGGAAAACCCTATGTGCTGCGCCTTCCCAAAAGGGCCCTGGGCACCTTTGTTGCCAATGAAGAAGCCATTTACGCCTATGCCCAGCAAGAGATCGCCAAACAGGAAAAACCGTTGCCCCAGCTGGTAGAGGCAGAAGACCGCGTGCGCTATAAGGTCCGCAGCGGGGACTATCTGGGTAAGATTGCGCAGCGTTACGGTGTAAGTGTGTCACAGATCAAGGGGTGGAACGGGCTGAAATCGAACGATCTCAGAGTCGGGCAGCGCCTGACTATATTTCCCCGACGGCCGGTTACAGCTGCGGCTGAAGCCGCTCCGGGAAGCAATCAGCAGGCCGCGGTGTCTGGAAATGGGCCAAAAGAGCATGTGGTGCAAAAGGGAGATTCCCTTTGGACCATCTCCAAAAAATATCCAGGGGTTTCAGTTGAAGAATTGCGAGAATGGAATGGTATTCGCGGTAACAACTTGCAACCGGGAACCCGGTTGAAGTTGTGCAATTGTTCTTCCTAATCTAAAGCCTGAAACAAATGAGAGTATTGCGATTCATGTTGTTGAGTTTTTTGGTCTTGGCCGCGTGCGAAAAAGGTCCCAAGAAAGTCTATAAACCCCAATCCCTAGGAGCCATTAATACCATAGCGGTGGTTATGGACAACAACTTGTGGAAAGGCGCAGTGGGCGATAAAATCAGGGAACATTTTGCGGCCCCCCAAATCGGGCTTACCTGGGACGAGCCACGGTTCAGCCTGGAACACATGCCCCCTTCGGTTTTTACGGGAACCACGCGTCACCGCAGGGCGGTATTGTACGTAGCCAGAGACAGTGTTACCGGCGCACAGGTACAGAACGACCCTTATGCCACCCCTCAAAAGATGGGGGTGATCAAGGGGACCTCCGATTCTGCCCTGATTGAAGCGATAAATGCCCATGCCGAGCAGATCATGGACTCCATCCGAAACATGGAAATTACCGAGGCTCAGAACCGGTTTTTCCGGTCGCTGAGCAAGGAAACCGTTTTGCAGAACAAATTCCGCATTGCCCTGCGACTGCCGTCGGTCTACAAGGTGGGAAAGCAGGAAGACAATTTTGTGTGGATTGACCGGGAAATACAAAAGGGAAGTATGAATATAGCAGCCTATGAGATGCCCGGGAATAGCTTTAACAACGACTCCACCCTGGTGGGAGACATCATCAGGATGCGTGATTCAATAGGCGAGCGCTATATACCGGGGCCGGATGTGCCCGATAAAATCACCTATATGGGTACCGAGAAGGCTTTTGCCCCGTCTATTTTCCGCACCGAGATCGGGGGCCTGGAGGCATACGAGGTCAGGGGTATTTGGGAAATTGTGAATTACCCTATGGCGGGCCCTTTCCTGACATACATTATCCGCGACACCGCCCGGAATCGCATTATGGTGCTGGAGGGCTTTACCTTCGCCCCGGCTACCAACAAACGCGACTATATGTTTGAACTGGAGGCAATCCTTAAAACCGTTGAATTTCAGGAATAACATGTATTAATATTAAGCGGCAATTAAAAAGCCCCGCCAGATGGCGGGGCTTTTTGCGTTGTATTGGGTGGCTTTGCCGTATGTTTTAATCAAATGCGTAGCCGGTAGATACGCGAAAAACGAAAGCGTACAGGGTTATTACCCACAAGGCGAAACAAAACCAGGAAAAGGCTTTGAAATAACGTTTCAAGATCAAATTGGTCCAGTTCCTGAAGGCCTCCAGGTAGAGTTCTTTAACGAGTAGTAGTTTTTCCATAGTGTTTCATTTAGGATTAAGTTGGATTAAGGACTTTTACAAAGATTGCCCCCCAACGTGAGAATTCCTGAAGAATCGGATGAAACACCTGAAATTTAGCCCTGTCAACAGGCCGTATTGCCCGCTTCCGACCAACTGCCTGAAAACCCGCCCAATTACCAGTTAGTCCTGGTCTGCTGGGCACAAACACCCCTAATCAAAGGCGAAGCCGGTTGCCACCCGGTACACGAAGGCATACAGAACAATGAGGTAACAGCCAAAGCAGAACCAGAACAGCAATTTGTAGACGTGGCGCAGCACGAAATTGCCGATGGCCTTAAAGGCGTCGTGGTAAAGATCCCAAAGCAAGGTGATTGATTTCATGACTTCGAAATTATTTTCTCATTAAAACCACGGAATCAGCAGGTTCCGTATAGCCAGGCCGGGTCTTTGTTGTATAATGGATTGGTGGAGATGTGAAACCTGGCAAGGCTGTTTTTGATCTTGAAGCGGCCTACATGCTTACGATAATAAATTCAGACCTCCGGTTGAGTTGATGCATCTTTTCAGCACAGCGCACGCTGCCATCGCAACCATTCAGCAGGCGTTCTTCTCCATACCCGACAGCACTTTGAATACGGCTCGGGTCAATGCCTTTGCCGATTAGGTATTCACGAGTAGACTTGGCGCGCCGATCTGAGAGGTATTTGTTGTAGGCCCGCTTACCCCTGGAGTCGGTATGCGATTCAATGGCGATTACCATAGCGGGGTATTCGTTCATCACCTCCACCAATTTGTCGAGTTCGGCAGCCGCGTCCTTGCGGATGGCATACCTGTCGAAATCGAAATGGATCATTTCCGTTTTCAGTTTCTTGATGCCGTCTTCGATCACTATCATTTCCTGGAGTTTGCGCAGGGGCACTTCTACGGTAATCAGCTCGTTATCGGCGGTTTGTACATCCAGGTTTTCCTGAAAGTAGGTGTCCTTTTCAAAAGAAATCTTGTATTTGGTGGTGCTATCCAGGTCCTCGAACACAAAGCTTCCGTCTGCATCGGAGGTAAGTTCCTTGAGCTTGCGGTTGTTTTCATCCAACAACACCACCAGGGCCTCCGGAATGGTCTCACCTGTAATCAGGTCGGTTATAATGCCAGCAATGGCATTCTCATTATTCTCTTCTGGCAATAGGCGCTGGAAGGAATAGATATCGTCATCTCCCTTGCCGCCTTTGCGGTTCGAAGCGAAGTAGCCTTTTTGAGTCTCTTCGTCAACGATATAAGAAAAATCGTCTTTGTTACTGTTAATGGGCTTGCCCAGGTTGCGAACCTCTCCAAACCCATTTTCGGGGTCCAGCGAAACCTCGAAGATATCGAGACCACCCAGGCCGAGATGGCCGTTGGAAGAGAAGTACAGCTTCTGCTTATTCAGGAAGGGGAACATTTCTTTCCCTTCTGTGTTGATTCCCGGGCCCAGGTTGCGGGGTTCGGAAAAGCTACCGTCCCCAAAGACGTCTACCACAAAAATGTCGGTATCGCCAATACTGCCGGGCATATCTGAGACAAAATACAATTGTTTGCCGTCGGGGCTCATAGCCGGGTGGCCGGTTGAATAGTCATCCCCATTAAACGGAAGCTCGGTGGCTTCAGACCACTGCCCATCGATTTTATGCGACATATACAGCTTCAGGTGGTTCACCCCGTGTTTGTCACGTTTTAGCTTTTTCCCGTAATTATTTCGGGTAAAATACATGGTTTGGCGATCGGGCGAAAAGGACACAGCCGCCTCGTGGTATTTGGTGTTGATGGCTTTGGAGAATTTCACGGCCCCCCTAAGTTCATCAGACTGTTCATTCATCTTGGCCACATACAGATCCAGGTAGGGCTGGTCGTTCCATTTGTACCGTCTGGTATGAAAGAAGGCCGAGTCTACGGACGAGGCGAACACAACCTGGTTGTTTTCGTAGAACATGGGCGCGAAATCGGAGTATCGCGAATTGATTTCCAGGTTTTTAATGCCGAAAGCTTCTTCGGCGCTCAATATGTCGTCGAGGGCCATTTCCTGAAAGCGCAGTTCGTCTCGCGTAGTACGCGAGGGCAGTGATTTCACCTTGTTCTCATAGAGCCGCATAAATCGCTTGGCCCGCGCATATTTGCCATTTCCCTTCAGGGCGTGGGCAAAACGGAACAGGTAATCGGCCGACATGTTTTCCTGGCTGGTGTCGTACAGTTGTTCGTACCAGTAGTAGGCGCGCTCCATGTTAGTGTTGAAGTAATGGGCGTCGCCCACCCGCTCCAGAATGTGCGGATTGCGATATTCCGGGTGACGCTGAATGGCTTCTTCGTATAACCGGGCGGCTTCTGCGTACCACATTTTGTCGAAATACTGGTCTGCCTTGCGCAGCAGCATGTCAGAATCGGCACCCGAGCCAGATCCCGGATCCTGCAGGACGCCTGAAAGTGCTTTTTTGCCTGAAGATTGAGCTTGTCCTGCGCTTTCGGTCTTAACCACTGCAGCCCCTGTGTCGGTGCCGGCAGGGGGTAGTGCCCCCCCGGTTGCCGGATTGTCGACTACCAGGATCCACATGGCGTCCGTATAGCGTCCGTCCAGTTTGGTAACCGCGGCGTCCAGGGCCAATTCGGGCACCACATAATGTTGGGCATACACATAATGGAGGCCGTTTTCCGGATTTACGAAACTGCCGGCCTCGAGGCCTTTCCGTTCCAGTTTCCGGATGAGCCGCCTGAGGTTCTTGCTTTCTCTGAAAGCTCCGGTAATCAAATAATAGCCGCTAGCCAGGTCAATCTCCTGATCAAAGGTGCGCACACCCACCCCGCGTTGTTTGGCTTCTTCCGCAAAGCGCGCGCTATTGGCTCTGTCGCCAGACGCACCAGAAGCCTGCGTACGCTGCTGGCTTGCCGTGCTCTCGACTGCGGCAAACGATTTCCCGGTGGGAGCGTCGATTTGTCCCCAAAGAAAACCCGATGCCAGGAGGCACATGAAGCTTGTTAGGCTGCGAAGAAATACTTTCATGCGGCTGGTTCATTGATTTCCGGGTGGTTAGACCACGCCAGAATACATTCAGCCCCGAAAATAGAAGCAAACGCGCCTTAGAATAATTTTTTGTTGTGAAAGGGGTTAAAAATGTCGTGTATCAGACTCCCCTGTGGTTTAGGGGTAGCCGACCGTTCATCGATAAGGCCCCCAAAGTGGGCGCGCGATCGACAAACCGATTGGAATAAAAAAAGCACCCATTGGGTGCTTTTGCTATCAAAAATAGCCGAAGCTTAATTTTTCTTTTCGTCCAATTTGTCATTGGTTTCACGGGAGGCGTCTTTGAATTCTTTGATTCCACTGCCCAGTCCGCGCATCAGTTCCGGGATTTTCTTGCCTCCGAAAAGGAGCAATACCACCATCACGACAACAACGATCTGCCAGGGTCCGACAGCCAGGAAAAAGGTAAGTGCATTCATTCCAACTCAGATTAGTCAACCGTAAAGGTAAGGAAAAAACAAATGGGGAGCCCTATTTATTGTGGCATAAGGTGTAATTTAGTCAAATCTGGAAATTTCCGGAACTTTCAGATTGCCGCTGTATATCGCGCCACATTTTCGGGCCGGGCATCAGCTGGCAAAGATCTGAAACCCGCCACTGGCGATTTAGGCAGATGTAAACATGGCAAAGAAGGATAAAAAACGGAAGGAAATCAAGCGGAAGCTGCTCCACAAGTACCGGCTGGTCATATTGAACGAAAGCACCTTTGAGGAAAAAATATCCTTCAAGTTAAGCCGGCTCAATGTGTTTGTTACCGGTACCCTGGCGGTTATAGGCCTTATTGCTTTCACAACTGTCCTTATCGCTTTTACCCCCCTGCGCGAATACATTCCGGGCTACTCCTCAACCGCCCTGAAAAGACAGGCTACTGAGCTCTCTTACCGAACGGATTCCCTGCTGACGGTCTTGAATTATACCAATAAGTACATTGACAACATCCGCATGGTGTTGAGCGGCGACATCGAAAACAACCAGGCCAACCGCGACTCGGTTTTTGAACCGTTCAAGCTCGACCCTTCCCAGGTAGACCTTAATCCAATCCGCGAAGACAGCGTCCTCCGGGCCCAGGTTGCCCTCGAAGACAAGTACAACCTCTTCGAACAGCCCACCTTTGATGGAAGTGAATTGCTGTATGCCCCGCTCACCGGCACCGTGTCTCAGGGCTACGATACCGACAAGAAGCACTATGCCATAGATATAGTCGCAGTGAAAGATACCCCGGTAAAGGCTGTGGCCAACGGCACGGTCATTTTCGCAGAATGGACGGCGGCCACCGGCTACGTGATAATCCTGGAACACAAAGACGGGCTTATTTCGGCCTACAAGCACAACGGCTCGCTGGCCAAGGAGCAGGGTGCCGTAGTCAAAGCCGGGGAGGTAATCGCCTCTGTCGGTAATACCGGCGAACTCACAACCGGGCCCCACCTGCATTTTGAGCTCTGGAACAAAGGCAACCCGGTTAACCCGTTGAATTATATAGATTTTAACTGATCCCTATGTCGGTAAAGGCACTGGCTGCCCGCCTTTTTGCATTTTATGTTAACCGCGATGCATCCCGTTGGATGCGCAATCCGGTTGCCGCCCAGGAAAAAGTCTTTCAACAGCTCATCAGCCATGGCCGTAATACCCGGTTTGGCAAAGACCATCATTTTTCCGTAATAACGTCGCATCAAGATTTCGCCCGCCAGGTTCCCGTACGCGATTATGAAGCATTGAAGCCTTATGTGGAAGCCATACTAAAAGGGGAGGAAGACGTGCTCTGGCCCGGCAAGCCCCTCTATTTTGCCAAAACCTCGGGCACAACCTCCGGGGCCAAATACATCCCCCTGACCAAACCCGCCATCCGCGAACAGGTAAAGGCCGCCCGCAATGCTATCTTGACCTATATCCACGCCACCGGCAATGCCGGTTTTGTTGACGGGAAAATGATCTTTCTGCAGGGCAGTCCCGAACTCGAAGAAAAGAACGGCATTAAGTTTGGGAGGCTGTCGGGCATTTCGGCCCACTTTGTGCCCTCGTACCTGCAGCGCAACCGTTTGCCGCGCTGGGAAACCAACTGCATTGAAGATTGGGAGACCAAGGTAGACCGCATTGTGGAGGAAACCCTACCCGAGAACATGACCGTAATCGCGGGCATCCCCTCCTGGGTGCAGATGTATTTTGAAAAGCTCAGGCAAAAAAGCGGGAAGCCGGTCGGCGACCTGTTTCCCGATTTTCAACTCTTCATTTACGGCGGGGTGAATTACGAGCCCTATAGAAGCAAATTCGAAGACCTTATCGGCCGGCGGGTCGACAGCATCGAGCTCTTTCCGGCCAGCGAGGGGTTTTTTGCCTATCAGGACGAGCCCTGGAACCGCGGATTGCTCCTGTTGCTAGATGCCGGCATTTTTTACGAGTTTATTGAGGCCGATTCTTTTTTTGAGCCCGACCCAAAGCGCTTGACCATTGGGGAGGTGCGCGAAGGAGTCAATTACGTCATGATCATTTCATCGAACGCCGGCCTCTGGGGCTATAACCTCGGAGATACCGTTCAGTTTGTTTCATTAAAGCCTTATCGCGTCATAGTAAGCGGGCGCATCAAGCATTTCATCTCGGCATTTGGCGAACACGTAATCGCCAAAGAAGTGGAATACGCCATGGAAGCGGCCCTGGGAAACACCGGCGCGCGCGTCAATGAATTTACGGTGGCCCCCATGATCAGCCCGCCCGAAGGGGGGCTGCCCTATCACGAATGGTTTGTAGAATTCGAAAAGGAACCTGACGATATCGGACTGTTTGTCGAGCAGCTCGACCAGCACCTGCAGCAACAGAACAGTTATTACTTCGACCTCATTGAAGGCCGTGTGCTGCAAAAATTGAAAATCACCCAAATCCGGAAAGGCGGATTTCTGGATTATATGAAATCTATAGGCAGGTTGGGGGGGCAGAACAAGGTACAGCGCCTTTCCAACGACCGGAAAGTGGCCGACGGGCTGCAACCGTTTCAACTTTGAAGGGTTTATTGGTCAAGGCGTTCAGGAAACCCGGAGAACCGAAATTAAACGTATTTTTGCTGTACAGCTCAAGCTATGGAAACAACCCGTGCTCAAGAATCCACCAATGCCATTGAGCGCATGTACATTACCATGCGTCACCTCCTCAACCGCGGATTTTACAAGCCCATGGGTGTCTCCGGGGAGACCCTCCGCAACGCCCTGCTCCAACTGCGGCCAGAGATTTACGGTTCCATTGCCGAAGACAAGGCCGAATTAGACGGCCTCATTTATGTGCTTGAGCGCCTGCCCGAGGGGATTGAACAATGTCGGTTCATTAACCTGACCTCAGACGAAGGGTATGGGAAATCGCATTTCAAACCCATTGTGCCCCCTAAGCGCCGCCGCAATTGTTATCGTATTGACGAGGAGCAGATGAATATCGAGATTACGCGCGGGCGCTCCGACATTTACGACATCCTCACCCACCTCACCTTCCTGTTTATCGAATCGGACAAGATCGGCAAACGCGTGCTCATCGAGGAAGGCAATAAAACGATCCGCGACTGGAAGAAACTCGAGACGGCAGCCCAAAAGTCGCGTCTCACCCAGGCCGAGCGGGAAGTGGCCCTGATCCATACGGCCAGTATTCTGAACCGGTCCTTTGAGGAAGTGGCCGCGATCTACGACAAACTCGCCACCAAGAAAGACCCGGAGCGTTTCCTGAAAATCATATACTGGCTGGGGCATCTGGCCATAGAAGAAAACACCACCGGCGAGAAGCGCACCATTACCTTCAGTGCCATGTTGCGCGAGCGACTGGGGCACCATGTGCATGGGGAAAGGTGGGCCAACACCATAAAGGCTACCCTTTTCAAGAAAAAATTGCTGGATCGCCCCATCCACATTATCAGCTCCAATATGCACAGCGTGGTGAACTCCCTGTTTGCCCGCTCGGCCCTGAAAAAGGAATTCCCGAAAAACAATTCCCTGGAAATTTATGAAGCCCTGAGTTCGGCATCCAATTCAGAGTTGAGGAACAAGGTGCTTAACATGGCCCGAAAGAACGGGATGATCGAGATCGACGACCTGTCGGGCACAAACATTGACGTACAGATATTCGACACCGCCAAACTAACCGCCGATGTTTGCTGTTACGAGCTTCCTGAGCATTTTATAAAGCAAAAACCGGTAATCCTGGTGATGGATTACGCCTTTGGGGAACAGGCCTTCGAGTCAATTGACGAATTACTCAAACCTTACAAGGAGAACGACCGCCTGCACTATATCGACGCGGAATCCATTTCCATTATGGGCAAAGCCGGCATTTTGGACGGCGATAAGGGAGACCTGATGATTCCCTCTGCCCATATGTTCGAAGGCACCGCAGACAATTACCCGTTCCGCAACGAGTTGTGCAAGGCCGATTTTGAAGGGTATGGCCTGCAGGTGTACGAAGGCACCATGGTAACCGTGTTGGGGACCTCCCTGCAAAATAAAGACGTACTTACCTTTTTCCAGCAATCTACATGGAATGTGATCGGCCTGGAAATGGAAGGGGTCCATTACCAGAAAGCCATACAGTCGGCCTCGAAGATTCGCAAGAGCATTCAGGAAGACGTAAAAGTGCGCTACGCATACTACGCCTCTGATAACCCTTTAAGAACCGGCCACACCCTGGCCTCGGGCGGGTTGGGCACCACAGGGGTGAAACCCACGTATTTGATTACCGACAGAATATTGAAGCAAATATTTAATTCGTAAACAACATGAGCGAAAAGAAAGGAAATCAACCAGCCACTTCCGACGAGATAGACCTGGGGCAATTGTTCAAACTCATTGGGAATGGGTTCAGTCATGTTTTCAACGGATTTTTACGGGTATTCCTTTTCCTGAAGCGGAATATATACTGGCTCTTTGGGTTGTTCATTGCTGGCGTTCTTTTAGGATACGGGCTGCGGTCTTTAACCGGCTTCAAACAGGAACTATCGGTAATAGTAAGCCCCCAGCTAGACAATACGGATTACCTCCAGGATGTAATAGAAGAAATTCAAGCAAATCTGAAATCAGAAGACACGGCCTTTTTCCAAAAATTTGGAATGGACATTGCCTATTTGAAAGGATTCGAGGTAGAGCTTACCCCCTTGCGAGATGCCAAGACCGACGCAAAGTCAAGCCGGATGGCATTCCTGGAGGCCTTAAAAGAGTTTGGCAATAATGAAGCAATTGGCGATATCGTCCGCACAGAATTGCAGGAGCAAACCACAAAAGACCACCGGATTACTTTTTATTTCAAAGACGCTGTTAAAGGAGAAGAATACGCCCGAAAATTTATGGAGTATATAAACTCGAATGAATACTATAACAGCCTTAATGCCATTTATGCCGAAAATGCCCAAAACCGGATAAGCAGGAATGACTCGCTTATTGTCCAAATTGATAGACTCATACAGAATTATACCGAACGGATGCTACGGGAATCTGCGTCTTCCCAGGGGCAATTGGTGCTGGAGAATGACGAATCGCTCGATGTTCCAGCTCTGTTTGATCAGAAAAACAGGCTGGTCAGGGATATTGAAGAGAAGAAACTTGAAATTATTCGCAGGCAGAATGCTGTTCGGGTGGTAAGCTTCGGCAAACCCCATCAGGTTATTGTTCCTGTTTACGGCAAGAAAATAGTTTACATTCCCTTGATCCTGATTTTGGGATTCTTCCTGCTATCGTTTATAAAATACCTGAATGCTCAGGCCGACGGCTTGAAAAACAAGAGTTAGGAGTAAAATATGACTATTCTGATCACGGGCGGCAGCGGGTTTATCGGGAGTAACTTCATCCGATACATGATGGAGCAACGTCCGCAGGTTAGAATTGTCAATCTTGACAAGCTTACCTACGCAGGGTCTCCCGATAACTTGTCAGACCTCGACAAGGACAGCAGGTATCGATTTGTATACGGGGATATAATGGACCGGGAACTTCTCGATAGTTTGTTTGCTGAAACCCGTATCGAAGGGGTGCTCCACTTTGCGGCGGAATCGCATGTAGACAATAGTATTTTCGGGCCTGAAGCCTTTGTAAAAACCAATGTGCTGGGAACCTTCACGCTTTTGGAAGCTGTGCGAAAGCATTGGATGCCCGCCCTGGGGAAAGCTAATCCGCAACGCTTTTTACACATTTCCACCGATGAGGTTTTTGGCAGTCTGGGGCCGGAAGGGTACTTCAATGAAAACAGTCCATACAGGCCAAACAGCCCATATAGCGCCTCCAAAGCGTCTTCAGACATGTGGGTTCGCAGCTATGGCCAAACCTATGGTTTAAACACGGTTATTACGAATTGTTCCAATAATTATGGGCCCTATCAGCACGCTGAAAAATTTATACCGACCGTTATTAGGGCGGCACTTGCCGGCCAGTCCATCCCGGTTTACGGTACAGGGACTAACGTTCGTGATTGGTTATATGTTCGCGACCACTGCGAAGCGCTCCTGACTGTATTTGAGCAAGCCAAACCAGGAGACCAATATGTAATCGGCGGGAGCAATGAAATGAGCAACATGGATTTAGCACATCTCATCTGTCGCATCCTGGATAAGATTCATCCCACGCCTCACGGCAATTCTTATGCAGAACAGATAAAGCTGGTACAAGACCGGCCCGGACATGATCACCGTTATGCTGTCGATTGCACGCGCTTAAATCAGGCCCTGGGATGGAAACCACGCACGGGGTTTGAGGCAGGCCTGCTCGAAACCGTAAAGTGGTATAAAGACAAGTTAAAAGTTGCCTGACATGAAAGGAATCATTCTGGCTGGCGGATCCGGGACCCGATTATACCCCCTCACCCTGGCGGTGAGCAAGCAGCTTATGCCAGTGTACGACAAGCCCATGATCTACTATCCGCTGGCAACGCTTATGGGCGCCGGTATTCGGGAAATTCTCATCATTACCACCCCAACCGACTCCCGATTATTTCAGGCCCTTCTGGGCGATGGATCTCAATTGGGCTGTTCGTTTACCTATGCACAGCAAGAAGCGCCCCGGGGAATTGCAGAGGCCTTTCTGATTGGGAAGGAATTTATCGGGGCTGAAAAGGTTGCCTTGGTATTAGGGGATAACATTTTTTACGGCACCGGACTCGCTGCCCAATTAAGGGCCAACAGCGACCCAAACGGGGCGGTAATATTCGGATATCATGTACAGAACCCCAGCCGATACGGGGTCGTAAATTTGGACGCGGAAGGAAATGTTACCTTCCTCGAAGAGAAGCCGGAGTACCCAAAGTCCAAATATGCCATTCCCGGGATTTACTTTTACGACAACCGCGTGATTGGCTTTGCGGAGAACCTGAAGCCCAGTGCGCGAGGTGAACTGGAGATAACCGACATCAACAATGCCTACCTGAAACAGGGGGCGCTGCAAGTACAAATCCTGGACCGGGGCACAGCGTGGTTAGATACGGGGACCTTTGAGTCCCTGATGCAGGCCAGTCAATTTGTGGAGGTAATCGAAAGCCGCCAGGGGCTAAAAATTGGCGCAATTGAGGAAGTGGCCTTTCAAATGGGCTATATTGGGCCTGGGCAATTGCAAAAACTGGCAGAACCCCTTCAAAAAAGCGGCTATGGGTTGTATCTGTTAGGGCTCATTGACTCAACCAAACAAGAATAAATTGAAAGCAATTCCGACTGATATCGCCGGGTGTTTTATAATTGAGCGTGAGGTCTTCGAAGACAACAGGGGGAGGTTTACGGAATTATACAACAAGACGCGTTTGGAGGAAGCTCTTGGAACTCGCTTTGATTTCGTGCAGGACAATGTTTCCACTTCAGGCCTCCATGTGCTTCGCGGGTTGCATTTTCAAAAAGGAGCACATGCCCAAGCCAAATATTTGAGCGTACTTAAGGGGGCGATACAAGATGTTGTAGTAGACATTCGCAAAGAAAGCGCCACTTACGGCATGCACCTTTGCTTTAAATTGTCAGCAACTAACAACCGGTCGCTTTTTATCCCGAAGGGAATGGCCCATGGTTTCCTGTGTTTGGAAGAAGGGACTATCCTGGCGTACAAATGCGACGCCTACTACCATGCCCCTTCAGAAGGGGGTATTCATTTCAGCGACCCGCAACTGAATATCCCCTGGGGGATTAAACCCGAGCAGGCCATCTTGTCTGAGCGAGATTGTCGCTGGCCAAACTTCAATGACCTGAAGGTATGATTCGGGTGCTGATTACGGGTGCGGGCGGCCAGCTTGGGCAGTGCATTGGATCTCTGGCTGAGGATTACAAGGGCCTCAAAATTCATTTTTTAACCAGAGACGAGTTAGATATCGTAGACTTTGAACGCGTCAGGGTTCTATTGCAAGACCAGGGCTTTGATTACTGTATTAATGCAGCGGCTTTTACACCGGTCGATTTGGCGGAAAAGCAAAAAGAAAGAGCCTTTAGTATTAATGCCACGGCGGCTGGCAACCTGGCAAAAGCCTGTGTCGGGACCAAAACGGTATTGATTCATATTTCTACAGATTATGTTTTCGACGGTTCTGCCCAAAGGCCTTATTTGGAGACAGACATACCAGCGCCAATAAATGTCTATGGCGCCTCAAAATGGGAAGGGGAAAAACAGATCAGAGCGGCGCATTCGAGGCACTACATCATACGCACCTCATGGCTTTATTCCCAATTTGGAGACAATTTCTATAAAACCATTCTTCAAATGGCCCACGAAAGGAAGGAGTTGCATGTCACCGATTCAGAAAAGGGTTCACCAACACATGCAGCCGATCTTTCCCACTTTGTTTTGGGGATTTGTGCGGGCCGGTTTAAGGCCCCCTTTGGCACGTATCATTTTTGCAATACGGGCATATCTTCGCGCTTCGAATTTGCCTCGGAAATACTGAAAATCACCCCGGATTACCCGTCTGCGAAGCTACTTCGTTCTAATAATTACGTTACTTTTGCGAAGAGGCCGAAATACAGTGTGCTCAGTACCGCCAAAACCCAAAGCCAGTTTAAAGTTGTCCTCCCAGAATGGCGCGAAAGTCTGCACCACATTCGAACCGGGGCATTTGTACTGACCAATTAGCATATTTGTTGCATGAAAATAGTTGCATTGTTGCCCATGAAAGGGCATTCTGAAAGGGTTCCGGAAAAAAACCTCAAGCCGTTTCGCGGCACACCCCTATACCAATTGGTATTAAATGAATTGCTGAAGTCGAAGCACATAGACAAGGTTATAGTTAATACCGATGGGCCTGCAATTGTAGAAAGCATCCGCCAGAATTACGGGGATAAGGTAATCATACACCCGAGGCCCGAGGCCCTCAAAGGGGATACGGTTTCCATGAACCGAATTATTGAACACGATATTGAAAAGGAACCAGCTGATCTTTATGTGCAAACCCATAGCACCAATCCGCTACTCATGATTGAAACCCTAGATGACGCCATTGAGAAAATGGCGGATGTCAGGGATAAGTACGATTCAATTTTCTCCGTGACGAGAATGAATACACGGCTCTACGACAAAAATGGGAACCCGTTCAATCACAATCCGGAAGAATTGCTCAGAACCCAGGATTTGGACCCGTTATTCGAAGAAAATTCCAACTTTTATATTTTCACCAGGGAATCCTTTTTTGGGGCCGGAAAAAAAAGAATTGGCAGAAACCCGCTTATGTTCGAAATAGATAAGCTCGAAGCTGTCGACATTGATGAACCGCAAGATTTTGTGATTGCCGAAGTCCTTTACGGGTTGTTGAGAAATTAATACAAAATGCAATGAAAACCTTTCCTCATAAAAAAAGCCTGCTAAAAGAGAGATTGCTCAAAAGGGAGTTGACATTAGGGTCATGGCTCACCATTCCGCATCAGGCAGTGGTAGAAATCATGGCTTCAGCCGGCTTTGAATGGCTTACAATCGACATTGAGCATGCGGCAATAGACTTGCAGACCCTTCAAAACCTTATAGGACACATCCAGGGCAACGGCATGGAAGCTTTGGTTCGTGTCAGCAAAAATGAAGAAGTGATCTTGAAACGGGTCATGGATGCTGGGGCAAATGGCGTAATTGTCCCCATGGTAAAATCTAGGGAAGAGGCCGAGCAGGCCGTTTCCTGGGTAAAATACCCGCCTCAGGGCAGCAGGGGTGTCGGGTTGTCCAGGGCACAGCATTACGGGACCGGATTTGCAGCCTATAATAAATGGGTCAATGAAGAAGCCGTCATTATTGCCCAGATCGAACATATAGAAGGGGTCCGCAATCTGCCTGAAATTTTCGACACAAAAGGCATTGATGGCATCATTGTTGGGCCTTATGACCTTTCGGCATCTATGGGAAAACCCGGCATGTTCTACGACCAGGATGTAAAGGAGGTGCTGTCTGAAATAGACAGGGTTGCACTGGAAAAAGGAAGGAGTTTGGGGTTCCATGTCATCGAATCTGACCACAAAAAAGTATTGGACAAGATCGCCAGCAAATACAATTTCCTCGCCTTTAGCCTCGATTTCTTCTTTCTGGGCGACAAGGCGAGGGAAGAGATGAAGGCGTTGAAAACAAATCTTTGATTATGAAAAAGAAGGTACTCGTTTTTGGAGGATCCGGCTTTTTGGGATACTATCTTGTAAACGAATTGCTTCATCGGGGTTATGAAGTCACAGTAGCCGATTTGCTGCCTGTCGAAGAACTTGACGGTGACATAACCTTCATAAAGTGCGACATATTTGACGAACAAAATGTGGCATCCGTTTTCCAGGACAAAGGTTTTGAAATTGTGTATAACCTCGCTGGTTTTGCGAACTTAGACCAGGCGGTCAAGCACCCCATAAAAACCATGAACCTGAATGTAATCGGGAACATGTATGTATTGGAACAATGCAAACGGCTAGGGGTAAAGAAGTTTATTTATGCAAGCAGTGCTTATGCAATGAGCAACAAAGGCTCGTTTTACGGCATTAGCAAACTTGCTTCCGAGAAAATAATCGAGGAGTACCACAAAAAATACGACCTTCCCTTTGTCATTTTGAGATACGGATCGGTTTATTCAGAACGCGCCTACGACAATAATTATATCTACAACCTGGTCAAAAAAGCGGTTTTGAACAAAAAAATCGATCACCACGGAGACGGCAAGGAAATCAGGGAGTATATCCATGCCAGCGATGCGGCGAAGTTATCAGTCGATGTTGCCGAAACAGACTCGCTGTTAAACATGCATGTTATTCTAACCGGCACAGAGAGGATGCAGCGGTTAGAACTCTTCGCCATGATAAATGAAATCCTCAACAATGAAATTGAAATTCATTGTAACGACTCAGGCTATCAAAACCACTACAAGTTCACCCCCTATTCCTTTGAGCCAAGTGTTAGCAAAAAGCTGATAGCAAACCCGCATATCGATATGGGGCAGGGGATATTGGAATGTATCAGAGCGGTACACAAAAACGAAACATAGCCGGACAAAAACATGAACACTTAGATTGAATGGCCTTACAGAGTGTATTTTTTGATTTCGACGGCGTGCTGGCCGAATCGGTAAGCGCTAAAACCGAGGCATTCAGAGAGATGTATCTTCCTTACGGAGAGCAGGTTGCCAATTCAGTAGAGGCCTACCATTTGGCGCATGGCGGAGTGTCTCGCTTTGAAAAATTTAAATACTGGGAGCGGGAATTACTGGGGAAGGAATGTGGACAGGAAGAATTAGATGCCCTGGCAACGACCTTTTCGAACCTGGTTCTGCAAAAGGTGATAGATGCAGATGAAGTAGAAGGCGCCACGGGCTTCCTTAAAAAATACTACCGTAAAATGGACTTCTGGATTATAACGGGAACGCCTACGCCGGAAATCAAACAGATCGTTGAAAAGCGAAATATGGCCAGCTATTTCAAAGGAATCTGCGGCTCGCCCGAAAATAAAAAATACTGGACCGAACTGCTTATCTCAAAACACCGGCTTGATCGAAATGCGACTCTTTTTTTAGGCGATGCAACGACAGACTTTGAGGCCGCCAGGCACTCCGGTTTGCATTTTGCACTTCGCGAAAATGAAGAAAACAAGGCGGTTTTTTCAGAATATTCAGGCCCCAGGTTTCGTGATTTTTACGAACTCGAAGCCATATTGCTGGATCAGAGACTGATATGATATGAAAGTATTGCTAACCTCCACTTCGTTTCAGGACACTCCCGGAGAACATCAAAAGCTGTTGGAGCGTCAGGGGTTTCAAATAGACCGTCTGCGCGGCCCGATAAAGGAAGCCGACCTGCTCCCGATCATAGCCGAGTATGATGCCGTTATTTGCGGGGATGACGAATATACCGATGCGGTCTTAAAAAAGGGGGCAGAAGGGAGGTTAAGATTTCTATCCAAGTACGGTGTCGGGCTTGACAAGATTGACCTAATGGCCGCCAAAAAATACGGTATTCCCGTGACCAATTGCCCTGGGGTGAATCAGATCTCAGTTGCAGAGCATGTGCTTGCCTTATTGTTCACTTTTGAGAAGAACGTACACCTGCAATACAATTCAACTCAGGCAGGAAGCTGGAAACGCTGGGTGGGCCACGAACTGTACGGGAAAACCATTGGGATTATCGGTTTGGGGGCAATCGGGAAGGAATTGGCCCTGCGCACCCAGGCCCTAGGACTTCACACACTGGTTTTTGACCTGCATCCCAACAACCAATTCCTGACAGAATACCCGTCGATTCAACCGGTCGATTCCCCGGAAGAAATATTTAGTGAGGCCGACTATATAAGCCTTCACATTCCGTTAACCGACGATAATGAGGGGCTGATTGACGAAAATGTCATTTTTTCCAAATTCAAAAAGTGCCCGGTCTTGGTAAATACTTCTAGGGGGAGGCTGGTAAATTCTGAGGCCGTGTTAAAAGGACTTGAGGCGGGAAAACTCAGGGGTTATTTAGCTGATGTTCTGGCCGAAGAGCCAATTGCCCAAAATGAGGTCCTTCGCGGGAAAGATCGCATTGTTATTACCCCTCACGTAGGCTCGCGAACTTTTGAAAGCGTTCAGAGGCAAGGGCTTATGGCTGTTGAAAACCTTCTGAAAATGATCAGGGGCTGAGCGGAGTATTGTACTCACAAATAATTGCCATTTGAACAACAAGGAGACATATTCTTCGAAGAGCGTCTTTAAAAAAGCCATTTTCAATTTAATGTTTCAGGTCGTGCCAATTGGCCTGGCATTGAGCCTTACCCCGTACCTTATTCAGGCCATGGGGAAAGACCAATGGGCGAAATATTCGGCGGGGATTAGCCTGATTTTCCTGTCGAATTATTTTTCATTTGGCATTGGCCCAACCCTCAATCGCCGGGTTTCCGAATGGATCGGTCAAAATCGACCCGAAAAAATCCCCGGGGAAATGAAGGATTGTATTCGGATGTCTTACTTCCTAGGCCTGGTCTTTTTTCTCATTCTCCAGGGCGCAATATTGCTTGTAATGTATTCCGGGAAACTAAGTTTGCTTCAGTCAAAAGACGACTATGTGTTTTTTGCACTTACCGGGGTAGTTTTCCTGTTGGTTTTCTGCGCAATACCGTTCAGATCAATGTTGGAATCATTGAGTGATTTTTATTTTCTGGCATTGGCGCGGGCATTGACGGCTGGCATGTTTTTTATTCTGCCAGCCCTGTATTTACTGGCAGAGAAGGGTACACTTATTCACATGGCCTTAGGGTTTCTGGTGTTTTATGTCTTCAACTATATTGTTTTTGCTTTCCGGGTATACCGTAAATCGAAAATGCTGGGTATTTCTCAAACCCACCCTTTGAAGTTATACAAGGAGGAAGGGCGATTTCTGGCAGAAAAACCCTTTATGAGGGAATCTTTTTTCTTCAGTGTATTCTTTCTAACCTCTGCCATTGTTTTGTTTTTTGACCGATTCTATTATGCCTTATTCTATGATACCCAGATTCTGGCCGATCAGGTTACCCTCCTCGACCTTTTTAATCGGGTGGCAATATTGACAGGGACCTTGTCGCTTGTATATTTTTCCGCCATTTCGGTTTGGTATCAAGAAGAAAAGCTGGCAAAGGTTCGAAAGAACATTCGCATTCAAATGGGGGCCGTGGCCCTGATTTTTTCATGCATAATGATCGGGAGCGTCATTTTTATAAATGATCTATTGGCGTGGTGGCTTAAGAGCAGCTATTCGGCCTTTGTCGAACAGAATTCCATCAGACTATTACTGGGGGTTCTCACGGTCAACTTCACCATCTTGTTGATAAGACCTTTACAAGCTGTCGGAGAAATACGATCAGTGGGTATTATTTTAACATTTTCAACGGCGCTATACCTCTTTCTGGTTATAATATTTGGCTATACACGGCAAATAGAATTTCATTACATAGCTTTAACTGCCAAAGCAGTCTTGGATATCCTGTTTTTGGGCATGCTCATGAAACGAAAAGGAATAATATGATCCGTAAAATAATTATCTACGAAGTTCACCATTCCAATTTTAACCGCTATGTCATACCCTTCGCCAACTTTTTGATCGATTCAAATGTGGCTGAAGAAATTGAAATGGTTTATGATTCCTTTGTCGAGGCTGATAAAATCGAAGTTGACCGCTCATCTAAAATTGGGCATAGAAATGTGCGGGATGCGTATCGCGAGCTTAAAGCTACAGAAAACAAGCAGGTTGCATTCTTAACATATAGCTACAGGATAACCGATCTATTCTGGACGTATAAATTTAAAAAGCTCAAGGCGCATTGTTTTCAGCAACAGCACGGCATGTACGCTGAATTCTTGGAGAGAAGTTTTTTGGGCTATTTCTCAGTGATACCCAGAAAGGTGACTTATTTGAAGTCTATGCTTTTCTTTTTCCTGACAGGCCGATGGGCTGTTTTCCTTTACATGCTTAACAAGGATTTCTTAAAAAGCAGCCGGGTTAACCACGTGCTTGAGAACAAACTTCAAAAATATATTTCACCGGTATTGTCCGATCACGTTTTTGTGTGGGGAGATTATTGGAAAGAATGGTTTGTATCCAACCACTTTTATCCCTCAACTGACAGATTTACCAACATCGGAAATCCGGACTATCATAAATTCATCAAGGGGAAAATTAGAACAAGGCTTTCCGGGAAGGTCTGTTACATTGCGCAAACATTTGTGGAGGATGGGCGAATGGATCAATCCGCTTATTTAGATCTGATAGGTGAAATCGCCTTGGGCTTGAAGGATCGATTGATTGTTAAGCTTCACCCAAGATCGAACAGGGAGCTTTATAAGGCGGTATTATCCGGCGGGGGTGAATTGACGTTGGACTTTCCTCTTACCGATGTTTATATAGGACATTACTCATCCTTATTGGCACTGGCGGTAAATGAAGACACACGTGTTTACCTTTTGGAAGTGAATAATGAAGAAATACCGGACTATTTTTCAAATTCGGCAGATGCGGTATTCTCTCAGGTCTCATCCATGCTGGGCGCTATTGATTCGGGCATGGAATCTAGGTCGCAACGGAATATCTCCTATTATTTTCAAAACTTAGAAGAACATCCATCCTCCATCATGGCTCGGTCAATTGCAAAACAAATCAATGCATGATGATTTATAAGCCCATATTAATGCATCTTGTGTCCCTATTATTTCTTGCGGGATTCATTTTGTGTACGGGGCTAAAAAAATCCGTGGCGGTAAAGCGGTTGGTTTTGACAGTATTATTCGTTTTGCTTGCCAGCGTATTTATAAACAGGGATTACCACACGAACATTGACCTTCCTGTTTACATGAATTTTTACCAGCACAACCAGCATTTAAGTGACGTTTTTTCTGGTCCCACTGCCTGGAAAGGAGATTTCTTTTTCTTCAGTTTCATGCCGCTGGCTCATGTATTTGGATTATCCGCCGAACAGTATATTACCTTTCAGTTGTTATTTAGTCTGTTTATTGTTTTTTTGGCGTATGACCGGTTTTTTCGAGATCATAAGTCTTTGGTCTTTCTGGCGTTGTATTTTACCATTAACAGCTCTTCATTTTACCTGATACACGGCAACGTGATTCGGCAGGGATTTGCTTCGGCATTACTCCTTTTGGCCATAACACCTATGGCTGGGGTAAAGGAATTTATATTAAAAGTGCTCGCTTTTCTCAGCCATAAAGGAAGTGTTTTATCAGTCCTTTCCAAATGGGTGCCTCAAAAGAAGAACATCCTTATTCCGCTCTTGAGCGGTGCGGCCATATTTGGGTTTTTTTCCATAGGAATATTTATGATCTATTACCTTCCCCTTCCCGGATTTGTGCTCACCAAACTTAGTTTTTACAGTGAATTTGAAAGGACTTCGGCCAACTCCCTGTTGAAATTCACCCTCTTGTTGCTTTTCAACGCACTATTCTTATTCGGGGGTTTTAAGCCCCAGTTTCTAAAGACCTATGCCGTCTTTTTAATATTCACAATCGGGGCCCTCGTTTTTTACAGGTTTGACGGCATTTTTTCCCGCCTGATACTATATACAGACGTCTTTCTTCCCTTACTTGCCGTCGGGGTTATTGAAAGAATCAAGTCCAAAAAGATCAAACACGCCGTATTATTAACCACAATACTTATAAGCGGTTTGTACTCCGTTTATGTATTTCATCACCCGTCTATACTTTTTAATATTGGGGAATGGTATCGCGTATTTTAAAAAAGGAATTGGCAGCAAGAACTGGCCTCAGAATACTCATGGTATTTCTTGCCGGATTTACGGCTTGCAATTGCGATTCCTCAAATGGATTTTCGGATCAAAATAAATTTATTAAGGAGTTTTTGGATGAGAATGGAACCAGGGTCTTCAACAGTGAAATTAACCGTACACGGGTTCATTTTTTCCCCGAAACAACTTCACTTGTATACAGTTTTTGGAAGTATGAGAAAGTAGCTCAAAACGGCCGCCTCTTTCTGCATGTATACCCCAGGAACATTTCTGAACTCAGGCCCGAACGCCGAAATTTTGGATTCGAGAATTTATCCATAAAAGTTGGCGATTTGCGCACTGCCGATTCCACTAATTTTTACATGATAAAAAAACTGGAGTTACATTTTTCGATTAAGACGATAGTTACGGGGCAGTATACCGAGAAAGGAAAAGTTTGGAAGGCGCAGTTCGACCCGGATGCACCGGGCGGTGGTCTGGCTTCTTCGCATCCTTTGGCCCCAAGCCAGCAATTGAACTGCAGCCCTGAATCTCATCCCGTTAACAGCATCCCTTTTCTGCTAATAACTCGCGCGCTTCCTCTAGTGACCAGGCCCACAACGGATTATCTGAATGTATACAGCGGAAAAGAAAAGAATTATCTTATTATATGCGACCAGGGAACCGAAGGCATACAAGTACACCTTGCATGTACATTAACGTACCAAAAGCCAAAGCCTGGCCAAAAAATATTTGAGGCCGTGACTCAGGATTGTTCAGAAACGGGGTGTCTTGCCGTATTCCGTATAGACAAAGAAGCCGGGAATTGTGTAATCCGGAACGGCTTAAATAAAAACACGGATTAAAAGAGTTTGGGATTGAGGTTCCATTTCATCCCTACTCCTTTAATCCACACGCAAAAGAAAGGTATGTCAAAGCCTAAAATCGGGGTATTTGAAATAAGTGCAGCGCTCTGCGTGGCCACATTGCCCTGGAGTCTCAAGTTGAACTCTGTGTGTATAATCGGATATGTTATCCTAAACGGGGTTAATCTGGCACGGGGTAAGGCTTTCAAAAAGTTTGACTTCCAGTATTTTTTTGGCGTTTCCTTTTTGTTTTGGATCGCTTGTTTATGGCTGGTGATTACGAAAGACTTTTCGGAAGGGTTCAAACATTTGGAGCATTCCTTGAGCCTAATTGCATTGCCTGTTATATTCGCTTTCAGGCCCGAAACAAATGCCCGGGGCACGAGATTTATATTTCTGAGTTTTCTTATTGCCTGTTTGCTGCGCTATTTCCTTTTCCTATATCAGACAGTTGAATTCGAATTGATTTTCATACCAGACTACTGGAAAGAACTCTACCTGTTATCAAATGACTTGTTTAATGAAAAGGTGATGCATCCTACTTATTTTGGGTTGTATTTGGGCATGTCCAGTTTTATTTGCTTTCATTTCTACACCCGTGGTACTGGCAAAGGGGGCAATTACCTTTGGCTGCTGCTTGTCGTATTCTTACTGGTGTTAAACCTTACCCTGCAGGCTAAGGCCGCACTCATCGGCACTTTCCTGGGGTTGATCATTGGAATGATATTCCGAGTCAACAACAATTTTCAAAAGCGATTCATGCTTAAAGGAATATTGATAATACTAGTGGTCGGGATTGGACTAATGGGGTTTCTCACAAAAGTGCCTAACACAATCCTTCAAGAATTTAGCAATTATTACCATGTGCTTAAAGGGGAGGATTCTCAGGACTCATTTGATTTTAACCAGTTTGGGACCAACTACAATAAAGAATCCTGGTATCAGACCAATCGAATTCACATTTGGCGGAACAGTCTGAAGGTAGTCTATAACAATCCTATAATTGGGGTTGGGACAGGTGATGCTGAAGACGCCTTACGAAAGGAATTTGAGAAAAGCGGACACACCGTGCTTGCTGTTAGAAATACCAACACACATAATCAATATCTTGATTTTGTCGTTCGGTATGGGCTAATTGGGCTGCTAATTATCGGAGGGTTTTTTCTTCGTGCCATTCGAAAATCAATGATTCAAAAAAACGCAGTTATGTTGATGTTTCTGGCTATGCTTGTTACGGTAATGTTGACTGAGAACATTCTGAATCGACAATATGGCGTAGTCTTTTTTTCATTTTTTTATGGCTATTTGCTTCTTCCGAACACAATCGCCGAACCAACATAGTTGCTTAAAATAGATTTATATTTACTTCGCGCCAATGGGATTGTTTACAGGCAACAACAAATAACAGGATAGAAGAAAATGCTTAATTCAGTTGAAAGAAAGCTTATAATAATCCTAGGTGATGCGGCTATTATCCTTTTTGCCCTGACCCTCTTTGTAAACGACGCACTCGATGTTAAAATTGAGGTAGCCCTTCACAGGTACATTTTTTACGGTCTTGGGGTAGTCTTTTATTTAATATTGGCCTACGTTTTTGATTTCTATAATCTAGATAAGGCATTAAAGACTCGGGCGATATTGTCGCAGAGTTTTGTAATCGTAGTTTCATTTTGCTTTTTTGTGTTTCTTGGGACTGTCATCGTTTTTGATGCCAGCTTTTGGCGGATGCCGCTTCTTATCTTCCTGACATTAACCCCGGTAGAAATATTTCTGTGGCGATTTTTATTCCGAAATCTGTTTCGGGTTATTCCTATTACCAAGAATGTCGGATATATATACGATGGAGATTCGGACAAACAGGAGAAATTTATAAGCCAGATCAATGGGGACGGTCTTCAGACGTTTTACAAGACGAAACTGACGCTCGCCCATGATTCACTGGAAGTAATGGGCAAAAAGAAATTTGTGAATGCCCTTAATAAGGTTGACACCCTTATATTAAACCTAAAAAACTATGATAAAATCCACCCGCGTCTTGAAGCCCTGATCATTAATGCTATTCTTCGTGGCAAGGAGGTTATATCATTCACAACATTTTACGAAACGACTTATGAGGCTTTGCCGATTCGGTCACACAATGACAGTTTTTATGAAATCCTGCAATTTCGGTCCCGGCGTATTAGGTACCTCCAACGCGTCTTCAGTTTTTTTGTAAACTTTTTTTTATCATTAGTTATCGGGCCCATTTTTATTGCCTCAATACCCTTCGTCTTTACGCTTAATTTGTTTTTTAACAGAGGCCCCCTATTCTATACCCAAAAGCGGGTAGGACTTCACGGCAAAGAATTTAAGATTTACAAGTTTCGGTCAATGGTAAAAAACGCAGAACAAAACGGGGTAGTTATGGCCACCAAGAACGACCAGCGAATTACTCCTTTTGGTAAAATCCTCCGCGTCTTCCGTGTTGACGAACTGCCGCAGATTATTTCGGTAGTGCGCGGAGATATGCAGTTTATTGGCCCCCGCCCTGAACGCAAATACTTTGTGAATCAGATAAATGAAATTATACCGTTTTACAACGCCCGCCACTTGATTAAACCAGGCATTACCGGGTGGGCTCAGGTGAAGTATAAGTACGGGGAAAACCTGGAAGATTCCATACGCAAGTTGGAATACGACCTGTACTATATCAAGAACAGGTCTACTTCGCTGGACTTGCGGATTATCTTTAAAACCGTAACAACCATTCTGTTTTCCCGAGGCGTTTGAAATTGAATCAAATGGCATAGGCATTAAACAGATGGGTCACATTGGATTAATAGTGTCACGCTGATCGCGATTTTTGCATGAAAAAAATACTAATCACCGGCGCAGCCGGTTTCCTGGGCTCGCACCTCTGCGACCGCTTTATAAAAGAGGGTTTCCACGTAATCGGCATGGACAACCTGATTACCGGCGACCTGAAGAACATCGAACATTTGTTCCCCCTTGAGCACTTTGAGTTCTATCACCACGATGTCACCAAATTTGTGCATGTGCCGGGGCAGCTGGACTATATCCTGCACTTTGCCAGCCCCGCGAGCCCGATCGACTACCTGAAAATTCCCATCGAGACCCTGAAAGTGGGAGCCCTGGGCGTTCACAACCTCCTCGGCCTGGCCCTTTCAAAGAAATCAAGGATTTTGATTGCCTCGACCTCTGAGGTGTACGGCGACCCCCTGGTACATCCGCAGACTGAAGAATACTATGGGAATGTAAACACCATCAGCCCCAGGGGGGTGTACGACGAGGCGAAGCGCTTCCAGGAGTCGATTACCATGGCCTACCACCGGGTACATGGCCTGGAAACACGTATCGCCCGAATATTCAACACCTATGGCCCCCGGATGCGCATCAATGACGGGAGGGTGATCCCCGCTTTTTTCGGCCAGGCCATGCGGGGAGAAGACATCACCGTATTCGGGGACGGCTCCCAGACCCGCTCGTTTTGTTATCTGGACGACCAGATTGAAGGAATCTACCGCCTGCTGTTTTCTGACTATTCCCTTCCGATCAATATCGGCAACCCCGAGGAAATTTCGATCCGCGATTTTGCCGAAGAAGTTTTGCGCTTAACCGGCACGCAGCATAAAATCGTATACAAACCCCTGCCACAAGACGACCCGCTGCAGCGACAGCCCGACATTACCAAGGCCCGGGAAATACTCGGGTGGGAACCCCGGGTAACGCGTTCAGAGGGCATGAGGCGCACGTACGAGTACTTCAGGACCCTATCTCGGGACGAGCTGGAGAAGAAGGCGCACAGGGAGTTTACTAACCCCGGCAAGCCCAATAAATAAAACACACAAGAGCCGGTTTCTCGGCTCCAAACCCTATTTTTGCCAAAATCCTTCTTCATGAATATTTTGGTTTTAGGCTCGGGGGGACGCGAGCATGCCCTGGCTTGGAAATTGAACCAAAGCAGCAGGCTTAAAAAACTGTTTGTGGCACCTGGCAATGCCGGCACCGCGAAAATTGCCACCAACCTATCGGTATCTGTAGACGATTTTGAGGCCATTGCCGCGGCCGTACTCCAAAACGAGATCAATTTGGTGGTGGTAGGGCCCGAAGTGCCCCTGGTGAAGGGGATTGCTGATTTCTTCCAAAACAATCCGAAGCTCGCGCATGTAGGCGTCGTAGGACCGGGCAGGGTAGCCGCCCAACTGGAAGGCAGCAAGGAATTTGCGAAGGAATTTATGGAGCGCCATGGGATTCCAACCGCCGCTTACCGGAGCTTCGGACCTGCAGACCTGCAAGCCGCATATGCCTTTCTGGACCAAATGAATCCTCCATATGTACTGAAAGCCGATGGCCTGGCCGCGGGGAAGGGGGTACTCATCCTGGAAGATTTGGAAACCGCTAAAAGCGAATTGAAAGCCATGCTGCTCGACGCCAAATTCGGACAGGCGGGCAGCCGGGTGGTAATTGAAGAATTCCTCTCGGGCATCGAGTTGAGCTGCTTTGTTCTGACCGATGGGAAATCGTATAAAACCCTCCCCACGGCCAAAGACTACAAACGGATAGGGGAAGGCGACACAGGCCTGAATACCGGCGGTATGGGGGCTGTTTCTCCGGTTCCCTTTGCCGATGCCGCCTTTATGGATAAAATCGAGCAGCGCATCATACGCCCAACCATCGAAGGGCTGAAGAAGGAAGGGATTTCCTATGTGGGGTTTGTGTTCATCGGCCTGATTAAAGTGGGTGAAGACCCCTTTGTGATCGAATACAATGTGCGCATGGGCGATCCGGAAACCGAAGTGGTTATACCGCGAATTGAGTCAGACCTCGCGTCTTTGATGCAGGCCACCGCGGCCGGGCGGCTTTCTGAAGCGGAACTTAAAGTTAGCCCGAAATCGGCTGCAACTGTTATGATGGTTTCCGGCGGGTACCCCGGCAGCTATGAAAAAGGCCATGCAATTACAGGACTGGACCAGGTTGCCGAATCGGTAGTCTTTCATGCCGGAACCCGCACGGGCAGGCAAGGGGAGGTGTTATCAGACGGTGGACGGGTATTGGCCGTAACTTCCCTGGCAGGCGACTTTAGGCAAGCGCTTGCCCGTTCGTATGAAAATCTCGAGAAAATAGGGTTTAAGGATGCCTATTACAGACGCGATATAGGCTTTGATCTGTAAAGCCCGAAACGCTTTGCGGTACTACAGGTAGGAATGGGCCGTTACGCTGTGGTCTTCTTCTCCGCGTTGTTCAAATACTTGTAACTGCTTGAGCCAATAGAGCATGGCAATGAATCCTATTACAGCGAACACCCAGTTAACGGAGTTGGAGGCCCACCAGTTCCCAATGAGTCGAAAAAAGTCGTACGGGGCGAACAAGTGATTCACAAATAAATCGGCGATCCCTTCAAAAAAAGCTCTCATTGTACCTATATTTACGGCACAAACATACGAAAACCAGCGATGATTTCAAGTGTTTTTGGGAAAACTAAACCCGTCAATTACATCCTGGTCCTCTCCTTCCTGTTCGTCTGTTTTATTCTGGTCCGCTTTGTACAATTCCCGCCGGAAAATCCGATACAGGTGCTGCCAGAGCAGGTTATACTTGTAGCTTGTCTGCTTTTCAGCGTACTGGCAGTAAATTTTATCGTGCAGCGGAATCAGCTTACCGGGCCCCATTCCTACGCCATTTTCTTTTTTGCGCTGCTCGTGTTGCTATTTCCGCGAACGCTCGTAAACGGCCAGACCCTATTGGCCCATTTCTTTGTGTTGCTGGCCCTTCGAAGGCTCATCAGCATTAAATCGCTGCGCGATATCAAGTCGAAGATTTTTGACGGGGCATTCTGGATTCTGGTATCAAGCCTGTTCTTGAATTGGTCGGTACTGTTTTTGATACTGGTTTGGGCGCATATTCTGCTTTATGAGCCCCGGAGTTTCAGGAATTGGATGGTGCCGCTGGCCGCCATTGCTGCTTTTGCGCTAATCGGCACGGCGACGACCTATATACTTGGGCAACCGCAGTATTTTCCCGACCATTACCGCTTCGTTTGGGCGGGCCTGAAATCGTATTGGGCCGATTTGGGACTGGGCGTCAAAATGGTGGGGTACCTGCTCACGGTCTTGCTTGCCGGGTTTGTGGCCTACCTGAAACTCGGCAAATCAGGACAGACTAAAATTCTCCCGATGCGGCTTGCCTTTCTGACCTTGGTGGTGGCTTTAGCCGTGGTTGTTTTTGGGAGTTCCGAGGGCCAATCCCCGGTTCTGCTTACCTTCTTCCCGTCGACCGTTTTCCTGAGCAAGTATATGGAAACCATACGCCGCGACAATCTCCGCGAAGGAATCTTGATGGGTTCTCTGGCCCTTTGCCTGGTCGTGTTTCTCGGGGGGTGGGTTGGCAAATAAGCGGTATCTTTGCCCAAAAAGCGAATAACATGTTCAGCGAACAGGCGTTCCGAATCTTCGAGCAAAGCATTGCGAATTACCACCTCTTAGACCGCGTAGACCAGCCACTGGTAAATCCGTACGCCCCCTCTGAGGTTTCGCACCTGCTCTACCGCAAAAACTGGATAGACACCATTCAATGGCATTACGAAGACCTCATCCGCGACCCGGGGATTGACCCGGCAGAGGCATTGGTTCTCAAACGCAAAATTGACGCTAGCAACCAGGACCGGACCGACCTGGTCGAATATATCGACAGCTATTTCCTTCAAAAATACCAATCGGTTCAGGTGTTGGAAGGGGCCACCATCAATACCGAGAGCCCGGCCTGGGCCATCGACCGTTTGTCTATCCTCGCCCTCAAGATTTACCACATGCGCGAGGAGGCAGACCGCGCCACAGCCGATCGAACGCACCGCGAGGCCTGCCAGGCAAAACTTAAAGTGCTGCTGGAGCAACAAAAAGACCTTTCTTCGGCCATTGACCAGCTCCTGGCCGATATCGAAGCTGGCCGCAAGTACATGAAAGTCTACAAACAGATGAAAATGTACAACGACGAGGAGTTAAACCCGATTTTGCGTGAAAGGAGGCAATAGGCAGCATCTTGTGGTCATGCGGCTTTCTGCCCTGGGCGATGTGGCTATGTGCGTACCGCTTATCATTGCCTTCAAACGGGCTTATCCCCAATGGGGCGTAACGGTAGTAACCAAGCCTTCTTTCTCGACTCTTTTCAACCGCATCCCAGGGGTGGAAGTGCTTCCGGCAGACACAAAAGCCCATCATAAAGGGTTGACCGGGCTTTGGAAGCTCAGTCGGGAGGTGCGGGATTTGCGACCAACCTGTATTGCAGACCTGCACAATGTGCTTCGAACCAGACTGCTGCGGGTTTTTCTGTCGGCCTCCGGGATACCCATGCGTATTATCGACAAAGGAAGGGCCGAAAAAAAGAAGCTCACTGCCCCGGGCGGCAAACGTTGGGAGCCACTTAAAACCACGCACCAGCGATATGCCGATGTTTTCGGGGCCCTGGGATTTCAGGTGACCGTTTTACAACATGACCGGTTGCCCAGGGAAAGTTGGCCCGTATCCCTGGCCTCAGACCTGGCCCCGAATGGCATGAATCGGATTGGCATCGCCCCCTTTGCTGCCCACGATGGCAAGTGTTACCCTGAAGAACAAATGAAGGAAGTCATTCGCATGCTAGGGCGGTCTGGCTCAAACAAGATCTATCTTTTCGGTGGGGGAAAGTCAGAAACGGCAAAACTTGCCAATTGGGCTTCGGAACACCCGCAATGTGTTTCCGTTGCCGGAAAGGCCTCGCTCTCGGAAGAGCTGGCCCTGATTTCAAACCTTGACCTTATGGTTTCGATGGACAGCGGCAACGGGCATCTGGCTGCCATGTACGGGATACCGGTTGTGACCCTTTGGGGCGTGACGCATCCCTATGCCGGATTTGCGCCCATTGGGCAGCCTGAGAGCCATTGGCTGTTGGCTGACCGGGAAAAGTACCCTCAGATACCTACCTCGGTTTACGGGAATAAAACCCCGCCCGGTTACGAAAAGGCTATGGAGACCATAGCCCCGGCTCGGGTTTGCGCCCTGATTGCCGAAATTCTCAACCCCTGCTAACCCGCTCAGGCCACCACCACGGGTGAGAGCGACCGGAAGTAATTGCGGGTTTGTTGCATATAGTTATAACGCAACAGGCGCGCATTGGCCCCGACCATCATGGTCCGTATACCAAAATAGGAGGCAATGATATAGTTGGCCACGCCTTCGCTGTCGATGTGACGCTCCACAAAACCATCGCTTTTACCGCGCTGCAGGGCTGAAACCAGGTTTACTTCCCACACCTTGCAAATATCCCTGAGGTATTTGACGATTTTCTCGTTGCGTCCGTTGAATTCGACCATAAAGTTAGCCAGTACAAAGCCGAAATCCATTTCATTGTGTTCGGCCGTTTGGAGGGCATCGTCGAGGCAGACTTCAATGGCATGCAGGGGATTGTTTTCCCCTTCGATGGGCTCTATGAGCATGCTGTACACTTTCCGGAACACCAGGTTCTGGACGATACTGATGAAATACTCCTCTTTCGACTGAAAATGATAATAGAAAGCACCTTTGGAGAGGTCGAGCTTCTTTAGGATGTCGTCGATGGAAGTGTTGTAGTAACCCTGGGTGTAAAACAATTCCAGTCCGGCAACCTGCATACGGTGCATGGTGGCCATGCGCTTGAGATTCTTGTCCATACTATAAGATTTGGGGCGACCGACTAACCGGTCTTACACAAAGAACCTCCGGAGTGCAGAAAGGGTCAGGATATTCAGACCAAGCAGGGGAAAATTTCGACCAGTGGTAAAATTTCCGATAAACAACACGGATTTCAAAAATCAAAACCGACCGCTTGGTCGGTTTAACGTATTGAAAAACCGGACAAACGGGAGAGGCAATTTCATAAGAGGGTCGATCCATTGCCGTTTTGCCCCTAATTTTTAGCAGAAATTTAGCAGTGCCACGCCCTGGATTGGCATATCCTTTGTCGCATTACCGATGTGTTTAATGCATTGTCTAACAAAAGAGTTATTCAAAAAAATGAAAACAGATGTTGTAAACGGAAACAAACGCATGTATTGGGTATCTGCCCTGATTGCGCTGATGGTAAGTTTAGGAGTGATCGGCATTTCCAAATGGCAATCGACAGATCAGGTCACCTTGCAGAAAGTGACTACGGATGTCGTCAAACCCGTTTTGTATACGGCCGACAAGGACGGTAATATTACGCCCCTTGATTTTACCAAAACGGCCGCTAAAGTTTTAGACGGGGTGGTGCACATAACCTCCCGGGGAACCCGGATGGATCCGGGATACCGCCAATTGCCAGACCCGTTCCGCGAATTCTTCAAGGACAGTCCGTTCGCCCCTTATTTTAAGTCACCGCAGCAAGCTCCTGAAGAGGGATCCCGGGAAGAAATACCTGAACAGCTCCCCATGATGGGCAGCGGCTCAGGAGTCATTATCAATGCCAAAGGCTATATCGTAACCAACAACCACGTTATTGAACAGGCCGATGAAATTGAGGTTACCCTGCACAACAACGGCACGTATAAAGCCACCGTTGTCGGAACCGACCCGAGCACAGACCTGGCGCTGCTCAAAATTGACGCCGAGGGCCTTAATACCCTATCCTTCGTGAATTCAGACGATGTGGAAGTGGGCGAATGGGTGCTTGCCATTGGTAACCCCTTTAGTCTGAACTCTACTGTAACGGCCGGAATTGTAAGTGCCAAGGCCCGGAACATCAATATCAACCGGGAAGAACTGGCCGTGGAAAGCTTTATCCAGACCGATGCGGCCATCAACCCCGGCAACAGCGGCGGGGCCCTGGTAAACCTGAATGGCGACCTGATAGGAATCAATACGGCCATTGCCAGCAACACGGGCTCGTACAGCGGGTATGGGTTTGCCGTGCCGAGCAATATAGTGTCTAAAGTTGTCGAAGACCTACTGGCGTACGGCAAAGTACAACGGGGTATTCTGGGTATTCGTATCCAGGATATGAACGGCCATCTGGCCCAGGAAAAAGGAATCAAGCTGGTTCCCGGCGTGTACGTGGCCGAAGTCAATGAGGGCAGTGCTGCCGATGAGGCGGGCATTAAACCGGGGGATATCATAACCGCGGTAAACGGGAAGGAAGTAAACAGTTCGCCCCGCCTGCAGGAGTTGATCGCTGGTTTCCGCCCGGGCGATAAGGTTCAAATCGGCCTCAAGCGATCTGGTTCAACCCGGGAAATGGCCGTTACACTGAAAAATACAGCGGGCAATACCGAGCTTGTAAAACGCGACGACAACGCGCTCTGGAACCAATTGGGAGCCGAATTCCAGGACCTGGCCGCTGAACAGGCCCGCGCCCTGAAGCTAGACGGGGGCGTTGAGGTAACCCGCCTTTATGCAGGCAAATTGCGGCAGGAGACCCAAATGCGGGAAGGGTTTATCATCACTCAGGTAAACGGACGCAAGGTGGGTTCTGTTGACCAATTGAAAAACGCCCTGGAAGCCCATAAAGATGGGGGCGTCATGTTACAGGGCCGTTATCCGGAAAGTGATAAGACCTATTATTACGCTTTCGGCTTGAACTCATAACCGGAAAGCTAATTCCGCGAAAGCCGCAGGTTAAAGGGACCCCTTGTTCCGTAAACCCGCGGCTTTTAATTTTAAAGATCATACATTTAAGCAGCACGGCATATGGAAGTCAGTAAACCAAATTCCCAAAACACTGGATTGGTACTCTCGGGGGGCGGGGTACGGGGGATGGCCCATATAGGGGTGCTCAAGGCACTCCGCGAACACGGGGTGGAACCAAACTGGGTATCAGGAACCAGCGTAGGGGCCCTGGTCGGGGCTTTGTATGCCGGGGGTGCAAGCGAAGCCGAAATGCTTGGCTTTTTCAAGGAAACCCCCTTATTCCGATATGATTTTCTGAGTATCCTGAAACCGGGACTCTTAGATACCGATCGGTACTATAAAGTTTTTGAAAGTTATTGGCCTCATAACCGTTTCGAAGCCCTGGCCAAACCGCTCTTTGTTACGGCCACGAACCTGCAACGGGGCGAGGAGCGGACTTTTTCACAGGGAGAACTCATTCGCCCCTTACTCGCTTCGGCCGCTTTGCCGCCCATTTTCAGCCCGGTTTTGATTGAAGGCGAGCTGTATTCAGATGGGGGTATCATGAATAACTTTCCGCTGGAGCCCCTTGAATCGAGGGCCGAATTCCTGATTGGCAGCAATGTTTCAGTGTTGACTACCGTGGCCAAAACAGAAATAAAGTCTTCGTTACAATTGGCAGCCCGCACCACCGGGTTGATGATTTATGCCATAAACCGGGAGAAGATCGGGCGATGTCATCTGATGTTCGAACCCCTTGAGCTCGAAAAGATAGGGGTGCTCGACAAAAAGGGAATCGAGAAAGCTTATCGGATTGGCTATGAATTCGCCGGTCGCACCTTGGAAAAATACCTCAGGGGCAATTAAACGTCGTCGTAGTCAATTTTCAGTTCGGGGGTTGTCGGGTGGGCCTGGCAGGTAAGAATAAGACCATCTTCGATTTCGCCCGGGGTCAGGATCTGGTTTTTCACCATTTGGGCATTGCCTTCGGTAACACGGGCTATACAAGTGCTGCAAACCCCTCCCTGGCAGCTGTAGGGCGCATCGATTTTCGCTCGCAACACGGCATCTAACACCAGGGCCTTCTGATCCATAACCAGGTCGTGGGATACCCCGTCGAGGGTCACGGTTAACCGGGATTTTCCCTCCAGGCTCTCCTGCAGGGTATCTGTAACTTCTGCCGAGGTAAAAAGCTCGTGCAAGATTTGCTCCTTTGCCACCCCTTGACCCAGCAGGGTATCTTCTGCCAATTCGATCATACCCTGTGGCCCGCACAGGTAATAACGCTCGAATGCGAGGTCTTTGTGCTTGTTGCGGGTAATGAAGTTTATGGTGCTGGTGTCGATCCGGCCAAACAGGCTGCCTTCTTCGCGCGAACGGCTATAAACATAATAAACGGCAAACCGGTCTGCAAAATCGGCTTTGAGCTGTTCAATTTCAGCCCGGAACATGGTTTCATCGGCACTGCGGTTCCCATAGGCCAGCACAACCCGGGTGTCGGGACGGTCTTCCAGGGCGGTTCGGATTATACTTAAAATGGGGGTAATGCCGCTCCCGGCCGCCAGGGCGAGCAACGCCTTTGCCTGGGTCTCGGCCCGGAACACGAACCGTCCCTGGGGGGGCATTGTTTCCAGGCGATCTCCTGCTCGCAACACCTCGCTTGCATAGGTCGAGAAAACACCATTCGGCACCTTTTTTACAGCAACTGTAAGTTCATCCAAACCAGGCCGGGAGGCGATGGAATAGGCCCTGTGTATTTCGGACCCATCGCGTTGCAGGCGAAAGGTGAGGTACTGCCCGGCTTCAAAGGCAAAAGTCTTGCGCAGGTCTTCAGGGACGCGGAGGCTCACGGCAACCGAATCGGGGGTCAGCTTCCTGACCTCAGTTACTTCCAGGGGGTAAAACGCACTCATGATCAAAATTTGCTGCAAAGCTACGCAATTGGGCTGTTTCGGGCCTAAAACCCCAGGGCATAATCGAACCTGTAACAAAAATCCGATATTTGCAACTAACCCAAAACCCCCGCGTTTAAAGCATCCTATGGTCAGGCATTTCGTTTCCCTGCAGTGCAAGTCCTTTGTCCGCTCTGCTTCCTTTAAGACCGAGATCTGGTTCAAAGTATTGATGGCTCTGGGGGCACTTTACTTTATCCTGGTATTCCTCGCCTTGGGGGTAGGGGCCTATTTTATGATTGAGGAGGCCGGCCTGGGCGACCCGCTGCGGGTGGTAAACCGGTTCCTCATTTATTACCTGGGGGCTGATATGTATCTCCGGTATATGCTCCAGAAAATGCCGGTACTAAACATCAGGCCCCTGTTGTATCTGCCTTTGAAGAAAAATGCCGTAGTGCGATATTCCCTCGGGAAGACATTGCTTTCCTTTTTCAACATCAGCCACGCCTTTTTCTTTGTGCCGTTCTCAATCGTCTTGCTGGCGCAGGGCTATGATCCGGTTTTAGTGGTCGGGTGGCACCTGGCCTGTCTGGCTTTGTTCCTGGCGAACAACTTCCTGAATCTGCTGCTCAATAACGTAGATCGTTTCTTTTATCCGTTCGTTTCCGGCCTTGCAGCCCTGGCCCTGGCCCAGTATTACGGCTGGTTCGATATCACTGTATTTTCGGCCCCTGTATTCGACGCTTTTTACGACAGGCCCATGACGGCGGTTTTGCCCTGGCTGTGGCTTGCTGTTTGTGCTGTTTGTGCCTTCCGTCATTTCCGACGCAACATGTACCTTGACGGGGGGCTTGCCATACGTACGGCAGAAGGCCGCACCGAAGACTACACCTGGCTCAACCGCTTTGGCAACCTGGGCACCTTCCTGAAAAATGACATCAAGCTCATTCGCCGCAACAAGCGTTCGCGCACCACCGTGTTGATGAGCGTATTGTTTTTGTTTTACGGCCTCTTGTTTTTTACCGGCTCGTTGGAAGTCTATCAGAATCCGGCATGGCAGGTGTTTGCGGGGATTTTTGTGTCAGGCGGATTCCTGTTTACGTTCGGGCAGTATGTGCCTAGCTGGGACAGCGCCTATTTTCCGCTGATGATGAGCCAGAATATCCGATTCAGGGAGTACCTCCAGTCCAAATGGTGGCTAATTGTAATCGCCACGGCCGTTTCGACCGTGCTGGCCTCATTTTACGTCTACTTCGGGTGGAAAGCCTACCTGGCCGTGGT
>JBNKGM010000023.1:0-41989 GCA_050289825.1 Robiginitalea sp.
GGGGGGTAGGGGGGTGGCGCCTGGGTCTTCCCCAGGCGGTTTCGGGGTCTTGCTTCCGCAAGACATAATTAGAAAAACCAATCCGGCAAGGGCGGGCAGGCCAACCTTAAGTGGGTGCGATGGCATGGGTGGTTGTGTTGGTTTCCTGCAAATTAGGAAAAAATCGGCTCCGGATTAAAAGGGGCAGAAACGCTTGCTAAAAATAGATGCGCTGCGCCAGGCGGTAGGTGTTCGAATGGGCTTCCACGATAGTCCGGATCTGGGGGGAATACCCCCCGCCCATGCTGCATTGCACGGGCAACCCGTGCCCATGGCACCATTGCAGCACCATTTCGTCGCGCCTGCGGCACCCCTCTAGTGACAGGGACAGGGTTCCCAGCTTATCCGATTCGAGTACGTCTACCCCGGCGAGATAATACACGAAATCGGGTTTTACCTGCTGGTGGAGCCAGGCAAGCTGGGCTTCGAGCAGGGTCAGATAGGCCCTGTCATCCGTGCCTTTTTCTAGGGCGATATCCCGGTCTGACAATTCCTTTTTAAAGGGGTAATTGGCTTTTCCGTGCATGGAAAAAGTGTAAACCCGCGGTTCTTCGGCAAAGATCTCGGCCGTGCCGTTGCCCTGGTGCACATCGAGGTCAAGGATCAGGATTTGCCGGGCCAGGCCGCGCGCCAGCAATACATGGGCGGCTATGGCCTGATCGTTGAGCAGGCAGAACGCTTCTCCCCGGTCTGAATAGGCGTGGTGGGTTCCACCGGCAATATTCATGGCAATGCCGTATTCCAGGGCGCAGAGACTGCCCTGAATGGTGCCCTGGGCAATTCGCAGTTCGCGCTCCACCAGGCCGGGGCTCCAGGGGAAGCCCACCTTGCGCATGTCGCGGGCCGATAGCCTCCCGGCCTTCAGGTCAGACAGGTAAGCGGTTTTGTGGGCCATCAGAATGTCGGCCTCGTCGGGCATGCCGGGGTCAAAGAAATGCTCGGGGGTGCAGGTACCTTCGTGCAGCAACTGCCTGGGAAGCAGCTCGTATTTTTCCATGGGGAACCGATGCCCCTGGGGAAGCGGGTGCCGGTATAGCGGGTTGTAGGCTATCTTGAGCAAGGCGGGCCGGCCTATCGGATTAGCGCACCACCGCCCCGTTGCCTACGGCTTGTTCCGGCGTAACGAAAACCAGTTTGCCGTCGGCATCCTCGGCCAGTAAAATCATGCCCTGGCTTTCCACCCCGCGCAGGGGCCTGGGCGCCAGGTTCACCAGCACGCTGACTTGTTTGCCTACGAGTTCTTCAGGGGTGAAATGTTCGGCAATACCCGAAATGATGGTGCGGGTATCGATGCCGGTATCTACTTTCATCACGATAAGCTTATTGGCCTTCGGCATTTTTTCGGCCTCCAAAATGGTCCCTACTCGAATGTCCATTTTTCCGAAATCGTCGTATTGGATGGTGTCTTTTTGGGGGGGCAGGGAGGTGTTTTCCATGTTGTTCTGTTTTTTGGTGGCTTCGAGTTTATCGAGCTGCGCCTGTATTTCAGAGTCTTCGACCTTGCGGAACAGCAGTTGGGTGTCCCCGAGCCGGTGCCCGGCAGGCAGCAGGTATTCAGGCCCGTTAACCTGTTCCCAACTATATCCGTTTGGGAGGGTATCCATACGCAGCATCTGCTGCAGCCTGGAAGCCGTAAAGGGCAGGAAGGGTTCGCTTAATACCGCCAGGGCAGCGGCGATCTGCTGGCCGATAAAAAGTATGGTTCCGACCCGTTTCGGATCTTGTTTGATTACCTTCCAGGGCTCTTCGTCGGCCAGGTACTTGTTGCCCAGTCGGGCCAGGTTCATCAACTCCTGAGAACCTTCCCTGAAGCGGAAACGTTCCAGGCAATCGGCTATGCGCCCCGGGAAGGCCCTCAGTTGTTCCAAAGTTTCCCGGTCGCGCGGGCTCAGGGCTGCGGGCTCGGGCAGGAGGTTGTCAAAATACTTGCCGGTAAGCACCGAAACCCGGTTTACAAAGTTCCCGAAAATAGCTACCAGTTCGTTGTTGTTGCGCGCCTGGAAGTCTTTCCAGGTAAAGTCGTTGTCTTTAGTTTCGGGGGCATTGGCCGTAAGCGTATAGCGCAGCACGTCCTGCATACCTGGAAATTCTTCCAGGTACTCGTGCAGCCATACCGCCCAGTTGCGCGAGGTGGAGAGCTTCTGTCCTTCCAGGTTCAGGAACTCGTTGGCCGGCACGTTGTCGGGCAAGACATAGCTGTCGTGCGCCTTGAGCATGGCCGGAAAGATGATGCAGTGGAATACGATGTTGTCTTTGCCGATAAAATGGAGCAGGCGGGTGCCGGGGTCCTGCCACCAGGGTTCCCAGGCCTGTCCTTCTCGGGCGGCCCACTCCTTGGTAGATGAAATGTAGCCGATGGGGGCGTCGAACCAGACGTACAACACCTTGCCTTCGGCCCCTTTCAGGGGTACCGGGATGCCCCAGTCGAGGTCGCGCGTTACGGCCCGCGGCTTGAGCCCGTCGTCGATCCACGATTTGCACTGCCCGTACACGTTGGGTTTCCAGTCTTCTTGATGGCCGTCCAGGATCCACTCCTTCAGGAAGGCTTCGTACCGGTCGAGGGGCAGAAACCAGTGTTTGGTCTTTTTGAGTACCGGGGTGGCGCCGCTGATCACCGAACGCGGGTTAATCAGGTCGGTGGCGTTCAGGGAAGAGCCGCACTGTTCGCACTGGTCGCCGTAGGCGGAGTCGTGCCCGCATTTCGGGCAGGTGCCCACCACAAAGCGGTCGGCCAAAAATTGACGGGCTTCGGGGTCGTAGAGCTGCTCGCTCACTTCCTCTATGAAATCGCCCTGTCCATGAAGTCGGGTGAAGAACGCCGAGGCGGTCTGGTGGTGGATTTCGGCCGAGGTGCGCGAATAGTTGTCGAAGGCGATGCCGAAATCGGCAAACGACTTCTTGATGATTTCGTGGTATTTGTCGATGAGCTCTCTGGGGGTGATCCCTTCCTTCTTGGCCTTCATGGGGATGGCCACGCCGTGCTCGTCGCTGCCGCAGATAAACAGTACTTCACGCCCGCGAAGTCGCAGGTACCGGCTGTAGATGTCGGCCGGCACATACACGCCTGCCAGGTGGCCGATGTGTATGGGGCCATTGGTATATGGCAGGGCAGCGGTAATGGTGGTTCTCTTAAAGGCGCCGGAGTCTGCAGACATGAAGTGCGGATTTGGGCACAAAAATAACCAAAATTACGGGCTTGCACCAAGGTGCCGGAAAAGTAAAAAACCCTCGAGACACCAGACAGAGGCTTTGATCAGGGGCGTCTGGTGTCCGAGGGCATTAACGGTTTCGGGAGGGTGGGTCAGGCCACCATTATCGATTTGGCCAGGTGTCTGTCTTGTACACCGATGCGGTAAATGTATTTTCCGGTGGCCAGATGCTGAGGCACGCTGCTTCGTACATCGATGTCGAGGTTGCCCTCGAAAACCATCTCGTTGAACAGGGTCGCCACTTTCTGCCCCAGGATATTAAACAGCGTAATATCGATATGGGCGCTGAAAGGCATCTCCACATGGATATACGGATTGTTGTCAGACGGGTAATAGGGTTTGTGAACAATGGCGTCGATCATGGCATCGGTGGGGTTCTCTCCATCCATGCCTCCCCCCTGGGTGGGCGGGGTAGGCGGTTGGTCGCTGTACACAATGTCGGGGAAGGTAACGCCTGAACAATTGAAGCCCAGGTTCACCGGGTTGTAGGGGTGGCCCAGCAGGTGCTGTTCTACCAGCGGAATGTCTACGCAGAGCCACTCGGCCAGCACCGTGGCATAGAGGTCCCTGAAATCCATGGTGTATTCCAAGTTCCCGCGGCTGTTGGGGCTGTCGAGGGAAGGGTGGTCGCCCACAAAGGCGCTACCTTCGAGGCCTGCCCCGAAAAACAGGGTGGGGGCGGCTTTCCCGTGGTCGGTGCCGTTGGAGCCATTCTCGAAGATCCGGCGTCCGAATTCCGAGAAGGTCATGCTGAGCACCTTGTCGTCTTGCTGGGTAAAGGTAAGGTCGTCGTAAAAATCCTTCACGGCCACAGACAGGTCGGTCATAAGCCGCTCGTGGGCCAGGGGTTGGTTGCCGTGTGTGTCGAACCCGCCCATGGAGATCATGTACACCCGGGTTCCCAGGTTGCCCTTGATCAGCCGGGCCAGCAAAGCCATCTGCCTGGCAAAGTAATTGTCCTGGTATTGTACCTGGTTCTGCCCCCGCATATAGGCATCGTGGATCAGGCCCGAATATTCGTAAGTCGTGTTGGCAACGCCCCTCAGGAATCGCAGCTGGTCTCCGTACATACAGCCGTCGAAGAGGGACGGGTCAAGGCTGTACTGTATGCCGGTTTCAGCGATTTGCTCGAGCTGGTCGATGTTGGAGGTAACAAAGGCGTAGTTGGTTTCTTCTCCCTGGAAAACGAGGTTCCCGTACTGCCCGATCTGAATGGCCGCCGGAGAGGCCGGCGGGTTTATGAGGTAGTCGGGGTAGATGTTTTCGAAATACCGGCCCATCCAGCCTGTGCGTTCCCCCGAAAAATTGGTGGTCGTTAGGTCGGTGTTGGCGAAAATGTCGGAACCCGTAAAATGGGAGAGGCTCTGGTTCTGGTAGCCCACCCCGTGTACGGCTTTGAACGCCCCGCTGCCCCACATGCTTTCCAGGGCCTGCATATAGGATGGGATGCCAAACTCGTCAGTCAGTTTCAGAATTTTGCTCTCCGGGATGTAAATGTTGGGCCGGGCGTTGGCGTAGGTGTCGTATTGCTCGATGGGGATTACGGTGCTTAAGCCGTCGTTTCCGCCCGAAAGGCGGATCAGGATCAGGATGCCGTCACCCGGGGCATTGGCAATGGCCGCGGTAAGGGGAGAGGGGGCCGATGCCGTGAGCACGTTATGGCCCAGTATCATGCTTCCCGAACCAGCTATACCCAAAGCTTGCAAAAAGGAGCGGCGGCTCCAGACGATATGCTCACGGTCGTGGGCATTGGTGTCTTTGGGCAGGTGTATATGGTTGTTGCACATAGTCGTAGGTTTTACTTTAACTGAAATTCGGGTTGGCGGGAAAGGTACATAAGCAGCAGAAAGACCTGTTGGGGTACCTCCGGGCTTACTGCAAGCATCCAGAGACCGAGGCCTCCCGGAATGTAGTCAGAACCGTAATAGTTCTCTGGCACGTCTTCGATTTTGAAAACGTCCATGGCATTCTCGAAGTCCTGCGGGGTGAGCAAGCCTTTGGGGAGGAACTTGTCTACCAGTGCGCGTACCACGATTTCGGGGTTGCTGGTGTTGCTGTTGGCGGCACCTGCAGCATCCATGGCCAGGGTGCGGAAAGCTTCCCCATCGCGCTGGTAGAAGCCCTGGATCAGCACCTCCATGGTGAGCCAGCGGCCGATGATGAAGTTGGTATTGATCCAGGTACGGTCGCGCTGCCAGCCCGCCACGTCTACAGGGTCGAACACTTCCTGCCCGACCAGGGCCGAAGAGTCCATCGAAAAGGCGAGGTCGCCGTCGTTATAGCTAAACCCGGTTTCATTGATAAAGTTCAGGTAAAGGTCGAAGGGGCTTTTGATAATAACCCCGAAGGCATTCTCGTCAAAGAAATGCTGGCTTTTGAAAAGCTGTGAAAGCACCGGCGCCAGCTCGAAGTTGTTCGAGATAAAGGTGGCCGCCATGCCTGAGATTATGGTCTGGGCATTCCCCGTGGCATCGGCTGAATCGGGGTGCACAAAGAATTCATAGAGCTTCGTGCAGATAAACTGCGCAATTTCGTTCGTCCGCCGGGTAAAGAGGATGCTGATCACATCCTGGTATCCCCAGGTGCCTGACTGGCCAAAAATGGTTTTGACGGTGGGGTCGAAGGTGCTGATGTCGAAGATTACCGGATCCCAGGTTTCCGTGCCCCGGTCAGTATACCCGCTCAGGGCCCGGGCGGTTTCGATAATGTCCTGTTCCGTGTAATTGTTCCCTTCGCCCAGGGTAAAGAGTTCGTAAAGCTCGCGGGCGTAATTCTCATTGGGGTTGTCGCCGTTGTTGTATACCCCGTCGAGGTAATACAGCATGGCATAGGTCAGGCCGATTTCACTGACGAAGGTGCGAAAATTTCCGATGGCATTGCGCTGCAGGCAGTTCGTATAGTAATAGAGGTAACCGGGACTTTCATAGATATCGATCTCGGTTACGAAATGGTTGCTCCAGAAAAAGCTCAGTCGGTCTCTCAGGTTGTTGGTGAGCAGGCCCCGGGTGTAGTCGAGCCTCCAGCTGTCGCGTTGCGACCTAGCGGTCTGCCCGGCCAGGTCGTCGTCGGCAGGATAGTTGGTCCGGTTCCAGTTGGCCCAGGGCGGTGCGGCCTGGGGGGCCAGGGATAAGGCCTGGCTGATCAGGCTGTTTACCAGGGTGTTGGCCGTTTGGCCCACGGCCTGGTCAACGGTCTGAACCGAGGCGCTGAATCCCAGCCTCCGGAACAGGTGTTGAACCCGGGCCCTGTCCAAGGGGGGTGCATACGGCGTTAGGGGCGCCGTATTGCAATTCACAAAGTACTCCATAGATAGTGCAGGCTTTAAGAACGTTCATGTGTTCAGGGGGCAAATTCTTAACGCTTGTACAAAAGGCTTAGTATCAGTTTAGCAGGTTTTTCGTTGTATGGTCGACTGAAAGTACACGCTTTGCTTGAAAATTGCGGTGAACGGCCTTTTTTTTCGATGAATTACAGTAAATATTCACAATTTGAGCCGAATTGGCCCTGCGAGCACTGGCCTGGAACTTGGTTTTGAAGGGGAAGCGCACGCCGTTGCGTATCTGGAACGGGCGGGTTATGCCATCTTGTGCCGAAACTACAGATACCGCAAAGCCGAAATCGATATCCTGGCCCAGAGCGGATCGACCCTTGTGGTCGTTGAGGTAAAAACGCGTACAGGGGGGTTTTATGAGGCCCTTACCGACAGCATCCCCAAGGCCAAAATCCGCCGGTTGGTAGAAGCGACCCACCACTACATTCGCGAAAGGGGGTTGGGGCTCGAGGTGCGCTTCGACATCATCCAGGTCGTCAGGGAGCCGGCTGGTTATCAATTGATACACCTGGAGGACGCCTTTTACTTCTTTTAATGATTAGTGTTTTTTATAACATTTTGTTATTTTTGAAGCTGGTATCAAGTAGCGCATCATGAAAACGATTTCCTCTGTCGTAGAACACTACATCAAGAAAAAACCCTTCCTGCAGACCGCCCTGGCACAGGGCATCATCAACCTGACTTCCCTTTCGCGCCAGGTAAAGCCCGAAATCGAGGCCCAGCTCGGGAAGGAAGTGCGCAATGGGGCTATCGTCATGGCGCTGAAGCGGTTGTCTGACGACCTGGAATTCCGGGCCACCCACCGCATTGTGAAGGTGTTGAAAAATATAGGGGAAATAACCGTGCGCAGTTCCCTGACCGATTATACCTTCCTGCTGTCAGACACCCTTTTGGAAAACCAGCGGAAACTGCTCGAAGAGATTGCCCGCAACAAGGATGTTTTCTACACCTCCTCCCGGGGGGTTAACGAACTCAACATTGTGGTGAGCAACAGCCTGAACGGGGCCGTGGAAAAGCACTTCAAGGGTGAACGCCTTACCCAGAAGGCCGAACACCTGGCCTCCATAACCGTGAAGCTGCCGGCCGAAAACGTGTCTGTGCCGGGTATCTACTACTTCATCTTCCAGCGACTCGCCTGGGAGGGTATTGTCCTGTACGAGGTCATCTCCACCACCAACGAGTTCACCATACTGGTAGACGAGCAGCAGGTCGATACGGCCTTTGCCGTTATCAAAGACCTCAAGTCGCTCTGACTGCCCCCTTCTGGAAAAGGAACTGATTCCTAATCCTTGATGGCTCCCTCAAGGGGGAGTGCCACCGGGGCAGGCTCGGCCACTGAGCCTCCGGCTTCGACCGAAGATCCGCCGTGGATGCTGATGGTCGATTTGATAAAGTCGGAAGCCTCGGCTTCGTAAATATTGTCTACATATTTCTGCGGGTTCCGGTCGATGTACGGAAACCAGGTGCTGTGGATCTGTATCATGATCCGGTGGCCGGGCTTGAAGGTGTGCAACACGTCCTGCAGGCGGAAGTTCACATCTGAAACCTCCCCGGGCACAAACGGCTCCGGGTGTTCGAAGCTGTTTCGGAACCTGCCCCTGAAGACTTCAGAGCGCACCAGTTGCTGATAGCCACCCATTACAATATTATCCGGGTTGTGCTCGTACTTCGGATGGTCGGGCGGGTATACATCGATGAGCTTCACGATAAAATCGGCGTCGGTTCCGGTCATGGAAACCTTGAGCTTAGCCAGTATTTCCCCGGCAATGGTGCGGGGGTCTGTCAGGGGCTCGGTGGCAAAGGTGAGCACGTCGGGCCGGCGCGAGGCTTCGCGCTGGTCGTCGCTCATAAACCGCCGCGGGGTAAAGGTGAGTCCTTCGATCTGGGAGGTATAGGGCACCGGCTTGGCCGGGTCGCTCACATAGTCGAATACGGCGTTCGCGTCGGTGGGTTTCCCGACCGACAGCTCCCCATTGCCGCCAAAGTAAAACGATACGGGGGCCACTTCCCGGGGCGGCCAGTGGTCAAAGCTTTTCCACTTCTTGGTGCCGGTGTCGAACATAAAGGCTTCAGGAAGGGTCATTTCCCCTTCATCCTTCAGGTAGAAGTTGAAAAAGCGGCGTTCCACATCGCGTTGGTATCCGGTGGAAATACTGTCTCCGAAATAAATGTGGTTATGTGTGGTTTGCCCGCGCTCACGGGCCCAGCCGCCATGGTCCCAGGGGCCCATTACAATGGTGTTCTTCGCCTTCGGGTTGTTGGCTTCCACCGTCTTGTAGATGTTAAGCGGGCCGTACAGGTCTTCGGCATCGAACCACCCGCCCACGGTCATGACCGCATGGTTGATGCCCTTGAGGTGGGGCAAAATGTTGCGCTTTTGCCAGAAGGCGTCGTAGTTCGGGTGTTCCACGATCTGTTTCCAGAAAAAGTTGTCGTTGTGGTACTTCTCCGTAATGTTTTTAATCGGCCCCTGCCTGAGGTAGAAATCGTATCCGTCGCTGGCCGGTTCGCCGTAAAAGCGCATGATCGGGTCGCGAAACCAATCGTCGCGCGTACGGCCTGTCTTCTGGTATCCGAAAACAGCAAAGGCCGCAGTGTAGCTTTCAAGGTAAGCGCCCTGGTGGTGAAAGTCGTCGAAAAAGAAATCGGAGATAGGTGCCTGGGGAGACGAGGCCTTAAGGGCCGGGTGGGCGTCGGGCAGGGCGGCTGCCGTATAAAAGCCCGGGTAAGACACCCCGTACATGCCCACGCGCCCGTTGTTGTTGGCGATGTTGTTGATGAGCCACTCGATGGTATCGTAGGTGTCTGAACTCTCGTCGATGTCCTTTTTGTTGGCAGGGTCGTTCCCGGGGATATTCGGCCGCATGTTGTCGAAGGTGCCGTCGCTCATATACCGACCGCGCACGTCCTGATAGGCCAGAATATAGCCGTCGCGGATCAGGAAATCAGAAGGGTAGCGCGATACCTGGTAGTTCGTGTAGCCCGAGGCGTTGTAACAGGTGCGGTTCAGCAAAACGGGGTATTTTTTGCTGGTGTCTTTCGGGGTGTACACAACGGTGAACAATTCAGCCCCGTCGCGCATGGGGATGTGGTATTCGGTCAGGTCGTAGTGGGTGCGCATGTAGAGGGAATCCACCTTCTGGGCGGTAAGGCTTCCCAGGGAAATAGCCAGGAATGCCAACAGGGAGAAAAACGGTTTCATGTAGTCGGTTTTGAGTAGAAGACCTAAAGATAGCAGATTTCCCGGTTTCGGGCACCTGCCAGCCAGGGCTATCCCTTCTCTGGTGGTGAAGGGGCCCCGGAAGGGCTTTCGGCAAAAAGGCGCAGGGCCGCCAGGGCCCTGACAGGGGAGCTTACCTTATCTATCTGCAGCAGCAGGCGCAAGCCCGACCGGGTCTGCTTTTCCTGGAGGGTTGCCTGCCCCGGATGCAGCTGCACCCGCTGCAGGATTCGGGTAAAGGTGTGGCTCTGGTAAAAATCGGAATGCTGGTCGGCAATGAAGTACCCCAGCAGTTTGCCCTTCTTCATTACCACCTTTTCAAGGCCAAGGGAAGTGGCCAGCCATTTAATGCGTACCGAATCGAGGAGGTCTGAGGCTTCCTGGGGAAGCGGCCCGAAACGGTCGCGCAGGTGCAGGCGAAAGTTTTCGAGCCCCTCTTCGGTGTTGCACTCGTTCATCTCGGTATAGAGGTTGAGCCGCTCGGTAATGTTGTTCACGTAATCGTCTGGGAAGAGCAGTTCAAAATCGGTGTCGATCTGGGTTTCGCGCACAAACGACTGGCGCGCCTGCCGCTCTTCCTGGTACAATTCCCTGAACTCATTCTCTTTCAGCTCTTCGATGGCCTCGGCCAGGATCTTCTGGTAGGTTTCAAAGCCGATCTCGTTGATAAACCCGCTTTGTTCGCCCCCCAGCAGGTCGCCGGCTCCCCTGATTTCGAGGTCTTTCATGGCAATATGGAACCCGCTGCCCAGCTCGGTGAATTGTTCCAGGGCCTGGATGCGCTTGCGGGCCTCTGCGGTCATGTGGTCATAGGGCGGGGTAATGAAATAACAAAAGGCCTTTTTGTTGCCGCGGCCTACCCGGCCCCGCATCTGGTGCAGGTCGCTTAAGCCGAAATTGTGGGCATTGTTTATAAAAATGGTGTTGGCGTTGGTCACGTCAAGGCCGCTCTCGATAATGGTGGTCGATACCAGCACATCGAACTCCCCGTTCATGAAGTCTAGCATAAGCGATTCGAGCTTCTTCCCGTCCATCTGCCCGTGGCCGATGCCAATGCGCGCATCTGGGACCAGCCGCTGCAGCAAACCGGCCACTTCCCTGATGTTCTCGATGCGGTTATGCACGAAAAAGACCTGCCCGCCCCGTTGCACTTCATAGCTTATCGCATCGCGTATGGTTTCTTCCTCAAAGCGGATTACACGGCTCTCTATGGGGTAGCGGTTGGGTGGGGGCGTATTGATTACCGAAAGGTCTCGGGCGGCCATCAGGCTGAATTGGAGCGTACGCGGAATGGGGGTGGCCGTCAGGGTTAGCACATCAATATTCTCTTTCAGGCTCTTGAGCTTGTCTTTCACGCCCACGCCGAATTTCTGTTCCTCGTCGACAATGAGCAGGCCCAGGTCTTTGAACTTCACCTGGCTGCTCACCAGCTGGTGTGTTCCGATCACGATATCGAGTTTGCCCGAAGCCAGGTTTTCAAGCAGCGTTTTGCGCTCTTTGGTCGAGCGGAAGCGGTTCAGGTAGTCTACCGTTACCGGCAAATCTGAAAGGCGCTCCTTAAAGGTGCGGTGGTGCTGGAAGGCGAGGATGGTGGTGGGCACCAGCACGGCAACCTGTTTCCCGTTGTCGACCGCCTTGAATGCGGCCCGGATGGCCACCTCGGTTTTGCCGAAACCCACGTCCCCGCAAATGAGGCGGTCCATGGGCTGTTCGCTTTCCATGTCTTTCTTTACCGCTTCGGTGGCCGAGCTTTGGTCGGGGGTATCTTCGTAGATGAACGAGGCCTCCAGTTCGTGTTGCAGGTAGCTGTCGGGGGCATAGGCATGGCCCTGTTTCATCCGGCGCTTCGCGTATACCTTGATCAGGTCGAAGGCGATTTGCTTGACCCGCGATTTGGTCTTGGCTTTCAGTTTTTTCCAGGCGGCTGATCCCAGTTTGTAGATTTTGGGAACGGCCCCGTCCTTGCCGTTGTACTTGGCGATCTTGTGGAGGGAGTGGATGCTCACGTACAAAATGTCGCGGTCGCCATAGATGAGTTTGATGGCTTCCTGCTGTTTGCCTTCCACATCGATTTTCTGAAGGCCTCCGAACTTCCCGATACCGTGGTCGATATGGGTCACGTAGTCGCCTACTTCCAACTTGTTGAGATCCTTCAGGGTAATGGCCTGCTTCTTGGCATAGCCGTTGCGCAGGTGGAAGCGGTGGTAGCGCTCAAAGATCTGGTGGTCGGTATAGCAGCAGAGCCCGAGGTCCTCAGACTGGAATCCCTGATAGAGGGGCATCACCAGGGTGGTATAGGGCACTTCACGTCCGATCTCTTCGAAGATATCGTGAAAGCGCCGGGCCTGCTGCTCGGAGGCGCAGAACAGGTAGTTCAGCATCCCCTTCTGGTGGTTCTCGCGCAGGGTGTCGAGCAACAGGTCGAAATGCTTGTTAAAGGCGGGTTGCGGTTTTACCGGCATGTGCAACTCCACCACCCCGCCCGTATTGCCCGGAGGGTCTCCTTCCAGGGCCGCCAGGCGGAAAGCCTTAAACTGGCGCTTCAGGGCCTTGCCGTCGAGGAAGAGTTCTTCAGGACGCGCATGGGCCAGGTCGGGGCTCAGGTGGCCGAAGGCTTCCTCTGCCTTGGCGAACAACTGGTTGAGTTTGGCATAACACAGCTGGGGCTGGCGCACAAACAGGAGGGTCTGGTCGGAGATATAGCTCAGGAAGGGTTCACGGGCCTCCAGCAGCATCTTGTCAGCCACGTTGGGCACGATGGTAATTTTGGTGCGCCTGTCGGTGGAGAGCTGCGATTCCACATCGAAGGCGCGGATGCTTTCGACCTCGTCGCCGAAGAATTCAATGCGGAACGGCTGGTCGTGGGAAAAGGAAAATACGTCCACAATACCGCCGCGCACCGAAAACTCCCCCGGTTCGGTCACAAAGTCGACGCGGCGGAAGTGGTACTCGAACAGGGTCTCATTCAGGAAATCGAGGGAGAGGGAATCGCCCGTGTGAATCTTGAGCGTGTTTTTCTTGAGTTCCTTCCGGGTCACCACCTGTTCGAAGAGGGCTTCGGGATAACTCACGATCAGGGCCGGCTTTTTGCGCGAACCGATGCGGCTCAGCACCTCGGCCCTAAGCAAGACGTTGGCGTTGTCAGTCTGTTCGATTTCGTACGGACGGCGGTAACTGTCGGGAAAAAACAAGACGTCTTCACTTCCCAAAAGTTCTTCCAGGTCGTTCAGCAGGTAGGCCGCCTCTTCCTTGTCGTTCATCAAGAGCAGAAAGGGAAGCTGCTGTTCCCGGAAAGACTCTGCGATGAAGAAGGAGAGGGACGAGCCGCTAAGGCCCTTTAATCGCAGTTTTGCATCGGGCTGGGAAATAGCCTCCTGCAGATCCCTGAAAACAGGGGCCTGTGCAAATTGTTCCCGGATGTGGGCTACGCTCAACCGCGAAATTTTGGGCAAAAGTACGTCGGAAATCCCATCCTGGCAATCCCAGGGTTCACGACCGGGGCCCCCGGGCTGTCTCTTCCAGGGCGATGACGCGATCGTCGGCAAGGGCAAAGAAGCGGTCGCCGGGCTGCGGCTCCAGGGCATGGGTGCCCGTAAAAGCACCGAAGGCAGGCAAAATGAGCTGCTGGCCGCGCAAAAAGAAACAAGGCAGGCGCAGTTGCTGGCGCCCCGGCCCGGCCAGGCGCACAGCCGGGTGGATGTGACCCGAAATATTGAAGAAAGGGAAGGTGTCTTCGGGCTCGTGGGTAAAAAGGAACGGCCCATTTTCCCAGCGGTGCTGCCAGCGCATTCCCAGGGCTTCGTAGCGCAGGGGCGAAAGGACGTCGTGGTTCCCGCAGACCAGTTCCAGTTTGGCAGGCCGGCTTTGGGCCCACTGTTCGAAAAGGAGCCATTCGCGGTTGATATGTGAGTGGAAGAGATCTCCCAAAAAGCAGAGGGTCTTGGGGCCGAAGTACCCGACCACTTCCCCGAGCCGCTCGAAATTTTGCAGCAGCGCCCGACGCGGCACAGCCGCCCCGTGCTTGCGGAAATGCATGACCTTGCCCAGGTGCACATCGCTGATCAGCAGTATGGAGGCCCCCTCCCAGTAAGCTACCCCCCAGGGGTGGAGGGCCAGGGTTTCCCCGGCGATTTCGAGTTCGTGCAACATGGGGCAAAGGTATCAAAACGGCCCTAAGCAAGCGAGGCTTTTGTGGTTCAGCGCCTGCCCCGGGTGGTGAGCAGGTGGGTCATCTTGCGGATGCGGTCGGCCAGCCGCTCTGAAGACAGCTTTTCGCGCAGGCGGTCGGTAATGATCGGAAACGAAAAGGGGGTGGGGTTCTGGCAAGCCTTCCACACCATCTGTTGGTTGCCGATTCGCTCCAGGGCCAGGCGCAGTCGCCCTTCTTCAAGCTGGTGCTCGAAGGTTTCACGGAAGGCCTGCTGGTAAAGCAGGTGGTCGGGTTCGTAGTCGCGAAACACCTCAAAGAGGAGCTGGGCATTGCTCTGCAGGTGTTTCATCTGTATGTTCTTCTTCGGGTAGCCGCTAAACACCAGGCCGCTGATTACGGCGATGTCGCGAAATTTGCGCCGGGCCATTTCGGTGGCATTCAGGCTTTTCTGCAGGTCGTCAAGCAGGTATTCGGTGCTGAACAGGTTGTTGTCTAGCACCATTTGCATATCTACCTCCTGGTCTGAAAGCAGCTCAAAGCCGTAATCGTTGTAAGCCAGGGAGAAGGTGATGGGGGCCAGCAGGCTGATGCGGTAACTCAGCAGGCTCGCCATGGCTTCGTGTACGAACCGGCCTTCGAAGGGGTAAAAAATATGGTGGTAGCCGTCTTGCGTCTCAAAGGTTTCGATCAGGAATTCATCGGGCCCTGGTACCAGGCTCTCTTCCCGCTGCTGGTCAAAGAGGGGGGCGAGGGCCCTTATCTCTTCAGATTGTCGGCTTTTGGGCAGGCCGGCTGAATAAAGTTCGGCCCGCAGCAGCTCCGACATCTCGCTCGAAAGGGTGAGCCGCCCGCCCATCCAGCTCGGGGTTTTGGTGCTTTTCGCGGAAGAGTTGCGTACCAGGGCCACCATTTCTTTGATGCGAATGAATTCCAAGTTCCGGCCGGCAAAGGTAAATACGTCGCCTGGCTGCAATTTGGAGATAAACCACTCTTCAATGGTGCCGATGTATCCGCCATTCTGGTATTTGACCTTAATGTCGGCATCGCCTACTATGGTTCCGATCTGGAAACGGTGCCTGAGGGCAACCCCCCGGTTGGTGACCAGGAAGCGTCCGTCGGGCTGTACCTCAACTTTTTTGTATTCGTCGTAGCTCATGAGGCTCTGGCTTCCCTGTACCAGAAAATTGAGCAGCCATTGCCACTGCTCGCGAGAAAGGGCCTGGTAGCAGAAAGTCCCGGAGACCTCCCTGAAGAGTTCCTCCGGGTAGAAGCCATCCGAAACGGCAAGGGTGGTCAGGTACTGTACCAACACGTCATAACTGGCCAGGTATGGGATTCGGTCTTCCACGGCCCCTGTGCGCACGGCCTGTTGCAGGGCCGAAGCCTCAACCAGCTCAATGGCATGGGTGGGCAGAAAATAGATGCGGCTCTCCTGCCCGGGCCGGTGCCCGCTGCGCCCGGCGCGCTGTAAAAAGCGGGCCACCCCTTTGGGCCCGCCGATCTGCACCACGGTCTCCACCGGAGCGAAATCGACCCCCAGGTCGAGGCTGGAGGTGCAAACCACCGCCCTGAGGCTTTCGTTGCGGATGGCTTGTTCGACCCAAAGCCGGGTTTCCTTGTCGATGCTGCCGTGGTGCATGGCGATTTCCCCGGCCAGTTCGGGGTGTTTTTCCAGCAATTTCTGGAACCAGATCTCACATTGGCCCCTGGTGTTGGTAAAGAGCAGCGTGGTTTTGCTTTGCTCGATGATGGGGATTACCGATTCGAGGAGGTGGAGGCCCAGGTGGCCGCGCCAGGGAAACGTCTCCATTTTTTTGGGAAGCAGGCTTTTTACGGTTATCTGCTTGCTGAGTTTCGCCCGGATCAGGACCGAATTGGAATAGGCCTCTGAATCGGGTCCGAGCAGTACCTGCCTGGCCTGGTCGAGGTTGCCGATGGTAGCCGAGATGCCCCAGATACGCAGGTCGGGGCACACGGTTTTCAAGCGGGAAAGGGCCAGTTCCATCTGCACCCCGCGTTTGCTCCCAAGCAGCTCGTGCCATTCATCCACCACAATGGCGTAGCAACCCTTGAAAGCTTGTTCATACCCTTTAGAGGCCAGGAGCAGTTGCAGGCTTTCCGGAGTGGTTATCAGCAGGTCGGGCAGGGCCTTGCGCTGGCGCGCCCGTTCGGCCGAAGAAGTATCCCCGGTGCGAATGCCCACCTCAAACGGGATTTCCAAATCGGCGGTGATGCGCGCTGCCGACTGACGGATTTCTTGCGAGAGCGCCCTTAAAGGAGTTATCCAAACCGCCTTAAGGCCTGGTTTTCGGCGGGTTTTGTAATCGGGGTGAAGCCGCATGTAGTTCAGCAAAATGGGAAACCAGAGGGCATAGGTCTTACCGCTCCCCGTGGGGGCGTTCAGCAGGCCGTGCCGGCCATCGAGGAATGCCTCCCAGGTTTCTTCCTGGAAAGCAAAGGGCTGCCATCCCTGGTTTGAGAACCAGGCAGTTGCCAAGCTCAGGAGGGCTTGCTTGTTCAGGCCGTCGGATTTCATTTCTTGAGAGAGGCTCGGTGTCTGTGAAGGTACATATTATTCCCATGAGAGGCCCGCAGCGGCCGCAGCGCCCGGGTGAACAATTAAAGTTTCGCCACTGGGATTCGATTTTTTAAATGGGTATATTTGCTTTAAAATACATACCCTGACATGCCCATTCTTGATCTGTACAACCACTCCGAGCAGCGCCGTAACCTGGCGCATTTCGCGGCACTTGCTTCCCTGGCGGCTGTTGACGGAAAGGTTAACCCTGAAGAAAAAGCCATCCTCGACCGTTTTGCCAGTAAGTTGAACATTACCCAGGCCGAGTACAAAGAGGTGATGAAAAAAGAAAACAAGTACCCGGTTGAGGCGCCCTTCGAGATGGAAAAACGGTACGAACGCCTGTTCGATTTTTTCCGCCTGATCTATTCAGACCACGCCATTGACGAGGAGGAAATGATGCTGGTACGCAAGTACGCAATAGGGCTGGGCTTCAGCGCCTCCAAGGCCGACAGCGTCATTGCCCGTTCCGTTGCAATCTTCAACGGACGCGTCGATTTTGAGGACTACCTGTACCTGGTTAGCCAGAAAAAATAGCACTTCAGGCGTAACGCGCCATGCATTCCTCTGCCTTTTCAACCATGCGTAGGCTACCGCAGAAAAACGGCACCCGCTCATGCAGCTCCCCGGGCTGGATTTCCAAAATACGCCGGTGGCCGTCTGAGGCTTTGCCGCCTGCCTGTTCGGCCAGCAGGGCCATGGGGTTGCACTCGTAGAGCAGGCGCAATTTCCCGTTCGAATTCAGGCTGCTTTTGGGGTACAGGTATATGCCGCCCTTGATGAGGTTGCGGTGGAAGTCAGAGACCAGCGAACCGATGTACCGCGAGGTATAGGGCCGGTCGCCTTCCTCCATCTGGCAATACTTGATATAATCTTTTACCCCTTGTGGAAAGTGGATGTAATTTCCCTCGTTCACCGAATAGATGCGCCCGGTTTCAGGGAACTGCATGTTTGGGTGCGAGAGGTAAAAGGTGCCGATTGCCGGGTTCAGCGTAAAGCCGTTTACCCCGTGGCCCGTAGTGTAGACCAGCATGGTAGAGGTGCCGTAAATGATGTAGCCGGCCGCCACCTGGTTAATGCCGGGCTGCAGAAAGTCTTCAAGGGTTACCGGGCTGCCGCTTGGGGTCAGGCGCCGGTATATGGAGAAAATGGTGCCTACCGACACGTTTACGTCAATGTTGGATGACCCGTCGAGGGGGTCTATGAGCACCACGTATTTGTTCTGGTGGTTTTCGTCCAGGGAGTTCACGGTGATGAAATCGGTCTCTTCCTCAGAGGCGATGCCGCATACTATTTCCCGGTTCTTGAGGGCCTGGATGAATTTTTCATTGGCGAGCACATCAAGTTTTTGCTGGCTTTCGCCCTGAACATTTGTTTCACCGGCCGAGCCCAGAATGTCGATGAGCCCCGCCTTGTTCACCTCGTGATTGACTACTTTTGCGGCCAGGCGAATCGCGTTGATAAGCTTGGAAAGTTCGCCTGTGGAATATTGGAATTCGGCCTGGTTCTCGATGATGAATTCGCCCAGGGTTTTCGATTTCCACTGCATATCGGATGGCTTAGGTTTTGATGCCCACAAATATCGCGTATTTTGTGAAACTACAACGTTTTCGTTACCAACCCATTTTTGAGATATTTAACTTTGAGTTTTATTTGTAACAATTATGAAGCATACCATTCGCCCGGCCCTGGAAGAAGATATGGCCGATGTGCTCCGGCTAATCCAGGAACTGGCCGTTTTTGAAAAAGAGCCCGATGCCGTAGAGGTAACCCTGGAGCAACTCCGGGAAGACGGCTTTGGCGACGCCCCCAAATTCTTTTGTTTTGTCGGCAGCTGCAATGGAACAATAGACGGGATGGCCCTGTGCTACCCCCGCTATTCGACCTGGAAAGGATCGGTTATTCACCTGGAAGACCTGATTGTCACGGAGTCTGCCCGCGGGACCGGCCTGGGAAGTGCCCTGCTGACCGAAGTGATCAGGCGTGCAGCCGAACTGGGGGTTAACCGGGTGAGTTGGGAGGTGCTCGACTGGAATACCCCGGCCATTGAATTTTACGAGGGCCGCGGGGCCCGGGTTATGCGGGAATGGAACGTGGTTCACCTCGACAAGAAGGGAATAGCATCTTATTTGAAAGAATATGCGCGTATTTAAATTCGGGGGTGCCTCGGTAAAAGATGCGGAAGGCGTCCGCAATGTAATGGCCGTGTTGCGGCATACCGGCACCGAAAACACTTTTTTGGTGGTCTCGGCCATGGGTAAAACGACCAACGCCATGGAAGAGGTAGTGCGGGCCTATTTTGACGACAAGGCGGCCGTAGGGGCTGCCCTGCAACAGGTAGAAGACTACCACGGCACCATCTTGAAGGAGTTGTTTCCGTCTAAGGGGCACCCCGTTTACGGGCAGGTGCGCGGGCTCCTTGACGAGGTCCGCGGCTTTCTGGCCTGGAACAAATCGCCCAAGAACAGCTTTGTATACGACCAGGTGGTGGGGTACGGGGAGTTGCTCTCCACCACCATTGTAAGCGCCTACCTGGCAGACAATGGGGTGCCCAATACCTGGCTCGACATTCGCAACTACCTGAAAACCGATTCGCATTACCGCGATGCCAACGTTAACTGGGAAAAGACCCAGGCAGCCATCTCGGAACTGTCGCCCCGAAAGGAACTCTTTATTACTCAGGGCTTCCTGGGCAGCGATGAAAATAACTTCACCACCACCCTGGGGCGCGAAGGCTCCGACTACACGGCGGCGATTATTGCCTTTTGCCTCAATGCCAAGTCCGTCACTATCTGGAAAGACGTGCCCGGCGTGCTCAACGCCGACCCCCGGTACTTTGAGAAAGCAAGCCTGCTGAACCGCATCTCGTACCGGGAAGCCATTGAGCTGGCCTTTTACGGGGCGTCGGTAATCCACCCCAAAACCCTGCAGCCCTTGCAACGCAAGGAAATTCCCCTGCATGTTAAATCGTTCCTGAACCCCGGCGATGCGGGCACCACCGTGGGGAAGGGACAGGGCATCGAACCTGAAGTGCCTTGCTTCATTCTGAAGAAGGACCAGGTGCTGATGAAACTCTCGTCCCTTGATTTTTCCTTTATTGTGGAAGACAGCATAGGCTACCTGTTCAAGATGTTGCACGACCACCGTATGAAGGTAGACCTGATCCAGAATTCAGCCATCAGTTTTTCGGTATGCGTCGACAACAAGTACGGCACCCTGCCCGAACTGCTCTCCAAACTGAAAGCGCGCTTTAATGTGGTGCACTACGAGGGGGTTTCCCTCTACACCATCAGGCACTTCAACAACGAGGCGATTAAGTCGCTCCAGAACGGGCGCGAGGTTTTGCTGGAGCAACGCAGCAAAGAGACCTTGCAGTTGGTAGTCCAGTAGGGCGCGCACCAGCTAAATTTTTAAAAATCGGTTGGGGCAGGGGTCAATTTTCTATCTTTACCTCCACAGCAAAAGCCGACGATGAGTTTAGTAAGCGCCAAGGAAGTTGCCAAAGCCATCCACCTCGACCGATACGGGATTGCAGGAACCTTTATGGGCTGGTTGCTGATGCGTATTACCCGGATCAGCAGCCTGAACCGGTTCTACCGCCGGCATTCCCACCTGCCGGGCCCTGAATTCCTCGACCGCATTCTGGAGCACTACGAGATCGACTTTGAAATTCCGGAGGAAGACTTTAAAAGGTTGCCTAAAGAAGGGGCTTTTATCACCATCAGCAATCATCCCCTGGGCGGGATAGACGGGGTATTGCTGCTCAAACTGCTCTTGCAGCAGCGCACCGATTACAAGATTGTGGCCAACTTCCTGCTGCAACGCATCGGCCCCCTGGCGCCCTATATTTTGCCGGTGAACCCCTTTGAAAACCACCGTGACGTGAAGGGATCTGTTGCCGGTTTCAAACGGGCCATGGAACACCTGCAAGAGGGCCATCCCCTGGGTATATTCCCGGCCGGGGAGGTCTCTACTTACAAAGACGGGCAGCTGATCGTAGACCGGCCCTGGGAAGAGGCGGCCCTAAAACTTATTCGCAAAGCCGAGGTGCCGGTGGTGCCCATTTATTTCCACGCCCGCAACAGCCGCCTGTTTTACTACCTCTCGCGCATCAACGACATGTATCGGACGGCCAAGCTGCCTTCAGAGCTGATTACCCAGCGCAACCGCCCCATCAAGGTTCGCATCGGCCACCCCATTCAGGTAGCGGTACAGCAAGACCAGGAGACCCTCGAAGATTTCTCCGAATTGCTCAGGCGCAAAACGTATATCCTGGCCAACGCCTACGAGCGCGAGCGGCTCATAGACCAGATACCGGGAACGCTCAAAATCCCGAAACCCCCCAGGCGTATTGCCACGGCCGTACGCAAGGAGGTTATCCAGGGCGAAATCGAAAAACTGCGGGAGAAGGGCTGCCGCTTGTTGCAGAGCAAAAACTACGAGGTATTCCTGGCCCAGAAAAAGGACATGCCCTTTATCCTCCAGGAGATCGGCCGGCAACGCGAACTCACCTTCCGGGCCATCGGGGAGGGGACCAATAATGCCATAGACCTTGACCGTTTTGACGAGTACTACCACCACCTCTTTTTGTGGGATGACCAGGAATTACAGATTGTGGGGGCCTACCGCATGGGCATGGGTTCGGAGATCTTTGACCACTATGGCATCGACGGGTTTTACCTGCAAGACCTCTTCCGCTTTGAACCCGAGCTCTACAAGATGATGCAGCGTTCCATTGAGATGGGCCGGGCCTATATCATCAAGGAATACCAACAGAAGCCCATGCCATTGTTTTTGCTCTGGAAGGGAATCGTGCACACCACCCTCCGGCATCCCGAGCACAAATACCTGATCGGGGGGGTGAGTATTAGCAATCAGTTCTCGAATTTCTCGAAATCGCTGATGATCGAATTCATGAAGTCGAACTACTGGGACCCCTATGTGGCCCAGTATGTGCGCCCCAAAAAAGAATTCAAGGTAAAACTGAAAGATGCCGACAAGGAATTTGTGTTCGACGAAACCGAGGCTGACCTGAATAAATTCGACCGCCTCATCGAGGAGGTGGAGCCCGGCAGCCTGCGCCTGCCCGTGCTCATCAAGAAGTATATCAAGCAAAACGCCAAGGTGGTGGCTTTTAACGTAGACCCCCTTTTCAATAATTCCGTAGACGGGCTCATGTACATCAAAATTGCAGACCTGCCCGAAGACACGGTGCGGCCGGTGATGGAGGAATTCCAGGCCGAGCTGGAACGGCGGCTTACCGAGTCGCAAAGCGCCGACTAACCTTGCATCTCTTTCTCCATAAAGTTGCGGCGGTTAGCAATTTGGCCCCCGGGTCGCAAGCCGTGAAATTTTTCCAGGCCTGGATGGGTGGGTTTAATTTGCTCCAACCGTCGGACTTCGGCGTTCGAATAAAACATTGTTTTTCCAGACCCCGTTGAGCTGGCCGATACGTTCCCTGAAGCCCAGCTGGCGAAAGCCCATGGCCAGGTGGAGGCTGATGCTGGCCGTATTTTCGGGGAATACCCCCGATTGCAGGGTCCAAAGCCCGGCCTGTTCGCTGTCAGGGATCAAAACGGTGAGCAGGGCCCGGCCTACGCCCTGTCCGCGACTGTCTGAGCTAACATAGATGCTCAGTTCGCCCACCCCGCCATATACGCATCGCCCCGAAACGGGCGATAGCGCTGCCCAACCAAGCAGGCCGCTTCCGGTGTCGGCCACCCAGCGGCAGGTACTCAGGTGGGCCCGGTCCCAGGAGGCATAGTCGGGTACACGGGTTTCGAACGTGGCCATGCCCGTGGCCATACCTTCGGCATAGATGCGGGCCACTTCGGGCCAGTCTTCCGGTAACATGCGCCTGATCTCCATGACTACTTTTTAGCAGCAGCCTGATTTGGGCTCGCAGCAAGCCGCGGCCTGAGGTGCCGGTTCAGGAACCCCGCACAGGTCTCTGGCTTTGCATTGGGTAATATCGGTGGTGAGGGCAACGGTCAGGCCATCCCCATCGAGGATTGACCCGGCCACGTGCAGCTGGGCCGTATGGAATGCGGCGTTGCCATATTCGAATTTCAGCAAGCTGTCTTGCAGCAGGGGCTGGCTCCGGTTTACCCGGTCCAGGATAGCCAGGGCCTTGCGGCCCGTAATGGCATTCGGTGTGGTTTCGGGAACCGGGCTTTCCCAGAGCTGGATAACGGTTTCGAGCCATGAATCGGTTCGTCCCCCGCAGTCGGTGGCGTCGATACGGATGTTTTTCACCTCGGTGATGTGGTATCCGGGTTTCAGGCGCGCCCCGGGCCGGTATTCAAAATGGAGCTGTTGATTTGGGTGTTCTTTCAGAAGTTCGAGGAATTCCCTGGTTTTCATACGTGTGTTTTTAGGAGGTACAGCATTGGGAGCCAATGCCGGTAAAAAATGAATTGAACATTTCCTGCAGGGCATCCCAACGCTCTTTATCGATGCAATAGCAAAGGTTCTTCCCTTCGAAGTTCCCACGCAACAGCCCAATTTTTTTGATTTCGGCCAGGTGTTGCGAAATGGTGGCCTGTGCCAGCCCCGTTTCTTCAACCAGGTCGCTGCAAATGCAGGCGTCCTGCCTGCTGATATACTGCAGGATGGCTACCCGGGCCGGGTGTGCCAGCACCTTGGCCACGCTGGCCAGTTCGTTTTGCTGGGTGTCGAAAAGTTGTGTTTTGGAAGCGCCCATAGTTTAATTATATATCGCAATATTACGATAATATTTGAAAATAAAAAAGCCGGATTGGTTTTTCCGGCTTTTTTTATCAGAACCAGGGCTTGCGGCCCACTTGATAGGTGTTGTAAAACTCTTCGTCGCTCTTTGTCAGGTAGATGATACCCTCAATGAGGCCGATCAATCCGGTGGCCCAAACCACAAATATCCCAATGCCAATGCAGGAAAGGACCATGCCGATAATCGTAACCACCAGCAGGATTATACCTTCCTTCTGGTAGCCAAGCACAAACTTGTGGATACCCAGGGACCCTAAAATAATGGCGAGGATACCCGCAAGAATTTTTTTATTTTCTCCTCCGGCGCTCTTCAGGCCATCGGCAAATTCCGAGGCGGTTTTTTTGGCTTCGCTGCCAAAATCCTTGGCTTCTTGTTTTGCTTTGTCGAATGCCTCCCCGGCCTTATCTCCGAAATCTTTACTGTCGTCTGACATAGTATTAGGGTGTTGGTTGATAGTGTATTAAATGTAGGAATTAATTCGCTATTCCAGAAACGCAGAATCTACCGGTTCCCACAATTCAATCTTGTTGCCTTCCGGGTCCAGGATCCAACCAAATTTGCCGTAGGGATGCGACTCCATTTCTCCCACCACCTGTACGCCTTCGGCCCGCAATTGTTCCAGCAGTTCTATAAGGTTTTCTACCCTGAAGTTCATCATGAAGGGTTTTTCACTCGGCTTAAAGTAGGTGGTGTCTGCCTGGAAAGGGCTCCATTGGGTACTGCGCGGATTGCCCTGCTCATCGTGCCACCAGAAGGTCCATCCGTATTGATCGGTGGCCAGGCCCAGGTGGTCCCTGTACCAGGATTTGATTCGGTCCGGGTCATCGGCTTTGAAGAAAAAACCGCCCAGGCCGGTTACGCGTTTTTTCATGGGGATGGGTTCTAGGGGTTGCAATGTAAAAGATACGGAAAATTTCGATCACCCGGCTACTGCCGCCTTCCTGTTGCCAGTAAGGTAAAACGCATTACCCGGGGCCGCTTCATTGCATGATAACAGCTTACGCCTCCGGCCCGTAGCCATCCGTTTACAGGGCCGATGTCGGCAGGTTATCTGTTCTTAACGTTGCGTTCGTATAAGGCTACCCACTCGGCTACCGTCATTTTGCCGGCCAGTTCCCCGATCAAGGCAAAGGGGATGCGTTCGGGTTTCTTGAAACGGATGCAACTCTTGCCCATGTCGGGCTTGCCGATGTCGAGTTTGGCGTAGGCCTCGAGGAACCACCGCTGGATTTCAGGGTCGGCGTATAGCGGGCTGCTGTATACGGCGATAAAATGCTTTTGCGAGGCAATGTTCATAAAAGGCAAAGGCAGTTTCGGGTCGCAATGGTAGCCCCCGGAGTACAGGCTGTGAGGTACCACATAGCCGATCATGCCGTAGCTCATCGTCTCTTCGAAGCCTGGTGGCAGGTTGCCGCGAATGACCTGGCGCAAACGTTGAACGGCGGCTTGCCGGTCTCGGGGGAGTTGGGCCACGTACTCCTCGGGGTTGTTCGCAGTGTACTTCATGAGTTCCGGTTTTTGTAATGCGCCCCGATTTTGTCGACAATGGTTTGGGCGAGTTTTTCCTTGCTTTCTACTGTCCAGCCGGCCACGTGCGGGCTCAGCAGCACGTTGGGCGCCTGTATCAGGTACCTGAAGGCTGGCGGCATGCCCTCAGGGCCGAAGAGCGATTCAAAAGACGATTTTTCGTATTCCAACACATCAAGGCCCGCCCCGAGCACCCGGCCAGATCGCAGCCCGGCGGCCAGGTCTTCGGTGCGCACGCATTTTCCGCGGGCGGTGTTCAGTAGCCAGAACGGCTTGCTGAAGGCCCCGATAAAAGCCTGGTTCACCATGCCGACGGTGTTAGGGGTCTCGGGTACATGCAGGCTTACCACGTCGCAGCGCTCCTGGAATTCGGCCAGGGACACCTGGCGGGCATTGGTGTCGCCAACCCCCGGAATCAGGTCGTAACAGAGGGTTTCCACCTCAAACCCTCGCAGTTTTTTGGCAAAGGCCTTTCCCATGTTCCCATACCCGATAATACCCACTGTTTTGCCGTCGAGTTCGTGCCCGCGGTTGGCCTCGCGCCGCCAGTGCCCACTGCGCACTTCAGCGTCGGCGGTGTGCAATTTGTTCATCAGCGCAAGCAACATCGCCAGGGTGTGCTCGCCCACGGCATTGCGGTTCCCCTCGGGGGCAGCAGCTAAAAAAACGCCTTTGCTGCGGGCATAGGCCACATCGATATTTTCAAGGCCGGCCCCGACCCGGCCTATGAACTTAAGGCGGGTAGCCCGAGCCAGGAAAGCGGCGTCTATAGGTATGCGGCTGCGCAGGATAACCCCTTCATAAGCCCCGATCTTTTCCAGAATGGCCTCCCGCGGGCTTTCATAGTCGGTTTCGTTCTGAAAACCGAGGGCGGCCAGCCCTTCTGCCAGACAGGGGTGGTTGGTATCTAGGTGGAGTACGCGTTTCAAAGGTCTAGTATTTCTGGTCCCGGGGTTTAAATATCGGGGTAATGGGTTCGTGTTTTCTCGTGTTTCACGGCCCCTGTATGGGCCGTGGAAAGGCGTTCGAACAGAAGCAGGTGCACTTCTTCACCCCTTTCGGTGCGGGGGCAGTGCTCCACCCCTTTGGGCACGACGATCAGTTCTCCCTCACGGACGATTTCGACACGGTCGCGAAACTGCATGTGCAGGGTGCCCTTGAGTACCTGAAACAGTTCGTCTTCTTCCTGGTGGGCATGCCAGACAAATTCGTCACTGATTTTCGCCAGTAATACCTGCATATCGTTAACCTGGGCAATCCGGTGTGGATGCCAGTGGTCGCTGAAGCGGGTTAGTTTTTCCTGGAGGTCAATGGGCTTCATTGTAGTTAACAAGTTAAAGGGCCCTTATATGTGCAGCAGTACCCTGGCAATGCTGAAATAGATCAGGATGCCGAAGATATCGTTGCTGGTGGTGATAAAGGGTCCGGTGGCAATGGCCGGGTCTATCCCCCTCCTGTGCAGGAAAAGCGGGATAAAAGTGCCGATAATGCCCGCCACAACAATAACGCTGATCAGTGAAATGGAAATAGCCAGGGCTGTAAGGAAACTGCCTTTCCAAAACCAGGTGAGCAGCAGCAGCACCGAGGCCAGGATCAGGCCGTTCAGGGAGGCGAGCACGATTTCCTTGAGCAACCTGCCGCCTATACTGCCTTTCAGGTCGTCGTTGGCCAGGCCCTGCACCACAATGGCGCTCGACTGCACGCCCACATTCCCCGCCATGGCGGCAATGAGGGGCGTGAAAAAGAAAAGCATGCCGTGTTTGGCCATCATGGTCTCGAAACCACCCATAATGGCTGCAGCGCCCATGCCGCCGAACATGCCCAGGAAAAGCCACGGAAGGCGGGCCCGGGTGAGCACCCAGATGCTGTCGTCGGCCTCCACATCTTGCGAGATACCGGCCGCCAGCTGGTAATCTTTGTCGGCTTCTTCCCGAATTACGTCTACGATGTCGTCAATGGTGATGCGGCCCACCAGCCGGCCGATTTCGTCGACAACCGGAATCGCCTCCAAATCGTATTTCGACATAATCTTGGCCACTTCCTCGGGCTTTTCGTTTACGTTCACCCGGTCTACCTTCGGAATATAAATGTCGCGAATGGGCGAGCGGGTAGAGGTGGTGAGCAGGTCTTTCAGCGAAAGGCGCCCCTTGAGGATGCCCTCGTCGTCTACCACGTAAATGGAATGCACCCGGGTCACGTTTTCGGCCTGGTGCCGCATTTCCTTTACACAGGTCAGCACATTCCAATTTTCGTTTACCTTCACCAATTCCTTGGCCATGAGACCCCCGGCCGAATTTTCGTCATACCGAAGCAGGTCTACAATGTCGCGGGCGTGTTCGCGGTCGGTGATTTCCGAAATGACCTCCTGCACAATTTCTTTGGGCAGCTCAGCCACAATGTCGGCGGCATCGTCGGTATCGAGTTCTTCGAGCTCCCCGGCAATTTCTTTAGACGACAGGTTCCTGAGGATTGATTCCCGCACATCCTCATCGAGCTCCGTGAGCACGTCAGAGGTCTTGTCGCTGTCGAACAGCTTGATCAGGTAAGTGGCGTGGTCGTTGTCGAGTTCGTTGAGGATCTCTGCCACATCGGCATAGTGCACTTCCTCCAGCAGGGTGTGCAGGGAGTCGTTCTGGCGGGCGTCGATCAGTTCCTCGATCTGGGCCAGCAGCTCGTCTGTGAGTTTAAAGGGTGTCATGCGCGATCCTCTTGGCCAGCGCGATAAATTCCGGTACAGACAGTTGTTCCGGGCGCCTGTCAAAGATAGTATCTTCTTTGAGATTATCTGAAAGCTGCAGGCTTTTTAGACTGTTTCGCAGCGTTTTGCGACGCTGGTTGAAGGCCGTTTTCACCAGGGTTGTCAGGGCCTTCTCATCCCAGTCGGGGATGGCATCGTCGCGCCTGACAAGTCTGATTACGCCTGAATCTACCTTGGGGGGCGGGTCGAATACCTGCGGGGGCACGGTAAAGCAATACTCCGCATGGTAATAGGCCTGAGCGAGCACCGAGAGGATGCCGTAGGTCTTGCTGCCCGGGCCGGCGCAGATGCGCTGGGCCACCTCTTTCTGGAACATGCCGCTGAACACCGGAATGCGGTGCCGGTACTGCAGCAACCTGAAGACGATCTGGGTAGAGATGTTATAGGGGAAGTTTCCGGTCAGGGCGAAGGGTTCACCTTCGAACAGGGGGTCCAAATCCAATTTCAGGAAGTCGGCATTCATTACCCGGAACGATTTGTACGGCAGGTTTCGGGAAGCGATTTCAAGGGGGAAGACTTCTTCCAGGTAGCGCACCGATTCTGCGTCGAGTTCCACGGCCAGCAGGTCTACCGGGCGTTGCATCAGGAAGCCGGTAAGTACCCCTGTTCCCGGGCCGATTTCCAGTACGCGCATTGGTCCATCTTCAGGCAGGGTCTCTGCAATACGCTGCGCTACGGATCGATCGGTGAGGAAGTGCTGCCCCAGGTGCTTTTTGGCAGATACCCCCGTGGTTCGCTGGGTTTCCCCCTTTTTTCCGGAGGGTTTGCGGAAGCGTTTGGCGGCACTCATTTGTTGTTTGTTTTGGCCGGGGCGGCCCGGTATACCCAAGCCTGCCTGCCCGATGCGAGCAAAACCAGTTCGCGGTAATACAGGGTGGTTTCATAGGCATCTGCCCGGTTCAGGTCGGTTGTGTCTGCCTCGAGGCAAAGCCCGTCCACAAACGACTTGCCTGAGGTATTTGGGTAAACCTCAGGATATCTACCCTCCACAGATCGTTCCCGTTTCTCAAAGCCCGGCAACCGGTCTGGGCTGCCCTGCATCGGTCTTCCGAAAACCAGCTGCTGTACCTGGGGGTCAAGCAGGGTCCCGTAAACAAAGAGGGGGTAGTTTTCGGGCTCCATCAATGCTGGCTCATTAATTCCAGTTCGGTGCGGAATGCGACTACCTGCTCGCCGAATCGATCGATCAGGGCCTGGCGTAACCTGGGGGCGTCTTCCTGGTAATACCTTTCGAGCATCGCCCGGTCTGGAGCCAGGTACTGCACGGCATAGGTGGTGCCGCCCTGAGACCCTTCGGTAAGTACCCGGCAGAAGCGGGCCTCGGTGAATTTTCCGGTGGCCAGTACTTCGGGAATGTGGGTGTCCTGCATCCAGACCACCCAGGCTTCACGGGCGGCGTCTTCGATATGCAGGGTAACGTTGTAAATAATCATGTGTAGCTGGGTTAATTGACAGGGTCGCCCCTAAGTGTACGAAACTGTTTTCGGGCCTGCGGAAAATAATAGCTGTCCTGGTATCGGTAGAGGATTTCCCGGTAGTGTTCCATGGCCTTCTCAGGTTCGCCGAGCCGGGTACGGTAGAGTTCGGCAAGCGCGAAATGGGCGTCGTCTGCCAGGATATCCTGCCCGTAGAATTCGACAATTTTACGGTAGCTGAGCAGGGCCCCGGAATAATCGCCCCTGGCTTGCAGGAGCCGGGCATGCATAAGCAGGGCTTCGTCTTCAATAGCCTCCCCTTTGTGCTGGGTCAGAATTTCGTCAAGGGTAGCAATGGCCTCCGCATCCTTTTTCTGGTAGGCCAGCAAGTCCGCCCGGGCGTATTTACGAAGGGCGGTCTGGGTAGAATCTTGCAGGGAGTTGTCGGAGATAATAAGGCTCAGCTGCATGGCGTCGTTGGCAATAAGCTGGGAGGTGGAGCTGCGCAGCACTTTGAGCTGGGTCAGGGCCCAGTCAAAATCGCCCTTGTAAAAGCTGGCCTGGGCCACCTTGTACCGGGCTTGTTGCGCCATCACGTCGTTTTTTAGGCTCTTCTGTACTTGTGAAAACAGGATGAGGGCTTCGTTGAAACGCTCGTCGAACACCAGGATGTCGCCCAAATTCAGCTTCAGATAACCCTGGGAGTATTCGGAAAGTGGCAATTCCAGGCTTTTTTTCAAGATGTCTATGGCCAGCCCGGGGTGGTTGTCCCGAAAGGCCAGGAAATTGGAATAGGCCACCTGTAACTGTATGGTTTCGGGCGAATAGCCGTAAGAGGCCATCAGGTCTTCGAATGTCTTGCGGGCTTCCTGCAGACCTTTCTCGGGGCGCAGGCGCAAGTCGATGTCGATGCGGTGCAGGCGGGCGTTGAGCCGGCTTACCGAATCGCGGCTTTCGGCAACCACAAAAGCATAGGCCTGGTCGGCTGCGCCGAGCTCCCCGGCTTCTTCGGCCATGCGCCCCAATTCGGCGATCCGGTCGAGACCTGCTTCGGGAACCCTCCGGTAAATGGCTTTTTCCTGGCTGAATGCGGCATCGTACTGGCCCTGCTGTACCAGCAGCCAGCTCAGCAACTCATTCCAGACCGGGTCGGGCGAACGCTGGGCCCGCCCGAGGAGCACCCTGCGGAGCGACTGGTTGTTTTCGGCCTGGGGGTCTGAGCCAATAAAGGCCTCCAGGGCCCGCATCACATTCTGCTTGGCAGTGGGCCGCATGGCCAGCAAGTCCATATAGGCCTCGAACATTTCGGAGATACGGCCCTGTTCCCCATAGATCTGGGCAATCTGGAAGCTGAAATCGAGATCGGGGTTCAGCTCCATAGAGCGGCGGTAAGCCTGCAGGGCGTAGTCGAGCAGGGTATAGCGCTGGAATTTAAAGCCGATGCCATACCCCATGTTCGGGTTCGATTCAATGGCTTCCAGGGCTTTGCGGTACCAGGCGTCCGATTCGGAGGGCTGGCCCATCAGCAGGTAGGTATACCCCATGTCGATATAGACCGAAGGGTAGGCTGTGCCCGAGGCGATTCGCGCTTTCAGGAAGTCGACGGCCCGGTCGTAGGCCTGCAGTTGCTGGTAGCAGTTCACCAGGCTCTCGGCATAGTCAGATCGGCCCGGGTTGGCCTCCACCAGTTTTTCGAAGAATACCACTGCTTTGTCGAAGGCGCCGTCGCTGAAATACTGTTTGGCCAGGAAATCGTCTTGAGACCACAGGTTGCAGGCAACAAAAAACAAAAGGTAGCGGGCGAAGCGCATCACAGAGGGGCTTTTCACAAAGATACGAACTTCGGGTTCCCCTGCGTCGACTTCCCAACCAGGCTTCAGTCTGCGCCCCCAATGCGGCTAAAGCCGGTGTAGGGCACCAATACGTCGGGGATGCGGATGCCGGCTTCGTCCTGGTAGTCTTCCAGGATGCCTGCCAGAATGCGAGGCAGGGCCAGGGCGCTGCCGTTCAGGGTATGGGCCAGTTGGGTTTTGTTGGCCGCATCGCGGTAGCGCAGCTTTAACCGGTTGGCCTGGAAAGCTTCAAAATTGGAAACGGAGCTCACCTCGAGCCAGCGCTCCTGGGCGGCCGACCAGACCTCGAAATCGTAGGTCAGGGCTGAGGTAAAGCCCATGTCGCCCCCGCAGAGCCGCAAAATGCGGTAGGGGAGATTCAGGGCTTCGAGTAGGCCCTGCACGTGGGCAACCATCTCTTCCAGGGCCTGGTATGACCCCTCGGGCTGTTCCACCCGAACAATCTCGACCTTGTCGAACTGGTGCAGGCGGTTGAGGCCGCGCACATGCGCCCCGTAACTCCCGGCTTCGCGCCGGAAGCAGGGGGTGTAGGCCGTGTATTTAAGCGGCAGTTCGGCCCGGTCCAGGATTACATCGCGGAACAGGTTGGTTACCGGAACTTCAGCAGTCGGGATCAGGTACAGTTTGTCTTCCCCAACCTCATACATCTGCCCTTCCTTGTCGGGTAATTGCCCGGTGCCATACCCGGAAGCTTCATTCACCAGGTGGGGCACCTGCACTTCCTGGTAGCCGGCTGCCGTGTTCTGGTCGAGGAAGTAACTGATCAGGGCGCGTTGCAGGCGTGCACCCTTGCCCTTGTACACGGGGAAACCCGCCCCGGTGATCTTTACCCCGAGCTCAAAGTCGATCAGGTCGTATTTTTTGGCCAGTTCCCAGTGTGGCAGGGCCCCTGCGCCCAGTTCCGGGATGGTTCCGCTGCGGTGTACCTCCTGGTTGTCGGCGGCGTCCTTGCCGGCCGGGACTGATTCGTGGGGGGCATTGGGAACTTGGTACAGGGCTTGTTGCAGGGCTTCTGCAGCCTCGCTCAGCGACTCGCCCAGGGTTTTGGAAGTTTCTTTCAGGCGGGCCGATTCTTCCTTGAGGGCCTGCGCTTCCCCCGCCTTGCCGGCTTTAAACAGGTTTCCGATCTCTTTGGAGAGCCGGTTGGCTTCGGCAAGGGTGTTGTCGAGCTGGAGCTGCAGGCTTCTGCGGCGCTCGTCCAGGTCGAGGATTTCGTCGAGCATGGGCCGTGCGTCAAGCCCCCTTTTTGCAAGGGCCTCCGCGATGCGGTCGACCTCTTCCCGTATGGTCTGTAATGGCAACATTACCGCTGAATTTAAGCCGCAAAGTTAGGGAACTCAAAGCAACTTTACAGGCTGGGTTTGCAAAAAGGAAGCCCAGGCCCTTAAGGCTGCGACCGGGGCGTCTGGCTGTCCTTCCCTTCCGGGGCAGGCTGTGCATCGGGCGGGGGCAAGATCCAGCGGTGGTGCCAGAAGGGGTCCCAGGGTTCGGAGGCCAGGTCTACGGTCGGGTCGATAAAGGGATAGAACGGCCTGCGATTGATCCGGAGCCGGCCCTGTGCGTACACGGCCACCTGGTACCCCTGGGCGGCGTAACCGGCTTTGAGGCGTTGGGCGAACTGCCAGATAAAGTCGGGATAGGCCTTGACCTTTTCCTGCTGGTCGGGGGTGAGGTAGTGGTTGAGGTTAACCACTTCCCTAAAACCGGTTCGGGCGTCTTCTACCCGAAAGCGGAGATCGCCCTGGCGGGTGCGCAGCATCATGCGCCAGCTCAGCCGATGGCCTTCCTCGGTCCAGAGCACATCGCCCTCTATCAGGTGGTGACGCAGGGGCAGGGCCAGTTGCAGGAGCAGATAAAGCCCCATGCCCCATGCAATGGCCGGTGCAGCTGCAGGAAGTGTCAATTCATGTCTGACAAAAGCCGGCTTGCCTGGGAAAAAACGCCGGCGAACCCCTTCCGGGTCAAAGAAAAATACCATCAGGGCCAGGGAGAGGAAGGGGAATATGCCCACCTGAATGACCACGGCGTTGAAGAGGTGGAAGAATAGAGAGGCCCCGAAGGCAAAGAGCCGCGTGGGCCGCCAGAGCAGCAGGGGGATCACCAGAAAATCATACCCGATCCCGAACCAGGCTATGGCCCGGTGCGCCCAGGGCTCTTGCAGTAGCGCACCGAGTACCGGATATCCGGCCTTGGGTGCCATAAGCTGTGCTAGAAAGCTGAGGTCGAGCCAGTCGCTGTACAACTTGGCGATGGCGGCAAAGGTATAGACGATCCAGAGTTGGCCCACCACCAGCCATTTCACATAGGCATACATGCTGTTTGAGCCCAGCTCAGGCCGGCGCTTTACATCGAGGGATACCCCACGGTGAGCCGGGAACAGGCACATCATGGCCGAGAGGAGGACCAGCAGATAGTAGTGGTTGTTGTACGCAGTTTTCTGCATTAGGTATACCGCTGTCCAGAGCAAGGTGAAAAGGACTACGCTCAGGCGGTACCTGTACCCCAGGGCAATGCTGACCCCCAACAAGCCCATTAGCGCGAAATAAGCGTACATGCCAACGCCGGGCAGGGGCTGCAGCCACTCGAAACCGATAAAGGTGAAGGTAAAGTCGGGCTCGATGAGGTTGTGCCGCACCCAGCCGGTGGCTATGGCCCCGAAGCATTCCAGGGCGACCAGCACCCCGAAGCTTATCCGGAAAAGGATCAGGGGGCTGTTGTCGATGCGGCTGAAGAGCTGGCGGTTCATGGCATGCGGTCGAGCAGGGCACGGGCGTGCCTGTGGTCTTCTTCCAGTTGCTGGCGAAGGGCGTCCAGGGATTCGAACTTCCGCTCGTCGCGGAGGCGTTCCAGCAGCGATACCTGTATGGGTAAGCCGTAAAGGTCTTGCTCAAGGTCAAAAAAGTGGACCTCCAGGTGAAGGGCATTACCATCGACCGTGGGGTTGGTGCCAATATTCATCATCCCATACACGGGCCGGCCCGAAACCTGGCTGCGCACCAGGTATACCCCGTTGGCCGGGATGAGTTTGTTAGGGGAGTCGAGGCTGAGGTTGGCCGTGGGGAAGCCCAGGGTTTTCCCCAGGCCCTTACCCCGGGTTACACTGCCTGAGAGCATATAGGCGTACCCCAGGTACCGGTTGGCCGTTTCCAGGTCGCCTGCTTCCAGGGCCTTACGGATTTTGGTGGAGCTCACCGAAACCGCATCGATTTCCTGGGCCGGGATTTCTTCGACAACAAAATCATACAGCCTTCCAAAGGCTTCCAGGTCTTGGAAATTGGCCGTGCGATTCCTCCCGAAACGGTGGTCATAGCCAATTATAACTTTTTTGGCATGCAGGGTTGTTACCAGCACATCGCGCACGTATTCCGTCGCGGTTTGACGGGAAAATTCACGGGTAAAGGGATGGATAACCAGGCAGTCCAGGCCCAGGGATTCGAGGATTTCGATCCGTTCCTCGATGGTGTTGAGCAATTTCAGGCCGCTGTCTTTTTGCAGGACCATGCGCGGATGTGGGAAGAAGGTAAGCAGGGTAGCCTGCAGCTCCAGCGATCTGGCCGCAGCGATGAGGCGTTCCAATATTTTGCGATGGCCAATGTGCACTCCATCGAAGGTTCCGATGGTAACGACACTGGGCCTCGGATTGGTGTATTCAGAAAGGCCACGGACAGTTATCACGGAATCAAAATAATAAAAAAGGCGTATTTTTAGCGCTCCAAAGCCCCATGGATGAAGACAAAATTACGTCTTGTTTTATCAATTCCCATATTCTTTTTCTGCTTTTCTTCCTACTCCCAGAATCTGGGGGCCTACTGGCAGGAAGATGCAGTGGGGGCTGGGGGAAGTACGGCATCCGGACAGCAACTGCAGGCGGGGGCGGGCAGGCATTATGTCCTCAATGAGGCCGAAATAGGGCGGGCGCTGGAGCCTTTACGAAATGGATCTGCCCAGGCGGTCACTCTTTTTTTTCCCGATTCAAACGGAGAGCTAAAACCCTTTCGGGTTACAGAACGGTCGGTCATGAGCCCGGAATTGCAGAGCCGGTATCCGGAGATCCGGTCGTATGTGGGAGTCAGCAGCGACGGCACGAAAACGCGCATCCGTTTCAGCCTTTCCCCCCAGGGATTCCAAGCTATGGTGTCGAATCCGGCCAGCCGAAAGACTCAATTCATCGAAAAAATACGCGGAAGGTCGAAAGCCTATCTCCAATTTTCCAGGGATGAAAAACAGAGCTCACCCGGAGGGTGGATTTGCAAAACAGAACCTTCAGGTGCCAAGGCTGTCGCCGAAACCCTCCCTGCCCAACTGGTCGAAGACGGGGTGTTGCGCCGCTACCGCCTGGCCGTGGCTGCCACGGGCGAATACACCCAATACCACGGGGGCACCGTATCCGAAGCCCTGGCCGCCATCAACGCGACGGTTACCCGTATCAACGAGGTTTTTGAACGCGATCTGGCCATAAGCCTCGAACTCGTGGCCACCACCGACCAGGTCATCTATACCGACCCGGCCACCGATCCGTTCGGGGGTAACCTGAGCGCAGAGGTGCAGAGTACGCTTACCACGCGCATCGGGGCAGGGGCTTACGATATAGGCCATTTGTTCCACAGCGCTAGCGAAACCGGCAATGCCGGGTATATCGGTTCGGTCTGTACCGACACCGAAAAGGGAAGTGCTTATGCCGCAACCCCCATCCCGGAAGGGGACCGCTTCGACCTCGATTTTGTGGCCCACGAGATGGGGCACCAATTCGGGGCCAACCACACCTGGTCATTCGACAGCGAAGGCACGGGCGTACAGGCAGAACCCGCCAGCGGCACTACCATAATGGGGTATGCCGGCATCGTTCAGGGCAACAATGTAACCCTGACCGGGGATGATTATTTCCACTATTACAGCATTGTGCAGATTTCACAATTTGTCGCCGGCCTGAGCTGCGCGACCGAAATACCGCTGACCAATACAGCACCGGTGCTCACTCCGCTTCCCGATTACCTGATCCCTCAAGGTACAGCCTTCGTGCTGGAAGGCGTGGCAACCGATGCTGACCCGTCGGATGTGCTCACCTATGCCTGGGAACAGGCCGATGACGGGGTGGTCACCACAGCCACCTTTGGCCCGGAGAACCCGAACGGGGCCAATTTCCGTTCGCGTCACCCCGATACCGATCCGCACCGGTATTTTCCCATGCTTTCCGAGGTGGCAGCCGGTAACCTGACCCAGATTAACCCGCCCACCAACTCGGCCTGGGAGACGGTTTCCACCATTGAACGCGACCTGAACTTCGCGCTGACCGTGCGCGACAATGCCCCGGGCGGGGGGCAGGTGGCTTCTGACCAGGTGCGGGTAAGCGTCCTGGCCGGGGCCGGCCCCTTCGAGGTGCGTTCGCAACTTAGCCCGCAAACCTATGCGGCGGGAAGCATCCAATCGATCAGTTGGGAGGTTGCAGGTACCGACGCAGGCCCAATCAACTGCCAGGAGGTAGACCTCTATATGTCACTCGACGGAGGGCTGAGCTTTCCGGTAACCCTGGCGACGGCCCTCCCGAATATAGGCAATACGCAAATTCAGTTGCCCGGAGATGCCACGGGGGCCGGCCGGTTTATGGTCAAGGCCAGCAACAATATCTTCTTTGCGGTAAATGCCGCCGATTTCACGGTAACCGAGCAGGCCTTCGTTTTACAGTCTGAAACCCTTGACATCACCTCCTGCCAGCCTGCCGATGCCCAGCTCGGGTTCCTGTACCGGAGCTTTGGGGGGTATGCCGAAACCGTGAACCTGGAGGTTTCGGGCCTGCCTGTTGGAATGACGGCCAGTTTCGATGTGCCCTCGGTCCAGGCCGACAGCACGGCCGTTACCCTTACCCTTTCCAATTCTGACCTGGCAGCCCCGGGCATCTATCCATTGGTGCTGAACGGGACCGGGCCCAGTGCTACCTTTAGCCTGCCCTTTGAATTGACCGTTTCAGACGGCACTTTTCCGGCCCAGGTGCTGTTAAGCCCGGCCGACGGTAGCGTGAATGTGCCGCTTAACCCTGAATTGCAATGGCAGGGAAACCCATCCATTTCGGCCTATGAATTCGAATTGGCCACCGATGCCGCCTTCACGACTATTGTAGAACAGCAAACCGTTTACGGTACGGTATACCGGCCCTCTACCCTGGCAGACGACACCCAGTTTTACTGGCGGGTCAGGCCCAGAAGCGGGTGTGGCCTGGGGGCGTACAGCAGCCCTTTTCAGTTTCACACCATTACCCGAGACTGCAAGATGCTTACCGCAAACGGCCTGCCCATTGTCATTTCGGCTACAGGCACCCCGACGGTTACCTCCACCATCACCTTTGCCGACGACCTGCCGGTGGTTGGCGCCCGGGTACACCTCGACCTGTCGCACAGCTACCTCTCTGACCTGGTGATAACCCTTACTTCACCGGCCGGTACCGAGGTAACCCTGATCTCAAATTCCTGTGCCGAGGCCAATGATGTTCTGGCCACCTTCGAGGCCGGCGCCCCTCCTTTTACCTGCTCCAACAACCCGGCCATCTCGGGTGTGGTGCGGCCGCTGGGGTCGCTCAATTCCTTTGCCGGCGAATCGAGTTTCGGGGGATGGGTGCTCACCATCCAAGACACGGCCCCGGCCGATGGCGGGCAGCTGAATTCCTTTAGCCTGGAACTTTGCGTGGAAGGGCAATTCAGGCCCGATGCAGATGGCGACGGCGTTTTTGACGACGGGGATGACCTTTGCCTGGGTACGCCTGCCGGGGTAGAGGTAGATGCTACCGGATGCCCGGTCTACCGCTTCGACCCCGACCAGTTCAATATATCGCTGGAGAGCGAGCGCTGTGTAGGCAGCGGAGATGGCGTAATCCGGATACAGGCTTCTGAGGTATTGGATTATCAGCTCAACATCCTGGGGAACGGGGTGAACAAAAATGCATCCTTCACCAGCAGTTATGAACTGGGCGGTCTTTCGGAAGGGGCTTACCAACTTTGTGTGGAGGGCACAAATGGAACCATCGTATACGAACCGCAATGCTACAACCTGGTGATCGGAAGCCCGCCCCCCTTAAGCGTGCTGGCGAGCCAGTCGGTAGACGGCTCCCAACTGGCTTTGGCACTAGACGGCTCAGGCAGCTACCAGATTATCCTGAACGGGCAACCGCAGGCAGTCAGCGCCTCCCAGTTGTCCCTGAAGCTTGCCCCGGGCGAAAATACGCTCCGGGTAGAAGCCATCCCGGCCTGCGGGGGCGCCTTCGAGGCCGTCTATTACTATGCCGACCGATTGGCGGTAGCGCCAAACCCCTTTACCGGGTATCTGCAAATCCAGGTGCCGGAAACGGGCCGCCTGATGCAGGTACAGATCTTTGACCTGGCCGGTGCCCTGGTGCTAAACCAGGAGTGGGTGCCCACGGAAAGCCAGGTTACCCTCCCGGTGGCCATGCTGCCTTCGGGGGTTTATCTGGTACGGGTGCGCTGCAACGGACGCGAGGAAACCTTTAAAGTGTACCGCCAGTGAAAAGCATTGTCCAGATAGCGGGAATAGCCCTGGTCCTTGCCGCGTGCAGCAAGGACGATACGCCCAAGGTGCCCGGGGCGGTGGGCCTGGTATTCCCTGAAAACAACTCCGAATGCATAGCAGGCATCTCGCGTTCCCAAACCACCAGCGAAGTGGAGTTTGTCTGGGCGGCCACCACCCATGCCACACGCTACGACCTGTCGGTTACCCGCATCGGTTCAGGCGTATTCGAAAATGTAACCACCTCGAACACCCGGGCCAGTCTGGTGCTCGATAAAGGGGAAGCCTATTCCTGGCAGGTGACGGCCCGCAATGCCTCCGGGCAGCAAGGCCCGGCCAGCCCGAGCTGGCAGTTTTACAACGCGGGGGCCGAAACCACCTACCCGCCCTTCCCGGCCGTGATCAAGTCGCCGGGTTCGGGTGAATCGGTTACCCCCGATAAATCGGGGCAGGTGGTGCTGCTCTGGAGCGGGGCCGACGCCGACAACGACCTGACTGGATTTGAAGTATACTTCGGCACCAGTGCTTCATCCCTGACCAAGCAGGCCACCCTGACTTCAGGGCAGACGAATTATGCAGTAGCCGTGGTTAGCGGCACCATTTACTTCTGGGAAATTGTGAGCCTGGATGCCGAGGGCAACACCTCGCGGTCTGGGGTTTATTCCTTCCGCGTACTCTGATTACGTTCCGTTAAAGGTATTCATGGTGATTTTCGGGCCGGCCAGCACAAAGGAGCGCAGCAGTTCGGCGCCCCGGTCTAATCGCTCGGGCAGGGCTGCGGCCTCTTCTTCATTCCAGGTGCCCAGCACGTAGTCTACCTGCCTGCCCCGGCTGTACTCGGCCCCGATCCCGAACCGGAAGCGCGAATAGGCCGTTGAGCCCAGCACCTCCTGAATGTCGCGCAACCCGTTGTGCCCCCCGTCGCTGCCCTGGGTTTTCAGGCGGATGGTGCCAAAGGGCAGGTTCAGGTCGTCTGTAACCACCAGCAGGTTTTCAAGCGGGATTTTTTCCTTGTCGAGCCAGTACTGTATCGCTTTCCCGCTGCGGTTCATGTAGGTAGACGGTTTTAACAGCAAGATGGAGCGCCCTTTTACCTTCAGGTTCGCCACATCGCCCAGGCGGGCAGGTTCAAAGGAAACCCCTTCGGCACCTGCCAGGCGGTCTGCGATCTGGAAGCCGATGTTGTGCCGGGTGTTGGCGTACTCCGGGCCAATGTTTCCCAGGCCGGCAATGAGGTATTTTTTCATGGGGTCTGATTCGTCTAGTTTGGCCGCTGCGGGCACCAACCGGGATAGTATCCGGGAGAACATGGGCGCGAACTTTGGCCTAAAATACAAAAAGCACCCTTACCGGTTCGAAGCGGCAAGGGTGCTTTGGTGTGTTTCCCGTAAGGGTTATTCGCCTCCTTCTGCGGCCGGTGCTTCGGCAGTAGCTTCTTCAGCTCCTTCCTCTTCGCCTTCCTCTTCAGTAGTGGCAATCGCTGTACGAGATGTTTTCACCTGTACAATTACGGTATTGTCGGGATGCAGAATGGTAAAGGCATCGTTTTTAACGCTTTCCACGGCAATCAGGTCGCCGATTTTCAGGGTGGAAATATCCACGTCAAAGAAATCGGGCAGGTTGTCGGGCAGGGCGCGGATGGTGAGTTTCCGGTTGCGGAAAAGCAGGCGGCCACCGTTGCGTACCCCGGGGGCATTCCCGTTCAGGCGAACCGGGATGGCCATGGTTACAGGCTTGTCGCTGAACAGTTGGTAGAAATCGATGTGGATGATGCTGTCGTCGACCGGATGGAACTGGATGTCTTGCATAACCGCGTCGATGGTGTTGCCGTTGTCGAGTTCAATTACCACGGTATGCGCATTGGGGGTGTACACCAGGTCTTTGAACAACATTTCATCTGCTGAAAAGTGTAAAGGCGTTTCCCCTCCGTATACCACGCAAGGGACCTTTCCAGCATTACGTAGGGCCTTACTAGACTTCTTGCCCACGCTTTCTCTTTGGGATCCTTTGATTGTAATTGATTTCATTATTGTGAATTAATAGATTTTAAAGAATAAATTTTGATGAGATGGAGGTGTTGTGGTGCACCCGGTGCATCACGTCGGCGAACAGCTCGGCGCAGCTAAGCACCTTTACTTTTTCACTTTCTTTCCGAATCGGGATGGAGTCGGTAACGATCAGTTCCTGAAGCCCCGATTTCTCGATTTTTTCATAGGCGTTGCCCGAAAGCAGACCGTGGGTGGTAATAGCCCGCACGCTCAGGGCGCCCCGGTCCATCATCAGGTCGGCGGCCCGCGCCAGGGTACCGGCTGTATCTACCATGTCGTCTACCAACACCACATTTTTATTGGCCACGTCGCCTATCAGCTCCATGTGCGAGATCACATTGGCCTTGGCCCGTTGCTTGTAGCAGATCACCACATCGCACTCCAGGGCCTTGGAATAGGCATAGGCACGCTTGGAGCCGCCCATGTCTGGGGAGGCGATAGTCAGGTTGTCGAGGTTGAGTTTTTTCAGGTAGGGCAAAAAGAGGGTAGAGGCAAAAAGGTGGTCTACCGGCTTCTCAAAAAAGCCCTGAATCTGGTCGGCATGCAGATCCATGGTGATGATGCGCGTGGCGCCGGCCGCCTCCAGCATTTTGGCGATGAGCTTGGCTGCTATCGGTACCCGGGGCTTGTCTTTGCGGTCTTGGCGCGCCCAACCGAAGTAGGGTATCACGGCCGTGATATGCCGGGCCGAGGCCCTCTTGGCTGCGTCGAGCATCAGCAGCATTTCCATGAGGTTGTCAGAGCCGGGATGGGTGGAGCCGATCACGAAGATGCGTGCCCCGCGAATCGATTCTTCATACGAAGGCTGGAATTCCCCGTCGCTGTAGCGGGAGAAAATGACATTCCCCAGATCAGCCCCGAAGGCCTCGGCGATTTTCTGGCCGAGATCCTGGCTTTGGGTGCAGGCAAAAAGTTTGGGTTCCGGTACCGTATATGACATGCGAGCAGCTTTTCTGGCCTAAGTCCCTCACTAGAAAGGAGGTGCAAATTTACACATTTATTTGAAGTGCTAAAGTATTAAACAGCCAATTTTGGCGCTAGCTAATCAAATAATTTTTTAGCTTTGCAGACCCTTTTGCCTCGGTGGCGGAATTGGTAGACGCGCTGGATTCAAAATCCAGTGATAGCAATATCGTGTGGGTTCGATTCCCACCCGAGGTACGAATAAGCCGAAAAAAAGGCAGAAGTATGAGCGAGCTTCAAAAATGAAGCTCGCTTCTTTTTTGAAGCAAGCGAAATGCTTCTTTTTTCGGCTTTCAAAGCGAGCTTGAAGGGAAGCTTTCCGCCAGGAAAGCAGTCCCACCCGAGAGCGAGTTTTGCTTCCCCCTTCTTTCGATGAAAGAGCGCTGTGCTTCTTTTTTCGGCTTTCAAAGCGAGCTCGAAGGGTTGCTTTCCTTTAGGAAATCGGATTCATCCGGGAAAACTTAATAGTCTTAAGGCGTTAAATTTCCGACCTTGTTAATTATCAACGAATAAATAAGTTGTGGTTAATCGGGAACCTACTTTGAGTAAATGCACAACTAAAAGTCTAGAGCGAAAATCGAAAAAACATGCAATTAGGCGAAGTAATAGCAACCAAAGTATGAAGTCTTAATAGCTTT
>JBNKGM010000024.1:0-41236 GCA_050289825.1 Robiginitalea sp.
CCTCGGGCAACTGTTCCGCGATAAAATGACCGAAATTATACAGGAATCTGAATGGGTAAGCTCGGTGCGGGGCCGCGGCCTGCTCAATGCCATCGTGATAGCCGACTCTGAAGACAGCTCAACGGCCTGGGAAATCTGCATGGCCCTGAAAGATAACGGCCTGCTGGCCAAACCCACCCACGGCAATATCATTCGTTTTGCCCCGCCCCTGGTCATGACCGAGGAGCAGCTGCTCGATTGCCTGGCAATTATCCGCAAAACCCTGAGGGAGTTTGAACCCCAGCCCTGAGCCTTTTTCAGGAAGCGGGATGCTATACAACTAAAAAACCCTGTGGCTTCGGCCACAGGGTTTTTTGTTTTGCTTGTATAGTCGGGTTTAAGACCGAACTTCTTTGATGCGGGCTTTCTTTCCGGTAAGGCCGCGGAAGTAGAAAATACGAGCCCGGCGCACCTTGCCGCGTTTGTTTACTTCAATTTTTTGCAGGGCTGGCATGTTAACCGGGAAAATCCGCTCTACACCCACCGTGCCGCTCATTTTGCGGATGGTAAAGGTTTCGGTGGCCCCGGAGCCGCGACGCTGAATCACCACACCCCGGAAAAACTGGGTACGTGTCTTTTCGCCTTCCTTGATCTCGTAGTAAACCGTAATGGTGTCACCGGCAGAGAATTCCGGAAACTCTTTCTTGCTTACAAATTCGTTTTCAACAAAACTAACTAAGGAATTCATTTCGTTAGATTAGGGTTTATTCGAACCAACATGCACGTACCTCGTCAGAGGTTGATCCAAAATCGTGTGCAAAAATAACGGATAAATCGCAAATGGCAAGAAATTTCAGCGAAAAATAAAGCGCTCAGTGGTCCAGCAGGTCGGGCCGGCGTTCGCGTGTGCGTCTGAGGGACTGCTCTTCGCGCCAGGCATCGATCTTGCCGCTGTGGCCCCCCAACAACACCTCGGGCACTCCCAATCCCCGGAATTCGCGGGGGCGTGTGTACACGGGAGGCGCCAATAAGTTGTCCTGGAAGGTGTCGGTCAGGGCCGAAGTTTCGTCTCCGAGTACCCCGGGCAGCAGCCTGATAACCGCATCGCAGAGCACGGCAGCTCCCAGTTCCCCTCCCGATAGCACATAATCGCCTATGGATATTTCGCGGGTAATCCACAAATCGCGGATGCGCTGGTCTACCCCTTTGTAATGCCCGCAGAGGATCAGCAGGTTGCCCTGCAGGGACAACTGGTTTACGGCGGCCTGCCGCAGGGGTTCCCCGTCAGGGGTCATGTAGATAATCTCGTCGTAGTCGCGCTGGGAGGCAAGTTCGGTCATGCACCGGTCGATGGGTTCGGCCATTAAGACCATGCCGGCTCCACCCCCGAAGGGATAGTCGTCTACCTGCTTGTAGCGGTTGGTGGCATAATCGCGGAGGTTGTGCAGGTGGATTTCCACAAGTCCCTTGTCGATGGCCCTTTTGACGATGGAGGCCTCAAAGGGGCTTCTGAGCAGTTCGGGCAAGACGGTGATGATATCGATGCGCATGCTGGCGTTCTTAAGGCGCGGTGTCGCGCGGGCAGGTCCAAAAGTAGTGAAAACAATGCGACTCCTTCTCCCAGCCCAGCCTTTCGTACAATTCCCGGGCCGGGTTGTCGAGGGCCGTTTCCAGGGCAAGGCCCTTGCAGCCCTTTCGGGCGCAATAATCCTGGGCCGTTTTCAGCAGGGCCGCTCCCACTCCTTTTTGCCGATGGGCCGGATGCACGTACAGGTCGTTTAAGATGAGCAGGGGCAGCAGGCTCACCGTCGAATAGGAGGGATAGAGCTGGGTAAACCCTGCGGCTTCTCCCGATTCCAGTGCCAAAAATAGCACCGAATCGTCTAATCGGAAGCGTTCCTGCAGAAATTGCCGGCACGCCTTTCGGTCTGAAGGTTGTTTGTAAAAGATACGATAGCCGTCCAGCAGCGCCACAAGCACTTCGAGATGGTCGATCCGGGCCCGAATGATTTCCATGGATCGGTGCTTTGCCGCCCGGGGGTGGCTTCGTGTTATTTGGATTTCCTGTATTTGTTGATCTCGTCCTGGAGCTGGCGACTGATGCGCTGTTCGCGTTCCAGGGCCTTGCGGCGGTGCTCTTCGTATTCCGATTCCAGGTCGGCCAGCTTGGCCTTGGCTTCCTGGGTGAGCACGTTGCTCCTTCTGAAGCGGAACATAAAAAGGAGCAGGAACAACAGCAGTCCGAGAATGATGGTCCACAAAACCACGTTATACGTGGCTTTGGATACCGATGCCCCGAAAAGGGACATGCTGTCCTTTTCCTCGGTGACTTCCCCGAGTTGGCCTGTGGTTTCCCCCAGCTTGGTGTTCAGCTCGTCGATGGTGGCCTTCTGGCTCGCGATGGTGGCGTGCAGCTGGCTGGCCTGGGCGCTGGAAGCCTTAAGGCTGTCGAGCACATTGCCGCGTAATTTTTCCAGTTCCACGGCGCGTACTACTTCGTACCTTCGCCCTTCGGCATTGTAATTTCCTGATCGTGTAAAAATATACTCGAACTGGCTTTCGATGGTCCCTCCGTCGAGGGAGGGCTCTTCTGCTGCTTCCTGTGCCGGGGCGAGGCCATAGCAAAATAAAGCAGCTAGCAGGGATACGGTTCTGATTAGCTTCATGCGAGGTGCAACTTAGGTTAAAAGATTCAAGGTGAGGCTAAAGTAGGTTTTTCAGCTGAAAATCGGAAACATCAGCCGAATTACCCGAAGCTGTCCGTAAAAGAAACGAAGGTCCCGTTGTCGGGGCACCCGTCCTTTAATAATAGGTATAACGGCGAACCTTGGCCAGATATTTCGCCAGGCGGATTACCTGGTGGGCATACCCGAATTCATTGTCGTACCATACGTAAAGCACCACGTTTTTCCCGTCAGCCGAAACAATGGTAGCCCGGCTGTCATAGATGGCAGGAGCAGAGGTGCCGATAATGTCGGTAGAAACCAATTCGTTGCTCAGCGAATATTTGATCTGTTCGACCAGATCGCCTTCAAGGGCGTATTTCTTCAGCAGGGTATTCACGCCATCCACGCTAGTTTTCTGGTTCAGCTCCAGGTGCAAAATAGCCAGGGAACCATTGGGAACGGGTACCCTGATGGCGTTCGAGGTGAGTTTGCCCTTGAGAGAAGGCAATGCCTTGGCGGCAGCCTCGCCGGCCCCGGTCTCGGTAATAACCATGTTGAGCCCGGCCGCCCGGCCCCTCCGGTATTTGCTGTGCATGTTGTCGACCAGGTTCTGGTCGTTGGTATAGGCGTGGATGGTTTCCAGGTGGCCCTTGCGGATGCCCAGGGAATCTTCGATTACCTTCAGCACCGGGGTAATGGCATTGGTGGTGCAGGAGGCGGCCGAAAAAATGTCGCCCGAATCGGGCAGGAAAGCCCGGTGGTTTACCCCGTGGACAATATTGGGCATATCTTTTCCGGGCGCTGTGAGCAACACCTTTGAAACCCCCTGCGCCTGCAGGTGGCGTTCCAGGGCGGCCTTGTCGCGGAAGGCCCCGGTATTGTCTATTATTAGGGCGTCCTGTATGCCGTAATGTGTATAGTCTACCGAGGCGGGGTCTTCGGCGCTGATCAGGTGCACCGTGGTGCCATTGATCAGCAGGGCCCTGTTTTTGGCGTCGACTTCCACCGTACCCGAAAACGGCCCGTGTACCGAGTCGGTCCGCAGCAAGGCAGCCCTTTTTTCAAGCACGTCGGGGGTCATGGCGCCCCGGGCGACAATGGCCCTAAGGCGAAGCTGGTTCCCCTTCCCGGTTTTGGCCATCAGTTCGCGGGCCAGGAGCCGCCCGATGCGGCCAAACCCGTAAAGTACCACATCCCGGGGGGCTATTTCTGGGTAAGAGCGGGCGTCTTTCAAACGCTCCACGATAAATGCCTTGGCATTGTGGAAAGCGCTGCTTTCTTCTGAATGGTACTCGTAGGTGAGCTTGCCGATGTCGAGCTTGGAGGGCGGGAGTTTAATGTCGCCGATGGCTCGCAGCAATTCCACGGAATCGAAGATGGAGATGGGTTTCTGGACGAATTGCCCGGCGTATTCGTGCAGGTTAATGATGTCACTGACGTTTTTGTCGATGATCTGGTTTCGGAAGAGCACCACTTCAATGGCCCGGTCGTACCAAAGGTCGCTCACGATTTTGATGAATTCGGTAGTGGCCTTGCGGCGGTCGGCCTGGAAGGCCAGTTCCTTTTCGTAGCTGGATGGGTTCATAGGAAAGCGTGCTATTTTGGATGTAAAATTATGTAATTCGAAACTTTCGGCATTCCTTTTTGCACAAATAAAAAATCCCGTTACTGGGAACGGGATTTTTTAGAAGATTCGCAATTTATTGAAAGATGATACGCTCTTTATTCCCCGTGTTGTCCAGCAGGGTAATACTGGTGTTTCCGTAGCGCGAAATTTGGGCGCAGAGCTCGCGCGCCTGCTCGATGTCGGTAATCTCCACGTCGTCTACGGCCAGGATCACTTTCCCGATGAGCCCGTACCGGCGGTAAGCCTCAGGCACGGCAATGATTTTAATGCCCTGCTTGGTGCGATATGCTTTCTTTTCGGCCTCTGTGAGGTTTTTCACCTTCATTTCCAGGTTCGGCAAATTCAGGCTTTGCCGTTGCCTGATTTCCACGGGCAGCACCAGCCGGTCGCCCTCCCGTTCTACGGTAACCTGCACCCGGTCGCCCGGCCTTTTGGTGGAAATATAGCCTACCAGGTCGGCAAATTTGCGGATCTGGATGTCGTCTATCTTATGGATGATGTCGCCGCGCTGCAAACCGGCCTGCTGGGCCCCGGAATCTTCTTCCACCCCGTCCACGTAAACCCCGTCAATCTCATCCAGGCCGTTTTCGCGCGAATAGGGGGTGTTGAGCCGGGGAGCTTCAATGCCCAGCACGCCTTTCTGAACATCTCCGTACTCCAGGATGTCTTCCACGATTTTCTTGGCGATATTGCTGGGTACGGCAAAGGAATACCCGATATAGGCGCCGGTCTGGGAGGTGATGGCCGTGTTGATCCCGATCAGGTCGCCATTGGTGTTAACCAGGGCGCCCCCACTGTTGCCGGGGTTCACGGCGGCATCGGTTTGAATGAAGGATTGGTTCCGGCCCAGGTCGCGAGCCTTGGCGCTTACAATGCCGGCCGTAACCGTAGAGGTCAGGTTAAAGGGGTTCCCGACAGCCAGTACCCATTCGCCCAGCCGCAGGTTGTCTGAATCTCCGAAAGCCAGATAGGGCAGGGGGCGTTCGGCTTCGATCTTGATCAGGGCGATGTCGGTATTGGGGTCGGTTCCGACTACAGATGCTTCGTAAATCTTGTTGTTGTTCAGGGTTACTGTAAGCTGGCTGGCATGGGCGATCACGTGGTTGTTAGTCACGATGTACCCGTCGGGCGAAATAATCACCCCAGAGCCGGTTCCTACCTGTGGGCGTGCCCGTTCTTCATAACCGTACAGGAATTCCAGTAGGCCTCCCGAACTGCGGCTCAGAGTCAGGTTTTTGACGTGTACCACGGCGTTGACCGAATTTTCGGCTGCCAGGGTAAAATCGGGGTTACCGGCCACGGCCCCACCGTAATTGGCATGCAGGGTGCTGGTCTGGAAAACGGGCAGGGTTTCATTCTGCAAATAATAGGAGGGAGCCTTCGGTTCAAAAAAGAGCTTGTAAGCTCCCAGGGTTATGGCGCCAGAGGCGAGTGCCATCAGAAAGAGTCCTGTCAAACGCTTCATAAAGGTGGATTTTTGATTGATAAAATTAAAAGTTTCAGACCCAATAATTTTTGGTTTAACGTCCATTTAACAGCCCTGTCGCCCTATTTAAAATGTATCTTTGTGAGGTGCCATGAAAGCTACTTTCTATAAATACCAGGCCACAGGCAACGATTTTGTCGTTATCGACAACCGCGATCACCATTTCCCCAAAAAGAAGACCCGGCTTATTGCCGACCTCTGTCACCGCCGGTTCGGCATTGGTGCAGACGGCCTGATTTTACTCGAGCAAGACTCGGATGCCGATTTCAGGATGGTTTACTACAATGCCGACGGTAGGGAAGGCAGCATGTGCGGAAACGGAGGGCGCTGTGCCGTCGCTTTCGCGGCCTTTCTTGGAATGATCGGGGAGTCGTGCGCTTTCAGGGCCGCCGACGGCCTGCACCAGGCCCGGCAGGAAGGCGGCCTCATTTCCCTGCAGATGGCTGACGTGCGCGAAATCAAGGCCAAACCCCAATACAGCTTTCTGAATACCGGATCGCCCCACCACGTGCAATTGGTGGAGGGGCTCGACGGCTTTGACGTTCACAACGAGGGGAAACGCCTGAGGTACGGTATGTACGGCGAGGCAGGCAGCAACATCAATTTTGCGGCCATTTTGGGGCCCGGCAGCTTACGGGTTCGCACCTACGAACGCGGGGTGGAAGACGAAACCTACAGCTGCGGCACGGGTGTTACCGCCTCGGCCCTGGCCCTGTACGACTCTGGAAAGTTATCTGAACCTGTGGTGCAAGTGGCCACCCTGGGCGGTGATTTGCAGGTACGCTTTGAGCAGGAAGCACCCGGGCGGTACAAAGAGATCTGGCTAACCGGACCGGCCGAGATGGTGTATAAAGGCGAATGGCTATGATACGGCTGAGTGGAGAAAAAATTTACCTGCGGGCGCTTGAACCCGAAGACCTCGACTTTTTATACACCCTGGAAAACGACCCCTCCATCTGGGAGGTCAGCGGTACCCTGGCCCCGTATTCCAAAAAAGTGCTCCGGCAATACCTCGACCAGGCGCACCGCGATATCTACGAGGTAAAACAGCTCCGGCTGGCCATCTGCACCTGCGAAGGCACCTGCGTGGGTTTTATCGACCTCTTCGATTTTGACCCCCGCCACCTGAGGGCCGGTATCGGCATCGTAATAGCCGAAGGGGAGGCCCGCAACAAGGGGTATGGGGGAGAAGCCCTGGCCCTGCTTTGCCAGTACGGCTTTAAGGTACTGGGCCTGCACCAGCTCTACGCCGGGGTGGGCGCGGCCAACCAGGCCAGCCGGCGGTTGTTCCGCAAACTGGGGTTTCGTGAAACTGGGACCCGGGTAGACTGGATTCGCACGGCGAACGGCTTCGAAGATGAAATCGTGTTTCAGAAAATTAACCCCGATGTACATTAAGCGGATTTTACTCATCGTTGCCCTTTTGGGAATACTGGCAGGAGGGGCATTTGCCTATATGGTCTATAGTGCTTTCTTTAGCCCGAACACGGCATTTGAAAACGAACAGGCCTTTGTTTATATAAGTACAGGGTCCAACTACGATGAGGTACGCGAACAACTGAGTCCCCTGCTCAAAGACGCGGAATCGTTTGATGCCGTGGCAAGGCGTAAAAAGTACATCGAGCGTGTCAGGCCCGGTAAATACGCTTTAGACAAGGGGATGAACAACAACGACATGGTCAATGCGCTGCGCAGCCGCAACACCCCGGTGCGGGTTTCTTTCAACAACCAGGAAACCCCTGAAGCCCTGGCCGGCCGCATCGCTTCCCAGATCGAGGCCGACAGCCTGGCTCTTTTGACCGCTATAACCGATGCGGGCTTTCTGAAGGAACACGGGTTTACCGACCAGCAGGCCCTGGTGCCGTATATTCCCAACAGCTATGAATTTTTCTGGAATACTTCGGCCCCGGAGTTCAGGGCCCGAATGCTGCAGGAATACGAGCGGTTCTGGACGGCCGACCGCCGCCAGAAAGCCGAAAAACTGAGCCTGAGCACGGCCGAGGTCATTGCCCTGGCATCTATTGTGCACAAAGAAACCGCCAAGGCAGACGAGCGCCCCAGGGTGGCCGGGGTGTACCTGAACCGGTTGCGTCAGGGCATGCCCTTGCAGGCAGACCCCACGGTTATTTTCGCCCTGAAAAAGGCAAGCGGCAATTTCGACACGGTGATAAAACGGGTTTTATACCGCGACCTTGAATTGGATTCGCCTTACAACACCTATAAGTATACCGGCCTGCCCCCGGGCCCCATATTCATGCCCGATATTTCAGCCGTCGATGCCGTGCTGAACCCCGAAAAGCACCATTACCTCTATTTTGTGGCAGACACATCGAACTTTGGCTACCACCTTTTTGCGGAAACCCTTACGCAACACAACCGAAATAAGGCACAATACATCCGATGGGTAAACGCCCAGAAAATTAACCGGTAGGTCGCTCGCAGTGGTTTTTGTGCCGTTTATCCGCTAAAATGCCCCTTTTAAGAAATTTTTGGCTTTTCCGTTTGCCGGTCACCCTATCTTTGTCGAGAGAAATTTAAGCAAGGTCCTCCGGGTCCTGTCAGTCTTAAGAAAACAACTGTATGAAAAGAAGGATAGGTTTTCTGAGTCCTCTTATCATGATCTTTGTCTTCGCGAGTTTTGATTTGGATTCCCACAGCCGCAGGGCCACGGGCGTCCCCGAATCACTGCGAGTAACCGACGCCACGGCTGTTCCCCATGCAGCCCTTCCCCAAAATACCTTACCCATGCTGGCCCGCCCGCCTTTTATAGGCTTGTCCTATATCGGTTTCAGGGAGGCGCTTGCTTTTAAGGAATCAAGAGGGAATTACTTTACCACCAACACTCTGGGTTACCTGGGTAAATACCAGTTCGGAGTCGGCACCCTGCAGCTTATGGGGGTTTACAATGTCTCCCAGTTTTTGATGACACCCGAATTGCAGGAAAAGGCCTTTGCCACCAACTTGGCCCGCAACAAATGGATTTTGCGCCGCGATATCCCGAGGTTTGAGGGCAAGCGCATCAACGGTGTCGAAGTTACCGAGTCGGGTATTCTGGCTGCGGCCCACCTGGCCGGAGCGGGCAACGTTAAGAAATACCTGCGTTCAGGGGGTGCCCTCGAGGTAGAAGATGCCTATGGCACCACCATCGCCTATTACCTTAAAAAATTCAAGGGGTACGATATCTCTGCCATTTCGCCCCAGAAAAATCCAAAAGTAGAGGTTTCGCGCTAAGCTTCTGACTTCTGCTTCAGGCCTGAATGATGAAGATGGCCGGACGCTTGTTGAGGTCGGGCTGCTGTCCTTGCCATTCGGACACGCGCAGCGTACGCACGTATTCCGAGCTCAAGGTCAGGTCGGCTGCCACGCAAAGGCGGGTATCTTTCCGCAAAATTTGCAAAAGCTCGCCAAACAGTTTTTCGTTCCGGTACGGGGTTTCCATAAAAAGTTGGGATTGGCCCCATTCCCCCGAACGCTTCTCCAGTTCTTTCAGGCTCTTGCGGCGTTCGGCCGGGTCGATGGGCAGGTAGCCGTTAAAGGCGAAGTTTTGCCCGTTCATACCACTGGCCATCAGGGCCAGTAAAAGGGAGGAAGGACCAACCAGGGGAACCACCTGAATGCCCTTTTCATGCGCCAATTGCACGATCACAGCCCCGGGGTCGGCCACGGCCGGGCAGCCGGCTTCTGACAATACCCCTACTGACTGCCCGCGGAGGCAGGGTTCCAGGTACCCGGGAAGCAGGTGCGGCTCGGTGTATTTGTTAAGCAGCGACAACACCAGGGTATCCTGCGATTTGCGAGGGGTGAGTTTTTTGATGAACCGCCGGGCACTGCGTTCGTTTTCCACAATGAAATGGTTGACATCTTCCACTGTCCTTTTGATGCTCAGGGGCAAAACCTCCAGGGGTTCGGTGTCTCCCAGCAGGGTGGGTATCAGGTAAAGCTTTCCGTATGTTTCGTTTCGGGCGTTCATGGGCAGTGCTTAAGGGCGGAGGAGGTTCTCCCTGAGGTGTTCACAGGCCCGGAAGATGAGTTGGTAAACGGCTTCGAACCCCTCTGGCCCACCGTAATAGGGATCGGGCACTTCGTCGGGACCAACCCCGCCTGCCTCGAGCAGCAGCATTACTTTTTGCAATGCTTCGGCCGAGCGGGCGAGCCTGCGTACGTTGGTCAGGTTTTCACGGTCCATGGCAAAAATATAGTCAAAACGATCGAAATCGGCTGGCACGAACTGCCTGCACCGCTGCTGGCTGATGTCAATGCCGTGTGCGGCTGCCACTTCAATGGAGCGCCGGTCTGGCGGGTTGCCGACATGGTACCCGGCTGTGCCGGCCGAATCGACCACGCATGTCGCCGGGTCGGTTAAATGGGCCAGGATACCCTCGGCCAGGGGAGATCTGCAGATATTGCCCAGACAGACCATGAGCACTCTGACGGGCATGGCGCTTTACGAAAATTTCTTGGTGAGGTCGTCGATGTACTTGCGGAACTGCTTGTCCGTTTCGGCCAGGTTGTCTACCGTTTTACAAGCGTGCAGCACAGTGGCGTGGTCGCGCTTCCCAATCTGCGAGCCGATGCTTGCCAGGGATGCCTTGGTAAATTTCTTGGCGAAGAACATGGCCAGTTGCCGGGCCTGTACAATATGCCGCTTGCGGGTTTTGGACTGGAGGGTAGCCACATCCATTTCGAAGTAATCCGAAACAACTTTCTGAATGTAGTCGATGGATACCTCCCGCTTGGTGTTCTTGACGAATTTTTCGACTACCTGTTGGGCCAGGTCAAGGGTAACTTCCTTCTTGTTGAAAGACGACTGGGCGATCAGCGATATAATCGCCCCTTCCAATTCCCTGATGTTGGTCTTGATATGCTTGGCCACATAGTCAATAATCTCTTCTGGCATTTCTACCCCGTCACGGTACAGCTTATTGCGCAGGATGCTCACCCGGGTTTCGTAGTCGGGGCTCTGCAATTCGGCCGAAAGCCCCCACTTGAATCGGGAAAGCAGCCGCTGCTCGATGTCTTGCATGTCTACAGGGGCCTTGTCGGAGGTCAGGATAACCTGTTTGCCATTCTGGTGCAGGTGGTTGAAGATGTGGAAAAACACATCCTGTGTGCCCGATTTGCCCGAAAAGAACTGCACGTCATCTATAATCAGCACGTCGATGAGCTGGTAGAAATGGATGAAATCGTTCCGGGTATTCTTTTTAACCGATTCGATGTACTGCTGGGTGAATTTCTCAGCCGAAATGTATAAAACGGTGCGGTCGGGGTACTTGTCTTTGATCTCAACCCCGATGGCATGTGCCAGGTGGGTCTTGCCGAGCCCGACTCCCCCGAAAATAAGGAGCGGGTTAAAAGAAGTGCCCCCCGGTTTGTTGGCCACCGCCATTCCGGCCGAACGGGCCAGGCGGTTCGAATCGCCTTCCAGGAAGTTTTCGAAATTATAATTCGGGTTGAGCTGCGACTCAATCTTGATGTTCCGTATGCCCGGAATCACAAATGGATTTTTCAGCTCCGGATTCTTGGATTTGATCGGCACATCCATTTCCTGGGGGGAGAGCTGCCCGCGGTTGGCGCTGGGGATTTTTTCGGTAAAGGGTTCCCGGTTGCCGTAGGTATTCTCCATCTTGATCACATACACCAATTTGGCGCCTTCGCCCAATTCGCGTGTCAGGGCCACCTTGAGCAATTTTACGTAATGCTCCTCGAGCCATTCGTAAAAAAACTTACTGGGCACCTGAATGCTAAGGGCCTTATCGGCAATCTTAACCGGGCGTATTGGCACGAACCACGTTTTGAATGCCTGCGGCTGTATGTTGTCTTCTATAAAAGCCAGACAATTTTTCCATACGGAATCAGCAGAAACACCCATTGATAAAGTCGTCTTTCGGTTGGTTAGCTTGTGTTTGATGGTAGAAAAAAGGACAGCAAATCTGTCCTTTTATAGCGAGACAAATATGTGGACAAAAAACTTAAAAAAAAAACCGGAACAGGGTTGAATTTCTGCTTTTTTTTTCTGAAGTTCCGTGCCCTTCTTACTACCCTTTAAATATATGATAAATATTCAGGAAACCGAACATGTTGGAGCATGAAATTTCGTTGCGGGTGCGTTACGGTGAAACCGATCAGATGGGGGTGGTCTACCACGGGAATTACCCGCAATATCTGGAGATGGGAAGGGTTGAGTGGCTTCGGAGCCTGGGAATTTCTTACAAAGACATGGAAGAAAACGGCTGCTTCTTGCCGGTAATTTCACTCTGTATTTCCTATAAAAAACCGGCCGTTTATGACGAGCAGATTCGGGTGCTGACCCGGCTCAAAAAAATACCTACCGTTCGTATTGCTTTTGAGTATGAAATCCGCTCTGAATCGGGCGACTTGCTGGCTAGCGCCGAGACCGAATTGGCCTTTATGGATTCCAATACCCGCAGGCCCATGCGATGCCCGGCCTACCTGCTCGAAAAATTTTCCTGATTGACCTTATTCGCCCTCTGGTGTTAACCACTCCGATTCCACCCCGGGGATGGCCTGAAAAAGCTCGAACACCCCTGCTTCCCGGGCCGCAGGAATCTTGAGATACACCCGGCACCGCAGGGCCATTTCCTGCCGGTCGATCGACAGTTGGTTGTGCGCGATGGTCCGCATGACCGCATCGAGCGCCTCATACCCGAAGTAGAGCCCCAGGGTGCGGCTGGGTTCCTTTAAGACTACCATGGCCTCCTGCAGGCAGTTGCGGGCGGTTTCCCGATAGGCCTGGATCAGGCCTCCCACCCCCAGTTTGGTTCCCCCGTAATACCGCACCACGCAAACCAGTACATTGTGCAGGTCAAACGCTTCGATTTGCCCGAATATAGGAGCCCCGGCCGAGTAGGCCGGTTCCCCGTCGTCGTTCATCCGGGTTTCGGGCGGGCGCAGGCCGATGCGGAAAGCATAGCAGATGTGGGTGGCATCGGGGTAGGTGGCCCGGAGCGATTCGAGTTGGGCCGCGACTTCTTCCCGCGACCGAACCGGGAAGGCATAGCCCAGGAATTTGCTTTTGCGTTCTTTGAGCAGCACCGGCCCACAGGGGGCCGATAGCGTTTTATAGGGTTCCGTCATAACAGGCCCACCAGAATTATGCTCACCACGGCCAGGCCAACGCCCAGCCAGTTGCGGGGGCTCAGGCGTTCGCCGAACAGGAGAATCCCCAGCAAGGTGGTCACCGCAACGATGCATACATTATTTAAGGTAAAGAGGGAGGCGCTGTTCAGGCCCGGGTATTGGAGGGCCCGCAGCAGGAAATAAACCGAAAAGAAATTGGGTATGCCCAGGGCCACTCCCCCAAGCAGGTCTCTCGGGCGAAGGGGAGGCAGGGCATTGCGCCGGCTCACCCCCACATAGAGCAGTCCGCTCAAGGCTGCCGAAAGAAAAACGCTGGCCGAGAAAAGCGGGAATTGGGGGGGCGGCACGCGGGTCTCTTCCAGGTATTTCAGGCTGGCATCTATAATGCCAGAACCCAGGAAAACCAGGGCCGGCAGGTACAGCGACCGGAGCCCCAGCCGGTGCTGTCCGGGTCTGAGGGATGCAAAAAGCACGGCGGCCAGCGCCAGGGCAACGCCGAGAATTTTAATGGGTTCCAGGGTTTCCCCATAGAGGAGCACCCCTAAAACAACCGGGATTACCAGCGACATTTTGGTGGCTACTGAGGCCACTGATACCCCCAGGGTTTGGGAAGTACGGGCCATCAGGTTAAAAATGAAAACGAACAGCACCCCCAGGGCCGCAGCGGGGATCAGCCAGCTTTTGGCCGTCCATCCCGAGAACCCTTCAGGCCCCCCGAACAGGAAGGCCCCCACCGAAAAGGCCGTAAGGTAATTGCCGATAATGGCGTATTGGGTGTTTACCCGGTAGGTGTCGTACAACTTGAATACCACGAAAATGGTGGTCGAACAGGCGATGCTCCAGAGCAGGTCTAACATCTCAGATCTTTTTTGGCAGTTCCAGGATGGTCTCCTTTCCGACCTGGAGGTGCCAGGTTTGGATCCCGACACTCGCCGCCCCCCGTATGTGTTCCAGGGTGTCGTCTATGAAGAGCGTTTCGCCGGCTTCTAAGCCGTGGGTTTGGAGCACATGCCTGAAGATTCCGGCCTCCGGTTTGCGCATGCCGAGCTCGTGCGAAAGGTAGAACCCTTCAAAACAGGCCTGAAAACGCCCGTACCTAACCGGACCCATCTGCTCGGCCACATGGGTCATATGCAGGTCGTTCGTATTGCTCAGCAAGAACATGCGATGGGTTCCGGCCCGTTTCAAGGCCTCGATAAAGAGCAGCCTCTCTTCCGGAAATTCCTGTATGGTCTGGTTCCAGAGCGAAACCAGCTTTGCGGGCTCGTTTTCGCCCAAAATGGCGCAGGCTTCCCCGACAAATCGGTCGGTGCTGACCTGCCCTTTTTCATACTGGCGGGCCAGGCTTTCGAGCCGGCCGTCGACGGCACGGGTGCCATAGGCAGCCAGCCCCTGGGGTACGGCCCGTTTGTCGAGGTTGATCAGCACATCGCCGAAATCGAAAATTACATGCTTAATCATGCATCCAGATTTGTAATAGGTCTTCCCCTGAGGGGTATTGTTCCAGGAGCCTGCCGCTGATTTCCGGCGCCCGTAAACCGCCCCGCAGGGGCTGGGTGCCGGTAAACACCCGGGCTTCGTCCCAAAGCCCGTGTTCCAGGAAGGCCTGTAGGGTACGTGCCCCGCCTTCTACCAGGAGGCTAAGGATCTGACGTTCGTACAGGGCTGCGCACAGGCGCCTCTCAAAGCCCGGCCCGAAATGCAGGGGGAGGTATTCCGTATTCGGCTGGGCCGGGGGAGGCTGGGTAGCCTCACATACCACCAGGGTTGGGGTTTCACCCCCGATCAGATGGCTGTCTGCCGGTATCCGCAGGCCACGGTCTATAACGATGCGCAGTGGGTCGGGTCCGTGCCAGTCGCGGGAGGTAAGTTTCGGATTGTCGGCCAGGGCGGTTTCGGTACCTACCAAAATGGCCGCTTCTTCGGTCCGCCATTTGTGGGCCAGTTGGCGCGAACGCTTCCCGCTGATCCAATAGGGCCTGCCGGCCTCACGTCGGGCAGGGTCTGGGGCCAGGAATCCGTCGGGGCTCTGTGCCCATTTCAATATAATAAACGGTCGTTTTTGTTCATGAAAGGTCAGAAAACGGCGGTGGTGGTGGCGGCATGCCGCTTCCAGGACCCCTACCGTAACCTCGCAACCGGCCTCCCTCAGTTGGGCGATGCCCTGCCCGGCCACTTTCTCGTGGGGGTCGGTCAGGCCAACTACTACCCTGGGAATGCCATGCGCCACGATCAGGTCGGTACAGGGGGGTGTTTTGCCATGGTGGCAGCAGGGCTCCAGGGTAACGTACAGGGTGGCTTCGCGCAGCAGTTCGGGCCGGCGCACCGAACGGATGGCATTCACCTCGGCATGCGGCCCCCCATACGGGCTGGTATAACCTTCCCCAATGATTTTTCCATCGTGGGTTATAACGGCCCCCACCATGGGGTTCGGGGCTGTTTTACCCAGGCCGTGGCGGGCGAGCTCAATGCAGCGGGAAAGGTATTTTTCCTGTATCTTCACCGCACAAAAATAGCATATTAGGCATGAATTCTACGGCATTTGCCATACGGGAAATACAACCCGCAGACAACCCGGAGCTGGGGGCAGTAATCAGGGAGGTACTGCCCGGTACCGGAGCCCCAACAGAAGGTACCGCCTTTGCAGACCCATCTCTCGACGCCATGTACGAGACCTACCAGGCCCCCCGCAGCCGTTATTGGGTAATCGAAGGCCGGGGCCATGTCTGGGGCGGGGGAGGCATTGCCCCCCTGGCCGGAGGGGATGCCGATACCTGCGAGTTGCAGAAAATGTACTTCAAAAAGGAGGTACGTGGACTGGGGTTTGGCCAGGCCATTCTGGAAAAGGCGCTTCACGCGGCCCGTGAACTGGGCTACCGTACCTGTTACCTGGAAACCATGCCGTATATGGAAGCAGCCCTGAACCTGTACAGGCGCCACGGCTTTGAGGCCCTCGCAGGGCCCATGGGGTGTACCGGGCATACGGCCTGCCAGGTCTGGATGCGCAAAAAGCTGCAATAAGACAACCCATGTTACTCCGCGAAATCAGGGCGCTTTACCGCAAAGAACTGGCTGGGGTTTATCCGCCTGAAGAAACCGAGCAGATCTTTTACCAGTTGCTGGAACATTACCTGGACCTGCCTCGTTTCGTGCTGGGACTGGAACCCCATAAAATGGTAAGCCGTGAAGCCGAACAGCCTTTGTTTGAAGCCCTCGCTGCCCTGAAGCGGCACGTTCCCCTCCAATACATTACCGGGAAGGCTTATTTTATGGAAATGGAGCTCGTGGTGGGCCCTGGCGTACTCATCCCCCGGCCAGAGACGGAAGAACTGGTGCGCTGGATTATGGAATCGCATAAAGCAGGGTTCAATGGGGGAGGCCTGCTTGATGTGGGTACCGGCAGTGGCTGTATTGCCGTTGCCCTGGCTGTGCAGCTGCCCGGGACGAAAGTATATGCCCTTGACCGTTCCGGGGAGGCCCTGGAATATGCCAGGCGCAACGCCGCTGCCCAGGGGGTGGAAATACACTTCAGCCAGGCCGATATGCAACATCCGGGGCCGCTGGACGGGCCTTTTGACCTTATAGTTTCCAACCCCCCCTATGTGCCCCTTGCCGAAGCCGCAGAAATGCGGCCTAACGTACGCGAGCACGAACCGGCCGGGGCGCTGTTTGCCCCCGACGACGACCCGCTCCTGTTTTACCGGAGCCTGGCCCAGCTGGCCGCGATACACCTGAAGCCCGGCGGGTGGCTTTACGTCGAAATACACGAACGGTTCGGGCCGGCGGTGGAAGCCCTCCTTGCCGAAACTGGGATGGAGGAAGTTCAGGTGAAAAAGGATATTTTTGGAAAACCGCGCTTTGTGCGCGCCCGTCAAAGCAACAACCCCTAAAGACCGATTGAGCCGATGAGCCAGGTTGCAGAAACGATCAAGACCCTGCGGGCCGAACTAGAAGACCACAATTACCGGTATTACGTACTGGACTCCCCCGTGATCAGCGATTACGAGTTCGACATGAAAATGAAGGAACTGCAGCAGCTGGAAAGCCTGCATCCCGAATTTTTCGACCCCAATTCCCCTTCCCAACGGGTGGGGGGCGCCGTGACCAAGAAATTCGAAACGGTGGCCCACGATACGCCCATGTACTCCCTTGACAACTCGTATTCCCGCGAGGAACTACAGGAGTGGGAGGGCCGCATCGAGCGGCTCATGGGCAGCTCGCAGGTCGATTTCACCTGTGAAATGAAATACGACGGGGCTTCCATAAGCCTCACCTATGAAAACGGCAGCCTGCTTCGGGCCGTGACCCGGGGCGACGGGGTGCAGGGCGACGACGTGACCGCCAACGTTAAGACCATCCGTTCCATCCCGCTTCGCCTGAAGGGAACCTACCCGCCCCGCTTTGACGTGAGGGGCGAAATCATTCTGCCCATAAAGGGCTTTGAGCGCATGAACCGGGAACGGATCGAGAGCGGGGAAGACCCTTATATGAACCCCCGCAATACGGCATCAGGCAGCCTGAAGCTGCAAGACAGCAGCCAGGTGGCCGAACGCCCCCTTGACTGCCTCCTCTACGCCATGGTGGGGAAAGACCTCGGGGTGTCATCCCAGTTCGAAATGCTGGCCCGCATGCGGGAGATGGGCTTCAAAGTGCCCGATACCGCCAGGCTGTGCCGCAACCTGGAAGAGGTAACGGCCTTCCTGGAATACTGGGACGAGCACCGGCACAGCCTGCCGTACGAAACCGACGGGGTGGTGGTGAAGGTAAACGACCTGCGCATACAGGACGAGCTCGGGTTTACGGCCAAGTCGCCCCGTTGGGCCATGGCCTATAAATTTCAGTCTGAACAGGCCCTGACGCGACTGCTGCATATCAGCTACCAGGTGGGGCGTACCGGGGCAATCACCCCCGTGGCAAACCTGGAGCCTGTGTTGCTGGCCGGAACGGTGGTCAAGCGGGCTTCACTCCACAACAAAGACCAGATCGAGAAGTTAGACATACGCCAGGGCGATTGGGTCTATGTCGAGAAGGGGGGGGAAATAATCCCCAAGATCACGGCGGTGGAACTGAGCAAGAGGCCCCCGGCCAGCGTGCCCACGCCCTACATCACCCACTGCCCTGAATGCGGCACCCCCCTGGTGCGCAACGAAGGGGAGGCCCAGCATTTCTGCCCGAACGACACGGGTTGCCCGCCCCAGATCTCGGGGCGCATCCAGCACTTTATTTCGCGCAAGGCCATGGACATCGAAGGCATGGGGTCTGAAACGGTGGAACTGCTGCACCAACAGGGGCTCATCCACAATTACGCCGACCTGTATGCCCTGAAAAAGGAAGACCTGCTGCCGCTCGAACGCATGGCCGAGAAGTCGGTTTCCAACCTGCTCGAGGGCATTGCCGCTTCCAGGGAGGTGCCATTTGAACGGGTGCTTTTTGCCCTGGGGATCCGCTACGTGGGGGAGACCGTGGCCAAAAAACTGGCCCGGGCCTACAAGCAAATCGATGCATTGATGGCAGCCGACCTGGAAGACCTTACCCGCGTCGACGAAATCGGGGAGCGTATCGCCGAAAGCGTGCTGGCCTTTTTCAACAATCCGGTGAAACGGGAACTGGTAGAGCGGCTGCGGTCGTACGGGCTGCAATTTTCGCTTAGCGAGGAGCAGTTGCAGGGGCAAACCGACCTGCTCAGCGGGCAGACCTTTGTGGTGTCAGGGGTTTTTGAGACCCTGGATCGGGACGAGCTCAAGAAGCGGATTGAAGACAACGGGGGGAAGGTGGCTTCCTCGGTAAGCTCCAAGACTACCTACGTGGTGGCCGGCGCCAATATGGGCCCCAGCAAAAGGACCAAGGCCGAGAGCCTGGGCGTTGCCATCATCTCGGAACAGGAATTCCTGCAACTGCTGCAAAAATAAGGAGCCCATGGCCTTACCCAAAGATTTCCAGGCCTTTCGACAGACCTTTGCAGACCCCCATCCCCCGGCGGGTTGGCCACCGGGGCTGCGGGCGCTCTGGTACGCCGGGAAAGACGACTGGGAGGCCGCCCACGAGCTTGCCCAGGATATGCCCGGGGCCACGGGCAGCTGGATACACGCCTACCTGCACCGGGTTGAGGGCGACCGCTGGAACGCCGGGTACTGGTACGACCGGGCGGGAAAGCCGTTCCCAAAAGCAACCCTGGAGCAGGAGTTCGAAGAGCTGGCAGGCCACCTGTTGCGCTAGCAGGCCTTTATAATTCGGTCGTAATGTTTACATTAGGCCGATGGCATTGTTCACCTTCCTTCTTTTTACGGGCTTTGTGGCCGCCTTTGCCTCCTGGAAATTGCGCAAAGATTCCCTGCGTTCGCAAGACGGCTATTTCCTGGCGGGCCGGTCGCTGACCGGGGTGGTCATCGCGGGGTCCCTGCTGCTTACCAATATTTCCACCGAACACCTGGTGGGCCTCAACGGGTCGGCTTACAAGAACGGGGCCATTATCGTGGCCTGGGAAGTGACCTCGGCCCTGGCCCTGGTGCTGGCGGCCCTGTATTTTGTACCCCGGTACCTGAAAATGGGGCTGACCACCATCCCCGAATTCCTGGAAAAGCGCTTTAGCGGCCTGGTGCGCACCATCGTGGCCCTGCTGCTCATTCTCTCCTTCGTGGCCACCCTGCTCCCCATCGTGCTGTACACCGGGGCGTTGAACCTCGAAGACATCTTTGGAATTTCAGAGCTGCTGCAGATCAGCCGGAAAGAGGGCCTGTGGCTTTCCATAATCGGGGTCGGGGCCCTGGGGGCTGTTTACGCCGTTTTCGGGGGCCTCAAGATGGTAGCCTATACCGACACTATCAACGGGTTTGGCCTGCTCGTTGCCGGGCTGCTCGTGCCCGTGCTGGCACTGATGAGCATCGGCGACAACGACCCCTGGGAGGGCCTGGTGGCCGTTTTTCGCAACAGCCCGGGGAAGTTTAATGTCATCAGCCAGGAAGCCGGGGTCGGGCCCGGCTCCCGGGAAGCCATCCTGCCCTTTGAAGTGTTATTTACGGGGCTGGTTGTAAACCAGGTCTATTTCTGGGCCATGCACCAGTCTATCATCCAGCGGGTGCTCGGGGCGGCCAGCCTCAAGGAGGCCCAGAAAGGCCTCCTTTTTACGGGGCTGTTAAAAATCCTGATCCCAATCGTCATTGTCCTTCCGGGCCTGATCGCCTTTTACCACTTCGGGGATACTTTTTATGATACCCCTGACCGGGTGTATCCCCAGTTGGTTAAAATGGTGCTGCCCAAATGGCTTACGGGCTTTTTTGTGGCCGTGATGATGGGGGCCGTGCTCACGACCTTCAACAGCGCCCTGAACAGCGCGGCCACCGTGTTCAGCCTGGGCATTTACAAGCGCTATATTCGCAAAGAGGCCAGCGAACTGAGCCTGGTGCGTATCGGCAAATGGTCGTCATTCCTGCTGGCCGTTTTTGCCATAGGCGTGGCGCCTTTTGTGGGCGATGCCCCTGAGGGGCTTTACCAGTTGCTGCAACAGCTCAACGGCATCTTTTTTATCCCCATAGCCAGCGTCATAGCTGCCGGTTTCCTGTTTCCAAGGGTATCGACACGGGGCGCCCTGGCCGGCCTGTTGTTCGGCTTTGTCTTTTACGTGCTAATGAATTATGTGTTGCAGGCCGACATTCATTTCGTGCATCTTTGGGGCATAGAATTTGTGCTGAACATTGCCCTGATGCATGCCGTTTCGGTCTTTTGGCCGCCGAAATCCCGGTTTGTGATGGAAGATGCCCGGAAAGTGGCCCTGCAGCCCTGGAGGTATGCCCGGGCCTTTAGCGCCTTCCTTGTGGCATTCACGATTCTTTTATACCTTATCCTTGGAAATGTCTGATATGGAAAAAACGTTTCGCAATTACGAAGCCCCCGACGTCAAAACCGCGGTTCGGGAACACTACCGGAAAATGCGCCGCAACCAAACCTATGAGTACGTGCAGCGCATGCATAGCAAATACCTGACCTTCGACAAGCCGCTCGGGCTATGGGAGGCCATGGAGTCGCTCAACCGCCTGATCGATGTAAGCGATCCTGACCTGGACCTGCCCAATGTACAGCACCTGATTCAAAGTGCCGAGGCCATCAGGGCCGATAACCGGCCAGACTGGATGCAGCTGGTGGGGCTGATCCACGACCTGGGCAAGGCCATGTTCCTTTGGGGATGCGATGCCGACGGCACCAGCCAGGCCGAACAATGGGGGATGGTGGGTGACGTTTTTGTGGTGGGCTGCGCCCTGCCCGACACCTGCGTGTATCCTGAATTCAACGCCCTGAACCCCGACATGCAAGACCCGCGCTACAATTCAGAGCTGGGGATATATAAAGAAGGCTGCGGGCTCGACGCCCTGGAGCTGGCCTGGGGGCACGACGAATACCTCTATCAGGTATTAAGACACCACAAAGGCAACAAGATCCCCGAGGCCGGCATGGTCATGATCCGCTACCATTCCTTTTACCCCTGGCACAGCGGGGGCAGCTACAGCCGTTTGCTGAATGATGCCGACGCCCGTTACCTGGAGTGGATCCGCGATTTCAACCGGTACGATTTATATACGAAATGCACCCAGACCTACAACCTGGACGAGTTGAAGTCGCATTACGGACCCATAGCCGAAAAATACCTCGGAAGCGGTCCGATTTACTGGTAATAGGCCCTTTAAATCAGACCGTGATGTATACCCCCTCGGCCTGGTTTTGCCCGTCGGGTCGCAGGTAAAAGTCGACCCGGCCCAGGTTTACGCCGTAACAGCCCACCTGGTTCACAACCACCTCTTTCCCGATCCGGTTAAGGTGTACTTCGGCCTTCTCCATAAAAGTGTGGGTATGCCCCCCGATAATCAGGTCGATGCCCTCGGTTTGCCCGGCCAGCCTCAGGTCGCTTACGCGCTCGGGTTCGCTGTACCGGTAACCGAGGTGAGACAGGCAGATCACCAACTGGCACTTTTCCGTTTCCCGCAGGGTTCGCGTGGTATCCAGGGCGATCTCGTAGGGGTTGAGGTAAACGGTTTCTCCGTATAACTCAGGAAGCACAAGCCCCTGTAGCTCGATGCCCAACCCGAAAACCCCGATGCGCACCCCGTCGAGTTCGTACACCTCGTAAGGTTTTACATGCCCGTGCAAGAGCGTGTTTTTAAAGTCGTAATTGGCTGAAAGAAATGAAAAGTCGGCATGGGGCAGTTGTGCCAGCAGGCCCGACAAACCGTTGTCGAAATCGTGGTTGCCCAGGGTGGCTGCCTGATATCCCATTTTACTCATCAGCCTGAATTCCAGTTCGCCCCCGTAAAAATTGAAATAGGGGGTTCCCTGAAAGATGTCGCCTGCGTCGAGCACGAGGGTATTCGGGTTCTCGCGCCGGATGGATTCAATCAGTCCGGCCCGTCGGGCCACCCCGCCCAGTCCCGGATAGGCTCCATGGCTTTCGGGGAAGGGATCTATGTGGCTGTGCACATCGTTGGTATGCAGAATGGTAATGTGCCGTTCGCGTTTCCCGGAGCAAGCCTGCAGTGCCATGCCGCCCAGGCCCAGGGCTGCACTCCCGGCAGCTGTCTGTTGCAAAAAGGAGCGTCTGTTCATTGCGGTAGCTTGATGAATCGGTTGTCGACCGTGGCCCGCAGCGTATCGGTCTGCCTGAAGAAATCGGTCATGGCGTTTCTAATGCGATATCCGGTGTCGCGGGCGTCGGTGGCCTGGTTGAAAAACTCCATGCCGTTCCCGCCGCTTACCAGGTAGTTGGAGGTGGCCACCAGGTAGGTGCGTTCTTCGTCGAAGGGCTCTCCCCCGATGTTTACCGACTGCAGGCTCCCGTCGGCATTCAAAACTATCTGCATGCCTGCAATGGGGTGGGCCGTCCGGTCTGCGACCAGGAAGCTCACCAGATCGCGAATGGCCTTGCCCCGCATGCTTACCAGATAGATGGTATTTTCAAAAGGCATAACCTCGTACGAGGTGCGTTCCGTAACGGGACCTGCAGAGATAATACTGCGTATTCCGCCAAAGTTGAGCAGGGTAAAATCGACTCCTATTCCGGTCTGCCTGTGCGAGAGGGAATCGGCCTGCTCCAGCACGATGTCGGCCATCAGGTTGCCCAGGCTAGAATTCAGGTCCCCGTCCTTTTTGTTTAGCTCGGCAGGGGCATAGGCCAGGGGGGTGTCGAGCACTTCGTTTACGTGGTCGTGGTAGGGTTTGATGAAGGCTGCCACGGAATCGTCCGGGGCCAGGGTCGGATCAAGCCGGATCTGACCTGCCTCAAGGCGTTGCAGTCGGGGTGGGGCCTGGCGGCAAGCCGTGACCCCTATGATTGTTGTAAATACAACAAAAAGTTTGAAATTTAAAATTCGCATCCGTCGTAACTTAGCACAGCGATTGCAGGGATATTACCTATTTTTGCCGCAAAGGCAAAGGTACATGATTTTAAAGGGTCTTACCGAGAAATTTAAACAGAAATCAGGCGCTAAGTACCTCAGGCAACAACTGCAACAACCTCGCGAAAGCGTTGGACGTTCGCAGGGTATACAGGCTGTCGGGGTTATCGTTGATCTCGATCGGTTCGACAACCCGGATCGGTTCTACGAATTGATAGACGCCTTCTCTCTGAGGCCCAACGCAGTTAAAATAATAGGGTACAAGAGGTCGTATGACAAAAATTCGCCTTATGCCACCCCTGTGTTCTCAGACAAGGACCTCGGCTGGCACGGACAAATCGAAAACAGCTACGTGCTGGAATTCCTGAGCCGCGAATACGACCTGCTGATCAATTATTTTGCCGAAGAAAACCTGATGATGCAATTGATGAGCATCCATGTGAAAGCGCAGATGCGCGTCGGCTTTGCCGGGATCGATCCGGCCTACAACGACCTGATTCTCGGGGGCGAACCTGCCGATTTCAGCTTGTTCAAATCAGAAATGAAGAAATACCTTGTGGTACTCAAACAATGGGCATGAACAATTTTCTTAGGGGTACCGGGGTGGCCCTGGTGACCCCGTTCCATGAAGATACCCGTGTCGATTACGACGGGCTGCGGCGCCTGGTGAAACATGTAACTGCCGGGGGTGTAGACTACCTGGTGGTGCTAGGCACCACGGCCGAAACCGCCACCCTGAGTTCGGAAGAGAAAACCCGGATATTGGAGGTGGTGGCCGCGGAAAATGCCGGGCGGCTTCCCCTGGTGGCGGGCATTGGCGGCAACAATACCCTGGCCGTGGCCGAAGAGATGCAAAGCCGCAACCTCGGGGCATACCAGGCCATCCTCTCGGTTTCGCCTTATTACAACCGACCCACCCAGGAAGGGATTTACCAACATTTTTGCTACCTGGCTGAGCGCTCACCCCTACCGATCCTTGTTTACAACGTGCCTGCCCGAACCGGCAGCAATATGCTGCCTGAAACCGTGGCGCGGCTCGCTGCCGATTGCCCGAATATACTTGGGGTAAAGGAAGCCAGCGGTAACATGGAACAGATAGGTCGGCTCATAGGCCTGGTTCCCAAAAACTTCATGGTAATTTCAGGCGACGATTCCCTGGCCACTGCTACCATCCTGAAGGGCGGGGTTGGGGTTATTTCGGTGCTGGGGCAAGCCATTCCGGGAAGGTTTACGGCCCAAATACAGGCCGCCCTGGCGGGAAGGGAAGGGGAGGCCTGTAAAATGGCCTCAGACCTGGAACCCCTGGTAGAACTGCTCTTTCGGGAGGGAAACCCGGCCGGGGTAAAAGCCTTGCTGGCACGCGAAGGAGTATGCGGTTCTCAGGTGCGCCTGCCCCTTGTTCGCGCCAGTGCTCAACTCTCCCGAGACCTGGATGCCTGTATGAAGCAACGCGCCCCCGAGAAGGCCTGAAGGCGTTAAAGTTTGCCTAAAATCGCAGGATCTGCAGGAAGGGCGTACGTTTCGGCCATAAATTACCGTTTTCTATCTCACAGATTATCGCTACTTTTGCCCAATGTTTTTGAAAGCCAACATGTCGGGAGTCGTATTGCTGGCAGCCCTGCTGCTGGTCTCGTGCAGCGAGTACCAGAAAGTGCTGAAAGATACCGACACATCCAAAAAGTACGAATTGGCCGAACGCCTTTACAACGAGGGCGACTACAAGCGGGCCAACCGACTGCTCGAGCAGGTGGCCCCCAAGTTTGTCGGGAAACCCCAGGGCGAGCGGGTCATGTACTTTCTGGCCGACAGCTACTACAAAATCGGCGACTACAACTTTGCCGGGTACCAGTTCGAACGGTTCCTTAAGTCGTACCCAAAAAGCGAAAAGGCCGTTGAGGCCGGTTTTTGGGGCGCAAAAAGCTACTATTTGCTCTCGCCCCGGTATTCCCTCGATCAAACCGATACCGACAAGGCGCTGGGCAAGTTGCAACAATTCATCAATGCCTACCCCGATTCGGAATTCCTGGAAGAAGCCAACGCCATGGCGCGTGAACTGACTACCAAGAAGGAGAAGAAGGCTTTCGAGATCGCCAAGCAGTTTGTAAAGCTGGGCAAATATTACACCCTCGATTACAACGTTTCGGCCATCGCGGCCCTCGATAATTTTATTTCAGACCATCCGGGATCTGTCTTCCGGGAAGAGGCCTTTTACCTGAAATTGGAATCGTCTACCACCCTGGCGAAGAACAGTACCTTTTCCAAGAAAAAGCAACGGCTCCAGGATGCGGTAGCAGCCTACAACGCCTTTATGCGCTATTACGCCGAAGGGGAGTATGCCGACGATGCACGTGATTTATACGAAGAAATTCAGCGGGAACTGGAAAATTTCCAGGCCCTTGAAGCAATTATATCCAAATAAGTATGAGCGATTTGAAAAATTCAAAAGCCGCGGTAACTACGGTAACCATCAACCGTGATGAGTTCGACACCAATACCGGCAACATCTACGAGGCCATTTCCATCACGGCCAAGCGGGCTATCCAGATCAATTCCGAGATCAAGAAGGAGTTGATGGAAAAACTGGAAGAATTCGCCACCTACAGTGACAGCCTCGAGGAGGTTTTCGAAAACAAGGAGCAGATCGAGGTTTCCAAGTTCTACGAGAAATTGCCGAAACCCCATGCCCTGGCCGTACAGGAATGGCTGGAAGAGAAGATTTACTACCGGAATACCGAGAAAGACACCGAGTAAAATGTTGGCGGCGAGGCGTATCCTTTTGGGCATTACCGGGGGTATTGCGGCGTATAAGACCACCTTTCTTACCCGTTTACTGATTAAAGCCGGCGCCGAGGTCCGCATAGTGATGACCGAAAGCGCCGGTCATTTTGTTTCCCCCCTTACCCTTGCCACCCTTTCCAAACACGAGGTGCTGCGCGATTTTGTGCGCGAAGAAGAAGGGGCCATAGACTGGAACAACCACGTAGAGCTGGGCCTGTGGGCAGACCTGATGCTGATTGCCCCGGCCACGGCCAATACGCTGTCCAAGATGGCCTCAGGTACCTGCGACAACCTCTTGCTGGCCAGCTATATGTCTGCCAAGTGCCCGGTGTTTTTTGCCCCGGCCATGGACCTCGACATGTACAGCCACCCGTCTACCCGAAAGGCCATTGAGACGCTTCAGGGGTATGGGCACCACCTGATCCCGGCCGGCACGGGCGAATTGGCCAGCGGCCTGCACGGGGAAGGGCGCATGGCCGAACCTGAAGAAATTGTGGCGTACCTGGAGGCGTATTTGCTCCGTCATGCCCCCTGGGCCGGGAAAAAGGTGCTCATCACGGCCGGCCCTACTCACGAACCGATTGACCCGGTTCGGTTCATCGGCAACCATTCCAGCGGAAAAATGGGCTTTGAACTGGCCCGGGAAGCCGCCCGGCAGGGCGCCGAAGTAACCCTTGTAACCGGACCTACCCACCTGCAGATCGACCAGCCGCAGGTATCGTGCATTCGGGTTACCACGGCCCGGGAGATGCTCGAGAAGGCAGAACAGGCCTTTGACCGGGCCGACGTGTTTATCGGCGCTGCTGCGGTTGCAGACTATCGCCCCCGCGAGGAAGCCCCTGAAAAGATCAAGAAAGAATCTGGGGAGATGAAGCTGGAACTGGTGCGTAACCCTGATATTATCGAGACGCTGGCAAGGCGCAGGAAAGGCCAGTATGTGGTTGGTTTCGCCCTGGAGACCGAGAAGGAAAGCGAGCACGCCCTGGCCAAGCTCAAACGCAAGGGCCTCGACGCCATTGTGCTGAATTCCCTTCGCGAGCCCGGGGCCGGTTTTGGGGGCGACACCAATAAAGTGAGCTTTATAGACAAGAATTCTCAGATAACTCCGTTTGAGTTAAAAACCAAAGCGGAAGTTGCCCGCGATATCCTCCATGAGATCCACAAGCGGATTGTACACTAGAGTGCTGACCGGATTGCTGTTAGTGGCTGGGCTGTTTGCAGCCCCGGCCCAGGAGCTGAACTGCACGGTTACGGTCAATTCCGAACAAGTATCGCAAACCAACCAGCAGATTTTCAAGACCCTTGAGCGTTCCCTGACCGACTTTGTGAACAAGACCCAGTGGACCAACCGGGTCTTTAAGGAGCACGAACGCCTGAACTGCCGCATGTTCATTACGGTGAGCCGGTACGACTCGGGGCGGTTCGAAGCCAACATCCAGTTGCAGTCGTCCCGGCCTGTTTTCAATACCTCGTACGAAACGCCGGTGTTCAACTACAAAGACGATCAGTTCAATTTCGAATACATCGAATTCCAGCCCCTGGTGTTCAACGAAAATGTCTTCAGCTCTAACCTGGTTGGCGTTGTATCGTATTATGTGTACATCATGCTCGGCCTCGACGCCGATACCTTTCAGCTCGAAGGGGGTACTGAATACTTCAAAAAGGCGCAGGCCATCGTTACCCAGGCCCAGGGGGGCAACCTGCTGGGGTGGGGGCAGACGGCTGCCGACAACCGCACCCGTTTTCAGCTGGTCGACAACCTGCTGTCGAACACCTTCCGCGAATACCGCATTGCGCTGTACAACTACCACCGCAAGGGCCTCGATATTCTGGGCGACAACAACAGCACCGGCAAGCAGATTATCGCCGGGTCGCTGCGCCTGTTTGAGACGCTGAACCAGCGCCGGCCGGGGGCCTTCCTGCTGCAAACCTTTTTTGACGCCAAGGCCGAGGAAATCCAGAATATCTTTTCTGACGGCCCCGATATCGACCTGGTGCAGCTCAAGGAAACCCTGAACAAGGTGGCTCCTTTTTACGCCAGCACCTGGAACCAAATTACCTACTGAGCGCAACAGATTACAGTCTATTCGTGTATCTTTACCTCACGTAAAGAACGCTTTTCGTGCTCACCCACCTTTCCATAAAGAACTACGCCCTAATCGACGACCTGCAGGTCGCCTTTTCGCAAGGGTTTACTACCATAACCGGCGAAACCGGGGCGGGAAAATCGATTTTGCTCGAAGGTCTGGGGCTGGTTTTGGGGAGCCGCGCCGACCGCACGGCCCTGCGCGACAGCGAGCAGAAATGCGTGGTTGAGGCCGAGTTCCAGATCGGTGCCTACCCGAACCTGGAGGCCTTGTTCGCCGAAGAAGACCTCGACTACGACCCCCAGACCGTGCTCAGGCGCGAAATTCGCCCGAACGGCAAATCGCGCGCCTTTGTAAACGATTCCCCGGTTACCCTGGAAGTGCTGTCGAAGCTGGGCGCACGTCTTATAGATGTGCATTCCCAGCACCAGACCCTGGAGCTTACCGAACACGATTTCCAGATTCGAGTGGTTGACGCCCTGGCGGGAAACACCCCCTTGCTGGAGCAATACAGGGGGCTGCGCGAGGCCTATACCCGTGTTCGCAAAGACCTTGGGCAGCTGCGCACGCGACGGGAGGCCGCCTTCCGCGAGCACGACTACAACGAATTTTTACTGGACGAACTTCAGAAGGCCAACCTGAAACCAGGCATGCTGCAAGACCTGGAAACCCGCCATGCCGAGCTGAGCCATGCCGGGCAAATCATCGAATTGCTGGGGCAGGCCGAGCAGTTGTGCCAGGAAGAAACATACGGCCTGCTGGCCCTGCAGGGCCAGCTCAGGCAGCTCACGGCTCGCCTTGCCGCCTTTGGCCCGCGCTTTGAGGCCCTGCACCAGCGCGTACAGTCCCTGTATATCGAGGCCGACGACATGGCCCAGGAAATCGGGGAGTGGGCATCCGAGCAGGAAATCGACCCCGAGCAGCTCGAACTGGTAGACGCACAGCTGCAGCAGCTGTACGACCTGCAGCGCAAACACGGGGCAGCGACGGTAGAAGAGTTGCTCGAGATCCGCGACCGGCTCGACCGGCAGGTTAGCGACACGGCAGGCCTTGACGGGGAAATCGCCCGCCTGGAGGCCCGGGAAGACGAATTAACAACAGAACTTGAAGGCCTTGCCACCCGACTGCGCGAACGCCGTGCCGCCGTACTGCCCGATTTCACCAGCCGGTTGCAGGAAGAACTCGCCAAGCTGGGCATGCCCCACGCCTCGTTTCGCTGGAACCTGCATCCCAAAACAGACTTTGCCCCCAGTGGGAAAGACACCCTTGAGCTGCTTTTTACCGCCAACAAAGGGGGCTCCTACGGCTTGCTCAAGAAAACGGCTTCGGGGGGCGAACTCTCGCGCATTATGCTGGTGACCAAAGCCCTGCTGGCTTCTTACGAGGCCTTGCCGACCATGATGTTCGACGAAATCGACACGGGCGTATCGGGGGAAATCTCAAACCGGATGGGCGACATTATGCTCGGCATGAGCCGGCATATGCAGGTCTTTGCCATCACCCATCTGCCTACGGTTGCCTCCAAGGGGCAGCGGCAGTTCAAGGTGTACAAGGAGTTTTCGGGCCAGAAAACCACGACCTGCATGAAATTGCTCTCACAAGAAGAACGCATACGGGAGCTGGCCCAGATGCTGGGTGGCAACGAGGCTTCAGATGCAGCCCTGACCCACGCCCGCGAGCTGCTGAACTAAACCCATGCCGGCGGCATGGCAGGCCTTGCCTTAATCCCGGATTCGGGTAGTCGGTTCACCATTTTTAAATATCTTTGACACCAGCTAACCAAAGCGAACTTCAATGGCATATAATTTACTGAAGGGCAAACGAGGTATTATCTTCGGCGCCCTGGACGAAAACTCCATCGCCTGGAAAACGGCGGAACGCGTGCATCAGGAAGGCGGCACCTTTGTGCTCACCAATGCCCCCATCGCCATGCGAATGGGGCAGATCAACAAACTGGCCGAGGCAACCGGCTCCCAGATTATTCCGGCCGATGCCACCAGCGAGGCCGATCTGGAGGCCCTGGTGAGCCAGTCTGTCGAAATTTTGGGGGGCAAGCTCGATTTTGTGCTGCATTCCATAGGCATGTCCGTAAATGTCCGCAAGGGCAAGAAGTACACCGACGAGAATTACGACTGGACCGCCAAGGGATGGGATGTTTCCGCACTCTCGTTCCACAAGGTGATGCAGGCGCTCTACAAGGCCGATGCCATGAATGAGTGGGGCAGTATCGTAGCCCTGACTTATATGGCTGCCCAGCGCACCTTCCCCGATTACAACGACATGGCCGACAACAAGGCCTACCTGGAATCGGTGGCCCGGAGCTTTGGGTATTTCTTCGGCAAAGAGAAAAAAGTGCGGGTCAATACCATTTCCCAATCGCCCACGCCAACCACGGCCGGGCAGGGTGTAAAAGGTTTTGACGGCTTTATCCGCTATGCCGAGAAAATGTCGCCCCTGGGCAATGCCACTGCCCAGGACTGCGCAGACTACACGGTCTCACTTTTTTCAGACCTCACTCGCAAAGTGACCATGCAAAACCTCTTTCACGACGGCGGCTTCTCCAATACGGGGGTAAGCCAGGAGGTGATCGAGCAGTTTACCAAATAATCGGGGCGCTGACCCTGCAGGCCACCCGCCCCCGGGCGGGGGGTTTTTTTTAAACCCGAATGCAACTGCACTTTTCCATCGTAGTACCGGTGTACAACCGCCCTGAAGAGCTCCGCGAACTTCTGGAAAGCGCGGCGGCACAACAGTACGGCCATCCCTTTGAGATGGTGGTGGTCGAAGATGGCTCCCAGCGCGACTCGGCCGGGGTGGTCGCCGACTTTCGCGACAGGCTCACCCTCAGCTATTGGCAGAAACCCAACACGGGGCCTGGCGATTCCCGCAATTACGGTATGGGGAAGGCAACCGGGAATTATATTATCCTGGTCGATTCAGACTGCATCCTCCCCCCGGAGTACCTGCGCACGGTACACCAGCAGCTGGAGGCTACCTACGCCGATTGTTTCGGCGGGCGCGACGCGGCCCATCCTTCCTTCAACGCCCTTCAGAAGGCCATCAGCTTCAGCTTGACTTCCCCCCTTACTACGGGCGGGCTCAGGGGTTCGGCCGGGCAGCAGCAAAATTTTCAACCGCGCAGCTTCAACATGGGCCTGTCAAAAGAAGCCTATGTGGCAAGCGGCGGCTTTGGGCGCATTCACCCTGGGGAAGACCCCGATCTGAGCCTGCGGCTAAAGAAAATGGGATACCAAATCCGGTACATACCAGAGGCCATCGTTTTCCACAAGCGCCGGATCAATTTCCGTTCTTTCTATCGGCAGGTCAACAAATTCGGCCTTACGCGCCCCATCCTGAACCGCTGGCACCCAGGCTCGGCCCGGCTTACCTACTGGTTCCCGACCCTGTTTTGCCTGGGGCTGCTGGCCGGGCTTTTCCTGCCCGCTTACTGGCGTAGTGCCTGGGCCTGGTTGCCCCTGGCCCTTTACGGGGGCTACCTGCTGTTGCTGGGCCTGATGGCAACCCTGCTTACCCGTAGTGCACGAGTAGGAGCCCTGGTGCCGGCATCGGTGCTGGTCCAGTTTTTCGGGTACGGCTTTGGTTTTTTAAAATCCACCGGCTTGCTTACCTTTAGTAACAGGAAGCCGGAGGAACTTTTTCCGGGCTTATTCTTTAAAAGCTGAGCTTTGAACAAGCCATTCAATTCGAGATTCAGAAGCACCCGCGTTCGCGATTTCCTCCTGTTTTTGCTTCTTTCTTTCCTGGCCTGGATGATCAGCCGCCTTTCGGAGACCTATACCCAGCCTGTATTGTTTGATCTGAAATATGAACAGGCCCCCGACAGCCTCATAATGGCAAGCCCCCCGCCCGAGCACCTGCTCCTGCGCGTTCGGACCAATGGGTTCCATCTGTTGCGGTATCAGGTTAGTTCCGGTCAAATCCACGTGAACCTATCGGAAATCAGGCGTGCAAGAGGTCGTTATTTCCTGCGTCCGGAAGCGTACCGGAGACAAGTGGAGGCCCAGCTCGACGCCGGGGTGGGGTTGCTTGATATGCCACCCGACACGCTGTTCGTTGACCTGCAGCAGCTGCACTCCAAAACCGTTCCCGTTTTGCCCGATGTGGCCCTTTCCCTGGCTCAGAACTACATGCTTGATGGCACCCTGACTGTAGAGCCAGCCAAAATTCACCTGCTTGGCCCCCCGGAAGAGATTGACACCATAACGCGTTTGCGCACAAAGCCCCTCCGCCTGGGCGAGGTGCACGAAAGCTTCTCGCGCAGCCTCGCCCTCGAAGCGGCAACGCGTATGCCAAATACCCGGTTTTCAGTCGAACAGGTACAGGTTTCGGCCAAGGTCTTCCGTTTTTCGGAAACGGTTGTGGATGTTCCCATCAGCATTGTAAACCTTCCCGAAGACTTTGAAATCAGGACCTTTCCGCCCACGGTAGGGGTACTGTGCCGGGGCCGGATTGAAAGCCTGAAGGCCCTGGGGCCGGACGATTTCAGGATAGAAGCCGATTTTACGGCTCCTGACCCCGAAACGGGAAGGCTCGACCTCCGGCTTACCCAGCAACCCGACCGGGTGAACGAGGCCATGCTGCTTGAAAATTCCGTGGAATTCATAGTCAGGAAGGAATGATGCGCGTGGGGCTTACCGGGGGCATTGGCAGTGGCAAGAGTACGGTGGCCGGCTACTTTCAGGAACTGGGGGTGCCGGTGTACAATTCCGACAGCCGCGCAAAGGCCCTGATGGAACAAAAAGCATCGTTGCGCCGGCAGATCGAAGCCCTCCTCGGCCCCCTGGCGTATAACGACAACAAGCTTAACCGCCCCTATGTGGCAACGCAGGTTTTTGCAAACCCAGACCTCCTGTCTGCTCTAAATGCCCTGGTGCACCCTGAGGTGCGGCTAGATTTTCAGGAATGGTCTGAAAAGCAAGAGTCGCCCTATGTGGTGCAGGAGGCTGCCATCCTGTTTGAGAATGGCGGATACCGGCAACTGGACCAGATGGTATTAGTGACCGCTCCTGAGCCGGTGCGCCTCAAACGGGTAATGAAGCGCGACGGGATTTCTGAAGGGGAGGTGCGGGCTCGGATGAGCAACCAATGGGACGATGCCCGTAAAATACCTTTGGCCGATTTCTTGGTCGACAATACCCGACGCCAATCGGCTCGTGCTCAGGTACGGAAAATCCACCAACGGCTGCTGGGGCTCGCAGCCTCTAATGTCACATCCGACTGTTAACATTTGGTTAAACCCCCCTTGGCCTAAATGTTAAAGTTTTAATTTTACCCTACTGATGAATAGGAGATTATTTGTGCTGCTCGTCATTCTGATGAGTCTTTCGCTGGTCGGAATCATAGCAGTTCAGCTTTACTGGATCAAGAGTTCGGTAGAGGACAGGGAAGAGCAATTTTCGAATGTGGTTACCGGGGTACTCAGCAAGGTAACCGACAAGATCGAGGAACGCGAAATCAAAGACTACTCTGATCGCTTTCTGGAATTGCGCGACAGCATCGGAGGGTTCAAGAGCGCCCACTTGAGTAATTTCTTTTTTTTGGACAAAGACCTCAATTCCAATGAGGTGACCTTATATCAGCACGGTATTCTGGAGGAAGATTACAACATTGCCTCCACGTTCTTTGACAGCGGAAACAGTACAGACACTACCACGGTAAAGAGCTATACGAGCCGTCGCACCAAAACCGTCTTCCGGGAAGAATTCGGCCTTGACGGCAAATCGTACCGCCTGAACCCAATTGTTCGCCTGGAGGAAATTGGCGGTATTCCCAGAATGGAAAAGCTCGCCTTCGAAGACGTCTACCGGGAATTCGCGGAGAAAATACCCATACACGAACGGGTTAGCAAGGCCGAGATAGAAATGCTGCTCCAGCGCGAATTGGCAGACCACAACCTCAAACTCGACTACGAATACGGGGTTTCGAGCCGGGGCCTGCCCACCCGCATTCGGTCGGCCAAGTTCAAATTCGATGAGGAGGGGAATTTCAATGCCCCTCTTTTCAGGGATATCGAAGGGAATACCGATTACGACCTGCAGGTGGCCTTTCCCAAGCAGCAGAAATTCATTTTCAGCTCTATAATCGGCATGGCTGCCCTCTCGTTGCTCTTTACACTGATTATCATGGCGGCTTATGCCAGTGCCATTTATCAGCTGATCAGGCAGAAACAGATATCGGAAATCAAATCCGATTTCATCAACAATATGACGCACGAATTCAAGACGCCCATCGCCACCATTAACCTGGCGGTAGAGGCCATCAAGAATCCGAAAGTGCTCGACGACCGTGAGAAAATAGGGCGCTACCTGGAGATGATCCGGGAAGAGAACAAGCGAATGCACGCCCAGGTAGAGAATGTATTGCGTATATCCAAGCTGGAAAAGAACCAGCTCGACATCAATAAGGAACGCCTTGACCTGCACGAGGTGATCCGCAATGCGATCAACCATGTACAGCTAATCGTGATGGATCGGGGAGGGTATGTTAAAACCCACCTCCAGGCCGAGCGTTCGCAGGTGCTGGCCAACGACGTGCACTTTGGCAATGTGATCGTGAATATTCTTGACAACGCGATCAAATATTCGCCAGAGGCACCCAAAATAGACGTGTTCACCGAAGTAGTGAAAAACACGATTGTGGTGCGTATCCAGGACCAGGGTGCAGGAATGTCGAAGGTCGTGCTCAAGCGGATATTCGAAAAATTTTACCGGGAACACACCGGTGACATACACAATGTAAAAGGGCACGGGCTGGGCCTGGCCTACGTAAAACGAATCGTGGAAGACCACCAGGGCGAGGTATATGCCGAAAGCGAAAAGGGAAAGGGAAGCACCTTTTTTATCAAGCTGCCCTTAATATAAAAAAGATATGGAAACAGAAAATAAGCGAATTTTACTGGTAGAAGACGATCCCAACTTTGGCATCGTTCTGAAGGATTACCTTTCGATGAACGATTTTGAAGTTACCCTGGCCAAAAACGGGATGGAAGGTTTTGAAAAGTTCAAGCGGGAACCCTTTGACGTGTGTATCCTCGATGTGATGATGCCTTATAAAGACGGCTTTACTCTGGCCAAGGAGATTCGCGAAAAGAACGAGCACATCCCCATCATTTTCCTTACCGCCAAAACCATGAAGGAAGATGTGTTGAAAGGGTACAAGGCAGGGGCCGACGACTACCTGAACAAACCCTTTGATTCAGAAGTGTTGTTGATGAAGCTCCGGGCCATCCTCCAGCGCAAGTCGACGGGCAACCTGGTAGACAGCAAACAGCACGAGTTTGAATTCGGTGGTTTCCACCTGAATTCCAAGCTGCGCTTCCTGCGTTATAAAGACGAAGAAGCCATCAAACTCTCGCCCAAGGAAAATGAATTGCTCCGGTTGCTGGCTCTGCATCAGAACGACCTGATGCCCCGGGAGCTGGCCCTGACCAAGATCTGGCGCGACGACAACTACTTCACCTCGCGCAGTATGGATGTTTATATTGCCAAGCTGCGGAAATACCTGAAAAAGGACGATAGCGTCGAAATCCTGAACATCCACGGGGAAGGATTCAGGCTGGTGGTGAAAACCGATTCCGAAAAGGCCTAGGCCCCTTATCGCAGTGGTTGGCCGTCCCCGGCTTGCCTGATCTGCTCCAGCATTTCTGCCACCGAAAGGGTTACCGGCAGGTGTATGCCATAGGTCGGAAGTTCCAGCGTGTCGAATTGGGAGCGCAAAAGGGCAGAAGGCATAAAGTGGCCTTTGCGGTTTTCGATCCGCTCCCTGATCTGTTCAAAACTTCCCGTAAGCACCACCCAGGTCACAGACCCGGCCAGACCTTCCGAAAGCCATTCCCGGTATTGCTCCTTCAGGGCCGAGCAACCGATAACCGCACCATTTTGCAGGTGTTCCCTGGCCAAGGCATTTAACCCTTTTAACCACCCTTTGCGGTCGCGGTCGTTCAGGGGTTGCCCGGCAGACATTTTGGCGATATTCTCGGGCAGGTGGTAGTCGTCCCCATCAAAAAAGTCGAGCCCCAGGGCCGCTGCCAGGGCTTTGCCCAAGGTGGTTTTGCCGCTGGCAGACACCCCCATTACAAAATAAATGCCAGGCTTAGCTGCTTCCATGTCTCAGTTCGTTGATACGTGCATCGAGATAATCGGTAACCTCTTGCAGGGGGGCGTCGTAATCAATCCAATGTATGTCGGGGTTCCGGCGAAACCAGGTGCCCTGCCTTTTGGCGAAGCGGCGCGTATTTTTCTTGATCTCCGACACGGCCGTTTCCAGGTCGATTTCCCCGTCAAGGTACCTGAATAATTCCTGGTATCCGACCGTCTGCAGGGCATTGAGGTGCCTGTAGGGGTAGAGGTTGCGGGCCTCTTCCAAAAGCCCTTCCTGCATCATCTGGTCTACCCGGGCTTCGATGCGTTGGTATACCAGCTCGCGGGGGCCGGTTATACCCAGGGGTAGGTGTGTGAAAAAATCGGGGGGGTGTTGGTTGCCCCTGAACGAACTGTACGGTTTACCGCTGCTCAGGCAGACCTCCAGGGCACGTATGACCCGGTGCGGGTTCTGCAGGTCAGCTTCGCGGTAATAGGCGGGGTCGTGTTCGGCTAAAAGGTGTTGCAGGGGTTGCAGGCCCTCCTTTTGAAAGAGGGCCGTGAGCTCCTCGCGCACTCCCGGCCTTACATCGGGAAAGTAGTCGAGCCCCTGGGTAACCGCGTCCAGGTACATACCGCTGCCCCCAACCAGGATAAGCAGGTCGTATTTCTGGTACAAGTGTTTGAGCAAAGCCAGGGTATCTTCCCTGAAGGCGCCTACCGAATAATCGTCCTGGATGGAACGGTGCCCGATCAAATGGTGTTTCACCTGCTGCAGCTCGACCGCGCTGGGCATGGCCGTCCCAATTTTCATTTCGGCGTAGAACTGGCGCGAATCGGCCGAGACAATCTCGGTTCGGTAATACCGGGCCAGGCGAATAGCCCAGGCGGTTTTCCCGATGCCGGTTGGGCCGCATATGGTCAGCAACAGCTTTTTCTTCATCTCAGTCGAGGGCCGATCCGCAGTTGTAGCAATACCCGGCGCCATCGTGGTGCCCTTCGGCCCCGCAGGTATGGCAGGCCTGGGTGTTGAGTGATACGGCCGGGGCCTGGCCGTTTTCTTTTTTACCGCCCTGACGGGCAAATTCGACCGTGACAATACCGGTCGGGACGGCGATAATGCCATACCCCAGAATCATGACCATGGTGGCGATAAGCTGCCCGACGGTGGTTTGCGGGGCGATGTCGCCGTACCCCACGGTGGTCAGGGTAACGATGGTCCAGTAAATGCTGCGGGGGATGCTGGTAAAACCCGACGCGTCGCTTTCGATCAGGTACATCACCGTCCCGAGAATTACTGATAAAATAAGCACCGCATAGATAAACACGGCAATCTTGGTACGGCTTGCCCGTAAAGCCTGCCGGAGTTGGGAGGCCTCCCCGATGAATTGTACGAGCTTAAGGATCCGGAAGACCCGCAGCAGCCGCAGCGCCCTTACGGCCAGCAAGACCTGTGAACCTGCCACCAGGTAGGAAAGGTAGAGGGGAATGGTGGCCAGAAAATCAATAATGCCGTAAAAACTGAAAATATAATGGGCAGGCTTACGGATGCAGATAATGCGGGCGATATACTCCACCGTAAAGAACAAGGTAATCACCCATTCCAGGGTTAGCAGGGTAGCGTGGTACCGGGCGTCGAACTCCTTTACGCTTTCGAGCATAACCAGCACCACGCTCAAAATGATAACCATGAGCAGGATAATGTCGAACCATTTGCCCATGGGGGTATCGGCCTCGTAGATTATCTCATGAAGCTTGGCCTTCCACCTGCTTTGCCCGGGTTGCTCTTTCACGGCTGCGGATTGAGTTCCAGGACCTTCTGTATTTTCTTCTGCGCCAGGTAGCCCGCCAGCACCCTCAGGCTTCCTTCGGTATCCTGCAGGGGAGTCAGCAGGGTTTCCAGGATGTGTTCGTGGTGGATCTGGTGGTTCAGGGTAAAGTAACCCACCCCCCTGAGCCGGCCTTCGCGCAACCACAGGGCCGAGTGTTCCCCGGTGGTCCGTCCGCGGTCTACCAGCAGCAGGTTGGTCGCCTTCAGTTCAAAGGAGGTGCCGTTAATGAGCAGGTAGCCCTTCGGGGCTTCCGGGGCCTTTTGTATCTTGACCCGGTAGGCCGGACGGTTGCTCCGGTTTTCGGCATGCGCCTTCAGCAGGGCCATCAGCAAACTCCCGGTGCGTTCAAACCGCACCTCGCGCGTATTCTTCCGCAAGGCGCGCGAATGGGCGCCTTCTCCCGTAAAATGGCGGTTCACCTCCTTTTTCATGTCGGGGGCCGCATTCAGGTAAAGCATTTCCCCTTCTTTGTTGTAGAGGTAATAGACGCCTGTTTCAGATGGAACCGATTCAACCAGTTCCAGCTGCCGTCCAGACAATTCTCCGTGGGCTTCGGCCCGCACGATTTCGCCTACAATGCTTTTCTCCGTATCGCGGTCTAGCAGCACCTGAAAAAGCTTGAGGGTTGCCAGGGCATCACCGTTGGCGCGGTGTCGGTCGCTCATAGGAATGCCCAGGGCACGCGCCAGTTTGCCCAGGCTGTGCGATTCGGCCTCGGGGATGAGGCGTTGCGACAGATCGACCGTGCACAGGGTCTTCCGCTGGAAGTCGTAGCCCAGCCGCCTGAATTCGGTGCGCAAAATCCGGTAGTCGAACGGGGCGTTGTGGGCCACCAGTACGCTGCCCTCCGTAATTTCCACGATGCGCTTGGCCACCTGGTAAAATTTGGGCGCCGTGCGCACCATTTGGTCGTTTATCCCCGTCAGTTTCTGAACGTAGGGTTGAATGGCCCGTTCCGGATTGATCAGGCTTATAAAGGAGTCGACCACCTGAAACCCGTCATAGCGGTGGATGGCAATCTCGGTAATGCCTTCCTCGTTGTAGGCGCCTCCTGTGGTCTCGATGTCGATAACGGAATACATATGCAATACTGCCGGCCGGGCTTTCAGGGCCTCGTTCCAAAGATACTACTTCCTATTCGTACGAGCGTGCTGCCTTCCTCCACGGCCAGCTCGAAATCCCCGCTCATGCCCATGGAGAGGATGTCGGCATGCGGGTCGGAGGCCAACAGGCGATCGAAGAGCCCCTTCAGGCTGCGGAATTCACGCCTCACCTGCACCGCGTCGTCTGTAAAGGTTGCCATGCCCATAAGGCCCCTGATGCGCACATGGGGCAGGTTGGGCAGTTGCCCACCGGCCAGCAGGGCTTCCAGTTCTTCGGCATTGAAGCCGAATTTGGTCGATTCCTCGGCAATATGCACCTGCAGCAGGCAGTCGATTACCCGGCCTTCCTGTTCCGCCCGGCGGTTGATCTCTTCGAGCAGGCGCAGGCTGTCGACGCCGTGGATCAGGTGAACGAACCCGGCGATGAACTTCACCTTGTTGCGCTGCAAATGGCCGATCATATGCCAGCGGATGTCTGAGGGCAGGGCCTTGGCCTTGGCAGCCAGTTCCTGCACCTTATTCTCCCCGAAATCGCGCTGCCCGGCCTGGTAGGCCTCCAGGATATCGGCCTGGCTTTTCGTTTTGGATACCGCCACGAGCTGCACCCCTTCGGGAAGGCTTTCGCGAATGGCTTTCAGGTTTTCGGCAATTCCCATGCAATCGGGTTTATCAGATCGAGAAGGGTTCAGGCAAACTGGGCTGAGACGTGTTCAGCTTTCCGCGACTGGGCATAGTCGTAAAACCCTTCCCCCGACTTGACCCCCAGCTTTCCGGCTGTTACCATCTTTACCAGCAGGGGACATGGGGCGTATTTAGGGGCGCGGAAGCCCGCGTACATGACTTCCAGGATGGAAAGGCAAACGTCGAGCCCGATGAAGTCAGCCAATTGCAGGGGTCCCATCGGGTGACCCATGCCGAGTTTCATTACCGTGTCGATTTCGGCCACTCCGGCCACCCCGTGGTAAAGCGTTTCAATAGCCTCGTTGATCATGGGCATGAGGATGCGGTTGGCCACAAAGCCCGGGTAGTCGTTTACCTCAGTGGGGGTTTTTCCAAGTTTTTCAGAGACCTCCAGAACTTTTTTGGTCACTGCGTCGCTGGTGCTGTAGCCCCGAATGACCTCCACGAGTTTCATTACCGGTACCGGGTTCATGAAGTGCATGCCAATAACCTGTGCCGGGCGCTGGGTAACGGCGGCGATCTCTGTAATTGAAATCGAAGAGGTGTTGGTTGCCAAAATCGCCCCGGCCGGGGCGTGCTGGTCCAGGTCACGGAAAATCTGTTTTTTGAGCGCCGCATTCTCGGTGGCTGCTTCTACCACCAGGTCGGCCTGGCTTACCCCTTTTTCCAGGGAAGTAAGCGGGGTAATATTCGCCAGGGTTTGCGCTACCTGTGCGGCCTGGAGCAGGTCTCGCGATACCATGCGCTCCAGGTTCTTTTCAATGGTGGCCAGGGCACTGCCGAGCCGCTCCTGGGAAACATCGATTAAAACGACCTTAAAGCCGTGCTGGGCAAAAACGTGGGCAATGCCGTTGCCCATGGTGCCGGCGCCGATTACTGCGATATTTTTCATGTCTGGGGTATTTGGTGTATTAGCGTTGCGATGGACCGGGGTTTGCCTCAAAGGCCTCGATAATGCGTAAGGCCACGTCGAGCGCCTTTGCCCCCTGGGCTAGTGTAACCGGGGGCTCGTGGCCCGATTCAATGGCCCCGGCAAACTGCTCGAGTTCGTCGAGTATGGCATTGTTGCTGTGGATTTCCGGGTTTTCGAAGTAGATCTGCTTTTTCACCCCTTCGGCGTTTTGCAAAATCATATCAAAGGGTTCGGGCTGGGCCGGGGCGTCCTTCATGCGAACCACTTCTACTTTGCGTTCCAAAAAATCGACCGAGATATAGGCGTCGCGCTGGAAGAAGCGCGATTTGCGCATATTCTTAAGGGAGATGCGGCTCGCGGTCAAATTGGCCACGCAACCGTTCTCAAAAGCAATGCGGGCGTTGGCGATGTCGGGCGACCGGCTTATGACCGAAACCCCGCTGGCCTGTATGTCGCGTACCTCCGATTTCACCACGCTCAAGATAATATCGATGTCGTGGATCATCAG
>JBNKGM010000025.1:0-40820 GCA_050289825.1 Robiginitalea sp.
GTGGAAAAAGAATCGCGCCTACCTGTGAGGATCTTATGGCCGTAGGCCTGGTGGCCCACATCCCAGATAAGCCGGTCTTCGGGAGTTTGGTATACATAGTGCAGGGCCAGGGTGAGTTCAACCACCCCCAGGCTTGCCCCCAGATGCCCTTCTTTGGCCGAAACCACCTCGATAATGCTATCGCGTAGTTCTTGGGCCAGCTCAGGGAGCCGGTTTTCGGGCAGTTTTCGCAAATCTGCCGGATCGTTTATTTGCTGGAGCAGGTTCATCGGCTGGGTAAATGTACGGCAAATACTCATTTCAGCAGGCGCCGCCTCACTGCCAGAAATTGTATTTTTGGGGCATGGAATTCAAGTTAGACGACCGGTATTTCATGCAAAAGGCCCTGCAGGAGGCCGAAGCTGCGTATGAGAAAGGGGAAGTGCCCATTGGGGCGATCATAACCGTGCAAGACCGGATTATCGCCCGGGCGCACAACCTCACCGAGCGGCTTAATGACGTTACTGCACATGCCGAAATGCAAGCCATAACCGCGGCTTCCAATTTTCTGGGGGGCAAATACCTGACCGACTGCACCATGTATATTACCCTGGAGCCCTGCCAAATGTGTGCAGGGGCGCTGTACTGGAGCCAGCTGGCGCGGGTGGTCTTCGGAGCCTATGACCCGCAGCGCGGGTTTACCGCCATGGGGGGCAAGTTGCACCCAAAAACCCGGTTCGAAGGAGGGGTGCTGGAAGAAGAGGCCTCCGAGTTGCTCAAACGGTTCTTTATCCAGAAACGGAACCTGAACTAAAAAAAAACACCGCGCCTCAGGGGTGCGGTGTCTGCCATCTTCAAAATAAAATATGTTATCGGAGCAGGTGCACATCGGAAGCTACCATTCCTTTGCGACCTTCGGTTTCCTGGTATTCTACTTTGTCTCCTTGATTCAATTGCAACCCGTTCAGTGCGGTTACATGGACGAAAATGTCCTTCCCTGTGGCGTCGTTGGTAATGAATCCGTATCCTTTGGATTCATTGAAAAATTTAACTGTTCCAGTCATTTAAAAAAAAATAAAAAGTCAATAAATATGGTGCGAAGGTAGCAGAAAATTTGGCTCCTCCGCTTTGAGCCTTATGAAATTACCTAAAATTATTGATTTTCAGAAGACTTCCTTTCCTTTCCCTGCATTTTCCGGATATTTTCTTCATTGAGCATATAATCCTGAAATTTCTTGCCCCGGCTTTCCGTGATCAGAAAGAGGGGCATGGCGAGCAGAAACAGCCCCACCACCCCGAAGCCAATGCATTGGTTGGCCAGGGTCTCGTTTTGGTCTATCGCCGTAAACCCGTAAACAATCGAACCCAGCGAGGCCAAAACGATCAGGAGTACAAAATAGCGGAGCGCTCGTTTCATGTCAGTGGGTGAAGTTGATCAGTTTGCGGCGGTAGGCCGTGAGGAGCTTCGACTTGGAGATAAAGCCGATATACCGGTCATCTTTGATGACGGGCAGGTTCCAGGCGCCGCTGTTCTGGAATTTTTCCATGACCCGTTGCATGCTATCGGTGCCGTAGAATATCTGCTCGGGCGGGTTTTGCATAAAAGAGGCGACTTTTAGCGAGTCGTAAACGTTAACATCAAACATAAATTCACGGATATCGTCTAGAAGCACAATGCCTTTCAGGCGACCCTCCGCATCTAAAACCGGGAAGATGTTGCGTTTTGATTTGGCCACCGAATCGTGGAGCATTTCGCCCAGGCTCATGTCGGCACGAACGGCTTTGAAGTTGGTCTCGATGATGTCGTCGAGTTGCATCAGGGTAAGGACGGTCTGGTCTTTGTCGTGTGTGATCAGGGCCCCGGTGCGCGCCAGTTCGCGGGTGTAAATGGTATGGTCTATCAAGCTGCGGGTGATCAGAAAAGACATGGAAGAGGTAATCATAAGCGGGACGAACAAGTCGTAACCACCCGTTATTTCGGCGATTAGGAAGATCGCGGTAAGGGGAGCCTGAATTACACCTGCAATAAGGCCGGCCATGCCGATCAGGGTAAAATTGGATTCGCTTACTTCGATGCCCAGCCCCAGGTTGTTCAGGGTCTTGGCCAATACGTTGCCCAGGGCGCTGCCCATGACCATGGTGGGGATGAAAATACCCCCGGAACCGCCGGCGGCAAAGGTAGTGGTCATCGCAATAGCCTTGAATAGGGTAATGCCGATGAGCAAGGCAATAACCACCCAGATATTTGAAACGAAGGAATCAAAAGGAGTAGACCCCAGTGCTTTCAGGTGGTCGCCGTGCAACAGGCTGTTGATAAAACCAAAGCCTTCCCCGTAAAGGGGAGGGATGAAGTAAAGCATAGTGCCGATGGCCAGCCCCCCGACAAGCAGTCGATATTTCGGGCTGCGGAGCGGCTTGAACAATTTCATGATCCCGAAATACATGCGGGTGAAGTACACCGAGGCAATGGCTGTGCCAATGCCTAGCAAAACATAGTATAAGCTGTCACGCACCCCGAAGGTGTCGGTCAGGTCGAAGGTAAACAGGGATTCCTCCCCCAGAAAGAAATAGGAGGTTAGCACCCCGGAGATGGAAGCCAACAAAAGGGGTAGCATGGAGAGCATGGTCAGGTCGAGGCTAAAGACCTCCACGGCAAAGATAATGGCCGCTATCGGGGCCTGGAACACAGAAGCGATGGCCCCGGCCGAGGCGCATGCGATCAGCAGGGTGCGATCTTTTGCGCTGATATGCAACAGGCGCGACACATTGGAACTGATGGCAGCGCCCGTAGCCACGGCCGGCCCCAAAAGTCCTACTGATCCTCCGAATCCGACAGTTAGCGGGGCAGTAACCAGGGGAGTCAGGATTTTTTTGGGATGGATAATGCCTTTTTTGCGCGAGAGGGCCAGTAAAATGGAAGAAATGGCGTGATCAAGGCGCTCCCTATGGACATACTTCACATAAAGGAACACCAGGGTAAGCCCTACGATGGGCAAAATAAAGTACAGTTCGTTGCTCAGGAAAAGGACGCCGTGGTCAAGGGCCGATTCGATGAAGTAGGTGGCATTTTTAAGCGTAACCGAGGCCAGCCCTGCCAAAAACCCGATCACAACACTCATCAAGTAGGTAAAGGTCTTGTGAGAAATGTGCTTATACCGCCATTTCAGGAATCGGGTCAGAACATGTTGCGGTTGATTTCCCATAACCCTGCCGTACCTCTTAAAGGTATTAAAAAAATGCCGGTGGCAAAGCCCGCGATTTCATCAGAGACGCAACGCCAGGTGCAATTCTTCCAATTGAGCCGGGTCAATTTCGGCCGGGGCATCTATCATTACGTCGCGGCCGTTGTTGTTTTTCGGGAAAGCGATAAAGTCGCGGATCGATTCCTGCCCCCCCAGAATGGCCACCAGCCTGTCGAGCCCGAAGGCGATGCCGCCGTGGGGCGGTGCGCCAAACTGGAAGGCATCCATCAAAAAGCCGAATTGGTTTCGGGCCTGTTCTTCGGTAAAGCCCAGGTGGCGGAACATGACGGCCTGGGTGTTTTTGTCGTGGATCCTGATGGAGCCTCCCCCGATCTCGTTGCCGTTCAGAACCAGGTCATAGGCATTGGCACGCACCGCTGCCGGATCGGTTTCGAGCAGCGGGAGCTGTCCGGGTTTGGGAGCCGTAAAGGGGTGGTGCATGGCGTGGTAGCGCCCGCTTTCAGGGTCGAATTCGAGCAGGGGGAAGTCGATTACCCAAAGCGGGGCGAATTGGTCGGGCTTGCGAAGGCCCAGGCGCTGGCCCATTTCCATGCGAAGCATGCCCAAACGGGTACGAGTGGCATCGGCATCGCCCGAGAGGATGCAAATGAGGTCTCCTGGCTGGGCTTGTGTGGCTTTGGCCCATTGCGCCAGGTCTTCGGGCTGGTAGAACTTGTCTACCGACGACTTATAGGTGCCGTCTTCCAGGCAGCGCACATAGACCATGCCTGAAGCGCCCACCTGGGGCCGTTTTACCCAGTCTGTCAGCGCGTCTACTTCTTTGCGCGTATAATCGGCCGCCCCGGGTACGGCAATGCCAACCACCAGCTCGGCCTGGTTGAACACCCCGAAATCGCGGTGCTGCGCCAGGGGGGTCAGGTCGCCGAATTCCATCCCGAACCGGATGTCGGGCTTGTCTGAACCATACCGGCTCAGGGCCTCGTCGTAGGTCATGCGGGGGAAGGGCCCGGTCTCAACCCCGTTGATGGTTTTGAGCAGATGGCTGGTAAGCCCTTCGAAAGTGTTGAGGATGTCGTCTTGTTCCACAAAGGCCATCTCGCAGTCGATCTGGGTAAATTCGGGTTGGCGGTCGGCACGCAGGTCTTCATCCCGGAAGCATTTGACCAACTGGAAATACTTGTCCATTCCCCCTACCATCAGCAATTGCTTAAAGGTTTGGGGCGACTGGGGCAGGGCGTAAAACTGTCCTTCGTTCAGGCGGCTGGGCACCACAAAGTCACGGGCGCCCTCTGGGGTGGATTTGATGAGGTAGGGCGTCTCGATTTCGACAAACCCTTTTCCCGACAGGTAATTCCGAACCTCCAGGGCCACTTTGGCCCGGAAGAGGAGCTTGCTCTTAACCGGGTTGCGCCTAATGTCGAGGTAGCGGTATTTCATGCGCAGCTCTTCGCCCCCGTCGGTTTCATCCTCAATGGTGAAGGGAGGGGTCAGGGCGGGGTTGAGCACGTTGAGGGAGGTAACGAGTATCTCGATGGAACCGGTGGGCAACTTCGGGTTCTTGGAGGCCCTTTCCACCACGGTTCCGGTTGCCTGTACCACAAATTCACGGCCGGTGCTCCGGGCCTGTTCCAGCAACCGGGCATCGCTGCGGTCCTGGTCAAAGACCAGCTGGGTAATGCCATAACGGTCGCGCAGGTCTATCCAGACCACAAAACCCTTATCGCGCACCTTGTGAGCCCAGCCGGCGAGTTGCACGGTTTGGCCGAGGTGTGATTCGTTGAGTTCCCCGCAGGTATGTGAACGGTACATAGGCGTGTTTTTTAATGCCCACAAAGGTACAATGTTAAGGGGGAAGCATACAAACAAATGTACACTTCCCCCTCAAATCTTTAGGCGGCCGGGAATGCCATCAGGCTGCTTCCTGATGCAGGTTCCGGGCCTTGGGGCGGGCCTCCTGCCTGCTGCCCCTGAAAGAGAGCTTGATCCGGTAGGTGATGTTGAACAGCACCGGCACAATAATCAGGGTCAGGAAGGTGGCCACGATGAGCCCAAAAATTACGGTCCAGGCCAGCGGCCCCCAGAAAATGACATTGTCGCCGCCCACATAAATGCCGGCATCGAAATTGGCAAACAGGCCGAAGAAGTCGATGTTCAGGCCGATGGCCAGGGGCACCAGGCCGAGCACGGTGGTAATGGCCGTGAGCAATACCGGCCTGAGCCGCGCCTTGCCACCCTTCACAATGATCTCGGTCACATCTTCTATGGGCAGCAGGTCGCGGTTGTCGAGCCCCAGTTTCACTTTTCTTCGATCGATCAAAATCTGGGTATAGTCGAGCAATACCACGCCGTTGTTTACCACAATTCCGGCCAGGGAAATTATCCCCATCATGGTCATCATAATCACAAACGACCAGCCGGTGGCTATCAGGCCTCCGAAAACCCCGATGAAGCTCAGGAATATGGCGGTCATGATGATGGAAGGTTTGGAAATGCCCCCAAACTGGAAGACCAGCAACAGCATGATCAGCCCCAGGCCACTGAAAAAGGCGCCCACCAAAAACTGCATCTGCTTGTTCTGCTCTTCGATTTGCCCGGTGTAGTCTACCTTGACTCCCTGGGGCATGCTCGAAAATTCCTCCATGGCATCCTGTATCTGGGAGACGATGGCCCCGGCATCGGTATATCCCGGTTTCAGGCCCGAATAAACGGTTACCACCCGTTGGGCGTCACGGTGCTTGATGGCGCTGAAAGCCGAGGTGTTCCGGTGCTCGGCCACCGCTGAGACCGGGATTTCCTTGATCTGCCCGTTGGCCGGGTCGCGGAATATGATCTTCTGGTTGAACAGGGCGCTGGTATTGTACCTCAGGTCTTCGCTGAAGCGTACATTGATATCGTAGTCTTCCCCGTCTTTCTTGAAGACGCCCGCCTTGTCGCCGAAGAGAGACCGTCTCAGTTGCTGGCCTACCTGGCCTACCGTAACGCCGAGTTCCCCGGCTTTTTTGCGGTCTACCTCTACCTGCATGGAAGGCTTGCTCTTGTTCACGTCAATCTTGAGCTCCTCGATGCCCGCAATTCCCTGTTGGTTGATGAAGGTGCGCATGCGCTCGGCCAGGTTGATGAGCGTATCATAGTTTTGCCCCTGCAACTCAATGTTGATGGGGTATCCCACAGGCGGGCCAACAGCGTCCTTCTCCACAGAGATTTCCACCCCCGGGTAAATGCCAGCCAGGGCTTCCTGGATCTTGAGGCGCAATTCTTCCGTATCGCGGCCTTCCCGGTATTTAAATTCGCGCAGGGTCAGGGTAATCTTGCCCCGGTGCGGCATCTCAGCGGCCGAACCGCCTTCGGTAAAGGGGTTTTCGGCCCCCTTGCCCACCATAGAGACCGCCGATTGCACCAGCAGATTTTGGTCGCCTTTCATATAGGCATCGCCCTCCATGATTTCGTATACCCGGTTCTCAATCGATTTGGTCAGGGCATTCGTTTTATTGATGGAGGTACCCAACGGATATTCGATATAGACATAAATCTCATTCGGGGTATTGTCGGGGAAGAATTCCACCTTGGTGCGCTGGGCGGCCAGGGAAATCCCGAAACCAATAAAAGAAGCCAGCAGCAATGCAAACATGACCCCGGCATACCAGTATACATTTTTTCCGCGGAGGGCGCGCTGGAGCTGGGTTTCATAAAAATCCTCCAGCTTTTTCAGGGTATAGCGCTGGAAGCGGTTGGCCCACTCCTTTATGAAATAGCGGTAGAGCCAGAACATGCCGGCGGTTACCACCAACAGGGTTCCAAGCCCGCGAATGCGGCCCCCCACAAAGAAGATCAGCACGCCCAGGGGCACCAATATCAGGGTCAGGCGAATGAGTTGCTTGCGGCTCAGCTCTTTGTCGCCTGTTTCCATGAAGCTCGACACCAGCATGGAGTTCATGAAGATGGCCACGAAGAGGGAAGAGCCCAGCACTACAGAGAGGGTTATCGGGAAAAAGATCATGAATTCGCCCATAATGCCCGGCCACATACCCAGGGGCACAAAGGCCGCCACGGTAGTAAGGGTAGAGATAATGATGGGCAGGGCGATTTCCCCGATGCCTTTCTTGGCTGCGGAAAGGCGGTCCATGCCTTCCTCGTCCATCAGGCGGTAAACGTTTTCGACCACAACCACCCCGTTGTCGACGAGCATCCCCAGCCCCATAACCAGGCCAAACAAAATCATGGTATTTAGGGTGTACCCCATGGCCGATAAGATCATAAACGACATAAACATCGACATGGGGATGGCAAAGCCGACAAAAAGGGCATTGCGGAACCCGAGGAAGAACATGAGCACGGTTACCACCAGCAAAATACCGAAGATGATGTTGTTCACCAGGTCGTCTACCTGGTTCAGGGTGCGGCTCGAAGAATCGTTGGCAATAGTTACATTCAGGTCTTTGGGCAGGTAGGCGTCCTGGGCCTCCTTGATGATTTCCCTGATTTTGTTGGCTGCAATAATGGTGTTCTGGCCCGAACGCTTCTTGATGTCCAGCATGACCACGCTCTGGCCTTCCTCGCGGGCAAAGGTGGTTTTTTCCTCTTCCTGGAAGCGGATTTGTGCGATGTCTTTCAGGTAAACGGCATCGCCGTGTTCTGACTTCACCACAAAATCGGCCAGATCGGAGGGATTGTCGATTTCACCCAAGATTCGCAGCGTACGCCTTTGGCCGCCCATGTCGAGGTTGCCTGCAGAAAGCGTCATGTTCCCGTTGCGAATGGCATTCAACACATCGTCGAAACTCACTTTTGAGGCCATCATCTTGTAGACGTCAACGGCCACCTCTACTTCGAGGTCCTGTGCTCCCCGAATGTCGACCTCCTTTACCTCGATGAGGTCTTCGAACTCGTCCTGCAGCAATTCCCCGTACACCTTGAGTTGTTCAACGGGGTAGTCGCCGGTAATGTTCACGTTCATGATGGGGAACGATTCGGTGAGGTTCAGGTTAAAGACGTTGGGCTCGACCTTGGCCCCGTTGAAGATGGGCCAGTCTTCGCCTGCCTTTTCGGCGTCGACCTCGTCCTGTACCTTGAGCTTGGCGTCCTGCACGCTTATGTTCTCGTCGAACTCCACTACAATCATGGAATAGTCTTCCTGAGAGGTGGAAGTCAGGTCTGCCAGGTTGCTCACGTTTTTTAGCCGTTCTTCCAGCGGATCGGTGATGAGCCGTTCGATGTCTTCGGCCGTGTTGCCCGGGTAGGGCGTACTCACGTAGATTTTGGTCTCCTTAACCTCGGGAAAGTCCTCGCGGGGCATGGCGAAATAGGCCGAGAGACCCATCACCAAGAAGATGGCAATCATTACATAGATTACCGAAGGATTGTCGATCGCCCACGACGCGAGCCTGAATTCCTTGTCTGCGTTGCGTTTCTGCTTGCTCATATGCCCTCGCTGATTTCAATTTCCTGCCCTTCGCGTATGCGACGGGCGCCTTCGGTAATGATCTGTTCCCCGGGCTCGATGCCGCTCAGCACTTCCACATCGTTCCCCTGTGATTTACCGGTGGTGATTACCCGTTTCTGGGCTTTCCCGATGCGGTTTTCCCCAATTTCGACAGCCACATAGACATATTGTTCGCCTTCGGCATTTTCCGAGATCACGGTAGGCGGAATCAGCAGTGCTTTTTCGTTCGTGTAATCATTGATGCGAACCCGGGCAGTTAAATTTGGCTTAACGCGGCCGCTCTGGTTCGGAACGGGCACTTCCACGCTGAAGGAACGGTTGGTCGGGTTGATGTAATTACCGGCCTGGCGCACCCGGGTTTGGATGCTGTCGCCCAGCACGGGCAGGTAGATATGCACCTCCTTGCCGGGACGCACACTTTCCAGGTAGCTTTCCGGCACGTCAATGGTAACATACATTTCTCCCAGGTTTACCAGCCTGAAGGCGGGCATTCCGGCAGCCGGGTTTATGGTAGTGCCCTCGTCGAGCATCACGTCGTCAATAATGCCGCCAAAGGGGGCCCGAATACTCGCTTTGGCGAGTTGCGCCTCGGCTTGTTTGACTGAATTCAGGGTTGCCTCGTAATTGGTTTTGGCCTGCAGGTACTGGATTTCGGAGCCGATGTTTTGCTCCCAGAGCCGTCTCTGTCGCTCAAAGGTGGTCTCGGCCAGGGCTGCCTGGGTGCGCAATTGCTCCAGGCCGCTGGCCATTCCGCCGTCGTCGATGCGCGCCAGCAGTTGCCCTTTCTGTACCCGGTCGCCTTCTTTTACCAGCACCTTGATGAGGGTGCCGGGCATTTCGGGGTAGAGCAGGATATTCTGTTTGGTCTGCACGTCGCCCTGCAATTCCAGGTAGTGGTCGAACCGGGCCGGTTCAATTTTCAGGGTGCTCACCAACGGGATTTTACCGACCCCTTCTCTGGCTTCGATGGCCGAGTCGAGTTGTTTCAGGCTGGCACTCAGGGCGGCCTGCTGGTCTACAAGTTCCTTCTTATGGGTTTTTAGCGCTTCCAGGTCGCCCTGGGCAATCAGGCTTTCGATTGAAGTGTCTGAATTCCTGCCGCAGGCGGCCAGTACCAGTAAGGCGGCAGGCAGGAAGTAAAAGGGCTTTTTCATTGGTGGGTATGACTGATGATTGTAAATGAGTTGCTGTTAGTATCAGGGATTCAGAATGTTTTCCAGGGCTGTTTTCCGGTTGATCACCGAAATCATGGCCTGCAGGTATTCTTGCTGGGCGGTGTACAATTGGGTCTGGGCCTGGCGCAGTTCAAAACTGGTTGCAATCCCCTCTGAATATTTGATTTCATTTTTGGATTCGATGCGCTCGGCCAGGGCCAGGTTGTCTTTGCTGGTCTGGTAGGTCTCGATGGCCAACTGGTAATCGTTGCGGGCCTGTTGCAGTTGCAGGGCCAGTTGTTTTTCGGTTTCCTGCAATTCGGTCTTGGCTTTTTCCAGGGCTATTTTAGCGCGCTGGGTTCCGGCACTCCGTTCCAGGGAACTGAAGATGGGGATGTTCAGGTCGAATCCCAGAATGGACGATTCGAAATTCTGCACGCTGTCGTCGAAATATTTGAACGGGTCATTGAAGGCGGTTCGCCCGTAGTTGATAAAGGCGTTCAGGGTGGGAAGCGCCTTGCTTTTGGCCAGCTTCAACTCGTAGAATCGCTGCTCATTGTAGTTCAGGGCCAGTTTGTAATCCACGTTATTCTCCATGGCAAAGGGGGCATCGAGCAGTTCCGGCTGGGTTTGCTGCAGCACCAGGTCGTCCAGGTTTTGGGTGAGCTGCGTTGGGTGGTCGAGCGGCAACCCCATAATGGTATTTAACATCTGCAGGGTAATCTCGGTAAGGCGCTCGGAGTTGTTGAGGGTATTCTGCAGGTTCGCATTGGTTATCTGCAATTGCTCTACGCTTTCTTCCTCAGCCAGGCCGTTTTCAAACAACTTCCGGGTTTCGAACAGGTTTTTTTCAACCGCCTCGATATTATTCTTCAATATGGTAACACTTTCCTGGGCCAATAATACATTCCCGTAGGCTTCCACAACATCCAGTCGAACCTGTTGGTCTGTTTTTTCCTTGTTGTTCTGGCTGTAGCGCATAAAGGCCTGGGTAGCCTGCACCCCCACGATGTATGAGCCGTCGAAGATCTTCTGGCGCAGGGTGGCGGTGGTAGTCGTGGTGCGGGGCGGGCCAAAGGTCACCGGGATAAAGGAACCAGGTTCTCCTCCGAAAAACTCGGCCGGTATTAGTGACACGGGTTGTTTGATCTGGTCTTGGTAAGATACTGTCCCGTTAATCTGGGGCAGACCCGTGGCGATGGTCTCCCATTTCTGTTTTTGGGCGTCTACCAGGTCACGGCTGGCGTTTACGGCCCTGTAATTGTGCTCCAGTGCAAACGCTATGGCTTCCTCCATGGTGAAATGCACCGGGATATCCTGGGCTGATAAAGCCATGACAGAGAGCAACGCGATGGAACAGGTGGTAATAAAGCGCATTTATTCGTGATTTGAGTTGATGATCGTATTCAGTTTGTTTCTGCCTTTTGGCGTTACAATGCCCCTCAGGTGGTATTCGAGGTAGATGTCCATCAGCCGCACCATGGGGAAGGTATGCCGGGGGAACAGCACGTCGTCTTTCAGGCTGTTGATGCCGGCAAAATAGATGCGCGATACAAAATCGGCGTCCAGGTTTTCGCGGTATATGCCCATTTCCATGCCGCGTTTGATGTTGGTCAACACACAGTCTTGCATCACCTCGTACGACTTCTTCAACAGCATGTCGCTAATCTGTGGGTAGTACTTCTTGAGTTGGTACTGGGGCGATGACTTTTCGTTCTTCAGGTTGAGGAGGGCAAATTTCTTTACCTCGTAGAGCTCCTCTATCGGGTCCATACCCTGGTCGCAGATGCAATTGATGCCGTGAACGATCTGATTGAAGAGTTTTACCGTGCACTGCTCTACCAGGTCGGTTTTGTTGCCGAAATGGCTATAAATCGTTTTTTTAGAAATCCCCATCTGCTCGGCCAGGTCATCCATGGTGACGCTTTTGAACCCCAGGTTGAGGAACAGGTCACAGGCGGTATCTATAATCTTGTCTTTCATGGGAGGGCAAAAATACGCAGGAAACTTTCAAAACAAAAAAAGTTTCCTGCGTTTTGCCAATATTTAACATTTGTTTTACTTATCCCATCCCCGGGTATGGAAACCGGCTAGTCTGTGGCGGGTCGTTCCCCGCTTTTCCCGCCTTCCATACGGGCCACATACTGCTCGTAGGCGGCTGCACCCTCTTCCTTCCAGAAGCGGTCGTAATACCACCATTTATCGGAGGCCTTTCCATTGGGTCGACAGGTTCCCTGGTGCGATTTGCGGTGCCTGCCTCCCCGGCCGCCACATCCGCCCCCCATTCCGAAGATGAGTTTGGCCAATACCAGAATACCGAGGGCCTGCCAGTACGAAATGGCCGTAAGGCCGAAGAGCTCGGGCATGAGCCAGTTCCACAACAATTGCAGGGCGTATATGGCCAGTAAGAATACGGCTGTGCCGAACAATACGGCAAAAATGATTTTGACCCCCTTTTTTACGCTGCCGCGTATGCGGGATTCAACGCGTTTTTCAATGTGTTCTTTGTAATCCATCGCTTTTCATTTTTTGTTATTTCTGTTTTTTAAGTTCGTTCTGCAAGACCGAGAGGGCCCTGTGCCGGCGCGACATCAGGGTGCCCGGGGGAATTCCCGTCTGTTCAGAGATTTCGCGGTAGGTTTGCCCCTCAAAGTCGACGGCAATGAGTATGTCGCGATAGGCGGGTTTCAATTGGTCCAGGGCTTTTTTCAACCGCTTTACCATGCCTTCCCCGTACGGTTTAACCGAAGGCCCGTAAAAGGTTTCGGCAAACTCGGTCCAGCGCCTTTCGACCTCCCCGGGGTCGTACGAGCGCACTTTGCGGGTGCGCAGGCTGTCGACGATCCGGTTGCGCACGGCATGGTATACAAACCCGGCAATATTGTTGATTGGGGTCAGGTCCTGTGCCCGCGAAAACACCCGCAGCGCTACTTCCTGGATAATGTCTTCTGCGTCGCTGTCGGCCGTATCGTCTATGCGTGCACGTATATAGCCTTTCAGGGCCTGGTACTCTTCCCGGAAAAAGTCAGTAAGCTTTGAATAATTCCCAGCGTCGGGTGCCATGATTCATTGACGGTTTGCACTTCTATAGACGATGAACCTTAAATCTATTGCATTTTTCGCGCATTTTCTTTTTAAACATTTGGTTGGGGTGGGCTGCCCCGGCTTGGAAAAACAAGGGTGTTTAGCGTACTTTTGGCCCATGATCGATTCCATTTCCCGCCACCGGGAGGTTTTTCTGAACCACCTGGCCGCCAATCCGTATCTCGGAGAGCCGACAGGCCTGTACGAGCCGGTCCGCTATATCCTCGAAATGGGGGGCAAACGCATGAGGCCGGTGCTGGTGCTCCTCTCGGCCGATCTGTACGGGGCTGCTCCCGAGGCTGCCCTGCCGGCCGCCATGGCCGTTGAGGTGTTCCACAACTTTTCCCTGGTACACGACGATATCATGGATGCCGCACCCCTGAGGCGTGGCCGGGCAACGGTCCACCACAAGTGGGATACCAACACGGCTATCCTTTCGGGCGATGCCATGCTGATCAAGGCCTACCAGCACCTGGAAGCCTATCCGCCCGATGTATTCAAGCCCCTCTCCGTGCTTTTTTCCAGGACAGCCCTGCAAGTCTGCGAGGGCCAGCAGTACGACATGGACTTCGAAGACAGGGACGATGTAACCCTTCCGGAGTACCTGCGCATGATTGAGTTCAAAACGGCAGTGCTGCTGGGGTGTGGCCTGCGCATGGGAGCCCTGGTGGGCGGGGCGCCCGAGGCCGAGCAACAGGCCATATACGATTTCGGGATATCCCTGGGCATCGCTTTCCAGTTGCAAGACGATTACCTCGATGCCTTCGGAAACCCCGAGACGTTCGGAAAACAGGTGGGCGGCGATATTATTGAGAACAAGAAAACCTACCTCTACCTGCAGGCCCTGAAGCTGGCTCCCGAGGCCGAGGCCCGGGAACTGCGTGATTTGTACACCATAAAACCGCACGACCCCCAGGCCAAGGTGGAGCGGGTGTGCCAGTTATTCAGGCAATGCGGGGCCGATGCGGCCACCCAGGCGCGGATAGGCGAATTCACCTCCCGGGCATTTGAGCAGCTCGAGGTCTTGTCGGGGAACCCTTCGGCCAAAAAGGCCCTGCGCGCTTTCGGCGAATGGTTGCTCAAACGAGACTTTTAACCAGGGTACGCCATGCGGCCGAAAGGAACATCCCTTTCGGGCAGGCGGCAATCACCCGAAGGTCTTCCCCCGGGGAAGTCTGACCGTGCAGGAACCTCAAAATGAGGGGTGCCGGGAGCTTTCGGAACATGCCGCTGAAGATCAGGCTGCCCCTGGCATTCTCGCGGGCCAGCACCTCGAGCATCACCAGGTCGTAGTACCAGAACCGATCTTTCCGCCACATCCGCAGCTTTCCGCCTGTTTTAATCGCCTGAACAAGCCGGTCTGTTTTTTGGACGCTGCTCCAGAAGGTATATCCCGTACTGGGTTTGGCCCAGCCCCCGGCAATGCCGATATGAGTAATGTGGGGGCTGTCGGCAGCGCTGAAGTCATTGCAGGTCATCGGGATACTGCCTTTTTCCCGCTCCAGAATTTCGTATTGCCCACAGCCCAGTGTGCCTTCGAGGTATTCGGCCAGGGCCGCTTCGTATTCGGCATCGGGGAGGAGCGATTCTGAAAACAGGGTGTATTCAACCAGGGCCTCGTCGACTCCGAAAGGCAAGATGTACATAAAGCGGGTGTTGCCGCTCTGCTCCACGCCGAAATCCATGAAGGTAGGGGTTGAACCGTCAAAGACCGGGCGGCTTGTCTTGACCCGCCAGCCGATAAAGTGCTGCTGTAAAACGGGGTAGGGCTTCATCAGTTCCCCGGGGTCTTTGAAGGAAACGCTGCTGAACACCCGGCCGGCCTCCAACGGGCCCCCGGAAGTGCCAAGAACAACCCCGTCGCTATGCTCTTCCAGGCCTGTAACACGGGCCTCTATCAGCTCCACGTTCGGCATTTGCGACAGCCGGCCGTACCACTCCCGATAGAAGTCGGCTCCCCTTAACATTTTATACCGCAGGGGTGCTATGGCCTGGGTTATGGCCCCTTCTCCGTCCCGGAAAGTGATCCGGTCCCACACGCGGTAAATCTGGGGGTCGAATCGCCCTTGCCCGGCCTCCCAAAAGCACCAGGTCCGGTCATTTCCCTTTGCGGGTTCGGCTTCGAGCAGGGCAATGCGCTTTGAGGCAAACCACGGATCTCTTCCCATGGCTTCGGCCAGCAACAGGCCCGAAGCCCCACCCCCCACGATGATATAATCGAAATGCTGCATAGTTTGGCCTCTCGCAGGTCAAAAATACGAATTCATGCACAAGCCGTCCCAGGCTGTACGGCATAAAAAAACCGGCCAGTACGGGCCGGTTTTCAAAGTTTTCAGGCGGTTACTCGGCACTCTGGCTCCATGGCGGCACCACCCCGTTGGAACGGGCGTAAGCGATCAACTGGCCTTTGTGCTCGGCGTTGTGCTCCAGGATAAGCATGAGCGCCCCGATGCGGGTCTGCTTCATAAAACCGAGGTCGACCTCTTCCCCGAAAGAGGCAGGGTCTACCATTTGCACTTTCTCCAGGATGAACGCAGCCGATTTCTTGAAGGTGTCTACGATGGTGGCCTTGTCCTTGATGGATTCCATCGACATCATGTCTACGCCTTCAGGGGGAGCAAAGCCCATTCTCATGGCAAAATAATAATTGGCAGAGGCCACGTGCATAATTGCTTCCCCGGTAGAACGTACCCCTTCGGCCGGCCTCCAGTCTAACTGTTCCTGGGTAAAGGCTTCGGCCAGGGCCTCGATGTTGCTCTGTGAATACTGCAACATGCCATTGAGGCCGGCCAGTACCACATTGTCCTGGGCAAAGCCACTGAATGCGGTAAGCCCTAAAATTAAAGCGAGAATCTTTTTCATTTTCGTGATGATTAACTAGTTGATGGTTTTTCTTGGTGAAACAAAGTGTTATGAAAGATACGAAAAGGTAGTGTATCCCTTGGCATTGGTCGCAGGCCCTTTTAAAACTTAACGGCTTGCACCTCAAAAATTAACAGTTGGTGGGTAGAGTGGGGTTTAAGTAGTATTTTAGGGGCACAACCAAACCGCCACTAACCATGAAACGGAAACTTGCCATACTCATTGGGCTGGCATGCCTGCTTTTCCTGTCAGGCACAGCTCAGGTAAAGCCGTTGGAATACCTCGATGTTTTTGCGCTTCAATATGCCAGCGACCCACAGATAAGCCCCGACGGGGAGTGGATTGTTTACCGCCGAATAGGGTTCGATATCCTCAGCGACCGGGCCGAAGGCAACCTATGGATGCTGCGCGCCGACGGAAGCCAGCACCAGAAACTCAGCAGCCGTGAAACCTCCGAATCGAGCCCGCGCTGGTCGCCTTCGGGCGACCGACTGGCCTTTGTCAGCAGCACTGACGAGGGTTCCGAAATTTATATGTACTGGCTGGCCAGCGGCAAATTTGCCCGGCTATCGCAATTGCCCGGCAGTCCCTCTTCCCTGACGTGGTCGCCAGACGGTACCCGCCTGGCTTTTTCGATGGTGGTCGAAGCCGACCCCCCGGTTCTGGCCAAACTGCCAAAGGCTCCCAAAGGGGCCAAATGGGCAGGTGCACCCCGGGTTACCGATCGCCTCTACCACGAGGCCGACGGGCGCGGCTATATCCCGCCGGGATTTTCCCACCTCTTTGTAATTCCGGCCGAAGGCGGGGCATACCGCCAGCTCACCTCAGGCGATTTCCAGCACCGGGGACCACTTTCGTGGGCCCCTGACGGCCGTGAAATCTACTTTTCAGCCAACCGCAACCCCGATTGGGAATACGATTTCCGCAACAGTAATATCTACGCGGTTTCGGTGTCTGACGGAAACATACGAGCCCTTACGGAGCGCGCGGGCCCCGAAGAAGAACCTGTGGCTTCCCCAGACGGGAAGTACATCGCCTTCAGGGGCTTTGAAGACCAGGTGCAGACCTATCAGGTCGATGCCCTGTATCTCATGCGGCCCGACGGCAGCGAAATGCGCGTGCTTACCCCCGGCCTCGACCGCAGTGTGGGCGACCTGCAGTGGGACGCATCCGGCAAAGGAGTTTATTTCACCTACGACGACCTGGGAAATACAAAAATCGGCTACGCCGCCCTCGACGGCAGTTTCCGGAAACTGGCCGACAACCTGGGCGGCACCTCCATTGGCAGGCCGTATGGGGGCGGAAGCTATAGCATTTCCAGGAAAGGCACGATTTCCTATACCTATACCAGGCCCGAATTTCCAGCCGATATCGCGGTGGTCGAAAAGGCCCGCGAACCCCGGCGCATTACCCGCCTGAACGAAGGCCTGATGGGCCACCGCCAACTGGGGCGGGTTGAGGAAATCTGGTACAATTCAACGGTAGACGGCCGGCCCATACAGGGCTGGATCGTGTACCCCCCCGATTATGACCCCGAAAAGGCCTATCCCTTTCTGGTTGAAAACCACGGCGGCCCAATTTCGAATTACGGCGACCGCTTCTCCATGGAAATGCAGTGGTATGCGGCTGCCGGGTATATCGTTTTTTATCCGAACCCCCGGGGCAGCACCAGCTATGGGGAAGAATTCGGGAACCTGCTCTACCACAATTACCCGGGAGACGATTACCAGGACGTCATGGACGGGGTAGACGCCTGTATTGCCAAAGGCCTTGCCCACGAAGACCAGCTCTTTGTTACCGGCGGAAGCGCCGGGGGCATCATGACCGCATGGATAATCGGGAAAAACAATCGCTTTGAGGCTGCTGTGGTAGCCAAGCCGGTTATGAACTGGATCAGCAAAACCCTGACGGCCGACAATTATTTCTACTATGCCGAAACCCGTTTCCCGGGGCAACCCTGGGAAAATTTTGAGACCTACTGGCGCTTTTCCCCCTTGTCGCTCGTAGCAAATATTGAGACACCCACCATGGTGATGGTAGGGATGAACGACTTGCGCACCCCGCCCACAGAGGCCAAGCAACTTTACCACGCCCTCAAACTTCGAAAAATCGAGACGCTATTGGTTGAGATTCCCGAAGCCGGCCACGGCATCGCCAACCGCCCCAGCAACCTGATCAGCAAAATTGCACAGACCCTGGCCTGGATGGATAAATACCGCAAAACAGCCACCCCATGACAGCCCGCCAACGCAGACACTGGTTCTGGAACGTGCTGCTGGGGATAAGCCTGGTAGTATGCCTGCTGGCCTTTGTGGTCCATTACCGCAACTGGACCCGCCTGCAACCCGGCCAGATGCAACTACTCTCTGGGGTATACTATCTGGAAATAAACTATGCAGACATCGACAGCGTGGTTTGGAGGCAGAAACTGCCCCATATGGAGCGCGAACACGGCTTCTCGGCCGGGGCCCGCGAAAAAGGCGTATTTCGTGATTCCCTGAACCCCGCCCATCGGGTGCACGTCTTTGTAGATAACCTCAGGCAGGCCAAAATCAAAATTCGGTACCGCGATTCCCTGCTGCTGTACCTGAATTTTGCAGACTCTACCGAAACCTTATCCATGTTCAGGCTGCTGGAGCAGAAAATGCTGGAAAGCCAAATGGCACCGTTGAAATGAAAAGTAAAAAATGCCCTGGGGGATGGCCAGAGTGCTTACATTTGCAGCGCCATAATCAAATCAAATGAAGGTATTCTGGTTGCTGGTATTCCTGACGCCATTTTCGCTTTGGGCGCAACACAGCCTGGAAGTACGCGTTGAGGGGGTGGAAAGCCAGGAAGGCACTATCCAGGTGGCCCTATTTACTTCCCGGGAAGGGTTTCTGAAAAATTCGGAGGCCTACCGTACCGCGAGCGCCGAAGCCCGAAAAGGCAGCACACACCTTGTTTTCGAAAACCTTCCTGCAGGCACCTATGCCCTGGCCGTTTTTCACGATCGTAACGATAACAGTAAGCTAGACACCAATTGGTTGGGCATACCCAAAGAACCCATGGGTTTTTCCAATGCAGGTATGAAGGCGTTTGGCCCGCCCAGCTTTGAAGACTGCCACCTAAACGTGAGGGGAGATTTCCGCATCACCGTTAATCTGGAATAGGCCGCTGCCGCCAGTTACGACTTACCCTTGCGGGTCGTAATGACGATTACCCCACTGGCCCCTCGCGATCCGTAGAAAGAGGCCTCGGCCCCGCTTACGGCTTTTATCGATTTAACGTCGACGGGCTGAACGATATCCTGTACCATTTGGAAGGAATTCCCTACCGCAATACCATCGACCACATATAAGGGTTCAGAGCGCGCTCCATCCTGTATGGAATTATTCCCTTTAACAAAAACGGGCACCCCGAATTGCACAGCAATGCCGGGCAGCCTCCTGATTTGCGTGAGAAGGGGTAAAACGGCCTGGTTGCGGGCCTCTAGCTGCTCGGAGGTAACGGCGCCTTCGGCCGGAGTATTCTTGCTGCCCCCGCAGCTGGTCAGTACAAACAGGCAAAATACCATGGCGATGGCCATTGTCTTTTTCATGGTGATGAATTTGCTATTGAAGGTACGGTATTTACGGAGGTCTGGCAACCTCTGCCCGCTTTTTAGGACTCTAAAAAGGGCGTTAATGGCATTTGCAGTCGTCTTCCCCACAGCCGGGGACGTTACCCTTCTTTTTCCCTTTCGGCCACAGGAATTTCCGCACCAGAAAGGCCAGGGCCAGGGCCAGGGCCGCATAGGTCAGGATGGTTTGCCAGTGCGCCATATCAAGACAAAAGTTGGTAGGCCGTTAGTGCGACCAGGTAAGCAAAAGTACTCATAAACGACAATTGCATGAGCGGCCATTTCCAGCTGTTGGTCTCCCGTTTCACCACCGCCAGGGTGCTCATACACTGCATGGCAAAGGCGTAGAACAACAACAGGGATATGCCCGAGGCCAGGTCAAAAAGGGGCGATCCGTCGTCGGCGCGTACCTCGGCAGCCATCCGGTTCTTGATGGTCTCTTCCTCATCGCTGCCCACGCTGTAGATGGTGGCAAGGGTGCCTACAAATACTTCCCTGGCCGCAAAGGAGGTAATTACAGCGATGCCGATTTTCCAGTCAAAGCCAAGGGGTCGCACCAGGGGCTCAATGAGTTTCCCGAGCTGCCCTATCAGGGAGTGTTCCAATCGGTAGCTCGATATTTCCTGCTTCAGGGCCCTTGCCTCCAGATCGGTTCCAAAGGCGTGCAATGAATCCTGGAGCACCAGCGGGGGCAGAGAAGGGGAAGTCATTTCTAGGCTTTCCCGGTATTCGGCCAATTTATCGGCCATATAAGCCTGGCTGTGCGGGGAATAGCCTTGCCGGGCCACGCGCTGCTCTACCCGGGTGCCGGCATTGCGGAAATCGTCGCTGAAACCGTTCGACCCCAGAAACCAAAGCACAATGGATATGGCCAGGATTATTTTCCCGGCCCCCGAAACAAAGCTCTTAGTCTTTTCGACCACGGTGTAGAAGACATTTTTCCAGAGCGGCATTTTGTAGTTCGGCATTTCCACCACGAAAAAATTGCGGCTGGGAACGTGCAGAATTTTATCGAGGGCAAGTGCAGAAATTATGGCGGCCAGAAAGCCGATCAGGTAGAGGCCCATCAGGGTAAGGGCCTGGAAACTGAGCCCGATAAAGCGTCCTTCGGGTATTACCAGGGCAATGATAATCAGGTAAACGGGCAGCCGGGCCGAGCAGGTCATAAAAGGGGTTACCAGGATGGTGATTAGGCGTTCCTTCCAGCTGTCGATGTTGCGGGTGGCCATTACGGCCGGAATGGCACAGGCCGTCCCCGACATGAGGGGCACAACGCTCTTGCCGCTCAGGCCGAACGGACGCATCAGGCGATCCATCAGGAAGACCACCCGACTCATATAGCCCGATTCTTCCAAAATGGAAATGAAGAAGAACAGGAAGGCTATCTGGGGGATGAAAATCACAATACCGCCTATGCCTGCTATGATCCCCTCGGCAATAAGGTCTGTGAATGCCCCGGGGGGAAGGGAGGTTTTTACCCATTCGCTGGCCGCAGCAAAGGCCGCGTCGATGAAATCCATGGGTACCGAACTCCAGTCGTAGATCGCCTGGAAAATGGTGAGCAAGATCACGAAGAAAATCAGGTAGCCGAACACTTTGTGGGTCAGCAACTTGTCCAGTCCCGCCCGCAAGCCCCTGGCAGCCTTCAGGTCTACCTTGTAGGTCTCTTTCAGCAAGGCGTTGATGTGCTGGTAGCGCACAATGGTTTCGCGGTGCTGCAATTTTTTGAGCTCGGCCCTAGATTTGATAGTAAAGCTCTGATCTCCACCGGGCACCTTTTTCTGGAGCGGGGTAAAATTGACATCCTGGGTAATAACCACCCACAGTTTGTAGAGGTCTTCGTTCGGGAAGGCCTTCCGTAGCCGTTCGAAATAGGTCGGTTCAATGGAGGCAATGTCGACGCAGGGCGAGCAGGGGAGTTCCCGGTAATTTTCAATCAGTTTTTTCAGGTGCTCGATACCTGTGTTCTTACGGGTGCTTACCAGGGCAATGCGCGTCTTGAGTTTCCGCTCCATGGCCTCCACATCGAGGGTAATCCCCTTGCGCGACATCCGGTCGGCCATATTGATGACCAAAATGGCCGGAATGCGCAAATCTTTGATCTGCGTAAATAACAGCAGGTTCCGCTTCAGATTTTCCACATCGCTAATCACCACAGCAACATCAGGAAAGTCGGGCGAGTTCTTGTTGAGCAGCAGCTCTACGGCCACGCTTTCGTCTAGTGAAGTGGTATTGAGGCTGTAAGTACCCGGCAGGTCGAGGATGTGCGCCTTGATGCCCCTGGGAAGTTTGCAGACCCCTTGTTTTTTCTCGACGGTGATCCCGGGATAGTTGCCCACCTTCTGGTTGAGGCCCGTTAACCGGTTAAAAACCGATGTCTTACCCGTATTCGGGTTCCCGATAAGGGCTACTTTGATATCCTTACTCATGCCCGGAGATTGGTTCCAGTTCAATCTGCAGGGCCATGCTGCGGCGAATGGCTATATGCGAGCCGTTCACGTTGATGTAAAGGGGGTCTTGCAGGGGAGCGATCTGGATGAGTTCCACCTCGTTGCCGGGCAGGCACCCCAGCTCAAGTAATTTGATGGGGATGATTTCTCCAGGGAATTCCTTGATGATGCCTTTTTCCCCACGCCTGAGGTGTGCGACCGTGAAACTCAATTTTTATTTAGATTGATTTTAATCTACCCGCAAAAATAGCTAAAATGCCGCTTACGGGGAAACGGAATCCGAAAATTCTGGATCCGGTTTATTCCGAATCATAGGAAACCTGTAAGATGGCCAGATCGGCCAGCAGGCGGTCCATTTCTTCCCGCCTGGTACCGTCGTAAGTGCCGCGGATGCGGCGCTCCTTGTCTACCAGAATAAAGTTCTCGGTATGGATCATGTCGAATGGCCCCCCATCCCCGTCGGTTTTCACCGCCATGTACGATTGGCGGGCCAGGCGGTAAATCTGTCTCTTGTCGCCCGTTACCAGGTTCCATTTGGCGTCGACCACTCCTTTTTCGAGGGCGTAGGCCTTGAGGCGGGGAACTGAGTCAATCTCTGGGGTAACCGAATGCGACAACAGCATTACCGAGGGCTCGTCGAGCAACTGCCCCTGCAGGTAGGCCATGTTGTCGGTCATCATCGGGCAGATGGTAAGGCAGGTGGTGAAAAAGAAATCTGCTACATAAATTTTGCCTTCGTAGTCTTTCTGGGTAATGGTATCGCCATTTTGGTTCACCAGGGCAAAATCAGCCACCGTATGGTACTTTTTGATGTGGCTCATCTCAGGGTCGACCAATTCGGGGTTAAAGTCGGCCGGCTGGTAGACCGGGAGCACCTTGACGGGCTGCAGGGCCCGGTAGAACAGCACCAGAATTACGGTTGCCAGGGTAAGGAAGGTAATGAAGAAAAGTCGGTAGCGTGCAAAAAACGATCGCATGGCGGCCAATTTGTGCAAAGGTAGGTATCTGGGCGGTTCAGGCCATCTGTCCGGGCAAGATGCCCGTGCTAAAACTATGCTAAAGTGCCCGAGGGCCCTGGTTTTTCTTTTGAAAGCGGGCGTAAAAGCGTACTTTTGTGCGTTTAAACCAGCGAGTCTCTATGTCGCCCATCCTTATTCAGGCCCTGCAATTCCTCATGAGCTTATCCCTGCTCATCGTTTTGCACGAACTCGGTCATTTCCTTCCGGCCAAAGCCTTTAAAACCCGGGTCGAGAAATTCTACCTCTTTTTCGATGTCAAATTTTCCCTTTTCAAAAAGCGGATCGGTGAAACCGTATACGGCATCGGGTGGCTGCCCCTGGGCGGGTATGTAAAGATTGCCGGGATGATAGACGAGAGCATGGACACCGAGCAGATGGCCCAGCCGCCCCAGCCCTGGGAGTTCCGCTCGAAGCCGGCCTGGCAGCGGCTCATTATTATGCTGGGCGGGGTTACCGTGAATTTCCTGATAGCCCTGTTCATCTATATTTTCGCCTCCTATGCCTTTGGCGATGCCTATATTTCGGCCAGCAGCATCAAAGACGGTTATTATGTGACCAACCCGGTGCTCAAAGAACTCGGCGTTCAGACCGGAGACAACCTGGTCTCCATAGACGGGCAGAGCTACGACAGCTACGAAGACCTGCGCCGCCACCTGATCACGGCCGAACAGATCACCATAGAGCGGAACGGGGAAAAGCGCACCATTACCCTGCCCGAAGATTTCCTGGGCCAGCTTTCCACGGGCGAAGACTTGAGCCTTTTCCAGCTGCGTTTCCCCTTTATGGTAGGGGAGGTTTCAGACAGTTCGCTGAATAAGGCTGCCGATCTGCGGCCCGGCGACCTGCTGCTTTCCATCAATGAACACCCCGTGCGCTATTTCGACGAGGTGGGCCCCATGCTCGACACCTTGCGCAACCGTGAGGTAAGCGCCCTGATTGAGCGCGACGGCCGTCAGCAGAGTCTTCAGCTGCAGGTAGACGACAACGGCAAACTGGGCATTTTTCCCGGGGGCAGCATCAAGCGCTTTTCGGATATGGGGTATTTCGAAACGGTTATCCGCGACTACGGCTTTCTGGAGAGCTTCGGCGTGGGCGGTCAAAAGTTCGTGGGCCAGATCTCGGGCTACTGGCTGCAGCTCAAAAAAATATTTACCCCCAGCACCGGGGCCTACAAAGGCGTCGGGGGCTTTAAGGCCATCTTCGATATCTTCCCCGATTTCTGGAGTTGGCAGGGCTTCTGGGAAATCACCGCCTTTTTATCGATCATGCTGGCGGTGCTGAACCTGCTGCCCATCCCGGCCCTGGACGGGGGGCATGTCATGTTCCTGCTCTACGAGATGGTCTCGGGCCGCAAACCCAGCGACAAGTTTATGGAGTACGCCCAGATGGTCGGTTTCTTCCTGCTGCTCGCCCTGATCCTCTTCGCCAACGGGAACGATATTTACAAGGCGATCTTCCGATAATTATCCAAGTTTTTTTGTTGGGGTTTATGGAAGAAACTGTTATATTTGCGACCTCAAAATAAGGAGTCTGTTTCCTTTTTTGAGTTTTATTCCTCCTTAGCTCAGTTGGTTAGAGCATCTGACTGTTAATCAGAGGGTCGTTGGTTCAAGTCCAACAGGGGGAGCCAGGAAGCAGAGCGGAGCTCGCCTCCTGGCGGGAAAGTGGGCTTTGCTCTACTTTACCGCCACAAAGTATAAAGCCTTCGGTTTTCCGAAGGCTTTTTTTTGTGCACTCTGGGAATCCCTTGATTATTCTGAGATCAGATTGACCAGTGTAATTCCATCAGCTCCTGTAACATTTTCATGAGTTTTTCGTGTTCAAGTAGGACTAAACACAAAACCAATCATGAAAAAGAACAGCTTAGTTACATTATTTGCGTGTTTTTTAATCGGAACTCTTGTGGCCCAGGACCTGGACTACCTCAGGAAATACGACGCTAAAATCGAGGAGTTCGTTATTGAGTCAACCGAATTAGGCCAGAAGCGGCAGGTTTTAGTCTATACGCCCGCCCAGTACGAGCGTAAAAGTTCTTACTACAACGTAATCTACGTGTTTGATGCACAAGACCAGGCGATTTTCGGTGCAGCCAACGGTATTACACACTTATTAACGGAAGGCTCTCAGGATTTTATCATTGTCGGCATCAAAGCCACCTTTATTGAAGAAGAGATGTATACGAGGAACAACGATTTGATTCCTTCGGATGCCGAGAGTAATTTGGTGTCAAAATCAGGAGGCAATGCCGAGGCATTTCTAGCCTACGTGAAAAACGAAGTGGTGCCCTTTATAGAATCCAATTACCTCACCCTGCCCAAGCGGACAGCCATTGGACATTCCCTGGGAGCCTCCTTCCTTATATATACCCTGTTGAATGAGCCGGATTTGTTTGATAATAATATAGCGATTTCCCCAAATCTGGAATATGACGATCAGCGGTTGGTCAAGGGACTCGAAAACTTTGATACAGGTCAGTTTAACACCACAAAGTTCCTGTACCTCAGCCATGCGAATGAAGCCGATGCCTGGCCAGCCTGGGGACCTGTGAATCAAAATGCTTACCGGATTGTTCGCGAATCACTGGTATCGGAAAATTTCAGGGCCGTGATAGAAGAGTTTCCCACGGAAGGACACCGGTCCAGTTTTGTTCCGGCGATTACCTCCGCCATGCGAACGTATCTGGATACCATCAAACCATTGCAGGACATGGAACTGTCCAGTGAAACATATGAAGTGACCATTCGCTTAAAGGTACAGCAGGAGGATGACGAGGTCTTCATCACAGGCAACCAGGAACCCCTGGGCAATTGGGAGCCGGGCAAGGTCAGGATGAAAAAAGTCGCACCTCTGGAACGTGAAATTACCCTGAAGGTCCAGGATCCGGTCATGGTGAATTTTACCCGGGGAACGTGGGAATCGCAGCTTTGGATAAAGCTCGAGGAAGGATTCAGCAACCAGAACAAGGTTATCCGGCCGGAAGACGGGGCAGCCTATTCATACGAGGAAGATAGTTACAGTTACGAGAATTAAAGGTTCAATTATATAGAGGGATGTAACCTGTTGTATTACCTGTAAAGGTTCGAATTTAGGCCTGCCAGGGATACCGATAGGTTCCCTTTGTGTTGATTTAGCAGGAATGGATTCTACTGCCCGCGCGCCGGCTGGCCTCCCGATAGCTATCGGGACTAAAACAGTCCACCGGACTGTTTTTTACGCTCGGTCCGGTTCGAGAATAGTACAGCTGGTGGGAAAGTGAACGGAGTTCTACTTTCCTGCCACATGGTCTATAAGCCTTCGGTTTTCCGAAGGCTTTTTTTTGCCCCGGCCGTACCGAGCTCGCCTCATAGCCCTCAAGTGAACGCCAATTCTACTTCAGAACTTCCTTTAAGAACCGCTTCAGATCCATAATTGCGGCCATGGTTTCAGGAGCGTTCGTTACTATAGCATAATCGGCATGAGAGTATCCTTCCAGGAGGACCAGCTCAGTGGGAACCCCCTTATCGTTGAGCCTCCTTTGCATCCTGGCGGTATTGCTCAGAAACATGTCGCGCGTGCCGGTGAGGAGAAAGGTAGGGGGGAAGCCGGAAACATCTCCGTAAACGGGCGATAAGTAGGGGTCTTTGAGGTCTTTTCCATTCGCGTACAGCAGCGCGCTTTGCTCGAGGAATCCTTCATAAGACACTAATATGCGGTCGATCCCTTCCAGGATATAATAACTATCACCCGTCTTGGTAAGGTCCGACCATGGGGTCCCCGCAAAGAGGGCTTTGGGAAGGCTAATGTTCTCGTTTTTTAATCTCAAAGTCGTCGAAAGCGTCAATCCACCTCCTGCGGAAGTGCCTCCCATTATCAAATGATGGTTCGGAAAGTCCTCCAACACCTTTTGGTAGACTGCCACGGCATCGTCCTGAGCCGCGGGAAAAGGGTAATCGGGGGGCATTCGATAATCCACTGAGATAACCGGGATTTGAACGAAGTTGGCAATGAAGATAGCCTCAAAAATGCTTGCCAGCCCTGCACTCATGGTGTAAGCTCCCCCATGAAGATGTATAAAGATCGCATTGCTGAACGAATCATCGATAACCTGCGGTGTTACCATCCGGGTCAAAACACCGCTAATTTCTTTTTCCTCGACCGTTACCTGCAGGGCCTCTATCACTCTCATGGCATTCTGGGCACCGGCCGAGTCCTGGCTATTTTGAAAGGCTTTCCATGCAGCGGCCCCCTGGGGGATTTCGGCATTCCGGCTGCGGACAGGGTCAGGCTGTGGCGTTGCCTTGATAGCATTATAAAATTCCTCACTGGCGCCTGAAGGCGGCGGCAGGGTTTGTTTCTCTATGATCCATACGCCCGATTCCACGGCTGTATTTGCCTCAACTTCAGGACTCGCTGTGTCTGGTGCTTGTTGACATGATACGAACAGGATGGTCAAAATAAACGAAGTAATTTGAAAAAGTGGCTTCATGAATTCGGGAAGATGTGTTTATGAAAGACAACTATAGGAATTTTTAAGTTAAACATTTTTTGAATTGTAAGGAGCAACTGCGTAATATCCCAGTCGCCAGATTGCCGGCCAAAGTTTAGGTGTTTGCTTACAGGAGATTGAAGTACGTCAACAAAATAAGGTATTCACTGATTCAATAACAAAGAGGGAAATAATCTATTGAATTGTCGGTACTGCCTCTGGCCCGGGGCCGTTATTTTTCAGTTTATTTGCATCAAAACCTCATACCATGAAAAAAGCAATTAGCGCCTTATTGGTTTTACTCCCTCTGTGTACCTATGCCCAGAACTCAGACTATACCATAGCCTCTTACCTGAGTGAAGGCTTTAAGGCTCCGAATACCCATTATATAGGTGAAGCCTGGCTAAATGGGTTGGTACGCGCCGATGCCGACCTGAATTATAACATTACAAAGGCGACGTTCAGGGCGAATTCAACACTGGACTGGCATAAGCACACCACGCCTCAGATACTCATAATTGTGGAGGGTAAGGGATATTATCAGGAAATGGGGAAAGACCCGGTAACCATGAAGGTCGGAGACGTCATTACGTGTGCTAAAGAAACCGAACACTGGCACGCCTCTTCAAAAGACCAGGATGTAACGTATTTGGCCATATACAGCGGGGAGACCATCTGGACCGAAGTACTTGCGCAGGAGGAGTACGATGCCGTGGCAGAAACACTAACACAAAAGTAAGCGGGCTTCCCACGGTTCTTTATTATCGAAAGTGTACCAAACCAATAATTACGGGTCGGTTCGCCCGCCACGGAAGCACCCTTTTTGATAAACAGCGAGGCTTACTAAATGCAAGGGTTTTCATTATCTTGGAGTCATGCTAAAATTCCTCGTGTCATGAAAAACTTCGTTGTCTGGTTGTTAATGCTGGGACTGGTTCGGGTCGGCTATGCCCAGGTCATGCAGGCCGAGCAGGTTGATCAGCAGGTCGGCACCCTGCAGGCGTATGTGCAGGATACTTCTGGCTTTTCTTACCAGCTTGTCGATTCGGTCGAAATGCCCGGGGCTTCGGTCTATCGGGTAAAAATGATCTCGGGCACCTGGCTTGAACCCACCGTGGTAGACCAGCCCGAGTGGTGGCACTGGCTCGATATCGTAGTGCCCAAGCAGCGAGATCGCGCCACGGCGTTACTTTTCATAGGAGGCGGCAGCACTCACGACACCCTGTGGGAATTGGACACGCTCAATGTGACCAAAGCCATCCAGACCCGCTCGGTGGTGGCACATATCAGCAATATTCCTTTCCAGCCGCTTACCATGATCCAAAGCGATACGATAGCACGGTACGAAGACGACCTGATCGCCTACGGGTGGAATCAGTTCTTGACCAGGGGTGCCCGACCCGAAGATGCCGGGTGGCTGGCGCGTTTTCCGATGACCCGTGCGGTGGTGCGGGGGATGGATGTCGTACAGGAAATTACGGAACACACCTCGGTGCCCGTCACCCAGTTTTTTGTTTCCGGCGCCTCCAAAAGGGGCTGGACCACCTGGACTACCGCGGCGGTCGACGACCGGGTAATAGGCATGGCCCCTCTGGTGATCGATTTGCTGAACCTGGAGGAGTCTTTCAACCATCACTACCGGGTGTACGGGGCGTGGTCGCCGGCCGTGGCTGAATATGAGCACTTTCAAATCATGGATTGGATCGGGTCAGCAGAATTTGAGGCACTTATGGGTTATGTGGAACCCTACCAGTTCAGGGAGGTGTTCGATATGCCGAAACTGATCGTAAACGGGACCATTGATGAGTTTTTTGCAACAGACTCCTGGAAGTTCTACTATGACGACTTACCCGGGGAGAAGTACCTGCAGTATGTCCCCAATGGCAATCACGGGCTGGCCGGTTCCTATAATACTCCAAACGTCTTTTCGTTTTACGACCACCTAATACACGGGTGGGCCATGCCCTCCTTTGATTGGGAAGTAACTCAGGAAGGGTTTAAGCTGCGTCTCGACCCTGCTGCCCATGTCGAGCTGTCGCTCTGGCAGATAACAAACCCCAAAGCCAGGGATTTCAGGATTTGGGAGGTTGGGCGAAACTGGAAAAAAACGATCCTGAGCTCCAATGAAACGGGCATATATGCAATTGAAGCCCCCCAGGGCGAGGGTTACACCGCCTCCCTCATCGAGGCAACCTTTAATCCGGGCACCGACAGGGAACTTATCTTTACGACAGGCACCCTGGTGAGGCCCGACAGGTACCCATTTCCAGATTTCAAGTCGTCCAGTCCAAAGGGAACCATGGACCGGTAATTCCCTTCGGGGGAAGCCCTGTTTTTCAGCACGGAAAGGGTTATTAAAAGAATTAGGGGCCAGAGGCACTTCAGGACCCCGGGATGACCACCCCATTCAAAGTTGCAATTTTGAATACCGGGGGAACCGGGAAGTACTGCAAAACGCATTTCCTGGCACCCGTCAACAGCTTTTGTAGAATGGCTTCTGTGCGAGCCGCGACTCGATTGCTTTGGCCGTTTTGGTTATGGAAAGCCCGCCGAGATTGGTGCATCTGAGGGTATTCGGAATGCTTTTCCCCACTTCGTACATGGTCTCGATTACCTCGTCCAGAGGAATCAGGTGGTCGTAATCGGCCAGGGCCATATTGGCGCACGAAAGCGCATTCGAGGCGGCCATCACATTGCGGTTCAGGCAGGGTGCCTCCACCCGGTTTCCGATCGGATCGCAGATCAGCCCCAGGGAACTCTGCAAAGCCATGGAAGCGGCCGCAATACTTTGGTGCAACGTGCCGCCCCCAAAATAAACCAGGGAGGCAGCGGCCATGGTGGCCCCGGCCCCGCATTCGGCCTGGCACCCCCCCACTTCGGCCGCAAAGGTCGAATGGGCGGCTATAAATACGCCGATCAATCCGGCTATCAATAAGGCTTTCACGGTTTCCTCGTCGGAGAGACCCAACGAATCCGCCACTCCTAAAACAGCCCCGGGCATTGCCCCGCAGGAGCCTGCGGTAGGAGCCGCCACGATTACGCCCATGGAGCTCTTTACCTCCATAATGGCAGAGACGTACATAATGATCCGGTTAAGCACCTCCCCGTCCACCAGCTTCTTTTCCTCCATCATGGATTTGAACTTCACAGACTGGGGCCCCAAAATCCGGTCTTCGAAGCGGGTGCCCTTCAAGCCTGTTTCAACGGCATTCTTCATGATGATCCGGATCTCATCCATTTTTGCAAACACCTGTTCTTCCGAGATATTCCCCCTCATGCTCTCGTACCTGGCGGCCAGTTGCCAAAGGGTCAGGTCTTTCCCCCGGTTAAAGGCCAGCAGTTCTTCGACCGTGATAAAGGGCACCCGGGTATCCTTAGCCGAAAGGATGGGCAGTACCGGGTTGACTTGTTTAATGGAGCCTACTCCTTCGATTTGCCGGAGTTCTTCCAAAGTGGACCTATCCAACGGAACCTGGGCAGACACAAGGAAAAAAGGGGTCTCTCCGGCATGCTCCTCAAAGCTGTCTGCCACCGCTGTAAGCCGGAAGTATTGAGCTACTTTCCCCAGATCGGACGTGTAGATGAGCGTTACGTGGCTATCCCCGGCCAGGGAAACCCGGGCCCCGTCGATTTCGATTACCTCTATCATGCCACCCCCGGTGGAAAGAGCAACAACCTGGTGGGTTTCCCAGGGGTTTTTCAGGGTAATCCGGTAGGTGTTCGGATGCTCGGCCTGCAGGTCGGCAATTGTAATTCGTACGCTGATACCCGCGGCCGCCAGGTGGGTTTCTGAATCCACCAGGCGTTCATCGTGGGCTTCCCAACCCAAAAACCCCCCAAAGAGCCCCATATCTGAGCCCTGGTCCTTATGGGTGGTGGCCAAAGAGCCGTGGGGGTCGAATTCAATTTCGATGGCTGAAATTTCCCCGTTCATGAGGTCGCGGCAAATGCGTCCGATCCGCAACGAGGCGGCACAGTGAGAGCTCGACGGCCCCCTCATAACCGGCCCGATTACATCGTTAAATATGCTGGGATAATGCATGGCTTTCTGTTTTGAGCTAACCCCTTGAATGTAAGAAAAAAACAGAACCCGGTAATTTATCGGCCCAATTCTTCGAACACCAACCCTAAACTTTGAAAAATGGGGAACAAAGCAACTGCTTTCACTTGCCTGAAAGCAATCGGATTCGCACCTTTATCGAATGCAAAGCACCAAAATCGTATGCCATGCCAGGAAGATCTCCCGAAGCTAAACCGACCCTGATACGGCAAATGGGGCTTTTGGCAGTGATTGCCACGGGGGTCTCGGCCATGGTAGGGGCATCGATTAACGTGGTTCCGGTGATGATTCATCGCAATGTGCCCGAAATAGGCCCTCACGTAATTGCGGCCTTTTTGGTGGCTGCCATCCCCGCATTGCTCGCCGGGTTGGCCTACGCCATCTTGGGGTCTGCCATGCCCCGCGCCGGCGGAAGTTACCTGTATGCCAGCCGTGGGTTAAACCCCTACCTGGGTTTTGCGGCAAGCTTTTCGCAGTGGTTCGGCCTTTCGATCGTAATCGGGGTCATTGCTTACATCGCCATTCCGTTTCTGAGGGATATCGCCCATAGTGCCGGGTTTTCGTACCTGTCCAGGGTTCTCGACCTGGGGGTGGTCCGCGTGGGTTTGGCCTTGGGGCTCATCTGGGGTTTTGTCTATGTTAACATTCGGGGCATTAAGTCGTATACACGATGGCTCCTGCCCATGGTGGTGGTCATTTTTGCGCTGGGCAGCATCGTTATCCTCTCGGGCCTGTTCTACGATTCGTCCGATTTCCTTGAGGCGTTATCGGCAAAGGAAGGAGTCGTTTTCACCCCCCGGCCCTCCCCGGCATTTAAATGGCCGGTTGTATTATCGGCTGCCGCCGTTTTGTTCTCGAGCTTTATCGGTTTTGATGCCATTGCCCAGACCGGGAGCGAGGCGGTTAACCCCAGGCGGAGTCTTCCGCTGGCCACCTTGACGGCCATTTTGGGGGTTGGGCTGTTCTATATTCTTTTTACCCTTTCGGTCTATCATATTGTACCCTGGAGTTATGTGGCGGAGCAGGCCCAATTCAAAGACGTGAGCGCTCCCGGCCTCCTTAGCCTGGTGCTTCCCAAGGGGGTCGACCTGATTATCTTGCTGGGGGCCGCCATTGCCCTGATCAACGATTTGCCCGCCATGCTTTTATCGGTATCGCGGCTCATGTTCGCCTGGGCGAAAGACCGCATTTTTCCCGGGGCCATTGCGAAAGTCCACCCCGAATATCACAGCCCGCATGTAGCCTTGTTGTGTGCCGGGGTAATCGCCTCAATCGGGGCATTGGGCTCTCATTTTGCAGGCGATTTCTTTCTGGGGATAGACATTATGGTAACCTCCATGCTCGTCAACTTTCTGCTTATGAGTTGCTCCGTATTGGCCCTGCCGAAGGTAAATGCAGGTCTTGCAAAAGAGATCACCGTCTTTAAAAACAGAAAAGCCCAATTGCTGATCGGATGGGCCGGCGTGCTTTCTATCAGCGGCTTTTTAGCCATACACGTGTACAAAGACCTTGCCCAGGAAGGGGTAGCCTGGTATTTTCATTCAACCTATGTATGGCTTATTGTGATGGGGCTGGGCAGTGCCGTATTCCTCTCAAAATGGATGGGGCTTAAAAAAGATGCTCCAGACCGGTCAGATCAGTTCAAGAAACTACCTAACGCGTAAATTATGGAAAAACAGTTTCGCTTATCGGATTCCCTTTCCCTACCACGCCTGGTTATCGGTTTGTGGCAGATAGCCGATATGGAACGAAAACAGGGGATACTTGACCCGGTAAAAACGGCTTCTTTCATGGAGCCCTATGCCCGTGCAGGCTTTACGGTTTTTGACATGGCCGACCATTACGGATCGAGCGAAATCATAGCCGGCACCTTTAAAAACAGCTACCAGGCGCCCGCATCGATAAGGCTTTTTACCAAATGGGTGCCCGAGCCCGGGCCAATTTCTAAGGCAGAGGTGCGAAAAGCGGTAGAGACCGCCCTGGACCGCATGCAGCAACCTGCCATAGACCTCATGCAGTTCCACGCCTGGCACTATCCCGATCCCAGTTGGCTGGACGCCCTGTTCTGCCTGAAGGAGCTACGGGAGGAAGGGCTAATCCGTAATATCGGCGTCACCAATTTTGACGCGGCCCACCTGCGTGTCGCCCTGGCCAGTGGTATTCCCATTGTAAGCAACCAGGTATCTCATTCGGTGCTCGATCGCAGGGCTCAGGGCGCCATGCAACAGGTATGCGAACAGTACGACGTTAAATTGCTGGCCTACGGCACCCTGGCCGGCGGGTTTTTAACCGATAAATGGCTGGGAAAACCCGAGCCCGGCCCTGAATCGCTGGCCACCTGGTCTGAAATGAAATACAAGCGGTTCATCGATGCGGCAGGCGGGTGGTCTGCCTTTCAGGATTTGCTGCAAACCCTGAAGCGGGTTGCCGGGAAACACCAAGCCAGCATAGCGGCCATAGCCAGCCGCTATGTGCTGGAGCATAATTATGTAGGCGCTGTAATCGTCGGCGCCCGGCTCGGTGAAAATGCACACATCGATGAGCACCAGCGATTGCTTGAAATACATCTTGACACCGACGACCTCGATGCCATTAAAGCTGCCCAGCAAAACCTCAGACCCATACCGGGCGATTGCGGGGACGAATACCGCCATCCTCCCTTTCTCACGGCTTCGGGAGACCTCAGCCACCACTTGGAAAGCATTCCCGCCGTATTTAAACCGGTCAAAAGGGGCGATAACCATGCACAGGTATATAGCGGCACCGTGTGGGAAGAATTCGCGGGGTATTCCAGGGCGGTTCGAAAAGGGAACGTGATTTTTGTTTCAGGCACCACGGCAACCCATGGTACCCGCGTAATTGGAGGTGATGACGCGGCCGCCCAAACGCATTTTGTGATTGATAAGATAGAGGCAGCCATTGCATCGCTTGGCGGAAGCCTTAAGGATGTGGTGCGTACCCGGATATTTGTACACCAGTTAGACGATTGGGAAGCTGTGGCCAGGGCCCATGGGGTGCGGTTCAGGGGCATAGACCCGGCCAACACCCTGGTTGAGGCGCGCCTGGTTGGCAATGGCTATCGGGTAGAAATCGAAGCCGAAGCCGTCTTGAACGACTAACCCACTCCCCAAAAAGCGGCTTGACCCCTTAATTCAGTGCTTCACTTTTTCAAAATATTCATTTTGGACCTGTAGGGTTATGGTGTCTTCCTTAACCGCCTTGATGGCTTTTGTGAGGGACGATATGGTGTTTTCGGTAATGATCTTCCCCAATTCAACCGAACCGTATTCGGCCTGACCGGCATAGTGGTTCGGGTAGGAGGCGTACCACCAAATAGCCGTATAAAGCGTTTCGGGAAGTTTTAGGCGGGCCTGGTTTGCGCCCGATTCCTGGGTGCTCCTGTCTTGTTTTACCAGTTCGGGACGCAAATATAAAATCTCGGAAGCCTCCCGTTCGCCCCCGTGTTGGTCGGTGGCGGGGTCCGATTTCCGGGTTGCCTGAATTTTTCCGGCCACCTCTTCCGGCATGTCAGGCTCAAAGAAGTATACCACATAATCCTTTTTCTTTTCCAATTGGTTCTGGATGAAGTAGCGGATCATCTGCGGGTTGCCGCCGTGGCTGTTGATGATGATGATTTTCTTGAAGCCGTTCCGGGCGATTTCCGAGGTAGTCGCTTCCAACAATTCCATGGCCAGTTGGGATGGGAGGGAGAAGGTCCCGTATTGTTGTTTTGCCTCGTTGATCTGGCCATAGAAATAATCAGGGAATACCACCGCATATTCTTTTTGGGTAGCCCGGTCGGCCCATTCCCGGGCACGGATCAAATCGGAACCGATCGGCACCCCGGGGCCGTGCTTTTCCAAAATGCCGATGGGCAGAATGCAGGTGTTGTTCGATTTTTCCAGGGCCAACTCCCAGTCAGAAGCGACCAGTTCGTCCCATCTGTTGGGCAAATCCTGGGCAGACAAAACGGGGGCAATCAAAATCAGGTATAGGAATAGTTTTCTCATTTTGTATAGGTTTGGATGAAAATAATGAAAAGCCGGCATATTGATCTTCCTGAATGGGCAATGATTTCTTCTTTAGAACTGGTAATGAATTTAAAGACTTTGTGTAACTGATTCAATACCGCAGCACATTTCAAACCAGCAAGGCAGTCGCAATAAATGTGAGAAAATAGCATGTAAGTTTTTCCAGATTCCATTAAAACAGGCATTTGATATAGATTTCATGCGGTATTTTAATATATTTAAGAGAACAACAAGCTAAACCTTTTCGCCTGTGCCCTCGCAAGCCATTGAGATGATTCTCAGTCGCCAATTGGCTGACTCCCTGTCTGTGCCCGTATTTCTGGTTGACCCAGCGGGCAACTTGGTGTTTTATAATCCGCCGGCCGAGCAAATATTGGGCAAGAAATTTGGAGAAACAGGTCCTATGCCTGTAGGCGACTGGGGCACTTCATTTTTCCCGCATGAAACAGATGGAACACCTATCCCACCTGAAGGGCTCCCTCTGGTGCAAACCATCATGAGCCAGGTGCCAGCTCACCGAACATTTTGGATCAATAGCCTCAATGGGAGTTCCATCAATATCTCGGTAACCTCTATTCCCATTATCGGGCGATCTGGAGTTTTTTACGGGGCCATGGCCATTTTTTGGGACAACAAACAGAGCTTATGAAGCTAAAATTACACGGTGCCCGTGGATCGTATCCGGCCTCCACGCCAGTTAATCAAAAGTATGGGGGCAATACCTCGTGTGTTGAGGTGATCGAGGGAGATGAGCGCATCATACTGGATGCCGGTACCGGAATACTGGGGATCGATTTCAATGCATTCAGCAATACAGCCCCGATCCATATCTTCCTCACCCACCTCCATATGGACCATATTCAAGGTCTGGCATTCTGCAAACCACTTTTCAATCCAAACCAGGAGGTTCATATTTGGGGGCCCAGAGACAGTAGTGAATCCCTTCATTCACGCTTGAACCGGTTTTTATCCCCTCCATTGTTTCCGATTCCCCTCAGGGATATCCCGTGTCAGCTTTCGATTCATGACATGCCTGAAACCCTTAAAGAACTAGGCCGGTTCAGGATAACGGCTGAATACATTTCCCACCCGGGACCTACGCTGGGTTACCGGGTAGAGTCGGGATCCAAGTCCATAACCTATTTTCCTGACCATGAACCCGTTATTGGCAGGGCGTCGCTCTATCCGGAGGATGAATGGGTTTCAGGCTTTGATCTGGCAGTAAACACCGACCTGCTCATTCACGATTCCCAATACAGCCATGAAGAATACCAAAACAAATTTGGCTGGGGCCACAGCTCAGTGGATATGGCCGTTGAGTTCTGCACCCGTACCAGTGCGAAGCGGCTGGTGTTGTTTCATCATGACCCAACCAGAACTGACATTCAGATAGACGAAATTTTCGCAAAGCTGATGGCCAGAAACGATCTTGATTTTTCGATTCAAATGGCTGTTGAAGGGGAAGAGATAGTGGTTTGAGAAGGGTACTATACAGATTCCTGGCAGGGCCTGCGTTAGTGCAGGAGTGCCATTCAGCTAAGTAACCTGAGTTACAGCCCACCGCAGAAAATGGGCCTATTTTTGCCGTACATAAACAAAATATCATGCCTACAGTAAAATTGACCACTCAGAAATTCAAAGACGAAATTTTTGACTATACCACCGAAAAGGAATGGAACTATAAAGGGGATAAACCGGCTATCATCGATTTTTATGCCGATTGGTGCGGACCGTGTAAAATGGTGGCTCCCATCCTCGAGCAATTGAGCGACGAGAACCCTGAGATTGTTATCTACAAACTCGATACGGAAGTAGAACGGGAATTGGCCGCTGCCTTCCAGATTCGCAGCATCCCCAGCATTCTGTTCATCCCCAAAGACAAACAACCGATGATGCAGGCCGGGGCGTTGCCCAAGCACGTGCTGGAAGACATTATCCAGAAAGAACTGCTGAGCTCCGTTTCCTAGGGAGTTCGTCATGTATCTAAACAGGAACCGGGCCCAGGGCCCGGTTTTTTTATGAAGTGCTTGCGTGTTATTTCAATTGAGAAAGCGGCCTTTTTTCTATTCCGGCCAACTGTATTACATTTAGGCAGAAACCAACCAAACTAAGACGCATTGAAAGCTTTCAAAACTAGCGTGGAGGTATTGGAATACCTGCACTTCCCCCTCTGGATTATCAAGGACGCCGCCTGGTTTGCCGCCCTGCATGTTGTGGCCTACAAAATTTACTTCCAGTACATATCCCTGATATTCGCGATACCGACCATCAGCATTACCCTTTATCTGATCGTTGTTTCACGCTCGCGCTTCCTGCGGCTCGAAAACACGCTCATTGCCCTGTGGCTCATGGCGAATACAGGCTGGATGCTGAGCGAGCTGTTTGAATTCCCGCTTACGCTATGGTCGGTCTGTTGCTTTGCTGTAGGCATTCTTATCGCGCCCTATTATACACGGCAACTGATCCGCAATCGCGGGGCGCTGTCGGCCGGTTTTGACACGGTAGCCTCAGAGGAAGCTTTCGAGAAGGAGAACTGACCATTTTACGGCCATTCCGGTAAACCCGGGCCGCAAGTTTCTCGCCGATACGGCCCTCGTTTCTTACAGGGGGGTAAAACCAAAACCGGGTTGGTCGTTTATGAACATACGGCCCTCCCGGATCTCAAAGCCGTCGCGGGCCAAATCCTCGGCCAGGTCGAGGTATCCGTCGAGGTCGAGGTAACGGGTGTTGGGGCAGGAATAGGCGATGTGAAGGGCTGCCGAAATACTCACCCGGCTTTCGTCATTGCAGCCCCAGAATACCTCGATGCCAGCATGCTGGGCTATGCCGGCAATGGTTCGGGCCCCGAGCAGGCCGCCGCATTTCATGAGCTTGATGTTGTATATCCCAAAGTAGCCAAGCGAGGCAAATTTCAGGGCTGCGGCTGCATCCTTGATGGATTCGTCCCCCGCGCACTTCTTCCGCCCCGTTTCGGGCAGCTCGGCCAGTTCGGCTTCCCTGCCCACCGGCATGGGCTGTTCGACCAGCTCCAGGTTAAGCGGGCGGGCTGCTTCCAGGAATTGCCTGGTTTGTAGCAGGTTGTAGCCCTGGTTGGCATCTACACGCAGGGTGAAATAATCGCCAAAGGTTTCGCGGAGCCTGGCCAGGCGTTCCACATCGGTATCGAGGTCGAGCCCGGTTTTAACCTTCAACACCCGAAACCCCTGTTTTTTGTAGTCCCGTGCCTCGTCTAGGGTAGCTGCCACATCTTTAATGCCTATGGTCACGGAGGTTGGCAATCCCTGGTGTTTTTGCCCGTAAAAGGAACAGATGGGAAGGCCCAGGTATTTCCCGAAGGCATCGTGCAGGGCGATATCCAGGGCCGCTACCGTACCCGGGTACCCCGCGAACCGTTGCTGGGCTTCAAAGATGAGTTGCTGGAAGGTGCGGATGTCGCGTCCGCGGAGCCCCTGTACAAATTCGGAGTTCAGGTTCTCCAGGGTTTTTGCGGTGGTTTCCCCTACGACCTCTTCGGCCGGGCTGCCCGCCCCATAGCCCACTATGCCATTGGCCAGTTCAATTTCCAGGTAGGCAATATGGACCTGAGAGAAAGTATTGTACGCAATGGTGTATGGCTTTTTGAGGGCCAACCTTTTGCCGTAGGCACGTATGGCTGTAATCTTCATGTTTTTGGGGTGTTGCGTTCGCAGAGCTCTCTCAATACCGGGACAAGCTTGTTTACCCCTTCCTCAATAGGGAGGAGTACGGGCCTTCTGAGCCGGGCCTGGTAAGACGCCTGGAGTTCCCGGGCTTCTTCAGGGGTACATCCCTCGGTGTGCAGGCCCATGGCGATAACGCGCGAGCCGTATTTCTCGATAAGCTCGATCTCGCTTTCAACCGAAGGGATCGGCCCCCAGGCCTCTATATGGTCAAAGTAATGGCGTTTCGGGGCAAAGAGCAGCACCACGTGTTTCGCCTGGCCCGAGATAAGCATTTCGGGCCCGCAGGGGCCACTCGGGTTGCGCAGGGACGATTGCCCTTCGATAAAGATCAGGTCGGGCGATTCCCCCTTCCAGGCGCTGACGATGGCGTGCTCTAACTCGCCCGACACAAAGTCGTTCAGGGTCGAGTCAAAGATAAAACCGTATTTACCGCCTTGAAGCCAGCCGGTTTGCCCGGTGTATATCATGGTTGCCTTCAGGCCCTGGGCCGTCGCTGCCTCGCAAAGCATCCGGGCAGTGGTGCGTTTACCCAGGGCGCAATCCATGCCCAGCACGGCAATGATGGGTACCGGCACATTAAAAATTTCCCCGGTCCAGAAATGGAGCTGGTCGCGGGTCTTGGGTTTGCGGATGTCGATCAGGGCCACCTTTTTTTCGCGGGCGCGGGCCACCAGGTCGGGATGGTCGTTCAAAAAATCGTGCAGCCCGTTTACGATATTGAGCCCTGCTTCCACAGCCTGGTGAATAACCTTCAACACCGCCTCAGGCAATACCCCGCCAATGGTGGCTATGCCAATAATGAGGTAGCGGACCTCCTTCGTTCCTTTAAGGGCCTGTTCCAGATTGGTAAAAACCGGGATATTGCGGCGGGTGCCGTCAAGCAACTCCCCGGCATCCTGCCCGGCCGTTTTGGGGCCGTCGATTATACCGGCAATTTGGAACCGGTCGGTTCCCCGAATCAGGCCGTGGGCCGTTTTGGCATCATTGCGGTCTAAATAGCCCTGGGTAAGGACCAGGGCACGGGTCGATTCTTTATTCTGCATGTGGGGTGGACATTCGTTTGATAAGGGTGCCCGGGCGGGCCTCCAGTGTTTTTTGATGCTGATAAACAAGTTGCCCGGCAACCCATACCATTTCTATGCCGGTTGCCAGGGCGTGCGGATTTTCGATACTTGCCCGGTCTTGCACGGTTTCGGGGTCGAAAAGCACCAGGTCGGCGTCGAAGCCCGGCTTTATAAATCCCTTCCCTGCAAGGCCCAGGTTCAGGGCGGTAAGCCCGGTCATTTTGTGGACGGCCTCAACCAGGGAAAGCACTTGCAATTCGCGCACGTATTTTGCCAGTACCCGCGGGAAGGCCCCATAGCCCCTCGGGTGGCCCCCGGCGTTTCCGTCTGAGCAAATGCCGGTATGTTCCCAGGCCATGAAGGTGGCAATGTCGGCCTCTGCCATACCCTTGGCTGCAATGGCCTCAACCGTATCATCAAATTCGGGGTGAGCCTCCCTGAATTCGGATGCCATTAGCACAAGCGCCAACAAGGTTTCGGCCGGCGATTCGCCGCGTTCGCGGCTGATGGCCTCGACAGTCATGCCCTTGTAATGCGGTACTGGCGCAAAGGCAACCAGGTACGATTCGGCCGGGTTAAAGGTTTCGCGTACGGCAAATTCGGCGCTTGCCAGGTTGTCGTAATCTCGCTTGGGGAACAAGACCCGCAGGGTGGAGTTCCAGAAATCATAGGGGTAGATATCGGCTGTAATATCGATTCCACGGGCC
>JBNKGM010000026.1:0-39652 GCA_050289825.1 Robiginitalea sp.
GAATAATGGCCCCCGGAATTTCCATTTTAACTTCAATGTCGTTTTTTGCGATTTTCATACTTGATTATTTACGGGTTATTACGAATTTGAATGACAGCCAAAACTGCCCATTCTTTGCAATTCAGGAACTAAACCGAACCCCTTTGACCAGGTAAGGACCATCTTCTTCTGGAAGGTAGGCTATTAAACCCCGGCATACTAATTTATTGAACCATAATAGGTGCATGTCCATGACGCAAGGTTGATAAATCGAATTTTTTGTCGATCTTTTCAAGACAAACAATAAGCCAGCCTTTATCCTAACAGCCACGGCCCGATGATACCATTCTTTCGGAAAATCAGAGAGGGGTTACTCACCCAGAACAAGATCAGCAAATACCTGATTTATGCGATTGGAGAAATTGTTCTCGTGGTAATAGGAATCCTGATTGCATTGCAGGTTAATAACTGGAATGAAAACCGAAAACTTGAAAAAAAAGAAATTGGCATAGCCACGGAATTGCATCAGGAACTTAATGAAAACATAGCCTCAGTAAAAAGTCAACTCGAATTGTGGCAAAATCGGGATCAAAACATTCTGAAGGTATCCGAATTAATAGCTTCGAAGCAGGTGACTATTACAAATAGGGAGTTCGATAGTCTGATGTTCTATGTAATTGCCTTCAATAATTTTAAGCTGAAACGAAGTAAGTTTGACCGGATAATCGCTTCAGAAAGTTTTGAATTTAAGCAGTCAAAAAGCATCATTACCGAGATGCTGATACTCAACGATGCTTATAATACGCTCATGGCCTATTATCAATTTAATGTAGATAATTACCACGGTTTAATACAGCCTTATTTGATTGAGAATTACAAATTCAGAAACTTCAGCAATATCGTAAGCCACCAGGAGACGGTAGATTCATTTGATTTTAAAAGGCTTTTGTCAGATTATAAATTTGACAACATCATCCAAAGTGCCCGGGGAAATAATGCGCCTTTTGTGTATTACATAAAAGACACCATCAAAAAAATGGAAGCCCTCAAAGACCATTTGGAAACGATTTATCCAACAATAATAAAAGCCTGACAATCTGCACTACCCTACCAGGGTTGCTTACGAACCCCAGCAAAATTCTGGCGGTACCACATAATTGGCAATTCCGGGAACACTTGGCATCCTGAAATACACACCTCTCGACCCGGAGAACGGCATGGGGCGCATGAACTAAAAAGAAAGTGCGAATGCTAACTACCCGCCACCACCTCTCCCCTATTCCTCAGCCCGTAGAAATTGCGTAAATTTAACAGAAATCAGGCCCCGGAAGCCAAGTGTATCCGGGCTTGTTTGGCTTACCCCACCCTGCGGGCCCATGCAGGGACCTAATTCCATGAAAATGAACGTTAGAATTTCCGCCTTTATGCTCTGTACGGCTCTGGTGGGCTGTTCAGAAGTCCAGAACCCGAAGCCTGTTCAGGCCGATGGGGCTAACCCCGAAACCCCTGCGCTTTACCCCTCGGTATTGGGGCGGGAAGCCCTGGTTTACACCACGGCCAGCGATACCGAACTCAGGCTTGCAGAGACCGGCCGGGTGAACTTCCAGAAGGCCGGGCAACCCGTTGAAAGCGAGGTCTCGGTTTTTGTGAATCCGAACAAATCCTTCCAGTCGTTCCTGGGGATCGGGGGGGCCATCACCGATGCCTCGGCAGAGGTCTTTGCACAACTTTCGCCTCAAAACCAACAGGAGTTCCTGACCGCCTACTACGACAAAGACCGGGGCATCGGCTATTCCCTGTGCAGAACGCCCATCCACAGTTCCGATTTCAGCAGTGGCAGTTTTACCTATATCGAAGAAGGCGACAAGGCGCTGCAAACCTTCAGCATTGAACACGACAAAACTTATAAAATACCCCTGATCAAGAAGGCGATCGAAACGGCGGGCGGCAGCCTCTTGCTCTACGCCAGCCCCTGGAGCCCCCCTGCCTTTATGAAAGACAATAACAATATGCTGCACGGCGGCAAATTGCTGCCCGAATATGCCGATGCCTGGGCCCTTTACTACGCGAAGTTCATCAAGGCCTACGAGGCCGAGGGCATGCCCATTTGGGGAATCACGGTCCAGAATGAGCCCATGGCCGTGCAGCGCTGGGAGTCTTGCATTTATACGGCCGAGGAAGAGCGCGACTTTTTGAAGAATCACCTGGGGCCCACCCTGGAACGGGAAGGGCTGGGCAGTAAAAAGATCGTGGTCTGGGATCACAACCGCGACCTGATAAACCATCGCGCCAACACCATTTTTGAAGACCCGGAAGCGGCGAAATACGCCTGGGGGATCGGTTTTCACTGGTATGAAACCTGGGCCGGAGGCGAACCCATGTTCTCTAACCTGGGCGGCGTTAACGAATCGTTTCCGACCAAGAACCTGTTGTTCACCGAAGGGTGCCAGGAAGGATTCAGGGCCGACCGGTACCACTATTGGCCGCACGCAGAACGGTATGGCCGGTCTATGATCAATGATTTCAACAACGGCACCGTGGGCTGGACCGACTGGAACATTTTGCTCGACCAAAATGGCGGGCCCAACCACGTGGGTAATTTCTGTTTCGCCCCCATTCACGGCGACACCGAAGCGGGAGCCCTCATTTATACCCCTACCTACTATTACATCGGCCACTTCTCGAAATTTATCCGCCCGGGAGCCAAAAGGATTGGTACGGTTAGCAGCCGGAGCCACCTGTTGAGTACCAGCTTCCTCAACGAAGACAACAGCCTGGTTACCGTGGTGATGAACCAGAGCGACCAGGCCATAGACTATACCCTTTATGTGGGCAATGCCGAGGCCATTTCGGTGAGCATGCCGGCCCATGCCATTCAGACCATCCTCACCCGGTAGTTTGCAAAGCCTAATGAAATCATGACCCAAAAAGAAATTGCCCTATCGTTTCTGAAGCTGGTCGCCCGCGGCGCCGTGCGAGAAGCCTATAACAAGTACGTGGCTCCCGGTTTTACACACCACAACCAGTACTTCAAAGGCGACCGTGCCTCGCTTCTAACCGCCATGGAAGAGGCGCATAGAACGTCTCCGAACAAATCGCTCGCGGTCAAATACTGTTACCAGGATGCCGACCGGGTCATTACCCACTCCCTGGTTGCCAAGGACGATTTTGATATAGCCGTGATCCATGTGTTCCGGTTTGCGAACAACCACATTGCAGAACTCTGGGACCTGGGGCAGATAATCGAAAAAGACTCCCCCAATGAACAGGGCTTGTTCTGAATGCAAGGTAGACTATGTGATAGTGGTGGAGCGGACCGTCTAGTCTGTGATGTGAATGAATATCTGACTCTAATTATTCGACAAAAGATGAAAAACAGCTTGCTTCTCTTCGTGCTATTCATTGTTGTTAGTTGCAATCGAACTGCCGATAAAACCGAATTGCCCGGTACCTGGGATATGGTCAGCGTAACGGATTTAGAAACCGGGGAAGTAACTTTGCCGCCAGAGGGCGAAGAGGCTTATTTTGAAATCACGGCAGATTCGATCTTTTCAACCGAAGGGGATGCCTATGCATGGCAATTGGAAGGCGATTCCATTATTCTAGATAAGGTAGGCTCTGTGTTCATTGCAGAATTGACATCGAACGATCTCACCGTTGAATTCGACTTTTTTGGAATGACCCGCCTGATCTTAAAAAAGAGGAACTAGCAAAACCCGTCAATCGGATACCACCCAATGGAATACTTCACCCTGGCACGCGTTGTCCACATACTGGCCGTTATTCTCTGGATCGGGGGCGTGTCTATGGTAACCACTGTGCTTATCCCGGCCATCCGGAAGATGAAATCGAAGGAAGAACAGATTAAAACCTTCGAGACCATCGAAGGCAAATTTGCGGTCCAGGCCAAGATCACCACCCTGCTTACCGGCCTGTCGGGGTTTTACATGCTTTATGAGCTCAATGCCTGGAACCGGTATCTGGAGTATCGCTTTTGGTGGATCCATGCCATGACCCTGGTCTGGATCTTATTTTCGCTTATCCTCTACGTGCTCGAACCTTTGCTGTTGCATAAGGTATTCAAGAAGTACGCCGAAGAAAACCCCGGAAAAACCTTTGGCATCATGCACCGGCTGCATTGGCTGTTATTAATACTTAGCCTGATCACAACGGCCGGGGCGGTGGCAGGCAGCCACGGCTGGTTTTGGGTGAATTAAAAATCGAAACAAATGAACCAAACTATGGAATCCGCAAAGGTGTACGCGCTTAAAAGCAGCATTGACTATGCTCAGGGCGCCACGGTCAGCAAGATTGTTACCCGCAACAAAAACGGCTCCACTACCCTGTTTTCGTTCGATAAGGGACAAACCCTGAGCGAGCATAGCACGCCCTTTGATGCGCTGGCCGTAATCCTGGACGGCTCTTGCGAAATCACCATCGCCGGGGTACCCCATGCCCTGTCGGAAGGGCAGTTTATTATTATGCCGGCCGACATTCCGCATGCCCTGGAGGCCACAACGGCATTTAAAATGATGCTGATCATGATCAAAGGATAAATGGAACCTGCTTCCCTTGAAACCGAAAGGCTTATCCTGAAGCCCACCGCCGAATCGGATGCCGAATTTGTATTCCGCCTGATGAACACGCCCAAGTGGCTGCAGTACATTGGCGACCGGAATATACGCTCGGTAGAAGACGCAACGGCCTATATCAAAGCCCGCATGCTGCCCCAACTGCACCGGCTGGGCTATTCTAATTACACGCTGATCCGCAAGGCAGACCGACAAAAAATCGGGTCGTGCGGGTTGTACGACCGGGAAGGCGTGGACGGCATCGATATCGGCTTTGCCTTCCTTCCTGAATTTGAAGGACAGGGCTACGGCTTTGAGGCGGCCAGCCGGCTGAAGCAGGAGGCTTTTGGGGAGTTCGGGCTCGACAGGCTCAGTGCTATTACCTCCAAATACAACCGGGCTTCTCAAAAGCTCCTTGAAAAGCTGGGTTTCCAAATGGCGGGTACCCTGATCCTGCCAGGAAGTGAGGAGGTCGTTTTCCTATTTCAGCTTGCAAAAGAAGGCCGGGCGTTAGAGGCCTTTCAAAGCAGAAACATGTAAAGGCATGAAAAAGGCCTTGACGCTTTAAGGGATAATTAAACAAAAAACCCAACAGCCAGGCTGTTGGGTTTTTCGCTTCCCTCAGATTTCTAAAGGTCGATTTAGAATTTGTAGGTAACGGCCAGGTTAAACAAGGTGCCCAACTGGCTGAAATGATACCCGTCGTAGGTCATCTGAGAATACCGCTGGTTAAAGGTAATCAGGTTGCTCTGCTCCTGGGCAGGGGTAATACCCAATGCATTGGTGCTGGTATCGTCAAGAATGGCCTGTCCTGCGGCGTTTTCTGCCTTGAATTCCCACTCGGGCAGTACATTCAGCAGGTTGTTCACGTTAAACAGCACGTTCACCTTTTCGGTGGCTTGCCAGTTTACGCTGAGGTCTGTTACAATCTTGGGAATAAACTCGGTGCGCAGGTTGGTATCAAGCCCCTGTTGTTTGAAGGTGGTCTTCCCGAAATAGGTATTGTTCAGGGTAAAGCCCACCTTGCCGATATCGTAATTGGCACCTAAAATCCACTTGGTCTGCGGCCTGGAAGTAAAGAACAGGGCTTCCTGGGTTTCGTTTACGACCGACTGGCCGGCATTTTCAACCAAGGGGATGTTCTTCACATCGCCATCACGCTCGTTCTGAATGGTGTAGTTCCCGGAGAGGTTAAATCCTAAGAACCCGCTGCCCAGGGCGATATTCCGGTAATTGGCCACCAGGTCAATTCCGGAGGTACGGGTATCGAGGGCATTCGAGAAAAAGCTTACGTCGCTCAGGTTGTTGTTGGCCAGCAACTCATCGAGGGGATTGCCGGGTATGCCCGATGGGCCGATTTCGGTGCCGAGTACTATCCGGTCTTTTACCGCGATGTTGTAGTAATCAAGGGTAAAGTTGAAATCGCTCGACAGCTTGCCGCCAAACCCAACCGTGAAGTTGGTAGACTTCTCGGCATCGAGCTGAGGAATGCCCAGCAACCGGGCCTGGGGAGACACGTTGCTCACCAAACCGCCAACCTGGATACCCTGCCCGGGCACAAAACTGTACTGCGCCTTTTGGGTGTAAATCTGATGCAGGGTGGGCGCCCTGAAGCCGGTGGACAGCGAACCGCGAAGGGTCAGCATGTCGTCTATCAGCTTATAACGCGAACTCACCTTCCATACAAAGGCATTGCCAAAGTCGGAATAGTTCTCGGTACGGATGGTCCCGTTCAGCAGGAAGTCGTCGGTAATGTCCCACGCCAGGTCAAAATAACCCCCAAAGTTGTAGCGGTTGAATTTACCGGAGTTCTCGGGCCGGTTTCCGGCAAAGGAGTCGGCACCCCCTCCGTCATACGAAGACAATTCCCCTTCGATAATGGTAAAGGTCTCGCTTCTGAACTCGGCACCAAAACCGATGCTCACCTGGTCTGACAGGGTTTTCGAAACGTCGATGTTCCCTACTATGTGGTTGAACTGGGTTCCTCCCGGGTCAAAGCTGATCTGGCTGTTTTCCTGGTACAGGCGCGAGCTGGGAATGAGTTCCCCCGGATCAACTATCCCATTGCCATTGGCGTCATTAAAGACGGCAGGAGAGAACACCTCATTCCGGTTGTGCGAATTACTGACGCGGTAGGTCTGGCGGTTGCCGCCCACGGTCATGCTGGCATCGTAGAACCAGCCGTTCGAATTGGCTTTGAAACCAAGGGTGGCGTTGTAATCGTTCAGGTCTCCATCGAAGGTGGGCACATAGCCGTCATAGCCATTCCCCTGGTAGATGTTGCCGTAATCGTCGGTATAGGACCCCTGGTTGTTGGGGTTATCGCCCGGGAAAAAGTTGCCCAGGTAGGGGTAGGATTCAATGGTTCTCCAATACGGGGTACGGTAGTTGGCAAAGCTGTTCACCTTCTTGTAGACGTAGGCCGCGTTGAAGTACATTTCGGCAGAGGCCCCCAGGTCTACTCCCCCGTTCACCAGGAACTTGGATGCCGTGGTTTCTGGCGAACCGTTGATATTCCCGGCATCGGGTTTGCGGGAGAGAAACTCGTTTACAAAGGCAATGTCGCCAGGGGTCCCGCCCGTGAAGTCGGCAATTTCGCCGGCGGCATTTACTGTTCCCGGCCTATTGTACTGGCCTATAGAAGAAAAGTCGATGGTGTAATTGATAAAGCCTTTGTCGTCAAAAATGGAGGTGCCGTTATTTACGGCAATAGCAAATGCCTCGCCATCGCCCTCCCCTGATATTCCGGTGCGCAAGGAGGCATAGCCGCCATCCTTGTTGTCTTTCAGGATAATGTTCATTACCCCGGCAATCGCGTCAGACCCGTATTGGGCCGAGGCACCATCCCGCAGAATCTCGACTCTTTTGATCGCGTCGGTGGGAATTGCGGCGATATCTGCGCCGGTTTCGCCCCTGCCCGGAGAGGTTTGGGTATACAGCAGCGCGCTGAGGTTTTTGCGCTTCCCGTTGATCAGGATCAAGGTACGGCTGGGGCCCATATTCCGAATTTCATACGGGTCCAAAAGGGAGGTCGCATCGTTTACAGGCGTTTGTACAGTATTGAACGAGGGGATCTTGTACTGCAACGACTTGTCAAAGGAGACCTGCCCGGTGCTCTGCAGCTCCTGGACCCCTATCATATCTACCGGAAGGGGGGTGTCGGTGCTCGACCTCGGAACGGCCCGCGATCCTACCATTACCACCTCATCGAGGGCAACTCCCTCGTCCAGTACAATGGCGATGCTGCCTGCACTGCGAACCACTACTTCCTTCGAGGCGAAGCCGATGTAGGATGCCACCAGGGTAACTGGAAACCCGCTGACCTCAATGCTGAAGTTGCCGTCAAAGTCGGTGGTGGTTCCCTTCGTGGTCCCTTTTACCAGGATGTTAACACCTGGCAGTGGCTGGTTGTCTTCACTACTAGTTACGGTGCCGGTCACTTCCTGCGCCATTGTAAAAAATGGCAGGCAGAGAAAGACCAACACCAATAACCTGGTGATCTTAATTTGTGATGTTTGATTGTCCATAGTTAGCTGTTTTTAAGATATTTTTAACAAAGTAAAGAAATTAGGTTATAACAGAAATAAAAAAATTAATATCGTTTTAAACAAAGCAGTGCGAAAACAACAGTTCAATGCACACGCCTATTTCCAAAAAGTATCCGAACAACCCGTATCTTTATATTCCCGGACCTGATTTTAGCTGCACAAATTTTCGGAACTTGAACGGGAAAGGCGGCATGCCGGCAAGGGAGTTAGCTGTGCCGAAAACTGCCTTTATTTTTCGGGAGTAGTCAACCCGCCATAAAGACCAAAGCCATGCAAAATGTAAAGCACATACACGAGGTCATCTTCCTGATTGAGAAAAACAACGGACAATGGACTCCCGGAGAACTCACCGTGGCCATTGCCGAGACCTGGGGCGCCGATGTACGCTTCGGTTCCTGTTCGGGCAATGCCTTCCCGAAAGAACAGGCCCTCGACTTTTTGCTCAGCCGCCAGAAAGCCGTGTTATCTGAAACGGGACACGTAACCCTGCATCCGTCTATGAAAATCTGCAACGGCCACCAGGAGTTTACTGCGGAATAACCCCATTCATTGACCTTAAATTGCACCCGCCACGCTATTTATGAAGGCTCGATTTGGCATTAACCTGGCAGGGGCTTCCCTGCTGTTTCTACACATCTGTACTAGCCTGCACGGCCAGGGTTCGAAGGATGAATTGTTTTATTCCGGTAACAGCACAAACTGGTTGGTTGAAATTCCCTTATGGATACCCGGCTTTCGGGGCAACCTGGCCTATGGCGACTATACCTTTGATTCTTCGGGCAGCGCCGAGGAGAAGGAGCGCGAACGGTTTGGAAAAAACGTTGGCATCAAGTTTTATTTTGTGGGCAGGATTACGGCCAGGCACCGGAAGCTATGGATGCAAGCCGATGTGTTTTCGGGGAAGGTTGGGAGCTTATTCACCCTTAAAACGCAGGGTAGCAACACCTCCCGGGAATTTGTCACCATTACCATTCAAGGCACCCTTTCCAGCCTGGCAATGGGCTATTCGGTTCTCAGCCACACACCGGAAACGGATTTCAGGTGGGAGGTAATCCCCTATCTGGGGCTTCGCCACTTCGGAATACCTCTAAAATCTAGCATTTTTGACGGGTCTAACAGTTTCCAGGTAAGACCGAATTGGTTGGAACCGGTGGCCGGGCTCTATATGCCCTTGTCGTACAAGCGATTTAAAGTCGAGCTGCAAACCGATTACGGAGCCGTTCAATCGAGAAATTCCTGGGCAATAAGCAACCGATACCGCTACCGCATGACTAAACGGGTTGACCTGCAGGCGGGGTGGAATTTTGTGCGTATCCAATACGAAGGGACCCACGCTGGTGATCAACTGAATATGCGTATCCGGCTTTTCGGGCCCACGGCCGGCATCGGCTTTATGTTCTGAGAACTATGAAAGCAGTCATTTACGAGACATTCAAAGGCAGCCCCCGCATCCAGGAGGTGCCTTCCCCCAAGCCCGAGCCCCACGGGGTGGTGGTGAAAATCAATGCTACCGGCATGTGCCTGAGCGACTGGCACGGGTGGCAGGGCCACGACAAAGACATTGTGCTGCCCCACGTGCCCGGCCATGAGCTGGCCGGGGAAATCGTGGAGGTGGGCAACCAGGTGCGGAACTTCCGGGTGGGCGACCGGGTAACCGTTCCTTTTGTGGGTGGGTGCGGCCATTGCCCCGGGTGCCAGTCGGGCAACCAGCAGGTGTGCGACCGGCAGTCGCAGCCAGGCTTTACGCATTGGGGTTCCTTTGCCGAATACACCCGCCTCGATTACGCCGACGGGAACCTGGTGCGATTGCCCGACGAAATCTCAGACGAAACGGCCAGCATTTTAGGCTGCCGGTTTATAACCGCCTTTCGGGCCGTGGTGGAACAGGGCCGCGTGAAAGGAGGCGAATTTGTGGCCGTGCACGGGTGCGGGGGCGTGGGCCTCTCGGCCCTCCTGATCGCCCGGGCCCTGGGGGCGCAGGTCATCGCCGTCGACATCAATGACACCACCTTACAACTCGCCCTCGACCTGGGGGCAACTGCCGTGGTCAACAGCCGCAACTCCCTCGATGTGGTGGGCGAAATCAGGGAACTGACCCGGGGCGGGGCCCACGTATCGCTCGATGCGCTGGGCCACCCGGAAACCTGTTTCAATTCGATCGCCAATTTGCGCAAGCGGGGCAGGCACATCCAGGTGGGGCTCATGGCCGGGCCCGACAACCACCCGCGCATCCCCATGGACCAGGTCATTGCCAACGAGCTGGAAATCAGAGGGAGCCATGGGATGCAGGCCCATAGGTACCCCGACATGCTGGAGCTGATAAAAACGGGCCGGCTGCGACCGGAATTGTTGCTGGAAAAAACGATCTCCCTGGAAGAGTCGGTGCACCTGTTGCCTGAAATGCATACCTTCAAGGGCAGCGGGGTAACGGTAATCAATTCCTTTTAAGGTGAGGCACCCTGCAGGTGCCCCGCCCGGAGGAACTGCAGGAGCCGAAGCACATTAATAATGTACTTATGAAAAAAGCGGTTTTGTTCGGTTTATTGGTCTTTTTGCAAGCCCTGGCCCTGGGTCAAAAACCAAGGGCCCGCGATATTGGCGTGCCCTTTGATGGGCTGCCCGGAAAAAACAATGCCATCACCGATGTGCCGGGTGTAGAGGTGGGCTACAGCACCCTCATAGCCGGGGAAGGCAGGTTAGTTGAGGGGCAGGGCCCGGTGCGCACGGGTGTAACGGTTATTTTGCCCAAGGGAAAAACTGGGCAACCCTATGCGGCGGCCTGGTTCAGCCTCAACGGGGATGGGGAGTTAACCGGGATCCCGTATATCGAAGATTACGGATTCGGATATAATGCCATTGGAATTACCAATACAAACAGCGTGGGCATTGTACGCGATGCCATTGGGGCCTGGAGCCACCTGAAATTCTCGCAGGGAGAGGCTGTTGATTTTAGCTTCGGCTTGCCCATTGTGGGCGAAACCTGGGATGGCGGACTCAACGACATTAACGGGTACCACGTAAAGAAAGAACACGTCTGGGAGGCCCTCGAAAGCGCCCACGGCGGGCAAATCCAGGAAGGGAATGTCGGAGGCGGCACCGGCATGGCCCTGTACGACTTCAAGGGCGGCAGCGGCACGGCCTCCCGGGTTTTTGAGATCGATTCGGTGCAATACACCCTGGGGGTTTTCGTTCAGGCCAACTTTGGCAGCCGGGAAGAATTGACCATTGCCGGGGTGCCGGTCGGGAAAGAAATCCAGGACTTACAATACCTTTTCGACGAAACCCGACGCAAGGACGGCTCGGCCATTGTGGTGGTGATTACCGATGCGCCCCTCTTGCCCAATCAGTTAAAACAGGTCGCCAAGCGCATCACCCACGGCATTGCCCGCACGGGCACCTATTCGCACGACGGCTCGGGCGAAATTTTCCTGGCTATCAGCACGGCATCACCCCAATACAATAGTGCCGGTACCCGGGAGACCTGGAAGGTCATCCCCAAATGGCACCTGAACCCGATTTACAAGGCTACGGTGGAAGCTACGGAAGAAGCCATCATTAATGTACTGCTGGCAGCCGACGATATGGTGGGCATTAACGGGAACGCCTGGTTTGCCCTGCCGGCCAACCGGCTTATCCCGGTGCTGAAAAAATACAACCGCCTGAAGGAATAGGCCCGCGGCCAGTAATCACTCCTAAACAACTCGAATGAAAATCGTTTTTGTCGTAAACAACAAAAACAACCGCCTCGCCCGCCTGCTCCCGGCCCTCGAGGCTTTAAGCAGGGAGCCCGGGCTGGGCAGCGTGCGACTGGTTTCAACCCTATGGAGGGGGCATGCCGTGGAACTGGCCCGACAGGCCGCCCGCGACGGGTGCGACTACCTGATTGCGGTGGGGGGCGACGGCACACTGCACGAAGCGGTCAATGGGATGATGCAGAGCAACATCCCCGCCAATGCCCTTCCGGCCCTGGGGCTGCTCCCCTATGGTTCGGCCAATGATTTTGCCCGCTCGGCGGGCCTGACCAAATCACTTGAGGCCCTAAAGACATTAATCGGCTCCCGCGCCTTCCAACGCATCGACCTGGGCAAAATCGTGCTGGAACCCTCGGGGGAAACCCGGTATTTCATCAACATTGCCGGGGCGGGCCTGAGCCCGGAGGTGGCTCAACGGGTAGCACAATCGTCGAGCCTGCTGGGCCCGGGTTTCCATTATTTCCAGAACATCCTGAAAGGCTTTCTGGCTTATCAAAAGAAGGTGGTGCGCTGCACAACCCCGACCTGGCAGTGGGCGGGCCCTGTACTTCAAATGGCCATCGCCAAGGGCCGGTGCTTTGGCGACGGCCTTTGCGTGGCACCCGAAGCGCAACTGGACGACGGACTGTTCGAGGTGGCCATCTTCGGGGACCTGAGTGTCTGGGATTATCTGAAAAACCTCGGCAACCTGAAAAAAGGGCACAAGATTAACCACCCACACGTATACTACCACCGCGACACGGAAGTACGGCTCGAAAGCGATGATGCCTGCGGTATCGAGGCCGACGGGGAATATGTGGGCCTTGCCCCGGCGACCTTCAGCGTAGTGCCCAAAGCCATTCGGTTTGTAATGCCCGCCGATGGGTACCGCTAGACGCTCCTGACGAGGGGTATGCCGTCTTGCCCCATTAGCATCCCCCGAAAAATCCATACTTTTAGGTCAGCTCAGGGCCGGCCTTCAAAAGGTCAAACCCGAGGCTTTTTGATCCAACCAAATCTATGACAAAGATCCGCGCCCTGCTCCTCCTTGCCTGCCTAACCAGCGGGGCTGCCCCGGGCCAATCCTATCAATCGTACTTTACGGGCAACCCGATAGATGCGGTTACCAACCCCACGGGGGGCATCTGCCTGATGGGAGGCTCAACCGAAAACGACGAAGCCATGCGGTGGTTTTTACGCAGCGCCGACGGGGGCGACGTACTGGTGCTGCGCGCCAGCGGGGCCGACGGCTATAACGCCTATTTCTTTTCTGAGCTGGGCATACCGGTAAACTCGGTCGAAACCCTGGTATTCAGCCAGGCCGAAGCCAGCCAGGAAGCCTACATCCACGATAAAATTCAAAAAGCCGAGGCCATCTGGATTGCCGGGGGCGACCAGTGGAACTATGTCTCGTTTTGGCGCAACACACCCGTCGACAGCCTGATTAACCAGGCCGTCAAAACCCGGCATATCGCCATTGGGGGCACTAGCGCCGGCATGGCCGTTTTGGGCGGGTTTTACTTTTCGGCCCGGTTCGACACGGTTACCTCCGACACCGCCCTGGCCAACCCCTACGACCAAAGGGTTGCCGTCGATTCAGCCGCTTTCCTGGCACCTGAAAGGCTGGCAAACGTAATTACCGATACGCATTATGCGAACCGGAACCGGCAGGGGCGGCATGTGGCCTTTATGGCGCGTATCCTGGTCGATTACGGCACACGGGCCACGGGTATTGCCTGCGACGAAACGGTGGCCGTCTGCATCCCCGCCCACGGGCCGGCACGGGTCTTTGGGAATTATCCGGAATCGGAAAACAAAGCCTACTTTATAAAAACCAATGAAGCCTTCGGCGATGTTACCCCCGGAAGCTGCACCGAACATACCCCCCTCGACTGGAATATCGGGAAGTCCACCCTGAAGGTATATTCCGTATACGGTACCATGGAGGGAGCCAACACCTTTGACCTGACCGACTGGAAAACGGGCACGGGGGGCGCCTGGGAAAACTGGTATGTCGAGCAGGGGGAATTGAGAAGTATAACTGAAAATTAGATGGCACCATATGATTATTGACGTTCACACCCACATCAACAACTACCACGAAGACAAAGTTACCTCGCTTGAGGAATGCCTGGCCCGGCTCACCGATGCCATGGCCGCCAACAAGGTCGATTACGCCCTGGTACTCTCGTCGTACAAAGTGAACAAAGACCGGCCCAGCACTAGGCAGGTGGTAGAGGCCATCCAGGGGATCAACAACCTGGGGGTGGTAGCCGGTATCAGCTACCTGAACTACAACCACCGCGACATCCGGGAAATCGGGGAATACCTGGAACGGGGCCTGGTCAAGGGGCTCAAGTTCTATCCGGGCTACGAGCCTTTTTACCCCAACGACAGCCGGCTGAAGGTGTGGTACGAAATGGCCATTGAGTACGATGTGCCGGTTATGTTCCACTCTGGAGACACCTACGCCCCCACCGGGAGGGTAAAGTATTCGCACCCACTGCATATCGACGATTTGGCGGTAGACTTTCCCGACCTGAAAATCGTGATTTGCCACGTGGGCAACCCCTGGATCAAAGACTGCATGGAAATGGTGTACAAAAACCAAAACGTGTACGCCGATATTTCAGGCCTGGTGCTGGGCGATTTCTCCGAGAAGTTCGAGCGCTACCTCAAAAACGAGATCGAACAGATGATTACCTACGCGGGCAACCCCCAGTACCTGCTCTACGGCACCGATTGGCCCATCTCCAACATGCATTCGTACCTGAAATTTATGGATCAGCTCGAAATCCCCGACGACCGTAAGGAGCTCATTTTGTGGAAGAACGCCGCCGATTTATTCAAGATAGACTTGGAAAAACTAAAGGCCAAATAAACAGGAAATAATCGGGGTCAGGCCTATAGTCTGCAAATTAAATGGAGCTATGACGCATATTGACTGGATCGGTTCTGCCGGGGTTTTTTTGATCTTGCTGGCCTATGTGCTGAACGTGGTGGGCAAGACCGACCGCGACCAATTGGCGTTTATACTGCTGAACCTCATCGGGGCAGCCCTGGCGTGTTTGGCTTCGGTTTTGCTGGGGTACCTCCCCTTCATCATCCTGGAAGGGGCCTGGGCTGCAGTCTCGCTTGTGGCGCTCGTTCGTCTGATTCGCAAGGAACATGGCGGGAATTAGTGATTTATCGGCCCTGCTCTCAGGGATGAAACCCGAGCTCCGGCCCGGGCAGTATGTGTTCTGCACGGTGGCCGACCCCTCAGGCCTTGCCCGCGAACACATCCTGGGCGCAATCCGGGAACGGGAGGGCACCACCCTGGTATTGGAGCGGTCGCGGGCCGACGCCCTGGGCCTGCCCTACTCCTTTGTGGCGGCCTGGATTACCCTTACCGTACACTCCGACCTGGAAGCCGTGGGTCTCACAGCGGCTTTCTCGACGGCCCTGGCCGAAAACAACATTTCTTGCAACGTAATTGCCGGGTACTACCACGACCACCTGTTCGTTGGGCAGGCCGATACCGTAAAGGCGATGCAGGTTTTGGAACAATTGTCAAGGAACCATGCGGAGGCAAAGGGCGCATCGAAAAATTGACGATATTCATACTGGCAACTAAAAACAGACATACCAACGAATTAATTAAGCACGAAGATGAAACCAACAACCCACTTCACAAAACAGATCCTTGGCCTGGCCCTGCATTTAGTTTTTCTGAGCTGCGCCCAACAGGAAGCAAAAGCACCGGCCGAAGCCGAAACACCCGCGCCCCAGGAGGCGGCCGCCGTCTCTGAGGCGCACGACTATTTCCTGCTCCGGCCCGAAGTGGAAAAGGCCTATGGGTATACTCACGCCGTTAAAATCGGCAACGACATCAAAATTTCGGGCGCCGTAAGCATGGACGAGCAGGGAAACCTGACGGCTGCCGGCGACATGGAGCAGCAGATGAAAAACTGCTACGCCGACCTGGAAAAAATACTGGCACATTACGGTTACACCTTCGACGATGTGATCGTGGAAAACGTGTTCACCACCGATATGGCCAAATTCATTGAGGTGTCCGGCTATCGAAATTCGATCTACCAAAAGCAGTTCCCAACCGGCACCTGGCTGGAGGTGAAAGGCCTGGCACTTCCCGGCCAGTTGATTGAAATTGATATGGAAGCCCATAAAGCGGCAAAATAACCCCCTATGAAAATGAGCAAAAGAATCGCCCTTCTCGTATTCCTGTTAACGGGGCTCCAGCCGCTCCTTTCCCAGGATGGGGATGCACCGCCAACCCTCAAAGCCTCGTTAAACTACGGCAAGTCGGTGGCCGTTTTCGGGGGCTCCGTTTCGGTTATACCCCCCAGCGAAAGCGCGAAAGACCTCTGGAAGAGCCGCCTGGGCATGACCATTTCAAATTTCGGGGTGCCGGGGGCCGGCTTTTCGTCCCTGCAGGGCAAGTCGGTGCAGGTGCAGGTAGACGAGGCGGGGGTGTTCGACATCTACGTGCTGTGGGCCTCCACGAACGACTACACCAACAAGCGCGACATTGGCGCCTATACCGATTACACCGAATTTGACGGGTACGACCCGGCGAAGCTCACCACCCAGGCCGGGGGCATCAATTATTGTATCAAAAAAATCTACGAGAAAAACCCACAAGCACTTATTTATTTCTTTACCTCGAGCAAAGCCTTCAACGACCGGGGGGCCTACGACCCCTTGGTCGAAAACGGGATGGGCGCCTATGTAGACATGCAAAAACAGGTATGCGAGCTGCACGGCATCCCCTACCTCGACCAGTTTACCCTGGGGGGCTATAACCTATACAACAAAGAGTTGTACTACCTGGACCCCATTCACATGAATAACCTGGGCTACCGGAAATTGGGGGAGTTGCAGGTGGCGTTCCTGGCTTTTCCTTAAAGGACCAAATGGGCTCCAAACAACCACCGCTGCCGTGATCCACTTCTTCCGAAAAATCCGCCAGGGCCTGCTGATCGACAACGGGCTGAGCAAATACCTGCTGTACGCCATCGGGGAAATTTTTCTGGTGGTTATCGGCATCCTAATTGCACTGCAGATCAATACCTGGAATGAAAACCATATAAACCGGCGCTCAGAATCAGCCTATCTGAAGGAGCTGCTGGAAGATTTCGAGCTTAACCTGCAAAATTCAAAGTCTATTGAGTATCGGATTGAAAAAGTGGTGCCCAGGCTGATTGGCCTGTTGGAACAATCGGCCCTCGAAACCCCCACCCTTACCCTGGATTCCCTGAACCACGATTTCGTCTTGCTGCAATTCATGCCCGCTTATTCGAGTTCAAACCGAACCTATGACAACCTGATCGGGTCCGGTGATTTCAGGCTGATCACCAGTCCAGAGCTCAAAACGGCCCTCGCGAATTATTACAAAGCCCTTGAAATTCTGAAATTGGTACAGGGCTCCCATGAGATGGAACTTGTGAACTCCTTTCAACCCTATATTATTGAATACATGGATTTTCAGGCAGTCGAGATGATCCGCGTTCCGGATTTTCCGTTGCCGCCGCCCTTAGAGGCCGACCGCATACTTCATGTCCTTAAAGACCGTAAATTCAGGAATATTGTAACCCTCAAGATAACGATCCTGACCGACCTTCTGGAACAGAACCGGATCATGGAAGGCCTTAACCAGGAATTGGTACGCCTTCTGAAGAAAGCAACGGGCAGCTGACATATACATTATGAAACAATTCCCCACCCTTTGTATTTCCATAACCCTGGCCCTCCTTATAGGCAGCTGCCGGGAAAAGCAAGAAGTCTTCCGCATTCCCGAGGGCTATGTAGGCATGTTCGGGTACGGCTCCCTGATGTCGAAAAACTTTATTGAAACCGGCCTGCTTGGCGGGCGGTACGAAGGCCCCTTTTTGCCGGCCCACCTCAGGGATTACAAAAGATCGTGGACCTTTGCCTGGCCATCGGAAATCCCCTCGGCCACAGCCGACGGGCAGTATTACAAGGCGGCCGTGGTGGTCGAGGGAGATACGCTCTACCCCCGCTTTCTGCACTACCTGAATATACGGGAGGCTGCAGGCTCCACCCTGAACGGGGTGCTGTACATGGTGCCCGAAGGCGACCTGCCCGTTTACGACCAGTGGGAACCGGGCTACGAGCGCTTTGAAGTAACCGACCGGATTGCCGACTACGCCATTGAAGGCGGGCCGGTTTACGCCTACCGGGCCCTGCCCGGTTTTGAAGGGGAACCCGATGGGGATATTGCCCGAAACGCCATTGAACGCGACTACCTCGACATTATACAGCAGGCCTTCGACTATTGGGGGGCCGATTTTGAGGCCGAATACCGGCAATCTACCGAGCCGGTTGATGCGAACATCATCAGGGATATGGAGAAAATCCCCTGGAAAAACCCACCCCTTGAAAAGGTGGAGGAACTCATGCGGCAATTCGAATACAACGACCACACTACCCAGTAAACCCAATTAAAATACACCAGCCATGAAATCGATTCCTTTTCTAGTTTTCATTGCCGGCCTGTTACTCGCTACCGGCTTTGGCCTGGGACGGCTCTGTGGCCCGCCGGCCGAAGAACCGGCGGTGCTCGGCCTGAACCACGTAGGGCTCCGGGTGGCCGACTTTGACCAGGCCCTCGACTTTTACGTGCATACCCTGGGCTTTAAACTGGCCTACCAGTTCGACAACGAGCAGGGCAAACCCATCTTCGCCTATATACAGATCAGCCGGAACACCTTCCTGGAACTTATCCCCGCCGACGTACAACACCCTCCCGGTTTCGACCACTACGGGCTTGAAACCACTCAGCTGGAGGCCCTGGCGGCCCAGTACAAGCAGGCCGGGATCGAAACTGCAGACCCCTCGGTGAGCACCTTTACGGGCATCCACCTCTGCATGGCCAAAGATGTGGATGGCATCCGCTTTGAACTGATCGAGCCCGTGGAAGGGTCAAGGCTGCGCCAGGTGATAGACGCCTGGGAATAACCCCCTTCTTCCTGAAATTTAGCTACTTTTAGCAGGCACCTGCCGAAATCCGGAAGCATGACACCTCAACCCGCACGCATTACCCTCCACATGGTGGCGAGCCTCGACGGCTATATCGCCAAAAAAGACAACAGCGTGGACTGGTTCGAGACTACCAGCCCCTATGAGAAGGGCGTGGAATGGCAGGGCCCGGGAGATTTCATGAAAGCTGTAGACTGCTATGTAATGGGGGCCGGCACCTACGAACATGCCTGTGAGCTGGCTAAGGAATACTACTGGGCCTACGGGGATACCCCTACGGTGGTGGTAACCCACCGCGACCTGCCCAGGGTAAAACCGCATATTGAATTCTACGCTGGCGACCTGGTGGAACTCGTGCAGCAAAAATTGGTGCCCAGGTATACGAACATCTGGGTGGTCGGGGGGGCGGGCCTGGCGAACGAATTTTTAAGGCAGGGGCTGGCAGACGAGATTCGGTTGGCTATTTTGCCCATATTGCTGGGGAAAGGCCTGCCCTTTTTTGACGGGGCGGGAAAGGAAAACGCCTTAAGGCTGCTCGATGCCACAGCCTATAAAACCGGCCTGGTGGAACTGCATTATGAAATTGACAAAACATGAAATACGCCCCTTTACTCGTAATGGCCCTCCTGGGCGTCAGCGCCTGCCAGCGACAAAATCCTGAAAAAATGCCCGTACCTGCCAACGCCCTGATGATCCGGATTGCCAAAATCGAAATAGAACCCCAGGATGTGCAGGCCTACCTGGCAATCCTCAAAGAAGAATCGGCCGTGTCGGTACAACTGGAACCGGGGGTGATTTCTATCTACCCCATGTACCAGAAAGAAGCGCCCACCCAGGTGCGCATCCTGGAAATCTACAGTGACCGGGCGGCCTATGAAGCCCACCTGCAGACCCCGCATTTCAAAAAGTACAAGACCTCGACCCTCGATATGGTGAAGGGCCTGGAACTGGTCGAAATGGAAGCCGTAGACCCGGAGAGCATGGGGGCTATCTTTAAGAAATTCGACCTGTAACTCAATATGCCATGAAAAAGTACCTCCTAATCTGTTTACCCCTCCTCTGGACCGCTTGTTGGAACTCGCCCGAACCCTGCCAGAAAATTGCAAATGATAGTGCCAAAAAACTCATTACGGACTACTTTGAGGCGATTTCATCTAATGATTTTGAGGAATTGAAAAACCTTTCAACCCCCGATTACGTGCTTTATGAAGACGGGCTTATCTGGAATAACGACAGCCTTATAAATGCCATTCAGGCCATGCCTGAAGCAGAAATCGACTACGAACTGGTCGATTTTACCTTTGAGGCCGATTGCAACGGTACCCTGGTCCGTTATGTAAACCACGGCAGGTTAACCCTGAACGACACTGCCCGCTTCAACGTGAAGTGGCTCGAAAGCGCTTATGTCAAAGAAGTGGCAGGTATGCCCAAACTCGCCTTCCTGCATTCGAGCCCGGTTAAGTAAACTCCTGGGGCGATACGACCAGGCCACCAAAGCATGGAAAAGCATTTCGAACTTTCCGACGCCGAATTTGAAGCACGGTTTGCGGCGTGCACCCTGCCTGCAGCCAACTTTACGCACCGGGCACACCTCAGGCTGGCCTGGCTTTACCTGGGGAAATACGGCCCTGAGCAGGCCGAAAAAAACATCCTCAGCCAGTTGGAGGCCTTTGTGGCCCATGCCGGGGCCAGGGACAAATACGACCAGGCTCTGACCCAGGCCGCAGTACAGGCGGTGCACCATTTGATGGAGCAGTCAGAAGCGGGGAATTTCAGCGATTTTCTGGCCGAAAACCCCGGATTGGTTACTAATTTCAGGGAAATTGCCGCCACTTATTACTGAACCGGAATGAAACAACACCTCGCCCATATCGCCCTGCTGGTAGACGACTACGACGAAGCCATCAGCTTTTACACCGAAAAGCTCGATTTCAGGCTGGTTGAAGATACGCAGCTCGGCCCTGCCAAGCGCTGGGTGTTGCTGGCTCCGCCCGGAGCGCAGGAATGCTTTTTGCTGCTGGCCCGGGCAGGCGATGAAAAACAACGAGCCCAGGTAGGCAACCAAGCGGGCGGGCGTGTATTCCTTTTCCTCTATACCGACGATTTTGAGCGCGATTACCGCCAATACCGCCAAAGGGGCGTGCGCTTTGTTCGCGAGCCGGAGCGCCATGCCTACGGCACAGTGGCCGTGTTCGAAGACCTGTACGGGAACCTGTGGGATTTGCTCGAGCCGGCCGACATGAACCGGAGTTAACCGCGCCGTTCCCTAGAAAGGCAGTGCTGGTTGTGCTGCTGCGCAACGGAAATGCGGGGGAACTTTATTCCTGACGACATTTTCAGTAACTTATCCCTAAATAGTATGCACCATGCCAAAGATTTCCCTACGTATCAACAACCGGACCTATGACGCCGACGTGGCCGAAGGCACCTCCCTGTTATGGGTGCTGCGCGAACACCTCGGACTTACCGGCACCAAATACAGCTGCGGCATCGCCCAGTGCGGCACCTGTACCATTCACATTAACGGGCAGCCGGCACGCGCCTGCGCGTTAAAGGCCGAAGACCTGACCCGCGGGCAGGAGATTACGACCATAGAGGGGTTATCTACAGATGGCGGCCACCCCCTGCAGCGAGCCTGGATCGAGGCCCAGGCCCCCCAGTGCGGGTACTGCCAGCCCGGGCAACTCATGCAGGCAGCCGCGTTACTGCAACAGAACCCAAACCCATCCCGGGAAGAGATCAAAAGTTACATGAACGGGGTATTGTGCCGCTGCGGCACTTACCTGCGCATTATCAAGGCCATCGAGTTAGCCGCTGAAACCCAATCTAACCCAGAAGCTTAACGTCATGCAAAGCACACCAAATACCCTCAGCCGCAGGAAATTTTTGAAAACCTCCGGGGGCGTGGCCCTCCTGATCGGGGCATCCGGGTTGCTCCCGCACCTGATTTCCTGCACCGACCGCAAGAAGTTGCAGGAGGCTTTGGAAAAACACGCCGTAAACGCCTGGGTACGTCTTTCTGAAGACGGCAGCCTGGTCATTTACAACCCGGCAGCCGAAATGGGGCAGGGCTCCATGACCTCGCTCCCCCTGCTTTTTGCCGAGGAAATGGATGCAGACTGGGGCAAGGTAACGGTCGAATTCTCGCCCCAGGTAACCGAAATTTACGGTTCGCCCGGATGGTCGCCAGGCAGCAAGCTCATGTTTACCGTGGGCAGCCGCACCACCAACAGCTATTACACCACCATGCGACAGGCCGGCGCCCAGGCCCGCCATGTTTTACTGCATTCGGCCGCCGCCCTCTGGGAGGTACCGATCGGGGAGCTGACCACCGCCCCCCATAGCGTGGTACATGCGGCCTCCCAACGGCAAATTGGGTTCGGGGAACTGGTACCGCATCTCACGGTGCCCAACCCCTTGCCTGAAATCGAGGAAAGCCAGTTAAAAGACCCGGCCGATTTTCGACTGGTAGGCACAAACATCCCCCGGTGGGAACTACCGGCCAAGGTTAACGGCACGGCCACCTTTGCCATAGACCTGCGGCTGCCCGATATGGTGTATGGGGTGCTGGAACGGGGCGACTTGCACGGCGCAGCCCCAACCCTGGAGAACGAGGCGGAAATTAGCGCCATGGAAGGGATATTGAAGATCGTCCCCTTCGAGTACGCCATTGGGGTGGTAGCGAGCACCCTGGAAGGGGCCCTTGAGGCAAAAAAGAAACTACAGATTAGCTGGGGCAATTCCCGGGCCTCGGGCTTTAATTCACAGGAGGCCTATACGGGCTATGCCCAACAGGCCGAGGGAGGGCAACAAGGAGAGGTAATTACCAACAAAGGGGATTGTAAGCGGGCCTTACTTAGGGTTTCAAAAACCTACACGGCCGAATTCAGGAACGACTATGTGTACCACGCTCAGATGGAGCCCCTCAATGCCGTTGTACAAGTGGCTGCCGATGGCAGCCGGGCCGATGTGTGGGTTGGCAGCCAGCAGGGGCCCGATTCCAAGCTTGGGGTGCCAGCGCAGCTGGGCATACCCGCCGAACAGGTAGACATCCACCTGCAGTACCTGGGCGGAGGCTTTGGCCGCCGCAGCATGAACGACTTTGTCTGGGAATGCACGGAACTGGCACGGGCCATGGCGCCCATGCCCGTAAAACTGGTATGGACCCGGGAAGACGATATCAGGTATGGCACCTTTCGCCCCATGAGCCTGCAAAAGTTGCAGGCCGGCGTGGACGGGCAGGGGCGTATTACCGCCCTGTCACACCTGGTGGTGGGAGACGGGGGCAACCTGGTGGCCAGCGGGGTACAAAACGACCATTATGACATCCCCAACCAATGGGCAGAATGGCGGGAAGCCTCACACGGCGTCCGCCTGAAGCACTGGCGCTCGGTGGGCCACGGCCCGAACAAATTTGCCATTGAATGTACGCTCGACGAGATCGCAGCCGATCGCGGCAAAGACCCGGTTGACCTGAGGCGCGAGCTCATGGCCCAGGCCCCCCGGGCCCTTGCCACCCTGGAAAAGGCTGCGGAAATGGCCCGATGGGACGAACCTGCCCCCGAAGGCCGCGCCAAAGGGGTCGCCTTTGTGGAGCACGGCTCGCTGGGTACGGGCATTTGCGAAATTTCGGTTAACCGAACCACCGGGCAGATAAGGGTACACCATTTCTGGTGTGCACTCGACGCCGGGGTGGTGGTGCAACCTGACAATGTGGTTGCGCAGATAGAAGGAGGCTTGCTCATGGGGATGAGCAGCGTCCTGAAAGAACAGGTGACCCTGGTCGACGGCAGGGTGCAGCAATCGAACTTTGACAACTACGCGCTCCTGCGCATGGATGAGGTCCCCGACAGCGTGGAAGTGGCCCTGCTCCCATCGCGTGAACACCCGCAAGGAGTGGGCGAGACAGGTACGCCCCTGGTGGCCGGGGCCATCGCCAACGCCTTTCTGAAGCTCACCGGCAAGCGGCTCAGGCACCTGCCCTTTACGCCTGAACGGGTGCTGGCTGCCCTCAATGCTTAACCGAATCAAAAGACTGGTCCGGCGAGCACAATTTTTTTGGTACCTTCGAAGGGGGTTACCCTAACACCAACCGCCCCTTGCCTCTGTGGAAAAACAAATGGAAAGCAACCAGCGCGTACGCTGGATCAAACGGGCCATAACCCTGGCCTTCGGCATCGTGGTGTGGTACCTGCCCATCCCCTGGGGGCTTTCACCCGATGCGTGGCACCTCTTCACCATCTTCATGACCGCCATTGTGGGCGTGCTGCTCGACGCCCTGTCGATATTCACGGCCTCCATCCTGGCCATGGTGGCCGTGGTGCTGACCCGGGTTCTAACCCCACAGCAGGCCTTTTCAGGTTTCTCAGAACCCTTTATGCTGCTGATTTTGGCCGCCTTTTTAGTGGCCAAGGGGGTAATCCGTTCGGGCCTGGGCCGGCGCATCGCCTTCCTGCTGATCCGCCGGTTCGGAAAATCGACCTTGAGGCTGGGGTATTGCATCGTGGCCACCGACACCCTGTTGGGGCCGGCCATACCCAGCAATACGGCCCGCTCGGGCATCTTGTACCCCATTACTCATGCCCTTTCCCTGAATACCGGCTCGCTGCCCACTCCCGATGGCCGGAGAAGGACGGGCACCTATCTGATGATGACCGCCATTTCGGGCCATACTATTAGCTCGGCCCTGTGGTTTACTGGCATGGCCGCCAACCCTGTGGGCGCCGGTATCGCTGCCCAGTTTGGCGTAAACATCAACTTCGGGAACTGGCTGCTGGTGTCGTCGGTGCCCTGCCTGCTGGCCCTGGTGCTGATCCCCCTGGTGCTGTACAAGCTCTATCCGCCCGAGAATAACTATACGCCCGAAGCCCCTGAAATGGCCCGGAAGATGCTCCTGGAAATGGGGCCCATGAGCCGGCAGGAATACATCATGGGCGGCACCTTTTTTGGGATGATATTGCTCTGGGCCTTTGCCCCCCTGCTGCAGCTCGACCTGGCGATAATAGCCTTCCTGGGGTTGTCGGTGCTCATCCTGGGCAACGTGTATACCCTCAGCGACATCCGGCAGGGGGCCGGCGACGCCCTGGAGACCTTCCTCTGGTTCGCCATCCTCTACATGATGAGCTCGGCCCTGAACGACATGGGCTTCATGAAAACCCTGGGCGAGCAGATTGCGAGCCTTATAAGCGGGTACAACTGGGTAACAGTATACCTGCTGCTGACCCTGCTCTATATTTTGATCCATTACCTCTTTGTGAGCCAGACGGCCCATTTGCTGGCCCTGTATGCCGTATTCCTGCAAGTGGCTGTGAATGCCGGGGTACCCGCCGCCCTGATGGCCTTTATGCTCTCGTTCGCCACCAACTACTTCGCCGTGATGACCCCCCAGGCCTCCAGTTCGAACGTGCTTTTTGCGGGGAGCGGCTTTCTGCCCTCAGAAGACATCTATAAACAAGGGGGGCTGGTTACGGTGCTGAACACGGCCATCTTTCTGCTGGCCACGCCCTGGATCCTCTGGGCCTCGTCCCTGTAATTGGCTGCCCAAGGCGACTGTAGGGGCTTGGCTGAAATTCCCTACATTTAAAGGGAACCATATGCAAACTACCCATCGTATGAAAAGGATTTATTGGCTCATTCCCGCCCTCTGCCTGTGGACGGCTGCAACCCTTGGACAGAATGACCAGGCGCAGATCCGAGCTTTGCGACAGGCCTCCAACCAGGCCCTGAAGGCCTATGACCATGCAGCCGAGCTGTCGCACCTGACCGAAGAGGTGCTGATCACTACGGGTAGTGGCACGTTGCTGGCCGGGAAAGAAGCACTCAGGAACTACATCGAATCCTTTGGGGAAAGTAAAATGTACTGGGTGCGGACGCCTGGCGAAATACGGGTGAATGAGGCGAAAGGCCTCGCCTGGGAACAGGGTACGTGGAAGGGCTACGACCCAGACCAGGGGACGGCGCCCGTGGTGGGCGGGCAGTATGCCGCCCAGTGGACTAAAGCCTCCGGTGCCTGGCTCATCCATTCAGAGCTCTTTGTGACCCTTGAATAGAGACGGGCTACCTGCTGTAACAAATGGGCCGCCTGGCTCGTCTGCCATATAAACGACGGATGGAATTTCGGGAAATTCTCAAAAACAACCGGGTGATTCAGGGGTGTTATTGGCTGGTGCGCATCGGCATGGGCCTTACCTTTATTATTTCAGGCATCCGCAAATGGCCCGGGGTAAAATTTACCCTCCTGCCTGTGGAAAACCCAGTGGGGGCCTACTTCCACGCCATGCACGAAACCGGTTTTTACTGGAATTTTATCGGGTTCTTCCAGATCGCCATCGGCCTGCTGATCTTTCTGAACCGTTTCGTGGCCCTCTCGAGCCTGCTGATGATGCCCGTTACAGTGAACATCTTTCTGGTATCCGTGGCCCTGAACATGACGGGTACCCCCGCGATCACGGCCTCCATGCTCCTGGGTAACGCCTTTCTGCTGCTGTGGCACTGGCCCAACTACCGGGGCATCTTTCAAAGGCCCATCTGAAAGCCCCCTGTTCGCCCGGTCAACCCTTTTGAAAATTTCCTACTTTTAAGAAACCCATCCAACGGGAGCTTTTCTCATGAAAAAAGTATTCAAAATCCTCCCGGCCCTGGTCCTGTTATCCCTGTTGGCGTTTTACCTGATCCCGGTTAAAAAGCAAGAATTCGAGGCGCTCTACACGGGCGGACCCGGGGTGGCCAGATCGCTGACCGCGTTCCGTGAAATCCCTTTAAAAACTGTGGAACACAGCGGCCTCTACTGGCCCTACCTGGCAACGGGGAACGGGCCTGAAACCCTGCTCTTCCTGCACGGCATGGGCGGGGCCTACGACATCTGGTGGCAGCAGATCGAGGCCATGCAGGCCGATTTCCGCATCATCAGCATCACCCTGCCGGCTGTTAATTCCCTGGAGGATGCCGCGGATGGTATCGACGCCATTTTGGAAGCTGAAGGGGTTGGCAGATTTAACCTGCTTGGAACTTCCATGGGGGCTTATATTGCCCAGTATTACCTCAGCAGGCATCCCGAACGCCTCGATAAGGTGGTCTTCGGCAATACCTTCCCACCGAATGAAATTTACAGGCGCGAAAATGGGGGCCTGCGCAAACTGGTGCCCTGGCTGCCCGAATGGCTGGTGATGCAGCAATTTCGCGCCAACATCTCGAAAACGGTCTCCCCGGCCTCGGGCCATTCGCCCCTGGTGGAGGCCTACCTGCTGGAACAATATTCAGGGCTCATGTCGAAAAAGCAATTTATCGGCCGCTTTGACATTGTGCTCGATTCCTTTGCCATCGGCCGGGGACCGGAGCACCAAAAAATCCCCAAACTGATCATCGATTCAGACAACGACCCCCTGGTACCGCCGGAGTTGCGAACCAGGCTGAGGCGTGCCTACCCTGAGGCCCGGGTGCATACGTTTTCGGGAACAGGGCATTTTACCTACCTGAACGAACCGGGGGCGTATTCGGAGGTGCTGCGCCGGTTTTTCAAGCCGGAAAAAGACAGCCTCCGGTAAGAGTTAGATGCCGGTATACCAGGCCCAGCCCGTGTCGCCCTGGTCGAGGAAGGTGTCGGTTACCTCAATCCGGCTGAGGAATTTCATGCTCTTGTAGCCGATTTGCCGTTCCACGCGCAGGCGCAGGGGCGCCCCGTGGCGCACCGGGAGGGCCTTCCCGTTCATGCCGTAGGCCAGGATGGTTTGGGGGTGGAAGGCATCGAGCAGATCAATGCTGTCTACCCACCCGTCGTAGGAATGGTAATTGACATAACGGGCACCCGGCAGTATGCCGGCGTGTTCCAGCACCGTGCCCAGGGGTACCCCGGTCCACTGCCCGATGGCCGTCCAGCCTTCCTCGCAGGTATGGCGCGTAATCTGGGTACGGGCCGGGAAGCGCTGCAGCTCCGCCAGGGAATAGGCTCCCGGGCGGGCCACCAGCCCGTCTACCTGCAGGCGCCAGCCCTCGAAGGCAGCCGACAGCAGGCGGTCGTATGCCTCGTTGTAATAAGGCTTTGAGGTATCGGCCGGGTTGAGGGTTCCGGTGGCCGGAAAAGAAGAAATATCCCCGAAGGCGTATTCCCTGGCCAGGGACTGGCCCGGCAAAAGGGTGCGCTGGGCTGCATAGGTGAGGTTGTCACCCATGCGCAAAATATTGCCGTAAGTGGGGGGCAATTCGCGGGAACACCCGGGCAGCAAAAGCCCGCCCAGGGTTACCAGCCCCGCCTTGAGGGCATCGCGCCGGGTTATTTGAGGCTTGTCTTTCATGCTTTTCGGTTTAGGATCATATAGCGCAGCTGCTGCTTAAAGCCCGAAAGGATAATCATCAGCAGGTGAACCAGCAGAAAAAGTTCTAGGGTAAGGGAAGCGAAAAAATGGATTGTCCGGGCCGACTGGTAGCCCCCGAACAGGTCCAATAATAAAGGAAGGGCTGCCGTTATGGCCGGCGACATGGTCATACCGGTAAAAACAGCCAGGGGCAGGGCGATAAATACAACCAGCGCATAACTGCCTTTCTGCAGCAGGCTGTATTGGGGCCCGCCCGTGGGCGGAGCGATTTTCAGGCGCAGGTGGTCCCTGATTTCTTTCCAGAATTCGGCCCGGGTCAGCTCCTTCCTGCGGAGCCAGATATGCCGCCTAAAATGCCCGCTGAAAAAACCGAGCAACAGATATACGAAACCCCCTGCCACCAAAAGCCAGGCCGCCAAAAAATGCAGGCTCCGGCCCCAACCGTTCTGGTTGAACATAAATTGGTCGAAGGTGCGGCCTGCGCTCACCGGCGAACCGGCCCGGTCAAAGAAGGGCTCGGCCACCTCCCATCCCCCATGGCGGTGGTTGCGGCTAATCGGCAATTCCAGAAAGGGTTCCGTTAATTCGTTACCGGCCTCGCCCCAGTAGAGGCGCGGGTGAACCATCAGGATTTCGATGCCCGAAAACACCAGGAACAAGAAGCCCAGGGTTACCACCCAATGGCTGATTTTGACCCAGGGGGCATGAGCGGGAGCGGTTGGTTGAGACGCGGGTTGGGTATTCATAAGGTTGGTCAGGTCGGTCTGTAGGATCAAGATAGTACTTTTTTGTTCTGCCCGACCATAGCAAATTATGATCTTACCCATAAAAAATACCCCGGAAAATGGCAACCCTGGTATTTCGCGGATGGCTGCAATTCAGTAATTTCCCGCCGGCGGGAAACGAGGGCCGGGTACCGGCAATCGGCTAAACCGCCAAGTAGCCATGACCCATACTCAGACCCGTCATATACTTCCCGTAATCGTACTCTCCCAGTTCTGCTGCACTTCGCTCTGGTTTGCAACCAACGGCGTAATCGGGCCCCTGGCAGCCCATTACAACCTGGGGGCCGATTCCCTGGGCCACCTGACTTCATTTGTCCAATTTGGTTTTATAACGGGGACCTTGCTCTTCGCCCTGTTTACCCTGGCCGACCGTTTTGCCCCTTCGCTGGTATTCCTGGTTTGCGCCCTGCTCGGGGCCGGGCTTAATGCCGCTACCCTCTGGAGCGGAAATACCTTTGGGAGTTTAATGGCCTGGAGGTTCCTCACCGGATTTTTCCTGGCCGGCATTTACCCGGTGGGGATGAAAATCGCCTCCGACTACTTCAGGCAGGGTCTCGGCAAATCGCTCGGGTACCTTGTTGGGGCCCTGGTGGTGGGCACGGCCCTGCCCCACCTGCTCAGGGGCAGCGTGGGAGCCGACTCGTGGAGGGGGGTGGTGCTCGCCACCTCGGGGCTGGCCGTATTGGGGGGGCTGCTCATGTGGCTGCTGGTACCCAACGGCCCGTTCCGGCAGCGGAGCCAAAAGCCCGACTTCTCGGCATTTTTCAGGGTATTCAGCAACCGAAGCTTTAGGGCGGCAGCCTTTGGCTACTTCGGGCATATGTGGGAGCTGTACGCCTTCTGGGCCTTCGTGCCGGTGCTGCTGGCCCGGTTCGGGGAAATGCATCCCGGGGCAGACCTGCCGGTACCTGCCTGGTCGTTCGGGGTCATTGCCATCGGGGGGCCGGCCTGTGTGGCAGGCGGCTATTTGTCGCAACGCCTGGGGCTAGCCAAGACAGCCGGGTTTGCCTTGCTTTGCTCGGGCCTCTGCTGCCTGCTCTCGCCCCTTTTTTTCAATGCCGGCAACAGCACCCTGCTCGTCGCCTTCCTGCTTATCTGGGGCATGGCGGTTATAGCCGACTCTCCCTTGTTTTCGACCCTGGTGGCCCGCAATGCCCCGGCCGAAGCACGGGGGACGGCCCTCACCATTGTAAACTGCCTGGGCTTTGCCATAACCATAGCCAGCATCCAGTTGCTAAACGCCCTGCAAGACCGCATCGACACCGCTTACCTGTTTACCGCCCTCGTCCTGGGCCCGCTCCTGGGCCTGCTCGCCCTGGCCCGCAGCCGGAAAAATTCGCTACATTTAGGCTGAAACCAGCCAGCCAACCATGAAACGCCTCTTCGCTTCTATACGCCGCGGCCTGCTCGAAAACGGCCAGTCGGTCAAATACCTGAAATACGCCCTGGGCGAAATTACATTGGTGGTAATAGGTATTTTGATTGCCTTGCAGGTGAATACCTGGAACGAGGGGCGCAAAGACCAAAAGCAAGGGCAGCAGCTCCAAGGGAACATCCACAGCGAATTCCTCCGCAACAGACAACTGCTCGACACGGTGCTGCTTCTGAACCAAAACGCCTACGACGCCAACCTCGCCCTGCTCGACCTGGTCGGGGCCGATGCCAGTGAGCTCAGCCGGCACAACCTCGACAGCCTTTTATTTTTCGCATTGGCCGCCGAAAGCTACCTGCCGGTCCGCAATTCGGTCGACGATGCCATGCGAACAGGACGGATAGACCTGATCGGGAATAATGAACTCAAGAATTTGATACTTGAATGGGGCACAGAACTCGACCTGATCCAAGCTAACAAGCTCAGCCAGACCAACTGGCAGAACGAGCAGATGATCCCATTCATGAACCGGTATATCTCCCTCCGACAAACCGAACTTTATGGCGGAAATCCATGGTATAAACCCAGCAAGATACCCTTTGAATACAAGCCGCTTTTCGAGTTGCTTGAATTCGAGAACATCCTCGACAACAATATCTACCTATTGAATTACATCATTTTGCGCCTGCATAAAATCCGGCAGACCCAGCAGGTGATCCTGGAGCAGACATCCCGGGATAGTTAACCGGTATGCCTTATTTTTGACCATGCGACCCTCCGAAATATTTCCCGCCAGGACCGGCATGTTTATGTTCCCGGCCATCCTGGTTTTGCTCCTTGCCGCCTGCAAGCCCGATGTTCGCGTAAAAAAGGGAGCCGGATTCCAGGAGATTGCAATCGATTCGACCTTCGACCCTACCCGGTGGCAACTGAAAGAAGGGGACAACTACCCGTACCGAGAAATTATGTACCGGCAGTTGCTATACAGCGATACCCTAAGGCAGCGCAGCAAGTCGGATATTTTGCAACTGCTGGGGGAACCCGACCGGAGCAGCGAAGACTTCAGCCATATCTACTACCGTATAAAGGGCAGGCAGGTGGGGCCGGTGCTTTTCTCCTCAAAGTTTCTGGTCTTTAAGTTTACACCGGCCGACAGCGTGGAGTGGATCAAGGTTTACAATTAACCCAGGAGGTGGAAAATTGTGGCCCGACAATCGTATAAACCAAAAGGAAAGGATACAACCAAAATTGTCCTGGTTACCGGCCTGACGGCCCTGGGCCGGGGGGATCATGTTGTAAGTGCTCCCGTTTACCCGGGTTGACACCAAAAAAAGAAATCGTTACCTTTAATGGGGTGGCTTACCAATCCGCGCCAAACTGCTCGTATGGATCGCAAACCCGTCTTTTTACGGCTCCTGGGAATGGTGCTCCTGGTTTTCCCTCTTGCCTTCTCCCTGGGATGCCGCCAGGCCCCACCCCAACCCGAATTCTCCATTGACCAGGCCCGCGAAGAGATTGCCCGGCGACTCCGGGACTATGAAAGCGCCCTGGCCCGTGGCGATGTGCAGGCCCTCGGCGCCATGTACACTGAAGATGCCGAGATCGTGAGCAGGGGGCCCAACACCTTGGGCCGGGCACAGATCGAAAAGGTGTTTGAGGCCATGGTAGCCGATAGTGCCACGCAATCTGGCTTCGCCACCACGGGTTTGTGGGGCGATGAACACCTGCTCGTGGAACAGGGCACGGGCTTTTTCGCCAAAGCAGACGGCAGCGAGAAATCATCCGGGGAATACCTGCTGGTCTGGAAAAAGGAAGACGGCACCTGGAAAATCTTCCGCGATACCTGGTTCGCAGACTGAAAGGAACAGATTAGCCCTGCCGGGCCTCGTACATCTTCAGATAGAGCATGGTACTCATTTTCTGGGCCCGGTTTTTTGCAATCCAGGCGGTTTCCCCTTCAAAGCCCTCGTCGAGGGTGGCGAACCAAAGGTTCATCCAGAGGCCGAAGTGCTCCGGGGTAATGGCGTATTCCATATCGGCGTCTACCGCCTGGTGGACCGCCACCGGGTTGCCCAGGTACGTGCGCCGAAGGAAGAGCTGCGATTCCCAGAAATCGGTAAGGGTGTGCAGGTGGGCGTCCCAGTCGGTAATCATGCCATTGAAGATGGGCCCCAACACGGTATCGCGCCTGACCTTTTCGTAAAATCGGTACACCAAAAGGGCGACTTCTTCCCGAGATTCCAGTTTCAATTTTTCCATGTTTGCTCGTGCCGGATCTCAAAGGTACGATTTGCAGGCAAATGGATTCCTGTAAGGTATTTATTCGCAAAATGAAACTTATGTTACTGTCTTTCTATTATTTAATTTGACACAAACCATTGTCTGCTAAATCTTCTGTTTTTGGTTTCGCCCCGTAACCTTTTATTCTTACGGTCATGAAAAGGAAACTTTTTACATGGGCATTGGCAGCATTATCTGCCATGGCCCTTAAGGCGCAGGATCCGGGTCGGGAAAGGATCCGGGACCAGACCAGACTTCTGGCTATGAACAGTGCCCTGTTGCAAGTTCGCGACCCGACTGAAATGCAATTGCGCGAACAGCAAACCCTTGCTGACGGAACAGTGCTCTATGCCAATGGCAGGTACAAATCCCCGGACAGCAAGCGTTACCGGCCGGGTGAAGGCGAGTGCCTTGACGGAGACGGCGCCTTGTACCGAAACGAGTATCAGTACCACCACAAGCTCGAGCGGGAAAACGCGGGCCTCAGCCATTGGTTTTAAAGGTGGAGCGGTCCTATTCCGGCATCTGACAGGTATAACATTTAAGGATATGATAATTTTGACGTGTCAATTTTAAGGGTTTGTTAATTTTTAAGGCCGAAACCTGATCAAAATCATGTTTATTTCAAAACAGAGATTCTAACTTTCCTCCGCAAAATGCAACAGCCATGCAAGTCAAGAAAAATCCCAAAGCAGACTTGAACAGAGACAGCGGCCTGTATTTCGTATTCGGGCTTGCTGTAGTGCTGTTCCTGACCTGGAGAGCCCTGGAGTGGAAGTCGTACGACTCAACCCAGGAAGAAATCGTCCAACTGATCCAGGTAGACAACCTGGATGAGAATGCTCCCGTAACCGAGCAGCTTCTGACCGCCCCGCCCCCACCGCCCCCGGCGGCCCCTGAAGTAATCGAGATTATCGAAGACACGGAACAAATCGAGGAAACCGTGATCGAGAGCACCGAGACCACCCAGGAAACCGTGGTGGCCGATGTAGACCTGGAAGCCTCTGACATCAATGTGCTGGAAGAAGAAGAAGATATCGTTGTCCCCTTCGCCGTGATCGAGGAAGTACCCATTTTCCCGGGTTGTGAGGGCATGTCGAAAGCCGACCAGCGCACTTGCTTCCAACAAAAGGTACAAGAGCACATCCGCGACAATTTCACCTACCCGAAAACAGCCGAAGAATTGGGTATTCAGGGGAAAGTATTCGTACAATTCACCATTGGAACCAACGGGTATGTATCTGAGATCAAAACCCGCGGACCCGACCACTTGCTCGAAATAGAGGCCAAACGCATTATTGCCTCGCTTCCGCAAATGAAGCCAGGAAGGCAGCGCAACCGAAACGTAAAAGTGCCGTACAGCATCCCCATCAATTTCAAATTGATGTAACTTCGGGGAAACGACCCGAACGCCGTGTGGCTGCCTATCCTTATCGTTCTTTACATCTTAGTGGCGATTGCTATCGTCATAAGCCTCCTACTGAATGGTGTGAGACCCTCGAAAACATTGGCTTGGCTGTTAGCCATTTTCACCATCCCAGTAGGAGGTATTCTTTTATATCTGATGGTGGGTCGCAACCGTCGCAAACAAAAGGTCTACCGGGTTGACCCCCGAAAGCCCGAACGGGTAGAGGCCCCGGCGGGGCGCGGTGAGGACGAAACCCTGCTGAGCCGTCTGATCGAACAGGGCACCGGGTATTCGGCCACCCGCGACAACCAGGTAGAGCTGCTCAAAGACGGGCAGGCCACCTTTACCGCTATTTTTGAGGCCCTGGAAGGCGCCCGAAAAACCATCCACCTGCAGTATTACATCTTTGAGGAAGGGGAACTGGCAGACCGCCTGCTGCGGCTGTTTGTCGAAAAGGAAGCCTGCGGGGTGGAGGTGCGCCTCATTTACGACAGCATTGGCAGTTATTCCCTGAGCCGTTCGTACCGGCAGCGCCTTAAATCGGCGGGAATTGAAGCGTACCCGTTCCTGCCCTTTAGGTTCGGGAAATTCCTGAGCTCCCTGAATTACCGAAACCACCGCAAGATTATCGTAATAGACGGGGAACTGGCCTTTACTGGGGGTATAAACATATCAGACAAGTACCTGAAAGGCGACCAGTCCCTGGGGATCTGGCGCGACATGAACCTGAAAATACAGGGCACGGCGGCCCTGCATCTCGATACGGTTTTTATCAACGACTGGGAATTGGTCACCGGCCACCGGCTGCCGCTGCCCGTCCCGCTCCGGGGGCGGCAGCCGGGCAGGGCGCCGGTCCAAATCCTCGGCACCGGGCCTGATGACGACTTTCCACTGATGGAACAACTCTACTTTTCGCTCATCAACGGCGCCCGCCACTATGTGTACATCACCAACCCGTACCTGATTCCGAGCCACGCCATTCAGACGGCCCTGCATACGGCGGCCCTGAGCGGGGTGGATGTGCGCCTGCTGGTCTCGGCCCAGGCCGACAGCAAGCTGGTTTCGTGGTGCGTGCAATCGTATTTCCAGCGCTTCCTGAAAGCGGGGATCCGTGTTTACCTCTATCCGGAAGGGTTCCTGCACAGCAAAATCATAACCGCAGACGACCGGGTGGCCACCGTGGGCACGGCCAATGTAGACGACCGCAGTTTCCAGCACAACTACGAGGTAAATGCCGTGTTGTACGACCCGGCCCTTGCCATTAGGCTAAAAGAAGATTTCCTGGCAGACAGCCGCAAAAGCCTGGAACTCGAGTACGAGCGCTTTGCAGCCCGTCCCTGGCTCGAAAAACTGGCCGAGGGGGCGGCCCGCACGATCAGCCCGCTGTTATAGCCGGGTTCAGAATACCTGCGTGCCTATGATGAGCTGCTGGTTTTCCATTTCCCCGAGCAGCACTTCCACATAGTCTTTTACCACCTTGTCGATGTCTCGCGGGTTTGAAATTTCTATGCCGGCCCGCCAGATCAGGTTGCGCTCCTTCCCCTCGCAGATGCAGTACAGGGAGGTTTCGGTGTAGTAATCAGTCGCCAGATCGTAGTAACTGCGGTCGTAATAGATACCCTGGTGCAAGAGGTAGTCTTCCCGGAACCGGTCGTACGACTCCCCTACCTCCCTGATTTTCTTGCGCAGGCTGGTGCGGGTTTCTGACCCGATTACCTTGGTGAACAAAATGGCGTCAAAATCCTTGTCGAGCAGCTCTCTTTCGAAACGGTCGAGTTCCTCTTCGGAGCGTTCAGAGTGAGTAAAGGTTACGTCGAACAGGTCAATGCTGCGCACGGTCTCAACTCCTTCCGACTCAAAGGCGCTCTGCAGGCGGCTCTCGAAGGCTTCCCGAGAGGCCGGGTCGGAACTCATGCCCACCACCAGCAACTTGCTGGAATGGAAGAGCACGATATCGGGATTTTTCTCCGAAGATTCCAGGCGTACCGAGCTGCAGCCTGCCAACAGCAGGGCCAGGCCGGTAACCAGGGTTAACAGGGCTTTCATGCTTCTTTTATTTAGATGCCAAACCAATCCCAAAAGGGCTAGTCTTCATCCGGCACAGGGCCCGAAAGCAGAAAGGCATAGAGGTCTTCCTTCCAGGCCCCCAGTTTGGGCTCAACAATTTCGAGTTCGGTTTCGTTGTCGACCCGCTCTAGTTCCATCAAGAAAGTCTCGGCCCCGATGCGGTATTCGTCCAGGTAAGCCTCGGTATCGGGCCTCCACATCGACAGGCCTCCCCGGTTCAGCATCCGGTGCAGGAACCGCAGGTCTTCTTCCAGTCGGTGCTTCCTACCTTCCCACATATGGGTTGCAGGCGCCCCGTGTTCGGTTTTTGGGAATCCGGTTTTCATAACATCCGATTTTGAAGTTCCGTTAAAAGATAAACTCCACTCCCGGCTTGGCACATGACATTCGTCAGACCGGCCTGCTAATGAACCGGCACCTGTTCCAAAAGTCGCGGGATGCGGGCAGTCCAGCCCAGGCTTTCGCGGAGCTTGATGCGCAAAGCGTCCTGGGCAGTCGGTTCCCCGTGCACCAGGAAAAGGTATTCCGGTTCGCGCTCCAGGGCCGAGAGCCACCAAAGCAGACCCGCCTGGTCGGCGTGGGCCGAAAGGGCTTCGAGCACGCGTACTTGGGCCGCCACGGGCACGTACTTCCCAAATATTTTCAATTCGTGCGCCCCTTCAAGCAGGTTGCGCCCCCGGGTTCCTTCGGCCTGGAACCCGACCAGCACAATGCGTGTAGTCGGCTTGTCGAGGAGCTGGCTCAGGTAGGTAAGCACCCGCCCCCCGCTAAGCATACCGCTGCCGGCCACGATAACCTTGGGGCGGGGGTCGTCTATAGCCTTCCAGGTATCGGCATACTGGGTGATGATCTCCATGCCCGACTGCATGGCCCTGACCTTTTCGGGGGGGAGGCGGTGCCATTGCGGATACCGGCCGAACAGCTCCCAAACATCGGCCCCCATAGGGCTGTCGACGTAGATCGGCAGGCCGGCCGGGATCTTGTTGGCCCGCTGCAACTGCCAGAGCAGATACATGACCGTCTGCAGCCGTTCTACCGCAAAACTGGGGATGATGCAGGCCCCCCTGTCATGGATGGCCTGGCGGATTTCCCCGGCCAGTTCGGCCTCCAGGTCAAGTTCGGGGTGGAGCCGGTTGCCGTAGGTGCTCTCCAACAGCAACACCTCGGCCCGTTCGGGCCGTTCGGGGGGGAAAAGCAGGGAGTCGGCCTGCCGGCCGATATCGCCTGAAAAAACGAAGCGTTTGCCCCCGGTTTCGAGTTCGATATAAGAGGCTCCCAGAATGTGGCCGTTGTACCGGTAGCGGAACCGTATGCCTTTTCCGCTCTTTTGCCATTGCTCCAGGGGCAGGCTGCGCAGCAGCGGCAGGCAGGCCTTGACATCGCGGTCGGTGTAGAGGGGTTCGGGTTTGGCGTGGCTGCTGTAGCCTTCGCTCGCGGCCTGTTCGGCCTCCTCCATCTGGATTTTGGCGCTGTCTTCGAGTACAATCCGGGCAATGTCGAGACTGGGCGCCGTACCGTAAACCGGCCCGCGGAACCCGTGGCGAACCAGCCTGGGCAGCATGCCCACATGGTCGAGGTGGCCGTGGGTGAGCAAGACGGCCCCGATTTCGGAAGGGGGTTTGGGCCAGGAGTCCCAATTCAGCAGGCGCTGGCTCTTAAGGCCCTGGAACAGGCCGCAGTCGACCAGCACCGACCCACCCGGGGTTTCGAGCAGGAATTTGGAGCCGGTTACGCAACCGGAAGCTCCCCAGAAATGTAGTGTGGCCGTTTTCATGGCTGTGTTTTCAGGTTGCAAAGGAGCCGGAATTCGTCCAAAATGCGGTTCTTCCGCTCTTCAGAGACCCCCAGGTGGTCGAGGTAATACGGCGCCTGCAGCAATTGCCTGCAAAGCACCACTTCCCGGGCCAGCAAAAAGTCCTTTTCCCGGCTGCTGAGCTGCACGCTCACCGTAATCGGGTACAGGCGGTGGCGGTCTATCCGGTCTTTGAGGCTTTGCCCCCTGGGGTGGTTCCAGCTTAGCAGGTACATGCCCACGCACTTGCCGTACACCTCGGCATCGGCTGTAAAGCGCGTATTGGTTACCACCCAGGCCGGCTTCAGTCGCGTACCGGAAGCTTCCTGGTGAAACTGGCGGGCGATATCTTCGTACCGCGCATGGATGTAGAGCGGTATTTTCACGGTGCATTTTCGGCCCTCATCGGCGTGGAACTTGCATTCGATCAGGGTCAGGGTATCGCCATTGCGGGCCACCACATCTACCTCGTGCGACACGCACTGGCCCTGGAAAACCTCATTGGTATCGCAATGGTACCCGGAGTGGTTCAACAGGGCGCTGACGAATTTTTCAAAGGGGAAACCCGAAGGGCCCAGCTCGTACAGGGCCCTTTTGAGCTTGTAGCGCGAGGCACAAGTATCGCGGTACTCTTTGAGCAGGGCGAAAGCCCGGTTGTGGATTTCACGCGTAGACATGCCCGGGTAAATCTCGCCGCTCAACGTCTTTACAATGGTATCGACAGCCCCGGGGGGTGCGCCGCTGCGACCCAGGGATCGCCTCAGCTTTTGTTCTGAGTAACGAACCTGGTCTCCGGAAGACTTGACGATTTTTATCGGAGGACTGGCTTTCTTTTTCATACCGCTGGATTTGCCTGCAGGGAAAAGTAGGTTAGACTCAGCCGATTTACGCCCCAACGGGCGGCGGGATCACCATAAAGGGAATCTTGGTGTGAAAACAGATCCGGTCAATGGTCGGGGTTACCAGGATGGTTTCCAAAAAAGTGTGCTGGTTCCGCACCATGACCAACAATTGCACCGCTTGTTTGTCTGCAAAACGGTTGATGGCTTCGACCACGCCCTGGTCGCCCACCTCGGTCCAGCTCACGCGGCTGCCGGCCAGCCGCTGCTGCAGTTGCTCCTTGCTTTGCTGCCGCTGCGGGGCCTGGTCGGCTTCGGTATAGGTGTGCAAGACGTGGAGGGATACCCCGGGCCGCTGCAAGATGCCTTCGAGTACGGTAAGGTCGAGCTGGTCGTAGTCGGGGGTATAATCGGTGGGAAACAGGATGTCTTTCAACCGGGTTACCTCGGCCTCCTGGGGAATAACCAGTACCGGTACCTGAGCCCGGTGCAGCACCTGCACGGCATTGGTCCCGAAAAGGACTTCCTTGGCCCCGGTGGCGCCCTGGGTACCCATCACAATAAGGTCGAGGCGCTCTTTGCGTGCCATTTCGTTGAGCTCCGCGTCGAGGTTGTTAAAGGCCGCATGTATCCAAAATTCGTGCAGTTCAGGGTGGGCCTCCTGCTCAAGCAAAACCTTAAAGGCCTCGAGCTGGTCGAACACCCGTTGTTTGTAAAAATCGCCCAGGCCTATCTGCCCCGGGCTGTGCAACAGATATTCGGCCCGGAAGAATGAAGGGGTATAGGTGTGCATCAGGTAGAACCTGCAGGGGCGGTTGCGGAATAACTGCAGCGCAAAACGGGCTGCTTTTTCGGCATTCTGCGAGAAATCGGTTGGGATGGCAATGCGAAGGCTCATGACAAGGTGTGTTATGGACCTTAAAAATACGCAAACCACCCCAGGGCCTACATGATTTAGGTCATGGAC
>JBNKGM010000027.1:0-38303 GCA_050289825.1 Robiginitalea sp.
CGCAAAACAGACGCACCACGCCCCGAGCGCAGCCCCCGATCGCCGGGCGGGGCCATCATTGATACCATACAACTTCCGGGATTATCTGGCGTTAGCCTCGGCGTTTTCGAGATGGATCATTTCCAACTGTTGTTAGAGGGCCGGCAACAGGACACCCTGGTGCAATTTACCGGAGACGCACTGAGCCTGAGGGGCGTGCGCCTGGCCCAGGCCGGAAACGCTGACGATGCCGCCTTTGTTCCTGTGCTCGATTCCCTGGAACTGGAGCTGAAAAACCACCGCTCTGTTATAGGGGGCGGGGCCTATGCGCTGGGCTACGACCGGTTTCTATACCGCAATGCCGATCAATCGCTCCGCATCGACAACCTGATGGTAGAACCCCACCTGGAACATAAAGATTTAAAGGCACGCCATTCGTACAGCTTTGAAACGTACAAGATTCAAGTAGGTTCGCTCGATGTGGAGGGCTTTGATCTGGGCTCCCTGTTTCAGGGCGGCGAGCTGGATCTGAAAACGCTTACCCTCGACAGCCTGCACGCCGAGATTTTCCGGGATAAATCCCTGCCCTTCGACACGGGCAAACAGGCCCACCTGCCGGCCCAGGCCCTGGCGGCCCTGAAATTCCCCCTGCGCATCGACACGGTGGAGGTTCGCAATTCGTTTCTGAAGTACACCGAAACCGTACCCGAAACGGGTAATTTGCTGGAAGTAGACTTCGCCGAATTCAACATCGATATGTACCCCGTTGTTACAGGTGCCGCAGACGGGGGGCTTTCAGACACCCTGCACATCGGTGTCTCCACAAACCTGTTCAGCGCCCTGCCCTTTGAGGTGCAATTGCAAATGCCCTATGGGCACGACGCCATTCACCTAACGGGCCGCAGCAGCGGCAGCGCCCGGTTGCACACCCTGAACCCGACGGTATACCCTGCCATAGAGATGCGCTTTTCCGACGGCTCCCTCAAGGGCATCTACTTTACGGCCTATGGGAATTCCCGGCACATGAAGGGGGAATTTACCATGCTTTACGAAGATATGTCGGTTGAATTCCTGAATGAGGATGGGAATAAGAAAACGGCCATGTCGCTTCTGGCTAATGCAGTGGTTAAAAATTCCAACCCCAACCGACATGGAAAAACAATTGTGGGTTTAATCGATTTCGAACGCGTCCCCTACAAAGGGCTGGGCAACTACGTCTGGAAAAGCGTGCAGTCGGGGGTGGTAAACTCCATGAACCCGGTTGGGAAGCGCCAGAAGAAATAAGCGGTTATTCCAGGTTTTTCGAAGGGTTGTTGAAAACAGCTGCGCCTGAAATCAGCAGCGGTATCGAAAACACAAGGAACAGGTTGGCCGTCTAAAGGTCTGCGACGGAAAGGATGCCAAACAGGGCCGGGCCCAGGATGGCTCCGAAATGCAAGATTCCGAGCCTCCCCCCCCCTTCCAATAAATAACCGTATTTTTGCGCCCTTTAACCCAACGGGAGGCGCCCGGGGCCCCTTTTGCAAGCGGCCCCTCACCTTTCTGAAAAACCCGATGCCTTGAAGCAGTTTTTCCGTTTGTTCGATTTCAAACAAGCCGTTGATTACAAAACCGAAATCCTCTCGGGCCTTACCGTGGCTATTGCCCTGGTGCCCGAGGCGGTGGCTTTCGCCCTCATCGCCGGGCTGGCCCCTTTGGTGGGCCTGTATGCGGCCTTTGCCATGGGGTTGGTAACTACGATGCTGGGAGGCAGGCCGGGTATGATCTCGGGCGCCACCGGGGCCGTGGCCGTGGTAATCGTCTCCCTGGCCCAATCACACGGGGTCGAATACGTATTCGCCGCGGTTATCCTGGCCGGCCTGTTGCAGGTGCTGGCGGGCCTGCTGCGCCTGGGGAAGCTCATGCGCCTGGTGCCCCTGCCCGTGGTGTACGGCTTTGTGAACGGTCTTGCCATTATCATCTTCCTATCCCAGCTCGAGCAGTTTAAATCGGCCACCGGGGAGTGGCTCACCGGCCCGGCCCTGTATATGCTCCTGGGCCTGGTGGCCCTCACCATGCTCATCATCTGGGGCCTCCCCCGCCTGACCAAGGCCTTCCCGGCCTCCCTGGCCGCCATTATCGCCATCTTCCTGCTGGTAACGGCCCTGGGGCTCGACACCAAAACGGTGGGCGACATTGCCTCCATCAACGGGGGCTTTCCGCCCTTCCACATCCCGGCGCTTCCCCTGAACCTCGAAACCCTGGGAATCATTTTCCCCTACTCCGCCATCGTGGCCGGGGTGGGCCTTATCGAAAGCCTGCTTACCCTCGAATTGATCGACGAGATCACCGAAACCCGCGGGCGCACCAATAAGGAAGCCGTGGCCCAGGGGGTGGCCAATATTACCTCGGGCCTGTTTTCGGGCATGGGGGGCTGCGCCATGATCGGGCAGAGCCTCATCAACATCTCCAACGGGGCGCGGGCCCGGCTCTCGGGCCTGGTGGCTTCCCTGGGCCTGCTGGGCTTTATCATGTTCGGGTCGTCCTTGATCGAAAGCCTGCCCATGGCCGCCCTTACCGGTCTTATGATCATGGTCTCCATTGGCACCTTTGAGTGGGTGAGCGTGCGCATTTTCAACAAATACCCGGTGTCTGACATTATCGTAATGCTGCTGGTAATGGCCGTTACCGTGCTGCTGCACAACCTGGCCCTGGCCGTGCTGATCGGGGTGGTCATCTCGGCCCTGGTCTTTGCCTGGGACAACGCCAAACGCATCCGCGCCCGCAAGCGCATAGACGAAGACGGGGTGAAGCATTACGAGATTTACGGGCCCCTGTTCTTTGGCTCCATCAAAACCTTCCACGAAAAATTCGATGTGCAGGAAGACCCCGAGGAGGTCATAATCGACTTCCGGGAAAGCCGCATTGCCGACATGTCGGCCATCGAGGCCGTGAACCGGCTCACCGAACGCTATCACAAGGCCAATAAGAAAGTGTACCTGACCAACCTCTCGGGCAGCAGCCACAAGCTCCTGCTCAAGGCCGATAAGGTCATCAACGTGAATGTGCGGGAGTAATCCCCGGGCGCACCTTACCCCATCCCCTCTGCCAACACCTCCACGTTGGGGTGCAGCCAGAGGAAACTGGCGGGCAGGTCGGTAGTAACTTCGGGGTTTTGCAGCCTTTTGAAGGCTTCCTCTTTGCCCGGGCCACTTACCAACAGCAAGATCAGGCTGGCGTTAAGGATGTCGGCCATGCCCAGGGTCAGGCCTTCGGTGATGGTAATTTCGCTCCCGGCCAGCATGGCGTGCTGCTGGGTGCCGGGGGCGAGTTGGGCCCGGTGGCAATGGGGTTGCAAAACCGGGGCGGGCTCGTTCATGGCCAGGTGGCCGTTTTTTCCGATCCCCAACACGCATACATCCAAAATGCCCAGGCGGGCGAGCTCGCCTTGCATGCGCCGGCATTCGGCCGCCGTATCGGGAGGGTTGGCATGGAAGCCTACAAAACGTTCGTCGGGGATGCGCAGGGGTTCCAGCACCTCCTTGCGCAGGTAGGTTTCACAGCTGCCGGGATGGTCCATGGGCAGGCCCAGCCACTCGTCGAGTTTCACAATATTCAGCTTGCTGAAATCAGCATTCGATTTAGCCAGATTGCGGTAGAGCCCCCGGGGCGAATGCCCGGTGGCCAGGCAGGCCGAGGGCGATGATTGCCCGGCAATGGCGTCCTGGAAAAGGCGGGATGCTTCGGCGCTCATCGCCTGGTAGTCTGAAAAGTGTCGGATGCGCATCAGGCCCAGGCTTTATCTCCTTCGTTATAGGGCACGCACCCCTCGTAGCGGCCGGGTATGGGGTTGTACCGCAGGGCCTGAGTGGCCCCGGGCTCCGAGATGAAATACCCCCACAGGGTCAGCTGCAGCAACATGGAATAAAAGGGGGTATCGCCGGCCGCTTCCTGCCGGCGGGCATCGGCGTCGTACCGGGTTAGCACCGCAAGGCGTTCGGGTGCGGCAAGCTCCGTAAAGGCCTTCCCGTACTCGTTTTCCATTTCGGCTTCCAGGCCCCGCAATCCTTCCACAAACCGGGTTTCTTCTTCGGGGGAGTAGCACTCCGAAACAATGGCTTTGATAAAGTTGCCCACCCCGGCTTTTCCGGCCCCGGGCGAGCTTTCGGAGTCGGGCAAAATGCCGTCGGCCAGGGCATTTAGCAGGGGCACATCGGCCGCGGAGAGCAGGGGCGCTCCTTTGGCCGGGGCCGAGCAGGCGCCCAGGAATACCTGCGAGCCCACCAGGGTGGCTCCCAGAAACGAAGTGGTCAGGGCCAGTGCTTCACGTCTGTCCATAGGTTATTTTTTCCAGAGTTTATAGGGTTTGTCGGCTTTGGGGGAAAAGGGCAGGTACACTTTTTGGCCGGTGCCTGCCGACTGGTAGGCCGCGTAGACGATTTCAAGTACCGCCCTGCCATCTTCCCCGGTTACCAGGGGCTGTTTGTCGTGCAGCACGCAGTCTACAAAGTGCTCGAATTCCTGGGGGAAGCCGTAGTTCCACACCTCCTCGTACATGGTGTAGCTCCAGCCCACGGTGTTGCCGGCCTTTTCCACCGCATAGCCCACCCCCTTGCTGCTGTAGGTCTGTATGGAGTTGCCCTGCAGCACATCGGCGTAGGCCACGCCTTCTGAGCCGTGGATTTCGGCCCGGTCGTCCATGCCGCCGAGTTTGGTCCAGCTCTCCTCGGCCAGGCCCACCACCCCGTTTTCGAATTCCAAAATAATCAGGGCGTTGTCGTCTCCCTTGGTTTTATCGGTATGCACGCTGGTGTTCATTTGGGCATACACCGACTTTACCGGGTTGTTCCCGTTGAGCCAGCGGAAAAACTGTATGGCGTGGCAGCCCATGTCCATGGTAACCCCGCCCCCGGAGCGCTCCACGTCCCAGAAGTGGTCGGCGTGGGGGCCGTCGTGTTTTTCGGATTGCTTGAGCAGCACCGGCCGCCCCAGGGCGCCCTCGTCGAGCAGGGCTTTCAGGCGCACGTATTTGGGGGTAAAGCAGAGCTCCTCGGCATACATGAGCTTGACCCCGGCCTTTTTGCAGGCGGCGATCATGCGGTCGGCCTCTTCGAGGTTCATGGCAAAGGGCTTTTCGACCACCACGTGCTTGCCGGCCGCGGCGGCCTTGCAGGTAATGTCGCAGTGCAGGTTGTTGGGCGCCCCCACCACCACCATGTCGACCTCATCGAGGGCCAGCAGGTCTTCCAGTTTCGTAAAGTGGTTGGGGATGTGGTGCTTTTTGGCGAAATCGCGCGCGTTGCCGGGGGTGGGGCTCATCACCGCCACCAGGCGGGCGTCTGCCACCCGCGAGATGGCCTCTGCGTGGATGGTGGCTATGAATTGTGACCCGATAAGGCCTATGCCTACTTTCTTGCTCATGGTTCTCGGTTTCAGATTCTTCCGTTTTTAAGTTGTTCTGCGGCAAAGGTGGCCGCCCGGGCCGTAAGGGCCATATACAAAATGGAGGGGCTCTGGTTGCCGGTGCTGGTCATACACGCCCCGTCGGTTACAAAAACATTCGGGCAGCCGTGCAGCTGGTTGTGTGCGTTCAGCAGGGAGGTTTGCGGGTCGTGGCCCATGCGGGCACCCCCCATTTCGTGTATGTCGAGGCCCGGGGCCTGCTTGTTGTCTTCGGTTTCGATGTCGGTGCAGCCGGCCGCCTCCAGCATCCGGCGGCTTTCGGCCAGGAAGTCGGCCACCATTTTGTCGTCGTTTTCGTCGTAGCCCACGTCGGTGACCAACAGCGGCATGCCGTAGGGGTCGGTTTCGGTGGGGCTCAGGTACACGCGGTTGCCGGCCTTGGGAAGGGTCTCGCCCTGCATATACATGTAGATGTGCCAGTCGCCTGCCTCGGAGAGCTTGTCTTTAAAGGCGGCGCCCAGGCGGGGGGTGTCTTCAGGCCCGGCGGCTTTGCGCACTCGGTAACCCCCTGAGAAGATGGTGTATCCACCGTAGAAATCGGTGTCTTGTTTCCCCAGGTTGCGGTAATTGGCTATGATGCATTCGGCCGGGTTGCGACCGTATACGTATTTGTCCTGGTACCCGGCGATTTTTCCGTTGGCCCACCCGCGATACAGGTGGAAGCCGATGTGGGTGCCGAGCAGGCCATTGTCGTTGCCCAGGCCATTGGGGAAGCGCTCAGACCGGGAATTCAGCAAAATCAGGTTGGTGTTCAGGGCCGAGGCGTTCAGGAAAATTACCCGGGCGCTAAAGGTTATTTCTTCCCGGGTTTGGGCATCGATCACCTTCACCCCCGAGGCCTTCCCGGTTTTGGGGTCGTACACCACCGAATGCACCACCGAGTGCGGCCGCACCGTAAGGTTCCCGGTTTTGGCGGCCCAGGGCAGGGTAGAGGTCACCGAGCTGAAATAGCCCCCGTACGGGCAGCCCCGCATGCAGAGGTTTCGGCACTGGCACTTGCCCCTTCCCTGCTCCAGGTGAATGGGCTGGGGCTCGCTCAACTGGGCCCAGCGCCCCTGTACCAGGTGGCGGTCGAACTGCTCGAGCAGCACCCCTTTCAGGTGCTCTTCCACACAGTTCAGCTCAAAGGGCGGGAGGAATTCCCCGTCGGGCATGGCCTCGATGCCATCGGCATTGCCGCACACCCCGATAAATTTTTCCACATGCGAATACCAGGGGGCCATGTCGGCATACCCGATGGGCCAGGCAATGCCGTAGCCGAATTTATCGGGCGCCTTGAATTCGTGCTCGCTCCACCGCTGGCAGGCCCGCCCCCAGGTAAGCGATTTGCCCCCTACCTGGTAGCCCCGGATCCAGTCGAACGGGCGCTCCTGCACGTAGGGGTGGTCGGCGTCCCGGATGAAAAAATGGGCCGTGTCTTCGCCGAACCCCGCAGCCTTGGAAATGAGCGGGTTGGCCTGGTAAAAGTCGCGCGTCATGCGCCCCCCGTGCGGGAATTCCCAGGGGTGCTTGTTCCAGGTGGGGTAGTCTTTGAGGTGTTCGATATTGCGGCCGCGCTCGAGCACCAGGGTCTTCAGGCCCTGCTCGCACAATTCCTTGGCGGCCCAGCCCCCGGAGATCCCTGAGCCGATTACGATGGCGTCAAACTGGTTTTCAGGCATCCCTAATATTAGTGAATATTTGGGAAATGGAGTGACCCGTGGAGGGGCTGCCTCACTGTTTTACAAACTCAACACGCCGGTTGTTGGCTTTGCCTTCAGGGCTGTTATTGTCGGCAACCGGGACTTCTTCCCCTAAGCCTTTCGAAACCAGTCGGTCGGGAGCAATCCCCATCTCGACCAGCGTGTTCAAAACCGTTGCCGCCCGTTGTTCTGATAAATTCAGGTTGAATTGAGCATCCCCATCGCTGTCGGTATGGCCTTCTATGCTAAACTTTATTTCGGGGTGCTCCCGCATGAGTTTGACAATCTCGTTTATCACCCCCATCGATTCCGGTTTCAGGGATGCCTGCCCCGAATCGAATTTGATGCCGTTGGTTACAATTTTGCCGTCTGTCACAAAGCGGTCGTAGAGCTCAACGGCACCTTCCGCTATCCGAATGTTCTTTATCAGGGTGGGGTAATCGCCGGTTTGCCTGGAATCATAGGTGCTGGCCTTAATGCTGACCGCCGTCGGGTTCCCCTGTACATTGGGGATCATGAGCAGTCGGTCCTGATCCATGTAAACTTTCAGGGCCCGAACATTGAATGAAATAGCCACGTGGCGCCAGTGCGGGTATTCCTTTTGAGATTCAGCCGGCAGGTTGCGCTCCATTTTGCCTCCTTCGTAAGAAGCGCCCTGTTCATAGCCTACCCGTATGGGGTAAAGCCCTTCCGGGCGCCTGCTAGATTGCCCCAGGTCCCACAGCGACACGGTATAAGAGCTGGTACGGCTCGAGAGGTACATGTCAAATTCAATGGTGAATTTATCGGGCAAATAGTCTCCTTCCTTCTTCATCAGGGGCTTGATGGTGGCCCCGGAATTCTCCACGGGAAAACGGATCACATTCTCCCCGGCAAACAGGGCGTTTTCTACATATCCGTCAATAAGGTCCCATTGTGACGGGAATTCCCCGTTCTTTTCCCCTTCAAGGTTGTCTTCGAACAGCACGGTTTCCCCGGGCACAAAATCAAATTTTGACCAGGGCCTCGCCGCTTTGCCTGCCGGCTCCTTCTCCCCGGTTGTCGATTCCATTCCGCCGGCACCGGCTTTCGTTGAGTCCTTTTCTACCCCTTCGGCCGGGTCTTCCCCCCCTTCCAGGGTCTTGTCTACTTCTGCTTCAATTTCCTTATCGACCTTCTTTTTTACTTTTTTGGAGATCTTTTTCAGAATCTGTCCTTCTGCCGGAACCGGAGCTATAAGGAATAATCCGAACAGCCCCAGAATGAGTGCTTTTTTCATAATCCTTCGTGTTTAACCATTTGGTTGTTGATTGAATCGCCCGGAAACGGGCGCCCGCGTATCGGGCGTGAGGTTAAGGAAAGGCTGTTAGCAGTGCAATGACCTGTGTCAATTGGCTGCACATTTTGGACGTTACAGGGCAAATACCCGCCGAAATGTAATGCCCGGGGTAACACCGACCTGTATTTCATACCTGTTAGGAAGCCGTATGAGCGTGAATACCCTTATCTTAGTAAACCACCGTTTAACCACACTCATGGCCTATCCATATATCGACATCCCTTCCCTGAAGTTTTTCCTGAATTCCGTACACGGGCTGGAAGAGGTGCTGCAGCAACACCGCTTCCAGGACCACGACCTGGCTTCGATTGACCTGTTCCTCGACTCGGTCAAAGACTTTTCAGACAAGGAGCTCTACCCCTTCTTTGAGGAAATGGACCGCACCCCGGCCCAATACCGCAACGGTGAAATCGTGGTGCACCCCCAGGTGCGCCGGTTTATGAAACAAGGGGCTGAGCTGGGCCTCATCGCGGCCCCGTTCGACTACGAGTCGGGCGGCCTGCAGCTGCCCCTGATGGCCGTGACCGCTGCGACCTATATTCAAGACGCCGCCAACAACCACCTGCCGGGCTATATCGGCCTTACCCTGGGGTCGGCAGAACTCATAGCCCACTTTGGGGCTAAGGCGCTGCAACAAACCTACCTCCCGAAAATGCTCTCGGGCGACTGGGGGGGCACCATGTGCCTTACCGAACCCCAGGCGGGCAGTTCCCTCTCAGACATCACCACCGCGGCAAAGCCCGACGGCAACCACTACCTGCTGTCGGGCCAGAAGATTTTTATCTCGGGGGGCGATTACCAGGGGGTTGAAAACATCGTCCACCTGGTGCTGGCGCGCATCGCGGGGGCTCCTGCCGGCACCGCCGGCATTTCCTTGTTTGTGGTGCCCAAAAACCGGCCCAAGCCCGACGGCAGTCTGGAACCCAACGACGTTACCACCGTGGGCGATTTCCAGAAAATGGGGCAACGGGGCTATTGCACCACCCACCTCTCCTTCGGCGACCACAATGACTGCCGGGGCTGGCTGGTGGGAGAGGCCAACCGGGGCCTGAGCTATATGTTCAAGATGATGAACGGGGCCCGCATCGGGGTGGGGCGCGGGGCGGCGGCCATTGCCATGGCAGCTTACCAGGCCTCCCTGGCCTATGCGAAGGAACGCCCCCAGGGACGCCGGTTGAGCCGTTCGGGCGAAAAAGACCTGTCGCAAGGGCAAACCCTGATTATCAACCACCCCGACGTAAAACGCATGCTGCTCTTGCAGAAAGCCGTGGTCGAAGGCGCCCTGAGCCTGGTACTGCTCGCCTCCAAATACCAGGACCTCTCCGAAACACACCCCGACCCTGCAGAGCGCGAGAAATACCGGCTCCTGCTCGAAATCGTAACCCCCCTGGCCAAAACCTATCCTTCCGAGAGGGGGGCTGTTTCGGTCAGCAACGGCCTTCAGGTGTTGGGAGGGTATGGCTTCTGCTCCGATTTCCCGTTGCAGCAATACCACCGCGACATCCGCATTTTTGCCATCTACGAAGGCACCACCGGCATTCAGTCGCTCGACCTGCTGGGGCGCAAGGTAACCCTCGAAAACGGGCGCGCCCTCGAATTGCTCGCAGCCGAGATTGCGCAGAGCATCCAACAGGCCTCCGGCCTGGACGAACTGGCGCCCTACGCCCTTCAACTAAAGGAAAAACTGGGCCTTTTAAAGCAGGTGCTGGCCCACTTGCTCCCCTTTGCCAAAAAAGGGGAATACGAGCGTTTCCTGTCGACAGCCACGGTTTTTATGGAGTTCTTCTCCACCGTGGTAATGGCCTGGTTGTGGCTCGATGCGGGACGCACCGCCCTGGAAGCCAGCCGGGGAGGCGATACCGCATACCCCTCTGAATTCTATGCCGCCAAAGTAAACGCCATGAAATTCTATTTCAATTTTGAACTCCCGAACACTACTGCCCTGGCCGAGGTGATCCTGAAGGAAGAAGGACTCACCCTGGAACCGCCCTCGGCCCTGTTCAGTTAAGCGAGGTTTCACCCAAAATACAACCCCATGGAAAAAATCGCATCGAAATTCAACCTGCAGGGCAAAGTGGCCATCGTTACCGGGGCCAGCAAGGGCATCGGCAAATCCATTGCCCGTGGCCTGGCCGAATACGGGGCTCGTGTGGTGGTGAGCAGCCGGAAAGAAGAAGCCGTGCAGGCCGTGGCGGCTGAGTTCCGGTCGCTGGGGCTGGAGGCTGTTGGCATTGGCTGCCATGTGGGCGACGCCGGGCAGCGGGCCAACCTCATCGAAAAAACCGTCAAAACTTATGGCCGCCTCGACATCCTGGTAAACAATGCCGCCATTAACCCGTACTACGGCCCCCTGGAAGATTCTGACGCCGCGGTGTTCGACAAGACCATGGATGTGAACGTAAAAGCCCCCATGCTGCTGTCAAACCTCGCGCTGCCGCATATGAAGAGTGGCGGCGGGGGAAGCATCATCAATATTGCTTCGGTAGAAGGGGAACACCCCGGGTTTGGCCTGGGGGTGTACAGCGTCTCAAAAGCAGCCCTGATCATGCTCACCAAAAACCAGGCAAAAGAATGGGGGCGCTATGGGGTGCGGGTGAATGCCCTGTGCCCGGGCCTGATCAAAACCAAATTCAGCGAAGGCCTCTGGTCCAACGAGAAAATGGTGTCCCATTACAATAAGGCAACCCCCCTGGGCCGTATTGCCGAACCCGATGAGATGGCCGGGGCGGTACTCCTGCTGGCTTCCGAAGCCGGCTCGTACATTACGGGGGCGGTATTGGCCGCCGATGGCGGATATTTGATTTCGGGCTGAGCCCGTAGCGTTAAAAAAATGACCATGAACAAACAACTCCGATTTGTGAAGCGGCCCACCGAAAGGGCCGGGGCAGATACCTGGGAGCTGGTGAGCCAGCCCGTACCCGAACCAAAAGAGGGAGAGGTGCTGATCCGCACCCATTACGTGTCGCTCGACCCGGCCATGCGCGGGTGGATGAACGACCGCAAATCGTATGTAGAACCCATGCCCCTGGGCTCCGTGATGCGGGCCTATGGGGTGGGCCAGGTGGTGGCCTCCCAAAACCACCCTAAATTCTCCGTGGGCGACTACCTGGTGGGCGTTGGCGGGGTACAGCAATACGTTGTCACCGACGGCAGGGGCTTCTTGAAGGTAGACCCGCAGCTTGCGCCTTTGCCCACGTATTTAGGCGCGCTGGGCATGACCGGGCTCACGGCCTATTTCGGGATGCTGGAGGTCGGGAAAATACGCCCGGGCGACACAGTGCTCATTTCCGGCGCCGCCGGGGCCGTGGGGAGCGTTGCGGGGCAAATTGCGAAAATTAAGGGCTGCCGGGTAATCGGCATTGCCGGCGGGCCTGATAAATGCAAGTACCTGACCGATGAGCTGGCATTTGACGGCGCGATCGATTACAAAAAGGAGAACCTTGCCACACGGCTCAAGGAGTTGGCCCCGGAAGGCATCGACGTATTCTTCGACAACGTGGGGGGCGATCAGCTCGAAATCGCCCTGGGGCGCCTGCGCCTGCACGCCCGCGTGGTAATCTGCGGGGCTATCTCCCAATACAACACAAGTGCCCCTCCCAAAGGACCTGCCAATTACCTGTCGCTTTTGGTGAACCGGGCCAGCATGACCGGGATGATTGTTTTTGACTGGGCGGGCCGGTATAAAGAGGCCATGCAAGAGCTGGCCGGCTGGCTGGCAGCCGGTAAGCTCAAATCGCGTGATTCGGTATACGAGGGGATCGAAAATTTTGCCCAAACCTTCGACCGCCTGTTTACCGGCGAGAAACAAGGGAAACTGGTGCTCAAAGTGCTCGAGGAATAGTCTGGTTTTAATACTTCGGGCAAAACACAATTGATATGGCAAAACTGGAGGTGGCCGATTTTGAGTCTTTTCGAAAACTGGAAGGCGAGTCGCTCCCTGCCGGAGACTGGCTCACTATCACGCAGGAGCAGGTAAACGATTTTGCCCGGGCCACCGGCGATTTCCAGTGGATCCACACCGACCCGCAGCGGGCTGCCCGGGAGTCTCCCTTCGGCAAACCCGTGGCGCACGGGTTCTTGTCGCTCTCCCTTATCTCGCGCATGCTGGGCGAATGCATCAGGGTACAATCGGCTGCAATGGGGGTGAACTACGGCCTTAACAAGGTGCGGTTCCCGAGTCCGGTTCCGGTGGGGAGCAAGGTGCGGTTGCAGGGACAGGTACGGCAAATAGAGGACTACGGGCCCACCGGCATACGGGTAACCTGGGCATGCGTGGTGGAGGTGGAAGGGTCGGATAAACCCGCCTGCGTGGCCGAATTCATCAGCCTGATGTTCGAATAAGGGACCTATACGGGGGTATGATAATTTTCGTATCTTCAGGTTGTTACCGATCAACCAACTAGCAATGACCCGACTTTTTGACCTCCTGTTCCGGCAATTGGAGCAGGCTCCCCAGCCCCAGGCCATAAATGCCCGCGACGCCGATGGCAACTGGAAAGCGTACAGCACCCAAGATTTAGTGACGGCGGCCGAACAGGCCGCCGCCGGACTTTTAAGGCTGGGCCTGAAACCCGGTGATAAAGTAGCCCTGGTGTCGTATGTAAACCGGCCCGAGTGGCTTATTATGGACTATGCCCTCCAGATGGCCGGGCTGATCAGCATCCCCCTCTACCCCACCATCAGTATTGGCGAATACAAATTCATCCTGCACGAGGCCGATGTAAAGGCGGCTTTTTGCGGGGGAAAAGACCTGTACGACAAGTTGCAGGCCGCCCGGGAAGGCGTTCCCTCCCTCTCCCACATCTTCACTTTTGACCGCCACCCCGACCGTTCGCACTGGGAAGAACTCTTCACCGCCGAGGGTCTGGATGAAGTTAAAAAGATCCGGCAGGGCATCGGTGCAGACGACCTGGCAACCATCATCTACACCTCAGGTACCACGGGCAACCCGAAAGGGGTGATGCTCACCCACGGCAATGTGATGCACGTGATATTGTCGACCTCTGATATACTAGACCTCGAACCCGGGGAGCGGGTGCTCAGCTTCCTGCCGATGTGCCATATCTACGAACGGGCCGTGTCGTATGTGTACTGCTACAAAAACGCCAGCGTTTACTACTGCGGCACCGACAACCTGAGCGGCCCTAGCGGTGATCTGGCCTCGGTGCGGCCGGTCATGTTTACGAGCGTCCCGCGGCTGCTCGAGAAAGTGTACGAGGCTATTTACAACAAAGGGCTGGCCCTGACCGGTGCCAAAAAATCCATCTTTTTCTGGGCCCTCGCCCTGGCCGACACCTACGACCCGGGAGCAAAGCGGGGCTTTGCAGAACGCCTCAAATGGCGGGTGGCAGACCGGCTGATCTTCAGCAAATGGCGGGCCGCCCTGGGCGGCAACCTGCGTGTGGTCATAACGGGGGCCGCCCCCTGCCCGGTAAAAATCCTGCGGGCGTTCAATGCCGCGGGCCTGAAACTGCGGGAGGCCTATGGCCTGACCGAAACAGCTCCCACCCTTACCGGGAACCGGTTGGCCCCGGACGGGGTTTTGCTGGGCACTGTTGGCCCTGTTGTGAAGGGCGTCGAACTCCATATCGACACCGCTGCCGGCGACTACGGCCCGGGGGAGGGCGAAATTCTGGCTTCCGGGCCCAACATCATGCAGGGTTATTACAAAAATCCGGAAATAAACGAGCAAGTATTCCTGGAAATGGACGGCAAACGGTGGTTCCGCACCGGGGATATCGGCAAAATGGTGCCAGGGCCCGGGGGGCTGCAGTACCTGAAGATAACCGATCGCAAAAAGGAATTGCTCAAGACCTCCGGCGGGAAATATGTTGCCCCGGCGCCCATCGAAAACCGTTTTAGGGAAGATTTTTTGGTGGAGCAGATCATGGTGGTTGGTGAAGGCCAAAAATTCGTGTCTGCCCTGATTGTGCCGGCTGAGCAGGCCCTGACCAATTGGTGCCAGCGCCATGGCCTGGATTGCAGCGGCATGCTGGATATGATACAGCACCCGAAAGTTATCGCCCGGTACCAGAAACTGGTCGACAAATACAATCCCGAATTCTCTCACATCGAGCAGATCAAGAAATTTGCTCTGCTACCGGCCCAGTGGCTGCCGGTATACCCCGATGGGTCTGAAGGCGAACTCACCCCTACCCTGAAGCTCAAACGGCGGATCATTCGCGAGAAATACGCCCGGGAGATACAGGCGATTTACGCTTAGGCCCGCTGTCGAATTTTCAGCCCAAACCTGGGTTGCGGGTTGCGAACCCGGCCCACCAGTTGCCGGTTTTGACCCGAAGGCGACGGTGCTGATTTTAAATTTTATTTAAAGTCGCGCGCTGTCTTGTTAAACTGTTCTTAAGGCCTGTGACATGTTTGGCGCACAATCGTCATTTGGGTAGCAAGCAACCTAAGCGACCTAAAAGCCATGTTCAGCCAAGTAAGCCCTTTCCTGTTCAAAGCCATCAAAATATACGGCGTCAGCTCCATCCTGTTGGACACCCTCTACGGCGTGTTGCAGTCCCTGGAGATCGATGCGGCCACCCTAACCTATACGCTGGCGTTTGAAAGCCTGTTCCTCCTGTTGAAGTCTGCCCAAATCGAAGTCCCGGCGTGGGCAGAGGCGCTGCAGGATATCTGCTGAGGCCCTTTTCGCCTGCCTGTTTGCTCAATGGATGCCTTCCTGAAGTGGCACCCCACTGCCGGCCGCGCCTATGGGGTGTACTTCAAATGCCGGTCCCTGACCCGCCCAAAACGGGTAAGGAGCATGTCGAGGAAGTAGTTCTGGTAGACCCGCCAGGGGCGTTTGGAGCCGTTTTGCGGCAGGATGTGCCGGGCCCGTTTCATATAGCCGGCATCCAGAGGCAAAAATTCCTCACCCTGTATGTCGGGTGGCACCTCTGGCACCACTACTCCATACCCCTTGCGGTCCATGTAGTTCAGGATGCGGCAGACCAGGTTGGCAGTCAGGTCGGTCTTCAGGGTCCAGGAATTGTTGGTATACCCGAAGGCCAGGGCAAAGTTGGGAACCCCGCTCATCATCATCCCTTTGTAAACCAAAACCTCGTGTGTGTTCACCGGCTTTCCGTCTACGGAAACCCGGGCGCCCCCCAATAATTGCATTTTCAGGCCCGTTGCCGTAACCAGTATGTCGGCTTTTAGATGGGTCCCATCAGCCATGACAACCCCCTCTGGTTCAAAATGGGAAATTTCGCCGGTTACCACGTCGGCCTGCCCCTTTTTTATGGCCTGAAAGAGGTCTCCGTCAGGGATTACGCAGAGGCGCTGGTCCCAGGGATTGTAGCTTGGGTTGAAATGGGTTTCGACCGGGAATCCCACCGGCAGTTCCCTGGCGGCGCCTTTCATGAGCAAGCGCTTCATCCGCCCAGGGAAGGCCCGGGCAAAACCGAACAACCCCATGGTGAGGGCCAGGTTCCGCCACCGGGTGAGGCGGTAGGCAACCCGCCCCGGCAGCCATTTGCGAAGGCTCAGGAACAGGCCGCTACGGTTGGGCAACTTCATGATGTAGGTGGGGGAGCGCTGCACCATGGTAACATGGGCGGCCTGCTCGGCCAGGTTGGGCACCAGCGTTACGGCAGTGGCCCCGCTGCCGATTACCGCAACGCGTTTCCCGGCATAGTCCAGGCCCTGGGGCCAGAATTGCGGATGGACGATGCGCCCCTCAAAATTTTCTTCTCCCTTAAAGGCAGGGCGGTAACCCTCCTCATAGCTGTAGTACCCGGCACACATGTATAGGAACCGCGATCGCATCACAGCTTTCCCGCTGCCATGGGCCACCTCGAGCAGCCAGCGCTGGTTGTCCGACGACCAGTCGGCAGATAGCACCTTATGCCCGAAGCTGATGTGGCGGTCGATCCCGTTTTCTTCTGCCGTTTCCCGAAGGTATTCCCGGATATGGGCCCCGTCCGAAAGGGATTGCGGATTCTCCCAGGGCTTGAAGCGGTACCCGAAGGTGAACATATCTGAATCGGAGCGGATCCCGGGGTAGCGGAACAGGTCCCAGGTGCCACCTATGCGCTCCCGGGCCTCGAGGATGGCAAATGATTTATCCGGACATTTTTCCTGCAGCCAGTAGGCGGTGCCAATACCGGATATGCCCGCTCCCACGATAAGCACGTCGTAATCTGTCTCAGGGTGTGTGTTCGTCTGCATACCCTGTCAAGATAAGGAAGGTGTAAACACCTTGCAAGCGGGAGTGGCTTTTGGCCGGCATCGAACATTACCATAATTCCGGGGACTTACTTTTGACATAAACCCCCTTTACAATTTCTAATTCATTGATCCTAAAGCCCTCCACTGATCGTGGTCATTGTGAATATCTCTGGCGCCTGCTAGCTTCACCAAGTCATACCCATAAATTCCAAACCCATATAGTCATGAAACTGTTAAATAAACTACTCCTTGCCCTTTCGGTTTTATTGCTGATTATTACCTGTACGAACGATAACAATCCCGAAAAGTTTATCCTCTCGGTTACCATTACTCCTGAAGATGGTGGAAGCGTGTCCCCTGACGGAGGGACTTTCGATGAAGGTACAGCCGTTACCCTAACAGGTGTTCCCTCTGAGGGTTATGTTTTCAAAGAGTGGACGGGAGACCTTAAAAGCACCAATAATCCTGTCTCCGTCACCATGATTTCCGATATGGCCATTACACTTGTATTTGTAAAATCAGACGGGGACAACGACGGGGTGCCAGATGTTGTGGATGAATGCCCGAACTCTCCAGCCGGAGAGGAAGTTGATGAAACCGGGTGCTCTTCCTCACAGGTCGACACCGATGGAGATGGTGTTTTCGACAATGTTGATACCTGTCCTGACACCCCTGAAGGCGAAGAAGTGGATGAAAATGGCTGTTCCGCCTCTCAAACAGACACAGACGAAGACGGGGTGGCCGATGATGTGGATCTATGCGCAAACACCCCCGCAGGAATCACGGTGGATGAAAATGGCTGTCCTGTTACATCGCCCATTTACCTCGATGCAAACGGCATTACTATTAAATCGCATGATTGGGGTGTTGTTGGCGAACAGGCCTTCCTGAACGGGGCCGTTTACACTATCGTCGATGAAGTCAGGTTGCGGCAGATGGTTGCGAACGAAGAAGATGTAACCAGGGTATGCACCTCCAAGGTAGATGACATGAGTCAACTATTCCAGGGCTCATGGCAATTCAACTTAAATATCAGTTCATGGGACGTGAGTAATGTTACGGATATGAGCAACATGTTCCGGTTTACAACCTTCAACCAGCCTATAGGTGTCTGGGATGTATCTGCGGTTTCAAACATGTACGGCATGTTCTATGGCAACTTCTTTTTTGATCAGGAGATCGGTTCGTGGAATGTGGGCAACGTAACGAATATGGGCAGCATGTTTGGCGGAGACCTCTACTTCTCCAATGGTTTCAATCAAGACATCAATACCTGGGATGTCAGCAAGGTGATCGATATGAGCAATATGTTTGCGTTTTCCCTTTTTAATCAAAACATCGGTTCCTGGGATGTCAGTAGCGTGACAGATATGAGCCGTTTGTTCTATTTTTCGAAGTTTAATCAGCCCATTGGGAATTGGGATGTGAGCAATGTGGCGGATATGCACGAAATGTTCCTCATTTCCCAATATAATCAACCTCTAGGGAACTGGAATGTGGGAAGTGTTACAAACATGAATGCCATGTTCAGCCATTCGCAATTCAATCAGCCCATTGGAAATTGGGATGTTAGCAACGTCACTGATATGAGTCAAATGTTTCTGGGAAATTGGGGGATGGGTGCGCCTAACCCATTTAATCAAAATATAGGTTCCTGGAACGTAAGCAATGTTTCTGATATGACTGAGATGTTTAAGGAATCAAGTATGAACCAGGACTTGAGTAATTGGAACGTCCTTAATGTTATCAGCTGTCTGGGTTTCAGTGAGAACACCCCAGATTGGACGCTTCCCAAGCCCATCTTTACTAATTGCAGTGTCGATTAGCAATTAGGATTAAACGATTAAGCACAAAACGCCCCTCTTTGTCAGGAAAAGGGGCGTTTTCTAACTGGTGAAATTCCCTCTGTCTTACCCGGAACTAACTCGGTCGCGAATGCTGCCCATCAAAGCGGTATATCCGACGATGTCGGTGAACATGATGGCGGCAAGTTGACGGGACCTTGTCATCGAGGCTTTACTGCATGTCTAACTGACCTGTCGCGGTCTATTTCATGAATTCGTCGAATACCAGGGATATGTAATAGGTCTGTCCGATGAAGGTGGAGCCGAAATTGGATCGATAGTCCTTTCCTCCAATGTTGGTGCCCCCCAGCTTGACTATTGTCTTCAGGTCAGGAATACGGTAATTGACCTGGGCATCCAGAAGGCCGTAGGCGGGCATCGTGGCCGAGCCGTAATCCGACTCCCAGAAAAAGGATTCCTGATATCGGTAATTTACCTGGAAGCCCAGCCTTTCGGTGAGCTTTGGGTTGCCAACCCCCAGAGCAAACCGGTTTTTTGGGGTGTTGAACTGGGTTAGGAATCCTTCGGGCTGTTCCCCTGAAAACGTAGTGTAGTTGTAGTTACCGGTCAGCACATAGTTTTTGGGCAGGTTGTAGGTGAGGCCCACGCCAATGCCATAGGAAGTTATTTCGGAAGGGGAATTGGCATTAGACGCCCAGAGGGTTCCCGCATTGATTTGCTGGCCCCGGTGTTCCGTGGCGACTTTGTTGTAGGCTCGTATCTGACCCAGAAAGTTGGTGTACCAGGTGTGGTAATAGTTCACATCGATCAGAAGTTTCCCTGAAATAATGGTGTTGTAGCCAATTTCGAAGGACTTCAGCTGTTCGGGCTCCAGGTAAGACACGTTTTCGGTTTCCAGCGTTACATTTCCCGGATTGGTAAGGATGGCACCCGTGGTCGGATCCAGGGTCCCGCCCTGGCCTACAAAATCCTCATAGGACGCTTTGGTCCAGAGGCCTCCGTTGTATATCCCATAACGGGAACCCACTGATGGCACCCCCCCGATGTTGATGCCCCCGGGAGCCGGGAAGAAGATGAACTGCTGCAGCATATCCGGAAACCGGAACCCCGTCTGGTAGTTGACCCGCAGGTTGTTGTTCACATTTGGGGAATAGACCAGAGAGACCCGCGGGGTAAACTGCCCGTCAAAGTCTACCATCTTGTCGTAGCGGAGGGAGGCCGCCAGATCGAACTTTTCGTTGATTGTTTTTGAGATCTGGGTATAACCCCCAAAAATATTGGTGAAAATCCTTCCCGGCTCACTGCCTGCCTCGGGAGCATCATCAAAGATAGTGCCTTTGCTGAACAGGCTGTACTGCCTGAAATTGCCCCCGACAATCACTTCGGCCCAGTCCAGTTGACTGAAATTGTAATAGAACTCAGAGTGCCAGATATTGGATTTACTGAAGAAAGAGGAGCCGGGTGGGTCTTGCTGATAATCCAGGCTCCTGATTTCACTGACCACGTCCTGGAAGGAGGGCGCGTATTGCCCGGTGGCAGGGTCAATCATGAAGCGGTCGGCATAGGTGCGTGCCGCGTCAGGATCATTGGGGGTAACATTGGGGATGCCCCCCAAAAAGGCGGTCACATAGTCGGTCGCCCAGCCAGATCCATCTCCACGAATCGTTGGGTTGAACCGCTCATTGACAAGGGCACCCAGTGCGCCCACATCATAGGTCTTATCAATGTTGGTGAAGGTAATGTAGCTTCTGACGAAAAAGTCGCTTGCCTTCAGCTCAAGCTTGTAAAACTCACTCGTAAAATCCCGGTAGGCAAACTTGGTGTAGCCCTGCCCGAGGGCGCTCCCGCCGACAATCCTATACGCCCCGATCAATTCCAGATCATCGTGGAACCGGTAGTGGAGGGCGGCATCTGCCTTCCGGGTAATGGCGTCGTTGTGGTCAAGCAGGGTAACCTCTTTGATCCCCGTCCTTCGTATGGTTCCAATCCCGAACGCATTTATGGGGATGGGCGTTTCATCGCCATGCAGGTTCAACCCGTCAAAATTGGGGGTCCCGGCAAGGTCTGTCGGCGAATCGGGATTGTTTCGGTCGGTGGTATAGTCGTTGGCGGTCCAGTCTTCGGCTGTCAGGTAAAACAGGTTTACCTTGAAGGCAAATTTGTCGTTGAATGCCTTCGCATAGCGGATAGCATAGGTTCCCATGCCAAAGGTGCCCCCGGCATCCGAGTTGGAAAATCCCTGTTTGACCATCACACTCAGCCCCGGATACTCGAAGGGGCTCTTGCTGTTCAGGAGCATGATGCCGTTAAAGGCATTGGGGCCGTACAGGGCGGAGGAGGCGCCGGGGATCAGCTCCAGGCTTTCCATATCGAGCTCAGACGGCCCCAAAATGGAGCCCAGGTTGGCATTGATGGTCGGGTCTGCCGTATCCATCCCATCGACCAGCTGGACGAAGCGGGAGTTAAAGGATGGGGCAAAACCCCGGGTATTGACCGAAGTAAGGTTCAGGCCAGAATTGGTAACCTGTACCCCCCTTAAATTGGCGAGGGCGTCATAATAATCCGCAGAGGCCGCCTGCTGGATGAATCGCAGATTCATTTTCTCGATACTGACGGGAGATTTCAGGATTCGCTGCCTCAATCGCGAGGCAGACATCACCACTTCCTCTCCCAGCATGGCCGCTTCCTGCAGTGCCAGGTCAAGGAGCGTGTTTTCCTCACTTATCGTGATTTCCTCCGTTTGATATCCGAGGTAGGAAAAAATAATCGTGATTGGGGGAGGTTGATTCACACTCAGGGAATAGGTCCCATCCCTTTCGGTGGTAGTGCCCGATGTGCTGCCTTTGACGGTAATATTGACTCCCAACAGGGGCTCCCGGGTAGCCGCATCCGTAATGGTCCCTGTAACCGTGGTTTGGGCCGACAGCATGGACGACCAAATGGCACCTGCAAAGAATAACCATTTTGTGGATCCTGATAGATTCATAATCTCCTGCGGGTATTAATTGTTTACATTCCTGAGGCCTTTTTACCGACCCCTTTTACTCACCAGCATCTAAAAGATGAGATTCATTTTGGTTCGCCTCTGCGCAAATCGGGGATCGTTCCGAAATTCCGGCATGTTCCAAGAAAAACCGTTAACCCAAAGGATGTGGTTTTCTCTGTTTTCAATCGCCATGTCGTAATAATGGAAGGCGGCATCCAGGTCATTCAGGGCGGCTTTGCAATACATGAGTTCTGTGGCTCCCCCATATTTATTCAAATCTGTGCTTTCCAATGCTGATGTGAGTTCCAGGGCCCGCTCTCTATCCCCTGCCAGGGCATGTACGGAAGCCAGATATCCCTGGGTGAAGCTTCCCGGATTCAGTTTTGAAGCCAATTCCAATTCACTGATCGCATCCTCATTTCGGCCTAAAGTGAAGTAGCCCAGGCCAGCCCACATATGCCCGCCGAAAAAATTGGGTTCCAGATCGATCAGTTTTTGTCCATTTTCCATAACGGCATCAAAATCTCTTGCCTGGCCATAGATTAACGTCGTGAAAAACATGTTCATGAGGGAGAGGGGGTCCAGGTTCTCGGCAATCCTGGCATAACTCATGGCCTCTTCATGCCTGCCCATCAGGGAAAGGCAAAACCCGATCTGCACATGCGCCTCAGCACTGTTGGGGTTTATGGCAACCGCCTTTCTGAAAGCTGCCAGGGCATCTCGTACGTTCCATCTGTAGTGGAGCAGGATTCTTCCGACTGCCAGCTGGCTTTCGGCAAGGTTATCGTCTAAGGCAATGGCACGCTCCGACGCTTCGAGACCTTGTGGCAGGGTTTGGTCCGAGGGCAGCCACTTGAAGTCCCGCAAGCTCGTATAGCAAAAGGCCTTTTCTGCAAATGCAATGGCATACGAAGGTTCCAGGGCTATGGCTGCGTCGTAATATTCAATGGCCTTCAGCAATGCATCAGGGGTAAAACGATTCTTAAAGTAACGGCCTTTGAGATAGAGCTGATAGGCTTCACTATTTTCAGTGTACTTCTTAAATAAGACCTCCTCTTCTGATTTCAGCAATTTGATTTTAATGGCGTCCAAAATAGCCATAGCAATCTCATCCTGAATGGCAAAAATGTCTTTCAATTCCCGATCGAAGGTGTTGGAAAACAGTTGAAAACCGTCCTCCGCATTGATCAGCTGTGCGGTTATCCGCAGTTTATTCCCGGCCCTGCGGACACTGCCTTCGAGCAGGTAGGCCGCCCCCAGCATTTCTCCGATCTGCCGCAAATCGACATTCTTTCCCTTGAAGGAGAACGAAGAAGTGCGACCGATCACCTTTAATTGGGGGGTTAAGGCCAGTTTGTTGATCAGTTCCTCGCTCAGCCCGTCACTGAAATATTCCTGTTCCGAATCCCCGCTCAAATTCACAAAAGGCATCACGGCTATGGCCAACCGGTCTTTGGAGCTGAAATCAAGGACATTGGTCAATTTCAGGCCCATTACAATGACGGCCAGGGACAGGCCCGCGATCAGAAAGGCATTCAGGCGCCTGTTGGTAATATTCCTGACCAATTCGTCATCAGGGTCGCGGGTCGTTTTTGTGATGCCCTCCGGAGATAAATTATAGATCCAGGAAACGACGATCCAAATGGGAAAACCAACCGCCAGTAAAGAAGTCAGCGTTTTGAGCACCCATTCAGGGGCATCCACGATGGGCAGAAGTGTAGCAAAAACCTGGATCAGGACCCAGGCAACCACCAAATAGGCCAGGGCAGATTTAGGGACATTGCGCCGCTTTAATTCTTCGAAAAACTTACCCATCAGGCCTTTGTCTAGGTTGGATACTTCCTAATCTAAGAAATATTTGTTAAAGTAGGTGAAACGGCGGTGTGATTCGTAAGTCCGCAACGGCAGAAGAAATGGTGCGCGGGGTTGGTAATTGGATTGGTGAAGATGATGTTTATACCTTGGGTTGGGTATTTGAGAATTACTCCTTTTGCCCGGGTTCTCATTCCCTGAAGCGAATGGACCAAAGACGGTCTGCTCCTACCCTATCTTAATCGCAAGGAACGCGATCCCGAATGGTGCCGTCTTCCCTGTGGATAATCACATCTGCCTTGTATTTCCGGGCCAGTCGCTTTGCCTTCCGAATGGCCGTTTCCTGCAGTCTGTGTTTGGATGTAATCCGTTTATTCCCCTCCCGTCGCACGGCCCAATTCCCTTCATAGGGCACCACGTGCTGGTTCCAGGACCTTCCCTGTTTGCTCTGACGCCTACTTTTAAAAAAGAGCTCCACGAGCTCACTTATAATATCGATCCATGATCGGGATTCGCTGCTTTTTGGCATTTGGCTTAGTTATCATCCCGAAGATACACTTTTGAACAAAGTCATTGTGATTCGCCCATTCTCAGACTTGGAATTTGGTGCTTGCAATTTGCTCCGGGTCCCTGGTTTCGGTCGCTCTCTCGCGATGACTCAGGTTCCAACCGCCACAACGAGTAGCGGTTTTCTCACAAAATATTATGCCCCTATTCCATTAATAGCATAGACTATTTGTGTATATTCAATAACTCCCCCCCAGGGAAACTTGCTGGCCGTCATAAATCTGCTATTACTTCATCCAGGTTTTATGTTCATGCTATTCATGTTTCAAACTATCTAAGTAACCTTTAAACCTGAATAGCATGAAAACAATCAAATCAACTTGTTCAAATCGTTTCATTGGGATGGCTGTCGCAGCCCTTCTTTTGATTTCGTATTCCTGCAGCCCGGAAGGCAACTCATCAGATTTCGGGAACGAACCCGAGCTAAACGCTGTTTCTGCCAAAGGGAAAAAAGCGAGGCCAATTAAAGCAACGCTTGCCAATTTTGCCGATCCAAATGAGCAAACCCCTCTAATTTGTAATCCACAAGAGTTTTTATTCCCATTGACCAGAAACGTAATTAGCGGGAATGTGAGCCACCTGGGAAATCTACAACCAGGCGTTTCCGATGAAATTACCGGAGAAATACTATCCGGAAGTTTTGGGGTTCCTATAAGCTGTGATATTAATCTAGATACATTTCGGGAATTGTTTACCATCTACGAGGTTACCTATATGGGGGCTAACGGAGATAAATTCGTAACGGAAGAATACGTTTCCATTCTCTTCCCGAACAACACGGCGGGTGGTGACATTGATTACGGCTCGGGGACTTTTACCAATACGCTCGACAGCGATGGAAACCCAATCCCCATTCGAATCATAAGTGGAACCGGAAGGTTTGAAAACGCCACCGGAGAACTCTACTTCATGAATGCGTCTTTCGGCCCGGAAGGAACGAATTGGGAGCTTGTTGGAGAAATAGTCTATTGATTTCAATCACCATCTTAATTAAAAACCCAGCCAAAAAGATTGGCTGGGTTTTTTATGGGGTGCCGGCCAATCCAATTTGCGGATGTCATTTCTCTTTCGCTATTGTCCCTAACTGCGTCCTGAAACAGAAGTTTGGATATTAAGGGAAGCTGTTCCTAAAAGAAGCACTACTAATAATGTATTGTAATGTGATAAAAAGTTGCTCCTAACAACAATTGATTCAGGTGGCAATTATCAAGATAAGTAATAATATAATTGATTATAAATGACCCGGTTTTTTACGCATCGAGATTTCCCCGATGAGGTATACTCTAACGGATAGGAGTTTTCTGTTTTATTCCAGGTGGCTATCTCTCCATTTTTGTTTACCCTGGCAATAAACACATGCATTCATAAATTATTTCTTCATGGGCAAACCTAATCTGTCCAGCCATTCTTGTGTTCTGGGATCCTCCTTCAGTTCGGGGAAACGATCACATGACGAAACTTTAAAGAACAGCATGATACCTTCATGGTGTTTGAAAGACATATCGAAATTTGTGATGGCCTGATCCCAATTTTTCAGTGCGGCGTACATATGGCCCAAATAATAATAACCTCCACCTTGTTCTGCTTGCAGTTCTTCCATTTCCTTCAGAACTTTTCTGGCCTTGTCAATTTCATTATTGGCGGCGTATATTTGTCCAAGTAGTTGTAGGGACCATAGATCCCGGTGTATTTTTATGGCTTTCTCCATGTTGAGTTTGGCCTCTTCATGCCTGCCTGATTCAAAGTATGCTAATGCATTTATTGCAAAACCTCCTTGGAATTTAGGTTCCATGGAAATAATTCTGTTCCCGTTTTCAATCATTTTATTCCAGTCTTTTTCCCAGGTGTAGTAACATGAGATATAAAAAAGGCCTAATAGGGATAAGGGATCCAATTCCTCGGCTTTATCCAGGTACTTATGTCCCTCAAAGAACCTGCCCAGAAACATATTCAGGGCTCCCATTTGCCTCAGTCCTTCCGGATTATTCGGGTTAATTCGCAGGCCTTTTTCAAGGGTTATAGCGGCTCTTTCAATATCCCATTGGAACCAAAATTCCATTCGCCCTTTGGCGATTAGGAATTCGGTGTTTTTATCGTCCGGATCGACTACTTTCTCAAGAGCGGATTGGGCATTATGGAGGTTGTTCTCAGGATCGATCCCGAAAAAGGCCATATCAAAATAGCACATTGATATTTTAGCGTAGGCTAAGGTATAATATGGGTCGATGGATAATGCAGCCTGGTAATAGTGAATGGCATTGGGAAAATCTACTTTATTTTGGCAATAAAGTCCCTTCAGATACAATTCGTAAGCTTCGATATTATCTGAAGAGGAGTGTGGCAAGGCTTCTTTTTCTTCCCCAAATAGCCTGATTTTGGTAGCCTTTAAAATGGCTTCTGATATTTCATCCTGAATGGCAAAAACATCTTCCAACTCCCGGTCAAATTTCTCGGAATACAGGTGAAACCCGCTGTTTACCTCGATGAGCTGGGCAGTGATCCGGAGTTTGTTTCCGGCTTTGCGCACACTTCCCTCAAGCAGGTGATTAACATTGAGCTGCTTACCGATAACCTTAAGGTCTATGTTCTTTCCCTTAAAGGCAAAGGATGAGGTTCTTCCTATTACTTTAAGGTCGGGGACCTGAGCCAGCAGATTAATTATTTCCTCACTGATACCGTCGCTGAAGTATTCCTGTTCAGGATCGCTGCTCATGTTGACAAACGGCAAAACCGCAATGCTCTTCTCCTCGGGTTGATCCGTGGTTTCCTCGGCACTCGCTATCTCTCCTCCTTCATAGAGCACCTGATACAATTTAATCGCCTCGCTTACATTTTTGAGATGTTGCTCTTTGACAAAATGAGTCTTTATCTTTTTGTTGTTGGCAATATTATTGTAGACAGCTTCTGAAATAAAGATACAGCCTGTGGGGGCGGCAGACTGAATCCGGGCAGCGATATTGACCCCATTGCCAAACACGTCGTCATTTTCAAAAACCACTTCGGCTGAGTGGATGCCAATGCTTAACTGATACTCATTGGCCGCATTGCAGGCTTCCTGAATGGCAATGGCCGCATTGACAGCATCCGAGATGTTGTTGAAACTTGCCATAACCCCATCTCCGAGTTCCTTGATCCATCGCCCCCGATATTCGGCGATGATGGGTTTGTGGATACCCCGGTTCTTGTCCAGGATTCTAAAGGTCTTTTCCTCATCGCTGCCCATCAAGGCGGTAAAGCCGACGATGTCGGTGAACATGATGGCGGCAAGTTGACGGGATCCTGGCATATTAATGGAAATTGCGTCTATTAAAATACAATGGAAATTTGTTTAGGGAGTTCTCTGGTTCGAAAATTTATCCGGAACAGAAATATGAAATAATGTTAATTGCGTCGGTGCAGTTTCCAATATCCAGGGTGCGTCACCAATCTATATGGGGGACACCTATTTTTCAAGCAACTGCTTGGTTATCAACTCTTTTGACCTCTCGGGTTTATGTTTTAAAAGATAATATTGTATCCTTAGAAGCTATGCTTGCTTATGCCCGAAAGTTCTTTCATAATACTCGAAAGTGGTATCGAACTCCCCTATGGAACCATGTACATTTCCCATAAAAAAAATGCCTGCAGTTTTAACCATGTCATACCCATTCATTTTTTCAATGATTTCTTCCGCTTTTGCCCGCTCACCCTTTAATCCGTAATTCATCCCGAGCAGACTCAGAGAGAACAGCCCGGGATTCAGCAGGCCATGAACCGAATCAACCTTTGGCAGTAGGCTAAATGGGGGCCATCTGGAAATAAAGCCCCGCAATCGCCTAATAATTGGTTCTCCGCAGATTCGTTCTGTGGTCCCACCTGGGTTCGCGGGCGTAGCCCGCGCGACCAGAGAAGCGCCGCTCCTGCAAATAGCAGCCCTACGCTTCGCTGACGCAAAGCGCGTTTTGCGTTTCCCGTCCGAAAGCTCAAGCAGGCTTGCGCAGGATTGCTGTCACCTGGGTTCGCGGGCCTTCGCCCGCGCGACCAGAGAAGTCCCGCTCCTGCAAATAGCAAACCCTCGCAGCCCCTGCGGGCTGCGGTTCTTTTTTCTTCGCCCCCTTTCAAAAGCAAGCTTTTGGCGGTGGCTCCAAAAAAATAACCCCGCGCAAAAGCGCGGGGTTTGCTGCTTGATGTGGTCCCACCTGGGCTCGAACCAGGGACCCTCTGATTATGAGTCAGATGCTCTAACCGACTGAGCTATAGGACCCTGTCCGCCGGGGCGGACAATCTCCGAATCGCATTTCCTTAAGGATAATTGGCTGATTTGGAGCATGCAATATTACTGCTTTTTTTACGCCGCCACAAGATTTAGTCGGGAAGAAAGGTCCCCCGCGTGCCTAAGGCAAAGGCTCTTGTTCCTGGTCTTCATTTGATATTCGGTTCTTATAGCGGTTGTACAAATAGGAAATGACCAAAAGCAGTATCCCAAGGGTAAAAAAGACAATGGTTTTAGACAGGGTGTTCAGGTGGGCTATGTCGTATAGGAACAGCTTTAAGAGCGTGAAGGCAAACAAGACAATGGCCGCTACCCGCAGGTGTTTTTTCTTCTTCCATATGCCTAAAACAATAAGCGTAACGGCATAGGCGCCCCACAGTATGGAGACCCACAATTTATAGGTGTTAGCAACCCCGGAAAGGTCGAGCCAGTGCAGCAGTTCGCTGGTGATCACCCACCCTGCCGTTACGGCCAGGATGCTGTCTGCTGCAGTGGCTGCATCCCTTGCGCCAAGCTCCATAAAAGCACTGTTTTTCAGTTTATGGCTCATGACCAACATCGCCCCGGCCAAAACAAAGGAAACATAGCGAATGCCTATGTGGAAAGGCCCGACGGGGTCTGGTTGAAATGCGTCCTGGTGAAGGTAGCTTTCCCGCAGTTCGCTCAAGGTGTAGAGCCCAACAGACAGGAAGAGAAACAGGGCCAGGCCATTCAGCAGCAGGTTGGCCACCCCCAGGGTTCGGCTTTTGATTTTAAACCGGTTCAGGGCGCCGAGCAAGGCGAGGTACAAAAAGCTGAAATTGAGCAGCCACACCGTTTTAAACGAATGCATATCGGCATATCCCCCCATTATGCGGGAATCCTGCCAATGCACTTCGCGGGCAACTGCCAGCTGGTTCCAGTAGCTTGCTATTTCAACGGCAATGCCGGTGTAGCTTGCAACCAGCAACAGGGCGGGCAAAGCCCAGGAAAGCATCGGCCCAAGGGACTGATTGTGGTCCTTTGGGCCAGTCTCCGGGTTTTTGAAATAGGCGTAATTTATGTAGCCAAGGGCACCCATATAAAGCAGGGAGGTCAGGAAGCCCGGGTTCAGAAAAGCAGTGACAACCCCAGATTCTGTATAACCCAGGCTGGCCTGGATGGTCTCGGCCCAATCGTGGATAAGGCTCAGAAAGGAAACCGCAAGCAGCGGGTATGACAACTTTTCATAGAATGGGGCGTTTTTCGACCGGCCGATCCAGAAAAGGAGGGCTGCCTCCCCCGCCCAAAGCAGCGTAACCCAGTTGCCGTCGAGCTGCACGGGGATGGTAAGGGTCAAAAACAACAGGGAAAGGCCCGCAAACAGGCGCAAAATATGCTTGTCCGCAGCCTTATAACGATAAAAGACAAAGCCTGCCAGGGCGTGCGGCAGGGCATTCAACAAGGTAAATAGCCCCAAATAGGCCATTCCACCTGAGGCCAGTTGTATCAAGTGCAGGCCTATGCCGTAAAAAATAAACGCATTGGAAAGCAGCAGCACAATGTCGGGAGCGTCAAAAACGTCCTTCCTGATGAATTTATACGTCAGGAAGGTGATATAAAACAGCAGGAAAAACAGGCAGAGGAAAATCCAGGCCACAGCCTGGTGCTGATCGGCGTCAAATCCGGTGGCGTACCAGCTGAAAAAGATCAGCCAGGTGAGGCCAAAAGAAAACAACGACAAGAGCTTCCAGTATTTCCGGAATGCGATAAAAAGCAGGCCCCCGTTTATAATGGCTATGTACGTGAAAAAAACGGCTGGTTTCCCGCTTCCGTCATCGAGCAAGAAAGGCAGCCCATAGGCTCCAACCATACCGATATGCGCAATAACCTGCTTGTTGTAGGTAAGCGCGCCGAAGGCGGTTGCCGCGGTGAAAAGGAGCATCAAGGCAAACGCGGCCCATTGCGGCAGCATCCCGTAGAACGCATAAGCGGCATAGGTCATAAAATAGAGGATGGCCATTGACCCGCTCAGGAGAATGGCGCTGAAATTGGCGTATTTCGCCCGCAGCCTCCACGATACAAAGAAGAGGGCGGCCCCGACCAGGTATCCCAGGAGTACCCGTACTCCCGGTCCGAGCAGGTCGTTGTCGATGGAGTACTTCACCCCCAGTCCGGTGCCGATGATCAGGATTACGATCCCAATTTTGCTGATCAGGTTCTCCCCTATGTATTTCTCCAGGTTAAATCCGCCCCGGGCCTGGGCTTGGGCGGAGGGCGGTTTCGCGTCTGAAGCCCGGGGTGCAGGCGCCGGCTCAGGGGCCTGCGGGGCCCTTTCTGGTACCGGTTCGGCAGGGGTGGGTGTGGTCTGAGAGCCGACCCTGTACGGGAGCGGAGAAATCGGGGTAATAATCCACAGCAGTATGTAAACAAGGGGGCCGAGGCAATAGAGGAGGGTTAAAACAATCCAGATCAGCCGGGAAACAGCTGTGTTTATCCCCAGGTATTCGGCCAGGCCCGAGGCAACCCCTCCCAGTATTTTCCGGGAACGACTTCGGTAAAACCTCTTCGGGTATACTGGCCCTCCCGGGCCAGGAGCGGCTTCTACTGCCGGTTCTGGCCGCTCTGGCCGGGCAGCGGAGGGCGCGGTATCCCTGGCTGCCCCCTGAGGTTTCCCGGGAAATTCGGCAGCAATTTCCTTTGTTTCAACTTCTGGGCGGGCTTGCCCGGAGTCGTTCAGGGCGCTAAGGGCCTCCTTGAGCTCCCTGATTTCTTTTGAAAACTCGTCCTGTCGCTTTAAAAGGCCGTCGAGCTTGTCCCGCAATTCCTGAAGCCGCTTCGAATGATTTTCCATTTGTATGAGGAGATCTTGGCTAGGGCGAAAGTGCCCCCTGTGAGGTTTAGATGTTTTAAAGATAGGGTTTTTGAATATTTTAGGGAGGTGGGGTGCGGGGCCCAATCAAGAAGCCATGGCTCCGCTGCATGAAAGTCCTTTATTCCCCGGGCGCTTCCTGACAGAGCTCTACCAGCACCCCATTTGTGCCCTTAGGGTGCAGGAAGGCCACCAGTTTGTTGTCGGCCCCTTTCTTTGGGGTTTCGTTCAAGACCACAAACCCTTCGGCCCGGAGCCGGGCAATCTCGGCCTGAATGTCGGCCACGTCAAAGGCAATGTGGTGCATTCCCTCGCCCTTTTTCTCAAGGTATTTTGCGATGGGGCTGTCGGGGGCCGTTGCCTCAAGCAATTCGATCTTATTGGGGCCCGCCTGAAAAAAGGCAGTCCGAACGCCTTCAGAGGACACTTCTTCCGTCTTGTAGGCCGGTGCCCCCAGCAGTTTTTCAAACAGGGCGCATGACTGCTTAAGGTCATTAACGGCAATCCCGATGTGTTCTATTTTCCGCATTCCCGGGGCTTGTGGAATAAAAGTACGCCATTTGTGTGTATTTTTGCCCTGTGGAAACGCAGCGTCAGAAAAAAATAGCAGGTCTCATTCAGAAAGATATAGCCGAAATCCTGCGGCTGGCCGCAGCCGACAGCGGCCTGGGCGGTGTGATTTTTTCCGTGTCAAAGGTAAACGTGACCTCCGACCTTTCCATCGCCAAGGTTTATGTGAGTATTTTCCCGGTTAAAGAGGCCGTGCCCCTTCTGAACGGCATCAAGGCCGGGCAGGTGCAGATTCGGCACGAACTGGCCCGCCGTACCCGGCACCAGCTGCGCAGGGTGCCCGAGCTCCTGTTTTTTCTCGACGATTCCCTGGAATACATCGAACAGATCGAGCAATCGCTCAAGGGGACTGAGAACCCTATCGAAAACCGGGAATTACTGCCGCGCCGTAAAAAATCGTAGGGGGTGAATGTTCCGCTCTATATCGCCCGGAGATACATTCGTTCCAAAAGCAGCCAGAATGCGGTTAATATCATCAATGCAGTAACCTTCGGGGTTATCGTGGTGGGTTCTGCCGCCCTTTTTATCGTGCTTTCGGGTTTTTCGGGCCTTAAATCGTTCAGCCTTTCCTTCAGCAACACCTTCGACCCCCAGCTCAAGGTCGTGCCCGCCAGCGGCAAAACCTTTTCCCTGACCCCCTCACAGGAAGCAGCCCTGAAGGGCTTGCCCGGCCTGGCTTCCTATTCGCGAGAGCTCGAAGAGCGGGTCTATTTGACCCACCGGCAAAAGAGCATGATTGCCTATATCAAAGGGGTAGACAGTGCATATAACCGTACCACCGGGATTGACAGCACCGTTTTTCTCGGCCTGTATGACCTGAGCGCCCAACAGGGCGTGGTAGGGCGCACCATTGCCAGCCAGCTCAACCTGAGTATTGGCGATTATGGCAGCCCGTTGATCTTGCTGGCGCCCAAGCCCGGAAAGGGCAACCTTTCGCCCCAGGGGCTGGGCGACCAACCCTACAACCAACTGGCCCTGGTGGTCAGCGGCATTTACCAGATCGAGGAAAACCTCGACAAAAAATACGTGTTTACCGAACTGCCCCTGGTTCAGGCGCTGCTCCAACGCGACAGCACCCGAATTTCGGGTCTGAATGTTCGATTGGCCCCCGGAGCCGACGAAGGGGTCGTTCGGGCGGCATTGGCAGACATCCTGGGGCCGGGGGTTACCCTCAGGAACCGGCGCGAGCTAAACCAGACCCTGTACCGCATGCTCAACACCGAAAACCTGGCGACCTACCTCATCTTTACCCTGGTGCTCATTATTGCCCTGTTTAATGTAGTGGGGGCCATCATCATGATGATCCTCGACAAAAAGGAGCACCTGCGAACGCTCTATTCCATGGGGCTAACCCTCCCGAAGCTGCGGCAGATCTACTTCCTGCAAGGGGTGCTGGTCACCAGTTCGGGCGGGCTGATCGGGGTGTTGATCGGCGCGTTGCTCATCGGCTCGCAACTGCTATTCGAATGGGTCATGATTACCCCCTCCCTGGCTTACCCCGTGGAACTGAACTGGGAAAACCTGGGGCTGGTGCTGGCCACGATCGTGTTGCTGGGCATTCTGGCGGCCCGGCTGGCGAGCAGTCGCATTAGCAGAAAGGTTATGCGGGCCTGAGGTTAGGCAAAGCTGAAGTCTGAAAAGGCCTCCAGCGCTTCTTCAAACGCCGCGAAAACATCAGCGGGTTCTTCGCTGGTCACCATTTTCATCCGATAGGGCTTGAAATTGGGAATCCCCTTAAAGTAATTCGTATAATGGCGCCGGGTTTCGTACACCCCGAGCTTTTCCCCCTTCCAGTCGATGGCCATCTGCAGGTGGCGACGAGCCGCTTCTACACGCTCTTCCATGTTCGGGGGGGCGAGGTGGCTGCCCGTTTTGAAAAAGTGCTTTACTTCCCTGAAAAACCACGGATAGCCGATAGCCGCACGGCCAATCATGGCGCCGTCGAGGCCAAACTCGTCGCGCATGCGCACAGCCGCTTCCGGGCTGTCTACGTCCCCGTTGCCAAAGACGGGTATGTGCATGCGGGGGTTTTCCTTCACGGCGGCAATCGGGGCCCAGTCGGCCAAGCCTTTGTACATCTGCACCCGGGTGCGGCCGTGAATGGAGATGGCTTGTATGCCCACGTCTTGCAGGCGTTCGGCCACCTCAACGATCTTGATGGAATCGTGGTCCCAGCCCAGGCGGGTTTTTACGGTTACCGGCAGGTGGGTGCGTTTTACCATCTCGGCGGTGAGCTTAACCATCAGCGGAATGTCGCGCAAAATGCCGGCCCCGGCATTCTTGCAGACCACCTTTTTAACCGGGCAGCCGAAATTGATGTCGATGATGTCCGGAGACGAAGCCGTTACAATATCGACGGCCTGCAGCATGGAATCGAGCTCGGCCCCGAAGATCTGGATGCCCACCGGGCGTTCTTTCTCGTAGATGTCGAGCTTGATCACGCTTTTGGCGGCATCGCGGATCAGGCCTTCTGAGGAGATGAATTCGGTATACATCAGGTCGGCCCCCTGTTCCTTGCAAAGCGCGCGAAAAGGCGGGTCGCTCACGTCTTCCATGGGGGCCAGCAGGAGCGGGAAATCCGGTAATTCAATAGTGCCGATACGCGGCATGATAAGATGCTTTTGGAAGGGCAAAATTACGAATTCGGCCCAAATGCGTGAAAATCATTCGTTTTGAATCCGCTGCAATTCGGCATTCCGTTGGTTGGCCGACCGGTTTTTCAGGCGGAAGTTCCCCAGATTATAGGTGAAGCCGAGTCGCATGAGCCGAGACTCCGGCAGGGGGTAATAGCCGTTGTCCTGGAGCGGGTAGCGCGAGGTATAGGTGGCATTGGCCCGCCACAGGAGGTCTTCTACCACCAGCGACAGCACGGCCCGGCCATCCCAAAGCGTTTTGCGCAACCCCAGGTTAATGGTGGTGGTTTCAGACATCTTATAGGTGCCGTAAAGGAATCCGCTCAGGTACACCAAAGAAGCCTCCCCGGTAAAGGTCCGGTCTTTGGAGAGCGTGAAATTGTTGTTCAGATATCCGTACAGGCCGGTTACCTGATTGGTCAGGGTTTGTCCCTCGTTATACGGGTCGAGGAAGGTCTCGTCTTCATAGAACAGGGAGGTGTAGGCGTAGAGGTCCCAGAATGAGGTTAGGGGTGTGGAAAGGGTAAAATCGAGGCCGTACGACACGCTCTGCTCCACGTTGCGGAAAATCTCGAGCAAGACCTGCTCCTGGTTGTCCTGAAAACTCAGCGGGCTGATGTAGCGCCCGTTGTCGCGGTAATACAGGTCAATGAAAAAGGTGTTGTTCAGGGTCAGGTTCAGGTTGAAATTGTGGCTGAAGTTGGGCACCAGGTTCGGGTTGCCCTGGTCGTAGTTGTTTTCGTTAATAAAAAACCGGAAGGGGTTGAGGTCTTGATAGTTGGGCCGGGTGAGCTTGCGGTTGTAACTGAAGTTCAGGCTGTTGTCTTTTCCCATGTCGTACCCCAGGAATACATTAGGGAAAAGCTCGAAATAGCTCTGCCGGGTAATCTGGTCGAGGGTTTCGCTCCGGGCCCTTACCTCGGTGTGTTCGGCGCGCAGGCCCAGCTTTACAGACCAGGGCTCCCAGTTGCGCGACAGGCTCACATAGGCTGCTCCTACCCCTTCGTCGTATACAAAGCGGTCAGAAAGCGCAATGTCGAAGGGAGGCTCAGTATTGTTTACGTCCAGGTAATCGATACGGCTCTTGCTGCGGATGTACGACCCTTTTACCCCGGCTTCAAAACTGCCTTCTTCGTTCGGGGTGTAGAAGTCGACCTGCCCGGTGCTGATGTGTATGTTTTGCACGGCATCGGTGGAAAAGCTGAAATTCCTCAGGAAGACCCCGTCGGGGTCGAAATAATCCGTGCTGCCCTGCTGGCCGCGGCTCAGTTCGTAATAGGTGTGGTGGAGGTTGGCTTTCAGGGAGGCGCCTTCTTTCGCGAGCTTGTGCTCATAGCCCAGGTCAGCCGAGAGGTTCAGCATATCGTCTTCGAGGGAGCTGGTGGTTTGTAGCGTGGAATCGATCACGCCAAGGGCGTTGCGCATCAGGGTATTTATGCCGTAGGCGCTGCGTTTGTTGGGCGAGGTGCTCAGGTTCGTGGTCAGGTTCAATTTGTCGCGGTCAGAAGGCTCGTAGTCCAGCATGAGGGAGGCTTGCTGGGCCAGGGACCGGGTGGTCTTGTCCATGTCGGTGGTCCAGCGGGCGTAAACGTCGCCCTGGGGGTCGAAAAAGTTTACATAGCTTTCGGTATTCTTGATTTCCTTTCGCGGGCTGATGCCGTAATTGGCAAAAACCCCGAATTTTTCCCCTTTGTAGTACTGGCTGGTACCGAAGCTGGATTTCGGGAAAATGGCCTGTTCATATTCAGAGCGAATGCTGCCTTTATACCCGGGTACAATGTTTTGCCGGGTGCGGATATTGAGGATGGGCCCGCCGGCCGCCTCGTACCTGGCCGGAGGGATGGGTATCACCTCTACCGAAGCCACCATATCGCCCGAAAGGCCCTTGAGCAGATCCAGGATTTCAGTGGAGGTAAGCTGTACCTTGCGGTCGTTCAGGTATACCGTGGCCGTCTGCCCCCTTATTTCCAGGTTGTCCTGAATCACGATCACCCCAGGGGCTTTCTTGAGGATGTCCCAGGTCGACCCCTGGCTCAGCACGGTATTCTCAACCTTGAAGACGATGCGGTCGGCCTGGCGGTCTATGGTGGGCCTCGAGCCGGTAAGCACCACTTCGTCCAGGCTGTTGGTGTTCGTTTCGAGCACCAGGTTTCCCACATGCAGGTCGGCCTGCACATCGAGGGGAACCAACATGGACTGGGAGCCGAAGTACTGTGCCTGCAGGTAATATTGCCCGGGGGCGACCCCCTGGATCACAAAAGCCCCGTTCTCATCGGCCGAACCGCCGCGCACCTGCACGCTGTCTGCCGGCCGCAGCAGCACCACGTTGCCAAAAGGCAACACATTGCCGGCAGATTCCTTTACCGTGCCGGTAATTCGGTAGGTCTGACTGGCCAGGGCCAGGGGGAGGAGCCCTAATATGAGTACAATTCTAAGCTTCACAGTGCCTTCGGGTAATAGCAAAGCTAAGAAAACTTTCGGCTGGCACACCCTGTGTGCTTTTAACGGAAAAATCGGCTGTCAGGGTCCTCCGGGAACCGCTTTAGAATTGGATTTCTGCCTCGTGCTGCTTCCCGTCGCGCTCTACCACCACCCGGGCCTTTTGCCCGGCTTCGAAGGCCGACAGGGCCCGCATATAGCTCATCATGTCGGTAATGGTGCTGTCGCCCAGCTGCACTACGATATCACCCTTCTGCAGCCCGGCTGCCTGGGCGGGTTTGCCTTCACTCACCCCATCGATGCGCATCCCCTTCCCGTCGAACAGGTAATCGGGTACAACGCCCAGGGCTACCTTAAAGCGCGGCACTTCCTCGCTTTCGTTTTTGGTCTTGCGGAAGGCTACTTCCTCCTGCTTTTCCATGCCTTTAACCAGGTCAAACAGGTACCCGGTTATCTGCTCCATACCGGCGTAGTTCAGGCGCCCGGCATCGTCGGAAGGCTTGTGGTAGTCTTCGTGCTGCCCGGTAAAAAAGTGCAGCACGGGAATGTCTTGCAGGTAAAAGGAGGTGTGGTCAGACGGGCCGACCCCAGATTCGCTGAGCACCAGTTTAAAGCCCGGGTTCAGGGAGTTGAGCATTTGGGGCCAGATAGGGCTCGTGCCGGTGCCGCTCACAGAAAGGGTGCTGTCTTGCCGCAGCCGGCCCACCATGTCGAGGTTGAGCATGTAGGGTACCTGCTTTAGGTCGAGGGTCGGGTTTTTGGCGAAATAGTTTGAGCCCAACAGGCCCATTTCCTCCCCAGAAAAAGAGAGTATCAGGTAATTGTCTTTGGCCTCGGGCCAGGCCTTGATTTTCTGGGCCAGGTGCAAGAGCACCGCCACCCCGCTGGCATTGTCGTCGGCCCCGTTGTGGATGGCCGGCTCGCCCCGGTCGAGGGAACCTTCGCCCCCCATGCCGAGGTGGTCGTAGTGGGCGCCGATTATTACGGTTCGGGCGCCGCCATTGTCGATAAGCCCCAGCACGTTAATCCCGGTAATGCTGCTGTCGGTGGCCGACCCGAATTGCACCTCCCCGTGGGGGTCCTTTTTGGGTTTAAAGCTGAATTCCTGATAGTAGGTGGCGCTTCCCCCAGCGGGTTTCAGGCCGAGCTGCTTCATGCGCCCCTCCAGGTAGCTGGCCGCCATGCGGGCGCCCTCGGTGCCGGTTTCGCGCCCGCTGAGCGAATCGCTGGCCAGGATTTGCACATCGTCCTGCAGGGTTACTTCAGGAGCGGGGGCATTGCGGCAGGCCCCTATTATCAGGAGAAATCCCCAAAAAAGATTGTTTATCTTCATGGCTTCGGTCTATTTTTGTCAAAAATACGCATCTTATGAGAACTACAATTCTGATTGTGCTTGGAATAGCCCTGCTGGGCTGCAAGGGCGATCCCAAGCAGGCAGAAGAAGGGGCAGACAGCCCTTCTAACCCTATGGCCAACGTTTCAGACACCCTGATCTACCCCGGCGAGACCCATTTCAAGTCAATCCGCCAGGTTACCCACGGGGGCGACAACGCCGAGGCCTACTGGAGCTTCGACAGCAACAAGCTGATCTTCCAGTCGAATTACGCCGAATGGGGCCTGGGATGCGACCAGATGTTTGTGATGAACGCCACCGATTCCTTTGAAAAAAACAAACCGCCCATGGTGAGTACCGGAATGGGCCGCACCACCTGCGGCTACTTTTTGCCTGACAACCAGCATATCTTGTACGCCTCGACCCACCTGCACGACAAAGAGTGCCCCGAAGTGCCCCTGCGCATGAACGGCCGGTACG
>JBNKGM010000028.1:0-37851 GCA_050289825.1 Robiginitalea sp.
CTGAACTTAGGTTTTTTAGGGGTTGTATTATTGTCTTTCGCCATTATATATTTTTAGTTATTTACACTGCTTTCTATAGTTGTGAACTTTGCATCTCCCCATAATCCTTCANTATCATAATATTCACGAATTTGTTTTTGGAATACGTGGACCACCACATTAACATAGTCCATTAATACCCACTCGGCATTATCTTCACCCTCAACGTGCCAGGGTTTATCCTTAATTGCTTTGCTTACTGTTTTTTGGATAGAGCCTACAATGGCATTTACATGCGTATTGGAGGTACCGTTGCAAATTATGAAGTAGTCACAAACGGTATTCTCAATATTTCTAAGGTCAAGTAAATTTATATTTTGTCCTTTTACTTCTTCTATTCCCTGTAAAATTAATGCAATCAACTCATCTGCACTAGCTTTCCTTTTCTGCATTCAAAAGTTTTAGTTTCTACAAAGTTATTGTTTTTTTGCTCTTTTTGGCTTAGTTTTTAACATAAGCTTGGGCCTGTAAACCGACTCCATGCAATTAATCAAACTTGATGCCACGGATTCCACCAATGGATATCTCAGGCGTAAAATGGCTTCTGAACCGGTTTCCGACTTCACGGTGGCCTGGGCCCTGGAGCAAACCCAGGGCCGGGGGCAGCCCGGCCGTTCCTGGCATTCCGAGAAGGGTAAGAACCTTACATTCAGTGTGTTAAAAAGGTTTGAAAACCTGCAGGCCACTGACCATTTCCGCCTGAATATGGCGGTTTCTTTGGCTATATACGACGTTTTGGCTGCGCATTCGGTGCCCGGGCTGCACATCAAATGGCCGAACGACATTCTGTCAGGCCCGCACAAACTCTGCGGCATGCTGCTGGAGAACCACCTGCAGGGTGCGCGCCTGTCGCACAGCATAATAGGTGTTGGGCTCAATGTAAACCAGGTTTCGTTCTCCGATTTGCCCGGGGCCACTTCCCTGCGCATGGTAACCGGCCGGAGCTTTGAGCTGGAGGGGCTGCTTGTACAGCTTTGCGAAACGCTTTCGGCAACCCTGTCCCACCTGCCTCAGACCGACTTTCAGGCGCAGCGCGAGGCCTATGAGGCCCGGCTCTTCCGAAAAGACCGTCCGGCCACCTTCAGCGGGCCCGACGGCATGCAGTTCCCTGGAATCATCAGGGGGGTGAGCCGTGATGGCCTGCTGGTCATTGAGGTAGAGAAAGGGGTGCGCCGGGCCTTCGATTTCCAGGCTGTGCGCATGCACTACTGAAACCGGTCAGATTTCAGCGAGTTTCTGGCTCAGGGTGCCCAGGAAATTGGTGATGGGGCCCTTGATCATCATGGCCATCATGGCGTTGAATTCGCCTTCGAAGCTGAGCCCAACTTCGGTCTCTTCGGGGGTTACCTCCCTCAAATCGGCCTTCAGGGTAAAGGGCAGCTTATCGCTTGCCGCCCCCAGCACGATTTTGTCGAACGGGTTTTGCTCCTTGCGCTTCAGTACAATTTCCGGCATGCCTTTCAGGGCAAACCGGAACGTGTCAGGGTCCAGTACCTCAAAGGTCTGTATGTTATCGGGCATCAGCTGCTTGAAATTTTCCAGACGGGTCAGGAATTCGTAAACTTCTTGGCGGCTCTTGGCAAGCCGTACCGCGGGTGATTCAATATGCATATCAGGGGTTCCACTGCTGCGGGTTGGCGCGCCAGGCCCGCAAGGTTTCCAATTGTTTGTCGGCAATATAGCCACTTTCAGAGGCCTGGGCGATCAGGTGCGGGTAATCGCTCAGGGTGTTCAGGGCCACGCCGCTCTCGGCGAATCGTTGGCTGGCCAGGTCAAAGCCGTAGGTGAAGATGGCCAGCATGCCCTGCACCTGAAGGCCTGCTTCCCGCAGCGCCTTCACCGCATTGAGGCTGCTCATCCCGGTGCTCACCAGGTCTTCGATCACCACGACCCGCTGCCCGGCCTCGGCCTGCCCTTCGATCTGGTTCTGGCGGCCGTGCGATTTGGGCTCGGGCCGTACATAGGCAAAGGGCAACCCCAGTTTTTCGGCTACCAGCAGCCCGATACCAATGGCCCCGGTGGCAACACCAACAATAAGGTCGGGCTTGCCGTACAGGGTCTGGACCTGCTGGGCGAGCTGCTTGCTAACGTAATGCCGAATTTGGGGGTGGGAGAGGATTATACGGTTGTCGCAGTAAATAGGAGATTTCCAACCCGATGCCCAGGTAAATGGATTTTCAGGTTTTAATTTAATTGCATTTATTTGCAACAATTGCTCTGCCGTTTTACGTGCCGTTTCATCGTTTAAAACCATGCGGTAAATGTATAAAGTTTTTGTGAATGAAAGGCCCCTGATTTTGACTGACAAAATCCTGGAGGCCGGGGATGGCGAGTACTTCCCGATGAATGAGAAGGCGGTGCGCACGGCGGTGGAATCCCTTTTCAAGAAAAAACTCACCCAGGCGTTTATCTACCACCCGAACCTTGGGGAAATCCTCAATAAGTTTACCCAGCACATCCCTTTGGTAGTAGCAGCCGGGGGGGTGGTCACCAATCCCAAAGGCAAAGTGTTGTTTATTTACCGGAACGACAAATGGGACCTGCCCAAGGGCATTTGCAAGAAGAATGAACCCCTCGAAAAATGCGCCATACGGGAAGTGGAAGAAGAGACCGGCGTGCAGGGGCTCGAAATCGAGAATGTGTTGCGAACCACCTATCACGTCTTTAAGCGCAACGGCAAATACAAGCTCAAAGAGGTGCATTGGTACGCCATGAAAACCGATTATTCGGGGCAGCTGGTCGGAGAAGAAAAGGAAGGCATTGAAAAGGTCAAATGGAAAGGCCCCGAGAAGATCAAGCTGGCCCTTCAGAATTCCTACCTCAACATAAAAAGCCTGTTTGAACCCCACCAGGGGTAACCCGTTTTATTCCAACCTGAATATCGGATACTGCAAATGAGCGGGTTCGTAATACGGGCTATGCCGGTATATCCAGTCGAGTTGGGCATAGCTGTCTTCCGCCATGGCCGGGTCGGCTACCCGCGCCTGTTCAAAGGCCTGCCTGAGCAGGCTGTCTGCCGCCAGTATGCGGGCGGCAACATCTTCGAAGACATAAGGTGAAAAGCCTTCTTTCTGCTGCAAAATGGTATCGAAGAAATTCCAGTTAAAGAAGGAATCCACGCCCTGCGGCTCCAGGGTTTCCAGCAAATACCGCACCCCTGCCTGGTCGGTGGGAATAAGCAGGTCGCCCGCCCTGAAGGCCTGTTGCACGCGGACAGTTTCCACGCGTGTGCCGTAGTGCGGGTAGTGCCCTTCGTAGGGCCTGGGGTAGGTCTGGTACCCGGCAATGCGGTAAGAGGAAACCTCGAGTATCGTGTCGCGTTCCAAAGCCTGGTACCGGATATGATTGCGGTCGAGGCGCTCGCGCACGGCTTCCCATTGTTGGGGCAGCAGGTAGGCCGTGGGGATGCGCACCGAATCGGTGGCCCGGAACTTGTCGTAGTAGGTTACCTCGCGCGTATAGGGCCGGGTGAGGTCGTACTTCAGGCGGGGGAGGCCGGTTACCTCGCTAGTGGGGTTCTCGGCTTCGAACCCCTTGAAGAGCAGGGTACGTGTGCCGGTGCTGTCAATTTCCCACCCCATGGGGTAGTAAGCCCCGGCTTTGTAGCGGGAGGCGCTCGCTTCCCGCAGGCTTTGCAGGGTGTCTTTATGCCGGGCGGCCAGATCTAAGAAGCTCCGCAGCAGCTCGTAGGTACCCGCTACCCGCTGGGCATACGGTTTCAGCATATGAGTTTCGAGCATCAGGCCCGGCACGTCCCAAAGGGCGGCATAGCCGGTCGAATAGCGGGGGGAATCCATAAATTGGTTAAAACCCAATTCGGGTGAACGGTTGAAGACGTTTACGTAAGGGGTTATGTCCCACCCCTTTTCGGCCAGGGCCGATTCGAGCTCGGGGCGCAGGGTCTGGTCCTGGAATACCCCCAGGTCTCCGCCCAGTTTATCTTGCTGGGTGAACAGGTGGGTCAGGGTATAGCTGTAATCGGCCCCGTTGCTGACGTGGGTGTCGATAAACAGGTCGGGCTGCACCAGATGGAAAAGCTCGGCAAAGGAGGCCGCATTGTGGGTGTCCATCTTGATGAAATCGCGGTTGAGGTCGAAGTTTCGCGCATTACCCCTGAAACCGTATTGTTCGGGCCCGTTTTGGTTCGCCCGGGTATGGCTGTTGCGCTGCAGCGCCCCGCCAATATTGTACAGGGGCACCACCACCGGGATAACCCCTTCAGGGATGCTGACCTCCCCCGATGCCAGGTTGCGCATCAACTGCATGCTCGCATCGATGCCATCGGGTTCGCCGGGGTGGATACCGTTAAGGATCAGCACCACCACCTTGCCGTCTCCGAGCCGTTGAAAATTGAAGTTGCCTTCGGGGTTGTAGGTAACCAGATGCAGGGGTTCCCCGCTGTCGGTGGGCCCCAGGGTCTGCATGTGAATGTCGGGGAATTCGCGGGCCAGCCTCCGGTAAAAATCCAGGGTTTCCGCATAGGTGGCGGTGGTATTGCCATTGCCCTGTTCAAAGGGGGTCAGGAATGCTTCCCGTTGGTCTTCGGCTTTTTTTTCGCAGGAAACGAGCAGCGCCAGCAGGCACGGCAAAAGCCACTTGCGTGGGTTCATAGGCGGTTTGTTTTGGCAGCTTGCCTTCGCAAAGGTACCAAAAAACCGGTGTGGCTTAAGCGGCTCGGGTAATGGCGGCCAGCTCTTCGCGCCTTAAGGGTTTGTTCCTGAAATCGATGATGTGGCGCGAGCGCGACTTGAAGTGCTGCCACTGGTTGTAATCGAAGGGGTCAATGGACGATGTGACGATATTGACCCGGATGGGGAGGTCGATGGGCAAGCGGATAAAGGCCTCCAGGAACTGCCAGCCGTCCATGATTGGCATGTTGATGTCCAGGAAGATAACCTCGGGCAAACGCCCCGACACCATGGCCGCCTTCACCGCATCCAGGGCCTGCTTGCCATTGGGAAAAGTGTGAATTGGGCGCTGTGGGTAAAGGCTTTGCAGCATTTTCTTGATACCGAATACGGTAATCGGGTCGTCGTCTACTATGAAGATGGCGTCAGTTGCGGTCATTGAAATAGATTTTAAATTGGGTACCCTCTCCCACTTGGCTCAGGGCCTTGATGTTGCCCCCCATGGCTTCGATCTGGTTTTTGCATATAAACAGGCCGATACCCCGTGCCTCGTCGTGCTCGTGGAAGGTTTTATACATGCCGAAGAGTTTGGCACCATTTTTTTTCAGGTCTATCCCCAGGCCGTTGTCGGCAACGGTGAGTACGGTAAAGCCGCGCACGTTCTCTATGCTGAGGTGTATTTCGGGGGTTCGGTCGGGATGTTTGTATTTCAGGGCATTGGACAGCAGGTTTTCCAAAATATTATCGAGGTAGGCGGGCACCACATGCACGCGGGTGTCGGCCGGGATATCGAGGTGCACTACCCCCCTGCTTTTGGCCAGGGCGGCTGTGTATTTTTTCACCACTCCTTCGGCGGCCTTTCGCAAATGCACCGAACTTTTTTCGAGCTCAACCTGGGTGTTGATGGCCACCACCTCGTTCAGGTTGTCGAGGGTATCCAACAGGTTGTCTGACGCCTGGGTAAGCATGCCCAGGATTTGCTGTTTCTCGTTTTCGCCCTGCTCCTGGTTCAAAAACTCGAGCAACATCGAGAAATTGGCAGAATGCGAGCGCAGGTTGTGGGAGACGATGTGGGCAAAATTGATCAGTTTCTTGTTTTGCTGGGAGGTAACGTCAATGAGGTTGCGCAGTTCGGTTTCCTTGTCTTTCAGCTCGGTAATGTCCATGCTGATCCCCATAAGCCCGTAAACTTCCTGCTCTTCGTTGTACAGGGGAATTTTAGAGTTCAGAAAATAGGTTTCGGAACCGTCTTTCCTGATCAACAAGGTCTCTTTGCCCAAAATGGCCTTCTCGTTGTCCATCACAAACAGGTCTTCTTCCCGCGAGAGGTGGGCTATTTCCTCGGGGTAGAGGTCAAAATCGTTCTTCCCCAATAGTTCATTGGGATGCGAAACGCCCAGGAATCGGCACTCCTGTTTGTTCACCAGGATTTTCCGGGAGTCGAGGTCTTTGATGTGGACATTCAAGGGCAGGTTGTCGACCACGGTGCGCAGCAGGGCTTCGCTCTCTCGCATTTTTTGGTTTGACAGACGCCATTCGGTGATGTCGAGAAAGGTGCCGAGCAGCCCCACCTGTCTGCCGTTTTTGATAATCGGACGCCCGGTTGCAATTACATAGAGTTCCTTACCTTCCGGGGTGAGCAGTTGGAGTTCCTCATTCCAGGGATGCCCGGTTTCCAGGGCTTTGAAAACCGCCATGGAGTAGGTGTTGCGCGAAAAGCCCCCCGGAAAGTAGAGGAAGAGTTGTTCCAGGTTTTTGATGCCGGTTTTTCCGGCCCCCAGTATTTTATGCGTCATGGAGCTGCAGGAAAGCTTTCCCGAATGCTGTTCGTACCACCAGCTGCCTATACGGGCATTTTCGGATTGGGCCTCGAGCAGGAGACGCACCTTTTCCTGTTCGATCTCGTGCCGAACATGCTGGGTAACGTCGATTACCTGCGAAATAATGCCCACCGGATTCTCGTCAATATCGTAATACGGGGTGTTGATCCATTCGAACCAGAATTCTTTCTGGTCAGCCCGGATATAGTGTTTGGTGCCCCGTGTTTCTGATTTATGAGCCAGGCATTCCCCCAGCGCCTCCTGCAACTGAAGGGATACTTCAGGAAAAATTTCCAAAATGGGCCTGCCAAGCACGTTTTGACGCACCAGACCGAAGAAATCCAGCCAGCTGTCACTGGCCGTCTGTAGTTCCAGCCTGTCATTCAAAACCATGGTTGGATGAGGCAGTTGCCGAATCAGGAAATCTTGCGAAAGTTCAAAAGTGCCCTTCAGCATATATCAGATCTTTCCTACGAACATAGCGGGAAAAAAACGAATCAAAGGCAGTAATGTTGTGAATAGGACCCGAGGCGTGGTGAGGTCCTCGATTTTAGAGGCTTAGCCGGATAAAAATAAGAAAAAGATTACAGAAACAGGATCTTTCTCCGTACCGTCGCTCCCTCAGAACCGCACGGTGTCAGGCACCAGCACGGTGTAATCGCCCCCATGCCTGATTACGTCGCGTACAATCGAGGAGCTGATATAGGATTTGCCTGATCCCGTTAGCAGGAACACCGTTTCGATCTCTGACAATTTGCGGTTGGTGTGGGCGATGGCCTTCTCGAATTCAAAATCGCCCGGGTTTCGCAGGCCCCGCAAAATGTATTCGGCACCTACCTGCTTGCAGAAATCGACCGTCAAACCCTGGTAGGATGCCACCTTGATGCGGGGCTCGTAGGCGAATGCCTCCCGTATGAACCGCATGCGGTCTTCCAGGGAGAACATATAGCTTTTGTCGGCATTCTCGCCAATGGCGATGATGAGTTCGTCAAACAGGCCTATACCCCGTTGAATGATGTCGTAATGCCCCAGGGTAATGGGGTCGAAGGAGCCGGGAAATATGGCGCGTTTCATCGCAGGCCTGTTAAAGTTGGGTGATTAAAGGTAGCTATTTTTGGCCAATGCCTCCTCGATGGCGCTCCCGAAGAGCTCGGGCAGGGAAATCCCGGCAGCCGCGGCCTGTTGCGGGAGGATGCTTGCCTCGGTAAGCCCGGGGGTGGTATTGACCTCGAGCAGGTGGGGCTGGCCCTCCACCAGAATGAATTCGCTGCGGCTGTACCCTTTCAATTTCAGTACTTCATAGATGCGGGCAGCCATGTCCCGCACCTTCTGGGCGGCTTTTTCCGGAATGCGGGCCGGCGTAATTTCCTGGGATTTACCCAGGTATTTTGCTTCGTAGTCGAAAAACTCCTTATCGGGAACGATCTCGGTAATGGGCAGCACCTTTACCTGCCCCTTGTAGCGGATGACCCCCACCGACACCTCTGTGCCCTTCAGGGCCGATTCGATCAATATTTCGTCATCTTCCTTGAAAGCTACGGCAATGGCGGCCTGCAGGCCCTGGGCTTCCTTCACCAGGCTCACCCCGAAACTGCTGCCGGCCCGGTTGGCCTTGACAAAACAGGGGAGGCCCACCCGGGCCAGGATGGCGTCGGAATCGATGGGCTGGCCCTTGTCGAGGCGGTACGAAACGGCCGAGGGGATGTTGTATGCCTTCAGCACACTCAGCAGGTCGCGTTTGTTGAAGGTGAGGGCAGCCTGGTAGTAATCGCAGGCGGTCTGCGGCAGTTCGAGCAGGCGGAAATAGGCCTGCAACAGGCCGTCTTCGCCGGGGCTGCCGTGAATGGCGTTGAACACGCAGTCGAAGCGCAGGGTACCCTCGCCCCGGGTAACGCTGAAATCGTGCCGGTTTACGGGGAGTTCGGCTCCGTCGTCGGCCAGCAGCACCCACCGGTCTTTGCGGATCAAAATGCGGTAGGGCTCATATCGGGTCCGGTCGAGCCATTTGTAGACTACCTGCCCACTCTTTACCGAGATTTCGTATTCGCTCGAATAGCCGCCCATGATAATGGCGATTTTCTTGGGTGCGCCCATAGGGAGAATGCGTTAAAAGGGGGTTAAGCCAGGGCCAAGGTAAACAAAAAACAAGCGGGTTTCCTATATTTGCCGGACGAAACCTGCCGGCATGCGAAACTTCATCCTCTTTCTGAAATCCAGGACCTTCCTGATTAACCTGGGGTTGGCAGCGGCCGCGCTCATTGTCCTCGCCTTTGTGGCCCTGCAGTGGCTCAAGAGCAGTACCCACCACGGGCAGTTTGTGCAGGTGCCCGACCTGGCCCGCATGTCGGTAACCGATATGCGGCAAACCCTCGAAGAGGCCGGGCTGCGTTACGAGGTAGTCGATTCCGCCAATTACGACCCCGATTTTCCGCGTTTTTCCATTCGCGAGCAAAACCCGCTGGCGGGCTCTCAGGTTAAAGTGAACCGCAAGATCTACGTTACGGTAAACCCTTCGGGGTATAAGAAGGTAACCGTACCCGACATCATACAGGTAACCCAGCGCAATGCGGCCTCCATGCTGCGGGCCGTGGGCCTCGAGATTGAAAGGGTAACCTACATTGACGAGCTGGGCAAGGATATGGTATACCGGATCCGGTTCCAGGGCAAATACATTAACCCGGGCGACAAACTGCCCAAGACTTCCAAGATCGAACTCATCTGCGGCAACGGCACCATTCCCGATCAGGCCCTGATCAAAGCCGATTCCGAGTAACCATGCTGGAGAAGCACAGCCCGGAAGACCCGGAAGAAGACGAGCTCTATGAGCATTACAGCTTTCTGGCTGCCGCCGGGCAGGAGCCCTTACGGGTCGACAAATTCCTGATGAACCTGGTACGCAATGCCACGCGCAATAAAATACAGCAGGCCGCCAAGGCTGGGAACATCCGCGTAAACAACCAGCAGGTAAAGCAGAACTACCGGGTAAAGCCCGGCGACACGGTTCGCGTGCTTTTTGAACACCCGCCGTACGAATACCTGCTCAACCCCGAAAACATTCCCCTCGACATCGTGTACGAAGACGAGTCGCTGCTGGTTGTGAACAAACCGGCCGGCATGGTGGTGCACCCGGGCCACGGCAACTATTCGGGTACCCTGGTCAATGCCCTTGCCTACCATTTCAGCAACCTGCCGGTCAATTCGAACAACCGGCCCGGCCTGGTGCACCGCATCGACAAAGACACCTCGGGGCTGCTGGTGATTGCCAAGACCGAAACCGCCATGACCCACCTGGCCCAGCAATTTTTTGATAAAACCACTGAGCGCGAATACATGGCCCTGGTTTGGGGTACCCTGGCCGATGAAGCCGGCACCATCGAAGGACATATCGGCCGCAACCCCAAGAACCGCCTGCAGATGCAGGTGTTCCCCGAAGGGGAGCAGGGCAAGGAGGCTGTTACGCATTACACGGTGCTGGAGCGCCTCGGGTACGTTACCCTGGTCTCGTGCCGCCTCGAAACAGGCCGCACCCACCAGATACGGGCCCATATGAAGTATATCGGGCACCCCCTTTTCAACGATGCCCGTTACGGGGGCGACCGCATCTTAAAGGGCACCACCTTTACCAAATACAAGCAGTTTGTGGAAAATGCCTTCCAACTGTTGCCCCGCCAGGCCCTGCATGCCCGTACCCTGGGGTTCCGCCACCCGGTTTCGGGCCAGCATATGCACTTTGAGGCACCCATCCCCGACGACATGCAGGCCTGCATCGAGAAATGGCGCGCCTACGCCGGCCATCGCGACGATTTATAAACCGTGCCAATAGGCCCATAAAGAACTCCGTTGGAAGGGGGTGGTAGAAAACCGGGAGGGGTTGTATTTTTGTTTAAAAGAAGCGCTGCATGAAGATTGTGATCTCTCCGGCCAAATCGCTGGATTTCGAAAGCCCCCTGCCCACCAACCGCCATTCCGAATTCGCCTTTGCTAAAGAAGCATTGCGCATACACAAGGTGCTGGCATCCAAAAAGCCAGCTTCCCTGAGGCGGCTGATGGACATTTCGGACGACCTGGCCCAGCTCAACTGGGAGCGCAACCAGGCTTTTTCCATGCCTTTTACCCCCGAGAATGCCCGCCCGGCCGTTTTCGCCTTCAGCGGGGACGTCTACCAGGGCCTCGATGCCTACAGCCTCACCCCCGGGCAGATCGACCGCATGCAGGAATCGCTGCGTATTTTGTCGGGCCTTTACGGCCTGCTCAAACCCCTTGACCTCATTCAGCCGTACCGGTTGGAAATGGGCACTGCCTTAAAAGTGGGGACGCGGAAAAACCTGTATGAATTCTGGAAAAAAACGCTGACCGACCACCTGAATGCCGAGATGGGCGAGGGCGAATTGCTGGTAAACCTGGCCAGTAACGAGTATTTCGGGGCCCTGGACGCCAAACGGCTCAAAGCCCCCGTAGTAACCCCCATCTTCAAGGACTGGAGCAAGGACCAGTTGAAGGTAATCAGCTTTTTTGCCAAAAAGGCACGGGGCGCCATGGTGCGCTACATCCTGGAAACTGGGGCAGCCTCCCGGGAAGACCTGCTCGGCTTTGATCGGGAGGGCTACCAATTCAGCCTGAACCATACCCAACGGGAAGACCAGCCTGTTTTTGTGCGTTAGGCCTTTCCATTCACGGAAATTTTCTTTTCTACCGGGGTCCTTTTTTTGATTTGGCGGGGCCTGCGGGCGCCGTATGACTTGTTGGCAATTTTACCCCTACGGGTTTTAATATCTCCTTTTCCCATATCGTTTGCATTGATCCTATTAAGGTACGAAAATGCAGGGAATTAAGCTGTTAGGAGTTTGCAGGGGGGCTGTGTACCTTGCCGCCGGGGATTTGGGGCGTTTCCCCTAAAAAAACGAATCCCGTTCAATCGCTTCACAATTCCTTCCTTAGCACTTTATCATTCGTACTTCGTGATTCCCCATTACCTTTGCAGCCCATGTTCCTCCACCAACACCCGCACGCCCCAATCCTGTTTCCCGAGGCCACCCGCCTGATCGTGGGTACGCTGCCCCCGCCCCGCTTTACGCAAGGTTTGCTCAAGCCCGGAGACGTGAACTTCAGCTACGGGAGCCGCGACGGCCTGCTCTGGCCCATCCTCGACCGGATTTTTGGCCTGGGCCTCGTTTATGAAGATTCGGAATATGCGGAACTGCAGCGGCTCAATTTTTTAAAAAACCGCCAAATCGGCATCTGCGACATTGTGGAGCGGGCCAGCCGCCAACGCATCGACGCCTCCGACCTGGGCATGCGCGATATCGAAATGCGCGACCTGCTCGGGGTGCTGCGCGCCTACCCCGGGGTGCACACTTTGCTCTTTACCGGCGGCAACAGCCAGAATGGCCCGGAATACCTGTTCCGCCGGCTCTTGCGGCAAGAGGGGATTGCCCTCGAGCCGCTTTCGGAAGCGGTACCCCGGCGCCACTGTTTTGAATTGACTGGCCCCGACGGCAGCATGCGCACCCTGGAGACGGTTTCGCTCACGGCTCCATCGGGCTCGGCAAACCGGGCCGTGGGCAGTATTCCCGAATACAAGGCGCGAAAGGCCGAAGACCCCGCCTACACCGTCATGGATTTTAGGGTGGAGCAGTACCGCAGCTATTTCTAAGCGGGGTTTTTGTTGATTTTATGACCGGCCCGGGCTATTTTGTGATGTAGCCGAAACGCGCTTCCCGCTTAGCCCCAAAAGGCTGAGCTTTGGATCCGGGTTCAGGACATTTTCCCGTACCTTAGCACTGCTAATTTCGAAAAGCACAGTATGAGCCAGGTTGAGAGACTCAAGGAATTCAAAAAAACAGTCCGGAACAAGTTTAATATTTACAATAGCCTGTTCCTGAACCTGCCCTATACCGAAGGGGAAAATGTGGGCATCTACATTCCGCTGCTCTTCCGCCAGTGCGACGCCGGCCTCAAGTCAGGCAAGAACCCCACCGAGATCCTCGATGCTTTTTTTGGGGACTACACCCACAGCGACTCGGAGCGCGAGCGCATCGACCTGATGTTCCGCATTATCCAGTACGTGGAGCGGCAGGTGGTGCTCTACGACAGCGTGGAAGATGCCGCCTTCCCCAAACTGCACCAGCATACCGATTCGCTTTCGATTAGGGATTATTTCCAACTGGCCAAAAAGAACAAGCGCTGGGAGAAGGTCTCCAAAAAGCTGGAGAGCTTCAGCGCCCGCATCGTGCTTACAGCCCACCCCACCCAGTTCTATACCCCGGCCGTGCTCGACATCATTGCAGAACTGCGGGCCCTGATTTTGGAAAACCGGGTAGACGATATCGATACCACCCTGCAGCAGTTGGGTCTCACCTCCCTGATCAACCGGCGCAAGCCCACCCCCCTCGACGAGGCGAAAAACATCATTTACACGCTTCGCCATGTGTACTACCAGGCTGTGGGCGACCTGTATGGCTACATCAAAAATAGCATCGGGAACGAGGCCTACAATAACCCCGACATCATCAAACTCGGTTTTTGGCCCGGGGGCGACCGCGATGGCAACCCCTTTGTGACGGCCGACATTACCCGCGATGTGGCCGACGAGCTGCGCACCACCCTGATGAAGTGCTATTATGGCGACCTGAAGCAACTGGCCAAAAAAATCTCATTCCGCGGGGTGCAGGAGACTTTGCAGGAATTGATCGGCAAGGTCTATGTGGCCATGTTCGACCATCGCCAAACCCTTACTTTTGAGGAAATCATGGGGCCCTTACAGGAAGTGAGGGGCGTTTTGGTGGAAGAGTACTACGGCCTCTACCTCAAAGAGCTCGACTTCTTCATGGACAAGGTGCGGCTTTTCAGAACCCATTTCGCCACCCTCGACATCCGTCAAGACCACAGCGGCCATGTGCGCACGGTAGAAGCGGTTCTAAAACAAAACGGACTTATTGGGGAATCGCTCTCCGAGCTGAGCCCCAGGGCGCTCACCAAATTGCTGCTGAAAGAAAAACCGGCAGTAGACCCGAAAGCGTACGACGACCCCATCGTCTCCGATACCCTGGTCAACATCGCCCAGCTTGGCGAGCTCCAGGCCCGCAACGGGGAGGAAGGCTGCAACCGCTATATCATCAGCAACTCCGAAGATATCTTCTCGGTCTTGTTCGTATTTGGCCTGTTCCGGTGGTGTGGCTGGGACGAGAAGGCCATTACCTTCGACATCATCCCACTCTTCGAGACCATGAAGGGCATGGATGAGTCGGAAGCCATCATGCAGGCGCTTTTCGACATTCCCCAGTACCGGGCCCACCTGCAGTTGCGGGGCGACGAACAAACCATGATGCTCGGATTCTCTGACGGCACCAAAGACGGAGGCTACCTCAAGGCCAACTGGTCTATTTTCAAGACCAAGGAAAACCTCTCAAAGGTGTGCCGCCGCAACAAGATCAAGGCGATCTTCTTTGACGGCCGGGGCGGCCCGCCTGCCCGGGGCGGGGGCAAAACCCATCGGTTCTACGCCGCCCAGACCAAGACCATCGCCAACCACGAGATCCAACTCACGGTACAGGGGCAGACCATAACCTCGACCTACGGCACCGTAGAGCAGTTTATGCACAACGGGGAGCAATTGCTCACCGCAGGCCTTTCGAATACCATCTTCGGGAAGGAAAACGAGATCAGCCCCGCCCATCGCGAGCTTATAGAGGCGCTCTCCGAGATCAGCTACGAGGCCTATACGGCCCTGAAGCACCACGACAAGTTCATGCCCTACCTGGAGCACCGCAGCACCCTGAAATTCTACAACAAGGCCAATATCGGCAGCCGGCCTGGCAAACGCGGCAACAAGGAAAAACTGGAGCTGAGCGATTTGCGCGCCATTTCCTTTGTGGGTTCCTGGAGCCAGCTCAAACAGAATGTACCCGGTTATTTCGGCATTGGCACGGCCCTCCAGGCCCTGAAAGACCAGGGCCGCCTGGCCGACCTGAAGCGGCTCTACCGGGAGGTACCCTTCTTCCAGGCGCTTATGCTCAACAGCATGATGTCCCTGAAGAAAAGCTACTTCGAGCTCACCAGCTACATGAAAAAAGATCCGGAATACGCGGCCTTCTGGCACATCCTCCACCAGGAATTTTTGTTGTCGAAAAAAATGCTGCTGCAGATTTCGGGCACTAAAATTCTAATGGAAGACGAATCGGTTTCCCGCGAATCGATTAAGATACGCGAAGACATCGTGCTGCCCCTGCTGGTGATTCAGCAATACGCCCTGCAGAAACTGGGGAGCGATTCCGAGTACCGGGAATTGTACGAAAAGATAGTAACCCGTTCGCTCTACGGAAATATCAACGCCAGCCGCAATTCGGCCTGACAACCCACCTTATCCCTGATAGGGTTGGGTCAGGATGCTGACCAGTGTGCGCAGGCCATAGCCGATCTGCCCGATACGCAGGTTCTCGTCAGGGCTGTGCTGATTGTTGTCGGGGTTTACCAGGGGCACGATAAATGCCGGTATTTGCAGGGCGTTTACAAAGGGGGCTATAGGCACCGTACCTCCCGTAATCCGGATTTGGACTACCGGCTCGCCGAAGGCCGAACCCATCAGCGCTACCAGGTGCTGCCCGAAGGGGTGGTCAAGTGGCGTGCGAAAGGCATCGGTAACTTCACTTTCGGTTACGGTAACCCAGCGTGTGTCGGACGTGCGCATCTGGGCGTCTGGTTCTTTGTCGGTGACCTTATATCCCAGGCTTTCGATGTGTTTTTTTACCAGTTGCTTGAGGCGGTTGCCGTCTGATTCAGGCACCAGCCTCAGGTCGAGCTCGGCCGTGGCTGTGGCCGGTACAATGGTGCGCGCCTGGGGCCCAACCCAGCCCGAAGCCATGCCCCGTATATTCAGGGAGGGGTATTGCAGGGCTTCCTGGTAAAACGCTCCCACCCGGTCGGGGCGGCCAATCTGCAGGTCGCCGTCGATGCGTTCGGCCTCGTCGGGCACGGCCCGCAGCACGGCCATTTCAGCTTCGCTCAGGCGAATACCGTCGTAGTAACCGGGGATGGTAACCCGCCCCTGATCGTCCTTCATGCTGGCTAAAATTTGGGCCAGTTGCAAGTTGGGGTTGGGGGCGTAATTCCCGTAGTGACCACTGTGCTGCGGCCGAATGGGGCCGTAGGTGGTCAGGCTCAGGGTGGTAATGCCCCGGCAGCCGTACACCAGGGTTGGCCGGGCGGAATAGTGCATGGGCCCGTCGGCTATGAGCAGGTAATCGGCCTGCAGCAGTTCTTTGTAGGTGCCCACGGCCTCGGCCAGGGGCTTGCTGCTCTTCTCTTCCTCCCCGTCGAGGATCACCTTGAGGTTATAGGCAAGCTCGCCCCCGTCTTTCCTGATGAGGTCTATGGCGTTCAGCAGCATCACGATGGGCCCTTTGTCGTCTGAGGTCGAGCGGCCGAAAAGCCGCCAATCGTCTTCGATCCCGTTGTCGAGTGCCGCCAGGTTGCGCGGCTGCCAGCCACCTAACCCGTCGGGTGCCTTCACCACAACCTTGTACGGATCGGGCTGGCTCCAGCGGGCCGGGTCTACCGACTGCCCGTCGAAGTGCATGTACAACAGCAGGGTGGGTTTGCCGTCCTGCATGGGAAGGGCCGCAAAGAAGAGCGATTCCCCCGAGGTGGGCAACAAGGTGGTGTTAAAGCCCCTTTCGCTGAATTTCCGGGTAAGCCAGGTGAGGTTGCGGTTGATGTCGGCGTGGTTCAGGGCGTCGTTCGGGATGGAGACGAAGTCGATGAGCTCGTCTATGGTATGGCGCACCTGGCCGTCAATAACGGCTTTATCCTGGCTGTGCAGCACCAGGGAGGCAACAAAGAATAGTTGAAAAAGGCCTTTTTTCATGTGAGGGCTGGTTTTGGCCGATACATCGCGATCGGGTTGTCAAGGTAACACTTGTGGTGGTAAATTCACAGGGGATGGGGCATACTCTTTTTTCAGCACAGAGGGGGCGTCTTATTTCCTGCGCAGGAAACCGACCCCTTTCAAAACCAGGAGCCGCAGCAATAGCAGCCAGGGCAACCCGTGAAATCCCAGGTCAAACCAGTCCAAAGCCCCCATGCCGCGGGCCCCGCCGGCCACCCAGCGCAATTTTCCCCAGATATGCGGTTCGGGCAGGAAGGGGGCCAGCCCCAGGGTGAGGCAGAGGGCGATTACCATTTTCCAACTGTTCAGGAAGTCGCTCATGGCCGTATGCGTTTGATGAAAGCCGGTATGCCCGCTACCCCTTCTTCGCGGAGCAGGCGGATAAAGGCCGAGCCGATAATGGCCCCTTTGGCGTGCCGGGTGGCAGCGTTGAAGCTTTCGGCGTCGCCAATGCCGAAGCCCACCAGTTGCGGATGGGCCAGACCCAGGGCTTCGACCCGCTCAAAATAGGCCTGCTGGGCTGTGCCGAACCCCTTCTGCACCCCGGTGGTGCTGGCTGAGCTCACCATGTATATAAAGCTGTCGGAGGCCGCGTCGATTTGCCTGATACGGGCATCGCTGGTCTGGGGGCTGATCAAAAAGACCATGCTGAGCCCGTGGCGTTTCATGATGGGCCGGTATTCTTTCTCATAGATATCGAGGGGCAGGTCGGGCAAGATGAGGCCGTCTATCCCCACCTCGGCGCAGCGACGGCAAAACGCCTCGACGCCATACTGGAGTACCGGGTTGAAGTAACCCATCAAGATAAGCGGCAGGCTCACTTCCCTGCGAATGCCTTCCAACTGCTTGAAAAGCCGGGTTGTTGTCATGCCGTTATGCAGGGCCTCGGTAGAACTCTGCTGGATGGTGGGGCCGTCGGCCAGCGGGTCGCTGAAGGGCAGGCCGATCTCGACCAGGTCTGCCCCGGCGGCCTCGAGCTGGCGCAAAATGGGCACGGTGTCTTCCAGCTCAGGAAACCCCGCAGTAAAGTATATTGAGAGGAGCTTTCCGGGTTTGGCGAGGGCTGCGTTAAGGCGATTGGCGGGTGTTGCGGAGGCGCTTGACATGGGTTTGGCTTAAGCGAGCTTGAAATAGTTGATGTACGTCTGCAGGTCTTTGTCGCCCCGGCCTGAAAGGTTGATCACGGTAAGCGACCTTTTCGGGATGGAGCCCTTGGCCAGCAGGGCCAGGGCGTGGGAGGTCTCAATGGCCGGGATAATGCCTTCCAGCTCGGCCAGTTCACGGCCGGCCTGCATGGCCTCGGCATCGGTAACGGGAATAAAGGTAGCCCGGCCCGTGGCAAACAGGTGGGCGTGCATAGGCCCCACGCCCGGATAATCCAGGCCGGCCGAAATGGAATAGGGCTCTGTAATCTGCCCATCGTCGGTCTGCATGAGCAGGGTTTTGCTGGCGTGGATAATCCCCACCCGGCCCAGGGCCGAGGTGGCGGCACTTTCGCCCGTTTCTACCCCTTTCCCGGCCGCTTCGGCAGCCAGGATTTTTACCCCGGGCCGGTCGAGGTAATGGTAGTAGGCCCCGGCGGCATTGCTGCCACCGCCCACGCAGGCCACCAGGTAATCCGGGTCGGGTCGGCCTTCAGCTTCTTGCAATTGGGTCTGAATTTCTTCTGATATCACCGATTGGAAGCGGGCCACCATATCGGGGTAGGGGTGGGGCCCCACCACCGAACCGATGATGTAATGGGTATCTACCGGGTTGTTTATCCAGTCGCGGATGGCCTCGTTGGTGGCATCCTTTAAGGTGCGGCTGCCCGAAGTGGCTGCCCGCACTTCGGCCCCCAATAACTTCATGCGGGCCACGTTGGGCGCCTGCCTGGCGATATCGACCTCACCCATATACACCACGCAGGGCAGGCCCATCAGGGCGCAGACCGTGGCGGTAGCCACCCCGTGCTGCCCGGCCCCGGTTTCAGCGATGATGCGGGTTTTACCCAGGCGCTTGGCCAGCAAAATCTGCCCGATGGTGTTGTTTACCTTGTGGGCACCCGTATGGCAGAGGTCTTCCCGTTTCAGGTAGATTTTGCTGCCGTACTTCTCAGAAAGACGCCCGGAATAGTACAGGGGTGTAGGCCTGCCCACATAGTCGCGCAGGAGTTTCCTGAATTCGGCCTGAAAGGCCCCGTCGGCTAAAATATCGAGGTAGCGGTTGCGCAACTCCTCCACATTGGGGTAGAGCATTTCAGGGATAAAGGCACCCCCGAACTCCCCGTAAAACCCGTTTTCATCTACGTGATATGGACTCATTTTTTACTGTTTATTGCGTAGGGCACGACCAGAGGTCGGCCTCCATAAATTGTTTCAACCGCCCGATGTCTTTGCGCCCCGGGGCCACTTCAAAGCGGCTGTTCACATCCAGGGCGTGGCAATGCCGGGCAGCCGGGCTCTGGCAGAAAGCGGTCAGCCGCTCCAGGTCTGCCTCCGAAATCCCGCCGCTTAAAAAATAGGGTTTGTCGAAGGGGTAGGCTTGCAGCAGTTTCCAGTCAAAGCCGGTGCCATTGCCCCCAGGCAGTGGCCCACGGCTGTCGAAAAGGAAATAGTCGACCAGCGGGAGGTAGGCTTCAAGCGCCCCGAAATCGAAGGCTTCGCCCACTGCAAAAGCCTTGATCAGCCGGGGTGGCTTTTCATATTCCCGGACCAGCATTTCGCGGAGCCCCCGGCAGTAGGCCGGCGATTCCGCCCCGTGCAGTTGCACCAGGTCAAGGCCAAATGCCCGGCATTCGCCCAGGATGGCTTCAGGGGTGGCGTCTACGAAGACCCCCACGCGTTGGGGCGGCACGGTCATAGCTTCCGGGAGGGGTCCCGAAAAATGCCGGGACGAACCTTCCCAGAAGATAAAGCCGATGTAGTCGGGCTTCAGGGCAGCCACCTCCAGGGGGTTGTGCTTCAGGCCGCAGACTTTCAGTTTCATGCCGAAAGTTGGTTCAGGAACCCAGCCAGGGCGGCGCCCGGATCGGGTTGTTTCATAAACGATTCCCCCATTAAAAAGCCGTCGTATCCGAGGGCTTTGAGTTCGCGCAGCTGTGCCGCATCGCCCAGGCCGCTCTCCGAAATGCGCAGGGCGGTGTCGGGGATCAGCGTGGCCAGGTGCCGGCTAGTATCAAGGGATACTTCAAAGGTCTTGAGGTTGCGGTTGTTCACCCCGATTAGATCCAGGCCGGGAACCAGGGCTGCTTCCAGCTCTTCCGCGCTGTGCACTTCCAGGAGCACCTCCATGCCCAGTTCGTGGGCCAGCCCGCCCAGGTTTTCAATTTCGGGTCGGCTTAGCAGGGCGGCGATCAGCAAGATGGCATCGGCCCCATAGGCCCTTGCCTCAATAACCTGATAGGGGTCTAGCATGAATTCCTTGCGCAGCAGGGGCAAATCGGTACAGGCCCGTGCCAATACCAGGTCGTCGAGGGAACCCCCGAAATAAGTGCCGTCGGTAAGCACTGAAACGGCCCCGGCCCCGGCCTTCTCGTATCCGGTCACTACGGCGGGCAGGGCCACACTCTGGTTGATCACCGCCCGGGAAGGGGAGCGCCGTTTGTGTTCTGCTATGATCCCGAAGGGCCGGCTTTGGAGGGAAGCTTTCATGGAGTGCGTCGGGCGCGTAAAAAGGGCGTTGCCCCTCAACTGTGCTTCCGGAACGCACTTTTTCTTCAAGGCCACTTCCCGCCTTTTATCTGCGGCTATTTGGTGTAAGATGTCCATAGTCTTCTATTCATGGGGCCAGCCTGTTCGGGCGGGGGCATGGGTTTGGCGCGCTTGTTTCGGACCTGGCCGCGGGGGCGCCCCCCCCACCACAAAGATAGGCCAACCGACCGCAAACCCCTTGCGCGAATCAAACGGGCGTCTGCAGGTTTCCCTCCGCGATTGGCAGTTGGCTCACCCATGGTCGGCACTTAATTTCTGCAATTTACGGAAGGCTTCAAGGGCCTGGCCGCTCTCCAGCGATTCCCGTGCCTGGCCCACGGCTTCTGCCAGGTTCCCGCCCCGCACCGTGGCAATGGCCAGAGCGGCATTGGCACACACTACATTTTGCTGGGCTTCGGTGGCCTTGCCCTGTAAAACGGCCAGGAATATCTGGGCCGCCTCTTCGATGCTCTCCCCCCCGAAAATGGCGTCGGGTTCCAATACCGACATGCCAAAGTCGCCCGGGTTCAGGATGGTTTCGGTCTGGTTGCCTATCCATTTGGCTGAGCCGGTCAGGGAAATTTCGTCATAGCCGTCCAGACCGTGCAAGATGCTGTATTTCTTGTCGGTGTTCTGGTAGAGGTAGCCATACATCCGGGCCAGTTCCAGGTTAAACACGCCCACCATCTGGTATTTCGGGAAGGCGGGGTTCACCATGGGGCCGAGCATGTTGAAAAACGTCTTGACGGCCAGTTCGCGACGGATGGGCGCCACGTGTTTCATGGCCGGGTGGAAGAGGGGGGCGTGCAAGATGCAGATGCCGGTCTGGTCCAGGCAACGCTTGAGGAAATCGTCCTCACTGGAGAACCTGATGCCCAGAAATTCGAGTACGTTGCTGCTCCCGCAGTGGGAAGATACCCCGTAGTTACCGTGCTTGGCCACGGGGATGCCGGCCCCGGCCGTCACAAAGGAGGCCAGGGTGGAAATGTTAAAGGTATTTTTTCCGTCGCCTCCCGTACCGCAAAGGTCAATGGGCTCGCACCCGCCCAGGTCTACCGGGCGGCAGAGCTCGAGCAGGGCATCGCGGAACCCTCCGAGTTCCTCGGTGCTCACACTGCGCATCATAAACACGGTTAGAAAAGCCGCGATCTGGCTTGTATTCTGGTTGCCGCTTGCGATTTCGACCATGGCCTGCCGGGCTTCTTCGCGGCTCAGCAGTTGGTGTTCGATGAGTTTATTCAGGGTTTCTTTCATAATTCTGCATTTAACCAGTTGGCCAGCATGGTTTTTCCTTCGGGGGTCAGCACAGATTCGGGGTGAAATTGCACGGCGCGCACGTCGTACTGGCGGTGGCGCAGGGCCATAACGCCGCCCCTGTCGTCCAGGGCCGTGGCTTCCAGGCAGTCGGGCAGTTCAGGGTTTACCACCCAGGAATGGTACCTTCCCACGGTAAGCCGCCCGGGCAGCCCATTGAAGATGCTGTCGTTTTGCACCACCGAAATCTCGGTGGCCACCCCGTGGTAAACCCGATCGAGGTTAACCAGGCTGCCCCCGAACACCTCGGCTATGGCTTGCTGGCCGAGGCAGACCCCAAAAATCCGCTTCTCGGCCGCATAGCGTGCAATGATGGGCTTCAGCAACCCGGCTTCATCGGGGATGCCCGGCCCGGGTGATAGAACGATGCGCTCATAGGCCGCCACTTCGTCCAGTTCCAGTTTGTCATTTCTTCGAACATGCACCTCGCAGCCCAGTTCTTCCAGGTAGTGTACCAGGTTGTACGTAAAGCTGTCGTAATTGTCGATAACCAGCACCTTTTTCATATCAGAGCGATTCGGCGATTTCGAGGGCCTGGTGCAGGGCCCCCAGTTTGTTGTAGGTTTCCTGCAGCTCGGCCTGCGGCTCCGAGGCGGCCACCAGGCCTGCCCCTGCCTGGTAGTACAGGGTGTGGTTTTTGCTCAAAAAGGTGCGTATCATAATGGCGTGGTTGAAATCGCCGTCAAAGGCCATAAAACCGATGGCACCGCCGTAATAGGTGCGGCTGGTTTTCTCATACTGCTCGATCAGCTGCATCGCCCTGTGCTTGGGCGCCCCGCTCAGGGTCCCTGCCGGGAAGGTGTCGGCCACCACCTTCAGGGTGGGGATGTCAGGTTTTTTGAGGCCCGTAACCTTCGATACCAGGTGGATCACGTGCGAGAAGTACTGCACCTCCCGGAAGGTTTCGACCTGCACCGTGTTGCCATTTCTCGATAGGTCGTTGCGGGCCAGGTCGACCAACATGACGTGTTCGCTGTTTTCTTTCTCGTCGGCGGCCAGCTGCCGGGCCAGTTGGGCATCTTCCTCGTCGTTTCCGGTTCGTTTGAAGGTGCCCGCAATCGGGTGGATTTCGGCCTTTCCCCTATGGACGATGAGCTGGGCCTCGGGCGAGCTGCCGAAGATCTTGAAGCCACCGTAGTCAAAGTAAAAGAGGTAAGGCGAGGGATTGATCGAACGCAAGGCTCTGTATACGTTGAATTCATCTCCCTTGAACCCCTGAGCGAACCGGCGCGAGAGCACCAGCTGGAATACATCGCCCCGGGCGCAGTGTTTTTTGGCGAGGGCCACGTGTTCCAGGTATTCGGCATCTTCGAGGTTGGAGCGCCGGTCGCCTTCCTTCGCAAAGCGGTACGAGGCAAAGGTCTGCACTGCCAGCAGCTGTTCCAGTAGGGGCAGGTTATTGGGCCCGTCGTAGGTATGGGCAAACAGGTAGGCCTCGTTCTTGAAGTGGTTGATGGCGATGATGTTCTGGTACACCGCGTAATAAATATCGGGGATGGCAGGGGAGTCGGGCTTTTTGCCGATTTCTATGTCTTCGAAATAGCGCACGGCATCGTAGGCCATATAGCCAAACAGGCCGTTGTTGATAAACTTGAACCCGTTTTTCTCCACCTTGAAGGCCGCGGCGAAGCGGTGGATCTCCATGGCGACATCCGTATCGGGGCCGATGGGGGTCTCTTCCTTTTTGCCGTCGGGGAATTCGCGGTAAATGGTTTCGTTTTGCACGCGAATCGAGGCCAGGGGGTTGCAGCACACATACGAAAACGAATTGTCGTTGGCGTGGTAGTCGCTGCTCTCAAGCAAAATGCTGGCCGGGAACCGGTCCCTGATCTTCAGGTACACGCTCACAGGGGTAATGGTGTCGGCCAGGATTTTTTTGGTGTGGGTCTTTAACGGGTACGCCATGATTTTTCCAGATTTTTCCAATTAAAAAAGGCCTGTCGTGACAGACAAGCCTTTTTATATGATGCACAAACGGCAAGGGGCTCAGGTCACGAATTTCCGCGCTTGAGGTTCCACCACCAGTTTGAAGTCGTATACAGTTTCATAGAGCCCAAATATAGGGATCAAATTCAATTGCGCAAACCGCTGCCCAAAAAAAAACACCGGGAGCTTCCCGGCGTTTTCCATTTCTGGCACACAGGGTTAGGTTAGCTGGCCGGCTCCCATTCCAGGTCAACAACCATATCGAATTCGTCGTAAATGGTTTTGTCTCCCAGGTTGTCGAAAAAGCTTCCTGAGCCGTAGCGGATATCGTACTGGGCCCGGTCTACCTTCATGGTGGCAGTGGCCTTGCTGCCGTATACCGACAGGGCAAAGGTAACCGGCTTGGTAATGCCTTTGATGGTCAGGTTCCCGGTTACTTCATAGGAGTTCTTGCCGCTGGCTTTCACCTGGGTGAATACCAGGGTAGAGGTGTTGTGTTTCTCCACCGAGAAGAAATCTTCCGATTTCAGGTGGCCTACCAGCTTGTCTTTCCATTCGCCTTCCAGGTCGGTCGAAGTCAAAGAGGTCATGTCTACGGTGAATTCGCCTCCGGTTAGCTGGCCGTTGTCGAAGACCAGGGCGCCGCTCTGCAGGGCAACGGTGCCGGTGTGTGAACCGGTAACCTTGTAGGCCTTCCAGGTTACGGTGCTCTTTTCGGTGCTCACCTCGCGCTTCTCGCCGTTTACGGGTTCAGTAGCCAGGGCAGTGCCGCCGACAATCAGTGACAGGATCAGGGTAAATGCATTCTTTTTCATACTGTTGAATTTGATTTCTTTAAAGTGATTTTAAGGTTTAAGGGTGTTACAGGTAGATAAAAAGGTTTTCGTGCGATCTGCGCACTTTTTGGTTGTTTTGGGTGGGGTCTTCCGCCGAGCGGAACCCGATGGGCGCCATGAGCACGGCGCTCAGGTGTTGGGCGTCGAGGCCCAGGATTTGGTTAACACGTGCGGGTTCAAAGCCTTCCATGGGGCACACGTCGATCTGGAATTCAGCTGCGGCAGAGAGCAGGGTGCCCAGGGCGATGTAGGCTTGCCGGGCGGTCCACGACGCTTTTTGGTCGGCAGGCAGTCCGAGCAGTTTTGATTTCATGAAATCGCTATAGCCGGTGAGGGCATCGCGTCCGGTTCCCCGGGTTTCGGCCACCTCATCGAGGTAGGAATCGATCAGTTCGGGCCCGAAATCAGTGCGGTGGGCGAAGATCAGCAGATGGGACGCCTCGGTAACCTGGCTTTGGTTCCAGCTGGCGGCCTGGATTTGCTTGCGCAGTTCCGGGTCGGTGACCACCAGTATCCTATAGGGTTGCAGGCCGTAGGAAGAAGGGCTCAGTCGCACGGCTTCGAGCAAGTTGGCCAATTCGGTTTCGGTCAGGTGTCGCGACGGGTCGAATTTTTTGGTGGCATAGCGCCAATTCAGGGCTTCGAGGTGCTCCTGGGTGCGGGTTTCACAGGTTTTTTTCATGGGTTACGGTATAAGGTCTAATAGGGTGTTGAGTTGCTGCAGGTCGGCGTCGGAAAAGGCGGCCATCAGCTGGGTTTCGGCCTCGTTCACCGCCCGGTCCATGTCGTGCAGGGCTGCGGCTCCTGCCTCGGTGAGCCTAATTTCCACCTTCCGTCGGTTGCTGGGGCAAACAGTGCGCGATACGTACCCTTTCTCCAAGAGTTTATCTACCAGTCGGGTGGTGTTGCTCATGCGTGAGACCATGCGGTCGCTTAGCGTGTTGAGGTTGGCGGGGCGTCCTTTTTGCCCCCTGAGGATGCGCAACACGTTAAACTGCTGGGGCGAAACCCCATACGGTTTCAGCGCCTGGCTCACGGCTTCGCCAATGCGGTTGCTCACCAATACCAGGTGTATGACGGTGCGCTGTCGGGGAGGAAGGGGCGAACTGGTCTGTATGATCTTTTCAACATCCATTGTATAGACAACAATTGTATATACAAATATAATGTGAATTTTGCTTCCCGCAATAGCCCCACCCGTTAAAATTTGTTAAACCGAACAGATAGGCCCTCAGGTAATTTGCTTGTATGAACCTCATTTTACAGGGCTCTTGTGAGGTTGGGAACGCCGGCGGAGGTATGCAAAGTTTCCGTACTTTTGTTCAAACTAATTCGCAAAACATGGCAGATTTGACGCAGGACGAGTGGGTCCGCCGCCTGGAACAAGACAAGAATGCGGTAATCCTCGATGTTCGCACCGATGCCGAGGTGGAAGAAGGGTATATTCCCGGAGCCATCCAGATCGATTTCTATCGCGGACAGGGCTTTTTGGAAGAGATCGACAAGCTCGACAAGGCGAAGAATTACTACATCTACTGCCGCTCGGGAAACCGGAGCGGGCAGGCCTGTGCCCTGATGAGCAGCCGTGGCTTCGGCAACTGCTTCAACCTGATGGGAGGCATGCTGGAGTGGGAGGGGGAAGTGATCGACTGACGCGCTAGCTCCCGGGCCATAGGCCCTGTATTTCGATTGGAATCTAAAATCTACAAGGAGTGGAAATCCTCTACAAGCCATTGTATTATTTCCAGAAGCGGGGGTTCGAAGTGTGCCGCCGCATCGCAGAACGCCTCGGCATTCGCACGCGCGTGGTGCGCACCTCCTTTATCTACCTTACCTTCGTAACGCTGGGCTTCGGGTTCGCACTGTACCTCTTCCTGGCTTTCTGGCTAAAGATCAAAGACCTGATATACACCAAACGAACCTCGGTATTCGACTTGTAACCATGCGCAGGCTCTTCCGTTCCAAATTTTATCTGGCCCTGGCCCTGGTGACGACGGTACTCCTGACCGGGGTTGTCGGCTACCGGCTTATCGCCGATTTTTCCTGGATCGAGGCCCTGTACATGACCATTATTACGGTAACCACGGTGGGCTTTCAGGAAGTGCAGCCGCTCACCGACCAGGCGCGCCTGTTCACCATCCTGCTCATCATTTCCAGCGTCTTTATTTTTGCCTATGCCATCTCGGTGATTACCGAATACATCCTCAGCAAAAACTCCTTGGATAACCTAAAGAAGAAAAAAGTGAAGCAGCAGATCGATAAACTGGACCGGCATGTTATCGTGTGCGGGTTCGGCCGGAACGGTACGCAGGCCGCCCAGCGCCTGAAGGCCTACAACCGCCCTTTCGTGATTATTGAAAAGGGCCGCGAGACCATTGAAAAATATGAAGCGGATTTTCTTTTTGTGGAAGGGGATGCCAATGAAGACGAAGTGCTGGAAGAAGCCGGGATCAAGCGCGCCAGCTACCTGATTTCGACCCTGCCCGACGACGCGGCCAACCTCTTTGTGGTGCTGACCGCACGCCAGCTCAACCGGAAGCTCTTTATCATCAGCCGGGCCTCCCAGATATCCTCGGTCAAGAAATTACAGCTCGCCGGGGCCGATAAGGTAATCATGCCCGACAAGATCGGGGGTGACCACATGGCTTCCTTGGTGGTGCTGCCAGACCTGATCACCTTTATGGACAAGCTTTCCCTTGAAGGGGAGCGCACCACCAACCTCGAGGAGGTGGGCATCGAAGATTTCCGCGACCATATTGAGTGCAACACGCTGCGCGACCTCGATTTGCGCCGCAAGACCGGCTGTACCATTATCGGGTATATCAAACCCGACGGAACCTACATCATTAATCCGGAAGCCGATCTGCCCCTGGAGCCCAAGAGCAAGGTAATCGTGCTGGGCCGGCCCGAACAGATCCGCAGGCTCAACGAGATGTTCCATATTGGCGATTGATTCACGCCGGATCTGCGGGTTGTCAGACCCTTCCCCCGCCACCCTAAAACACCGGTCCCCCGAGCAGCGCCCTTTTTTTAACGCGCCTGTTTTTTGACCGGGTCAACTATTTTTAGGATATTGCCCGGACTAACTTAACAAGACTAGAACCATTAAACTCACCCATAACTCTATGAAAATTCGCCTCTTCCTTCTGGCCTGCCTGTATATCCTGCCCCTGAGCGCTCAGGAACTCCAGGTCAGGGAAACCATTACTAACCCTTCTCCAAACATCAATGACGGGATGGTTAGCCTTGAGGTTAACGGGGGAACTCCTCCTTATACCTATAAATGGAGCAACCAGGGCACCCCGGTTACATCGAATGTGTCGAGCAGCCTGGTCGAAGGCATTCCCTATACCGTGGTGATTACCGATGCAGCCGGGGCCACGCTTTCGAAATCGTACGAAGTGCCCTCCGCATCTATAACTGAGATATTCAACGGTACCATGACCCCCGCGGTAAACGCTTTGGGGTCTGTCCTTTTCTGGGACCCCTTTGCCGCTCTCGGTCTGTATGACCCGGTGGTCTACGCCGACGTGAAGAAAATTCCGGTACCGACCTGGAGGCCGGCCGATACAGAGCGTTACGTGCTCAAGCAATGGCTGAAAGCCGAAGGCGACAAGGTGAAAAAGGGAGACGAAATTGCCATTGTCTCGCGCGGGCAGGGGGAAGACCTTCGCGTGAGCGCAACGGTTTCCGGAACCCTGAAGTATCTGGTCGAAGAAGGAGGGGTTATCTACAACGGCAACAACCCCGAACACGTAATCGAACAAGGGGCCCACAACCTGGCCGAAGTGGTCTACGACGAACAGGTTATTGTGAGGCACCAGAACGGCGACCCCGTTACCAAGCCTATTCCGTTTATCGTGATTTGGCTGGTACTGGGGGCCACCTTCTTTACACTGCGCATGGGTTTTATAAATCTGCGCGGATTCCGGCACGCCATTGACCTGGCCAAGGGCAAATACGACGATCCGGATGCCCCCGGGCAGGTTACCCACTTCCAGGCGCTTGCCACGGCTGTGTCTGGCACCGTGGGGCTTGGCAATATTGCCGGGGTGGCCGTAGCCATCTCCCTGGGGGGGGCCGGCGCCACCTTCTGGATGATTATTTGCGGCTTGCTGGGTATGTCTTCCAAGTTTGTGGAGTGTACCCTGGGGGTCAAATACCGCGATATCCTTCCCGACGGACGGGTATTCGGAGGCCCGATGAACTACCTGCGCCACGGGCTTGAAAAACGCAACCTGAAAGGGCTGGGCAGGGTTCTCGCCGGGGTTTTTGCCGTTTTGGCGGTAGGCGCCTCGTTCGGCGGGGGCAATATGTTCCAGGCCAACCAGTCCTTTGAACAGCTGGCCGGCCAGTACGAACTCCTGCAGGGCAACGGCTTCTGGTTCGGCGTGGTAACCGCCATTTTGGTCGGGGTAGTCATTATCGGCGGTATCAAGAGCATCGCCAACGTAACCGGAAAGGTGGTGCCCCTGATGGCAACCCTGTACATCGTGGCGGCCCTTACCGTAATTATTATGAATATCCAGAATATAGGCCCGGCCTTCGGGGCTATCTTCAAAGGAGCCTTCAGCCCGGGAGCCCTCAAGGGAGGTATTATCGGGGTGCTTGTGGTGGGCTTTCAGCGCGCGGCCTTCTCCAATGAGGCCGGGGTCGGCTCGGCCGCCATTGCGCACTCCACGGCCAAAACCAACAACCCGCCCTCGGAAGGCTTTGTGGCCCTGCTCGAACCTTTTATCGATACCGTGGTGGTCTGTACCCTTACAGCCCTGGTGCTCATCTTTACGGGCATGCACGAAGTGGAAGGCATGGCCGGGGCCCAACTCACCTCCGATGCCTTTGGCAGCCAGATTTCATGGTTCCCTTATATATTGGGTATCGCGGTGTTCCTGTTCGCCTTCTCGACCATGATCTCCTGGTCGTACTACGGCATGCGGGCCTGGACCTACCTGTTCGGCAAGAGCAGCCGCTCCGAAATGATTTACAAGATGCTGTTCCTGGTCTTTGTAGTGGTAGGTTCTTCTGTGAGCCTGGGCGCCGTGCTCGACTTCTCGGATATGATGATCCTCGCCATGTCGTTCCCGAACATTATCGGCCTGTACATTATGTCGGGCGAGGTGCGAAACGACCTGAATGAATACATACGCAAGTTGAAAAACAACCTGCTCTACCGCAAGACTGCATCGTAAACGCAGCCCCTGGGCCTACCTTAGGCCCATGAGGCGACCGAAATCCCACTTCTCCGGCCCGATGCGCCTGCGAGGTGGGATTTTTTATTTCCTGTTGCTGCTGCTGTTGCTGGAAGGGGTGCGCCTGGCCCTGCCCCTTGTGGAAGCCCAACAGAAGGAGAGCCTGTTGCACCTGGATGCGGCTGAACAGGCCTGGATCGACTCCCTGAAACAGGCCCGGGCAGTACCCCGTCCCGTGGGGCGCTACGATCCGAACCGCCTGGGTGATTATACCGGATACCGGCTCGGCCTGAACCCCCGGTCACTCGACGCCCTTTATGCCTACCGCGCTTCGGGCCGTACCATGTACGATGCCGAAACCCTGCAGCGGGTGGCCGGCCTGCCCGATACGACCTTTAAACGCCTGAAACCGCACCTCCGCTTTCCGCTGCGCCCAGAATTTCAATCGTCCCGGAGGCCTGCGCCCGCCATGCTGACCGACCTGAACACGGCTTCGGCCGAACAACTCCGACAGGTGCCCGGGGTGGGGCCGGTGCTCTCAGCCCGCATCGTGAAATTCCGGGAGGCCCTGGGCGGGTTTCAGGACGCCTCCCAACTGCTCGATGTCTACGGGCTCCCCCCGGAAGTGGCGACCCGGCTCATGGCTTCCTTCCGGGTGGCCAGCCCGCCCGAAATCGGGAAGGTGAACCTGAATACGGCCTCGGCCCGGGAGCTGGCAGGGCTCCTGTACCTCACCGGCGACATGGCCCGGGCCCTGGTAGCCTGGCGACAGCAGAACGGACCTTTTGAATCGCTCGACGATATTGAAGAGGCATTGGACCTTTCGCGGGATAAAATTGAGAGAATTGCGTTATATTTGACCCTTTGAAAAAATTGAAAGACGATGATGGTCGATAGCGCGACGGACCTGAATTTTGAATACTCCGAAACCCAGCGGCATGTAGCCGATTCTGCCCGGGATTTTGCCCAGCAATTTATCCAACCCCATTTCATGGAATGGGACGAGGCCCAGACCTTTCCGGTCGATCTTTTCAGGAAGGCCGGCAAGTACGGTTTTATGGGCGTACTGGTACCCGTCGAACTGGGGGGTTCGGGCCTGGGGTACCACGAATACATCTCTGTTATCGAGGAAATTTCCAAGGTAGACCCCTCTATCGGCCTGTCGATAGCAGCCCACAATTCGCTTTGCACGAACCACATCCTCGAATTCGGGGATGAGGCCCAGAAGGCCCGGTGGATCCCCAAACTGGCCCACGGGGAATGGATTGGCGCCTGGGGACTAACCGAACACAATACCGGTTCCGATGCCGGCGGCATGAATACCACCGCCCGTAAAGACGGTGACCACTGGGTGCTAAACGGGGCCAAGAACTTCATTACCCACGGCATAACAGGCGAAGTTGCCGTAGTGATTGCCCGTACGGGCGAGAAGGGCGACAGCCGCGGAATGACCGCCTTTGTTGTCGAAAAGGGAACCCCGGGGTTCAGCAGCGGCAAGAAGGAAAACAAGCTTGGGATGCGTGCCAGCGAAACCGCCGAGCTCATCTTCCACGATTGCCGCATACCCGACGCCAACCGCCTGGGCCCGGTGGGAGATGGGTTTATACAGTCTATGAAAGTACTCGACGGCGGACGCATTTCCATTGCAGCCCTTTCGCTCGGGATCGCCAAAGGAGCCTATGAGGCCGCGCTGAAGTATTCGAAGGAGCGGGTTCAGTTTGGCAAACCGATCAGCCAGTTCCAGGCCATTTCCTTCAAGCTGGCCGATATGGCCACCGAGATTGAAGCATCGGAGTTGCTGGTACACAAGGCCGCCTTCCTTAAAAATACAGGCAAGCCCGTTACCCAGCAGAGCGCCATGGCAAAGATGTACGCTTCTGAAGTTTGCGTGCGGGTGGCCAATGAGGCCGTTCAGATCCACGGCGGGTACGGTTATACCAAAGACTTCCCGGTCGAAAAATTTTACCGCGATGCCAAACTCTGTACCATAGGGGAGGGCACTACAGAGATCCAGAAGCTCGTGATCGCCAAAAATATTTTGAAATAAGTCGGCCTATTCGCAGAATCGTCCTATATTTGCCCCCGCAAACCAAAGGAAAGGAGGTGGTAACTCATGTTGATCATACCCGTTAAAGAAGGAGAAAACATCGATCGTGCGCTTAAGCGTTTCAAACGTAAATTCGACCGCACCGGTACCATGCGCCAGCTTCGCAAGCGACAGCAGTTCAGCAAACCGTCGGTTGAGAAGCGTCAGCAAGTGCTCAAAGCACGCTATATCCAGCATCTGAAGGAACAGGAAGAATTCTGATTCCCGCTCATACCCTAAATAAGCAGCCCCGGCAAATTTGCCGGGGTTGTTTTTTTATGTCCGGGCTTTTGTATCTTTAGGTTATGTCGAGGGAGTCTTTTGAGAAATACCTTGCCCTGGAGCGCAAGTATTCTGCGCATACGGTGCGGGCCTATACGCACGATCTGCAGGAATTCGCCGATTACTGCCTGGAAGCGCATGGCGAAAGCGCCCTCGAAGACCTCCCCTACACCTTCACGCGGAGTTGGATCATCACCCTGATGGAAGCCGGGCTCACGGGCCGGTCTGTAAACCGGAAAATATCCGCCCTCAAAGCGTATTACAAGTACCTGGTTCGCCTGGGGCGCATCCAGACCAGTCCCCTTGCCGGGCATCGCCCGGTGCGTTCGGCCCGCAAGGTGGAAGTGCCTTTTTCGGTGGCCGAAATGCGCCAGTTGCTCATAGAATGGCCCGAGGCGGCAAGCTATGAAGAGCTGCGCGACCAGGTTATGATCGAGCTGCTCTACAGCACCGGTATTCGCCGGGCCGAGCTCATTGGCCTGACCCTGGCCGACTACGACCGGGGCCACGGCACCCTGAAAGTGCTCGGCAAGCGCAATAAAGAGCGGCTGGTACCCCTGCTAAACGAAATTCGTTCGCGCCTCGACCGGTATCTTGAGGTGCGCGCCGCTGCATTTCCAGATACCGAATCATCCCATTTTTTTCTGACTGCCTCAGGCAATAAAGTATATGACACGCTTGTTTATAGAAGTATAAACAAATACCTAAGTATGGTATCGGCGAAGACCAAGAAGAGCCCGCATATCCTCAGGCATACCTTCGCCACCCATTTACTAAACCAGGGCGCCGATATGAATTCCGTCAAGGAGCTTTTAGGACATACCTCACTGGCGAGCACCCAGGTTTATACCCATAACAGCATTTCCGAACTCAAACGCATTCACGGTTCCGCCCATCCGAGAAACCGGGAAAACCAGTAATAACCTTAAATTTTTGAGCGTATGAATGTAAACACTCAGTCTGTCAATTTCAATGCCGATGGAAAGCTCTTGGATTTCACGCAAAAACGGCTCGACAAACTCGACCTGTTTTACGACCGCGTGGTCACTGCCGAAGTGTACCTCCGACTCGAAAACACCCCCGTGAAAGAAAACAAGACAGCCGAGATCAAATTGCATGTGCCGAAAGACACGTTTGTGGTTAAAAAACAATGTAAATCCTTCGAGGAAGCAGTCGATTCTGCCTGCGGTTCGCTCGAGCGTTTACTGGTCAAAAAGAAAACAAAACCGAAGCTCCACAGCAGCCTAAAATTTTTATGAAATAGTTTTGTTTACATAAAAAATGTTCTACATTTGCAGTCCGTTAGAAATAGCGGACTTTTTTATGCTATAAAAAGGCCTAAAAGCCGATGTAGCTCAGCTGGCTAGAGCACGTGATTTGTAATCTCGGGGTCGTGGGTTCGAGTCCCTCCATCGGCTCAGAAGTTCTTGAAAATACTAAGGAGGGGAGATACTCAAGCGGCCAACGAGGACAGACTGTAAATCTGTTGGTTTCACCTTCGCAGGTTCGAATCCTGCTCTCCCCACAAAGAATTTCGCAAAGTGGGCGTCGAAAGCTCGCTTTCGTAAGCGCACAAGGCGAAATTCTTTGATCCTGGTTCCCCGAACCAGGATCACCGACACCGGGCAACCGGTGGCGGTAATCCTTCCTGGTTCCCCGAACCAGGATCACCGGTCCGCCTCTGGCGGAGAGGTAATCCGACAGAGGCGGAATGTTCTTTTAAAGAGGAATTTCAGGGCTTTTTACCTTGAATGACCTATTGGAATTTAAATGATTGCGGGAGTAGCTCAGTTGGTAGAGCGTCAGCCTTCCAAGCTGAATGTCGCCGGTTCGAACCCGGTCTCCCGCTCTAAACCTTGGGCAAGCGATTTAGGTGCCTGTGGGCTTTCCGCTTCAGCGGGCCGGCCTGCCGAGTTTCTTGCGCCAATAAGCCGACGTAGCTCAGGGGTAGAGCGTTTCCTTGGTAAGGAAGAGGTCACGGGTTCAATTCCCGTCGTTGGCTCGAAGTAAATCAGTCTGCAGCCGGCTCCCCGGATGCCTCTGATGCCAATAACTGGTAGATTAAGGGTTCCCGGAGGGTCCCCAACCGAGCGGCAGGCCGCTCTCCCGAAAGGGAAATGGGTTGACTCCCGGATAGATGTATTGTAAGAATTGTACACTAATATAAACTAAGATTAAATACATTAACAATGGCTAAGGAAACTTTTGATCGTTCCAAACCCCACTTGAATATCGGTACCATTGGACACGTCGATCACGGTAAAACTACCCTGACGGCTGCCATCACTACCGTATTGGCTAAGGCTGGTTTGTCTGCAGTGCGGAGCTTCGATTCTATCGACAACGCTCCCGAAGAAAAAGAGCGCGGTATCACCATCAACACCGCTCACGTTGAATACCAAACCGCCAACCGTCACTACGCGCACGTAGACTGTCCTGGTCACGCGGATTACGTTAAGAACATGGTTACAGGTGCTGCTCAGATGGACGGCGCCATTCTGGTAGTTGCCGCTACCGACGGACCCATGCCCCAAACCCGTGAGCACATCCTGCTGGGTCGCCAGGTAGGTATTCCTCGTATCGTTGTTTTCCTGAACAAGGTAGACATGGTAGACGATGAAGAACTGCTCGAGCTGGTAGAGATGGAAGTTCGCGAACTGCTGTCTTTCTACGAGTATGACGGAGACAACAGCCCGGTTATTTCCGGTTCTGCCCTTGGAGCCCTCAACGGCGAAGACAAGTGGGTACAGACCGTAATGGACCTGATGGATGCCGTTGATTCCTGGATCGAGCTGCCTCAGCGCGACGTGGACAAAGATTTCCTGATGCCTGTTGAAGACGTATTCACCATTACCGGACGTGGAACCGTTGCTACCGGCCGTATCGAACTGGGAGTTGCCAAAACCGGCGACCCTGTTGACATCATCGGGATGGGAGCTGAGAAACTGACTTCTACCATTACAGGGGTTGAGATGTTCCGCAAGATCCTCGACCGCGGTGAAGCCGGTGACAACGTAGGTATCCTGCTGCGCGGTATCGAGAAAAAAGATATCAAGCGCGGAATGGTAATCTGCAAGCCCGGATCTGTTAAGCCGCACGCCAAATTCGAGGCTGAGGTGTATATCCTGAAAAAAGAGGAAGGTGGACGTCACACTCCGTTCCACAACAACTACCGTCCCCAGTTCTACGTACGTACCACCGACGTTACCGGAACCATCGTACTGCCTAGCGGCGTTGAAATGGTAATGCCCGGAGACAACCTGACCATCACTGTTGAGCTGCTCCAGCCCATCGCCCTGAACGTGGGACTCCGCTTCGCGATCCGTGAAGGAGGCCGTACCGTAGGTGCCGGACAGGTTACCAAGATTCTGGATTAATCCTTTCCTGAAAGGATCGAAATAACGCAGTGAGGGGTCCCGTCCTGATCTAATCGGGAGGGAACCCTTTCACTGTGTCTACGGGTGTAGCTCAGTTGGTAGAGCACCGGTCTCCAAAACCGGGTGTCGGGAGTTCGAGTCTCTCCTCCCGTGCAACAATAAAAAACGGAGCGCATTTCGCTCCACCGAAGTTAAACGACAGCAGCCGATGTTAACCTATTTTAAAGATTCCTACGAGGAGTTGAAAAACCACGTAACGCTACCCACACGGGCAGAATCGTCTAACCTGATGGTGATCGTGGCGGTTTTTTCCGTTCTGTTATCCCTGGCAACCTGGGCAGTAGATTCTTTGTTTTCGGAGCTCATCCAGCTGTATTTTAACGCATTAATCGGTTAAGGCGAGGCTATGTCTGAAGAACTGGAGAAGAAGTGGTATGTAGTTCGCGCCGTTAGCGGGCAGGAAAACAAAATCAAGGGATACATCGAAAGCGAGGTGGAACGCCACGGTTTCGGCGATTTCCTGGAGGAGGTCCTGGTTCCGACCGAGAAGGTGGTTCAAATCCGCAACGGCAAGAAAATAAACAAGGAACGCGTCTATTTCCCCGGTTACATCATGGTGAAAGCCAACCTGACGGGGGAAATGATCCACATTATCCGCTCGATTACCAACGTGATCGGCTTTTTGGGTGAAACCAAAGGAGGCGACCCGGTGCCGCTCCGTAAATCGGAGGTGAACCGGATGCTCGGTAAAGTGGACGAACTGGCTGTGAGCACCGATGCGGTGGCCATACCCTTCTTGCTGGGTGAAACCGTAAAGGTTATCGACGGGCCTTTCAACGGCTTCAACGGCACGGTAGAAAAGATCAACGAAGAGAAGCGCAAGCTGGAAGTGATGGTGAAGATCTTTGGTCGCAAGACCCCGCTGGAGCTCAGTTATATGCAAGTAGAAAAAGTTTGATAAATACCTGTTACGCTTAAAAGTAGAGTTGCTTCCAAATTAACTCGCTTTTACCCTTCCCGCGCTGCTTAACCGGAGTTACCCGGAGATGAAGCGGGGGTAAAACCTCAGGCCGGATGGGACCGGCCGGAGAGAAGTAAATTAATTGAAACAATGGCAAAAGAAGTAAGTAAAGTAGTTAAACTACAAGTTAGGGGAGGTGCTGCGAACCCGTCGCCACCGGTTGGACCCGCTTTAGGTGCTGCCGGCGTTAACATCATGGAGTTCTGCAAGCAGTTCAATGCGCGCACGCAGGACAAACAGGGCAAGGTATTGCCTGTTGTTATCACCGTATATGGCGACAAGTCGTTCGACTTCGTCGTTAAGACACCTCCGGCGGCAGTGCAGCTATTGGAAGCGGCTAAAGTTAAAAAGGGATCCGGCGAACCGAACCGTTCAAAGGCAGGAAGTGTTACCTGGGATCAGGTAAAAACCATCGCCGAAGACAAGATGGTTGACCTGAACGCCTTCACAGAGGAATCAGCGATGAGCATGGTTGCGGGTACCGCCCGTTCCATGGGCCTGAAGGTTACCGGGAAACGTCCTTTTTAATTCTGAAAACCACTTTTAAGATGGCAAAATTATCCAAGAAGCAAAAAGAGGCTCGGGCCAAAATAGACCGCAATAAGCTCTATTCCCTGACTGAGGCCTCCGAGCTCATCAAAGAAGTTTCCAACGTAAAATTCGACGCCTCTGTAGACCTGGCGGTACGCCTCGGGGTAGACCCCCGCAAGGCGAACCAGATGGTGCGCGGCGTTGTTACCCTGCCCCACGGCACCGGGAAGGATGTAAAAGTCCTGGCCCTGGTAACTCCCGACAAGGAGGCCGAAGCCAAGGAAGCAGGAGCCGATTTCGTTGGGCTGGATGAGTACCTCGACAAAATCAAGGGAGGCTGGACCGACGTAGACGTGATCATTACCATGCCGGCTGTTATGGGCAAGCTCGGCCCGCTCGGACGCATACTGGGTCCCCGCGGCCTGATGCCGAACCCGAAAACCGGTACTGTGACCATGGAGGTCGGTAAAGCCGTATCTGAAGTTAAATCCGGAAAGATCGATTTCAAGGTTGACAAAACCGGGATCGTTCATGCGGCCATCGGCAAGGTTTCTTTCTCTCCCGACAAAATCGCCGGGAACGCGAAAGAACTTATCGATACCCTCGTGAAACTGAAGCCCGCTGCGGCCAAAGGGGTGTACATGAAGAGCATCTACATGTCCAGCACCATGAGCCCGAGCGTTCAACTGGATCCGAAAGGGGTCTAATCCTATAACGAACTAAGATGACCAGAGAAGAAAAAGCAACTGTAATCCAGGATCTGACCACCCAGTTGGGTGAGGCCCCGGTAATTTATCTGGCCGATATTTCCGGCCTGAACGCCACTGCCACATCAGACCTCCGCAGAGCTTGCTTTAAAGCAAATATCAAGCTCGCCGTAGTGAAAAACACACTGCTGGCCAAGGCTATGGAAGCTTCCGATAAGGAATTCGGGGAATTGCCCGGCATCCTGAAAGGAAACACGTCGCTGATGATTTCCGATACCGGCAATGCCCCGGCCAAGCTGATCAAGACCTTCCGCAAGAAGTCTGACCGGCCGCTGCTCAAGGGCGCCTTTATCGAGGAAGCCGTATATATCGGCGACGATAAACTGGACGCACTGATCAGTATCAAGTCCAGGGAAGAGATGATCGGGGATATTGTGGCCTTGCTGCAATCTCCGGCCAAGAATGTTATCTCCGGCCTGAAGTCGGGAGGTGGCAAACTGGCGGGAATCCTGAAAACCCTCTCCGAAAAATAATTGTGTAC
>JBNKGM010000029.1:0-37172 GCA_050289825.1 Robiginitalea sp.
GTGAGCCCGGGGCGGTCGAGCAGGGCTGCCAGGGCCGGCAGGGCCTCGGGGATAGACCAGTCATCGTTGATGGCCCGGGCGGCCTCGGCCAGGATGTAAGGGTCATCGTCTTGCAGGAAGTCGACAATACCGGGGTGCGCCAGGCGCCTCAATACCAGCACGCCGGTCAGCCGCATAGTGGGGTCGGGGTTCCCGGCCAGGGCCAGGATGGGTTCGACCTCCCCTATGCGGGCCAGGGCAAGCACCCCGGCATGCCGCAGGTATACGTCGCGGTCGTCGTTTTCGGCCAGGAAATCGAGCAAAGGCTGTACGGCCGGTTTGTGCCCGAGCCGGCCCAGGGCCTGGGCGGCAAAGAAGCGCACGCGCGGGACTTCGTTTTTCAGGAGGGGCAGCAAGGGCTCCCCGGCCGGTTGAAAGGCCAGGTCTCCCAGGGTTTTGGCCGTCTGGGCCACAATTTCCGGGTCGTTGTCGGCCAGCAACGGCAACAGGGATTCGGCCCGGTCGCTGTCGTCCCGGGCAAGTTGCCCGATGCCCCAGATGGCGTGGATGCGGGCCATTTGGTGGGTGGTGTCGGGCAGTAGCTCCCTGAGCGCCCGGTATCCGCGCCGTCCCCGTAGGGCCAGTTCGAATTGCGCTTTCTGGCGGATGCGTTTGTCGCTATAACGGAGCAGGGGCGTTAAGCTGTCGAGGTCGAGCTCCTCGTAATTGAGCTGCATGAGCCGTTTGGTTTCGGCCCGCTCGGCGGCCAGGTCGTTGGTTTCTGCCGTTACGTCGAGTTTCCAGACCCGCCCTGAATTTTTGGTACCCCACCCGTTGATCCAGTCGGCCAGGTAGAGCGCCCCGTCGGGGCCAAACCGGATGCCGGTAGGCAATATGCCGCTCAGTACGTCAATTTCGGATTTGAGCACGAACCCGGCCCCGGCGGGTTGCAGGTCAAACGACCAAATGTGCGAACGGCCCGGGTCGCCGACAAACTCCACCAAAAAGAATTTGTCTTGCCAGGCCTTGCCCAGGGCCGTGCCCGGGTTGTATTGCATGCCGGTGGGGCCGTTGTGGTAATTCTGGATGGGCGGCACAATATAGGCGGCCTGCCCGTCCCAGCGGGGCAGGTACAGTTTCTCATCCATCCAGACCTTGTAGCCGTTGTTCTTGGGGTCTACGTATTTGCCGAACTGCCAGTTGGTGCGCCAGCCCGAGTCAGACCCGTCGACCAGGTATACCAGGCGCTCGCTCTCCCCGGCATGGTCGCCGTCGTTGTCGGAGGTAATTAGGTTGCCATAGGCGTCAAAAACAAACTCATGCGTATTGCGCAAGCCCCGGGCGAACACCTCAAAATCGCTTCCGTCCAGGTTGCAGCGCACGATCACCCCCTGGTTGGGGTAGTGGTGCTTCGACCCGTCGCGGGCCGTAATGCTGGCCCCGATATCGCCTATGCCCCAGTACAATTTGCCGTCGGGGCCCATGACAGCCCCAGACATGCCGTGGCCGCCAAAACCGATGTGTGTCTGAAAACCGGTTGCCAGGGATTCCTTGGTGTCCAGTACCTCGTCCCCGTTGGTGTCGGTAAGCCGCCAGAGGTCGGGGGCGACCCCCACGTATACTTCTTTCCCGTTGACCAGCAGGGCGCCGGCCACGTCCGAAACCTCGTCGGTAAAGTCGTGCAAAATCCGGGTAGACACGTCGGCCAGGCCGTCCCCGTCCCGGTCTTCGAGCCTCCAGACCTCCTCTTCCTCTACGGTGAGATCGCGCCAGTCGTGAATGGTGTCGTTGTTCAGGTCTTCGAGCCAGCTGTTCTCTTCACTTAGCTCCGGGGCAAACACCTCGCGCAAAAAGGCGCGCCGGTCTTCCACCGACTGCAGGCTGATAGACCGGATCATCCAGTCGCGGTGCCCGCGTATGTCAAATTCGGAATGTTTCTGCCGGTTGGTCCGGGTCAGGTACACCCGTCCCTGTTCGTCAATATCCATGGCCACCGGGTCGGGTGCCAGGGAATCGGTTGCCCAGAGGTGCAATTCCAGGCCCTCGGCCACCTGGGCGGCCACCCCGGCCCTCGTGCTGATGGCCAGGCTGTCTGCTATGCTGTCGGCCTGGGTCAGGATCAGGGGCTGTTCGGGCGGGATAACGGGCCCGAAATTACAGGAAGCCAACCAGGCCAACGAGCCCAGGAGGGTTGCTGCAACCAGCTTTGTCAGGAATTTGCCGGGCCGGAAAGGTGGGTGCCTATGGGTATGCATGGGTTTTAGCGGATTTTATGGGAACAATTGGTTGATGGTCTTCAGGTGGGCCGTCATGGCCTCGAGGGTTGCTGCAAGCCGGGCGATTTCGATCTGTGCTTCAGGCCAGTTCTTTTGCTCAATGGCTTCACGTACCCCGGGCAGGGTTTTTACCCCATATCCCGTATAGAAACCGGGGGCGTAAATCTGATGCTTGTACCAGGGTCGTCGGGGCAGGCCCGCCTCGTCGGTGAGCCGGTGCTCGGTTTCCATGAGCAGCCGGTTCAGCCGGGCCTTTTTATCGGCAGGAAGGCTTTGCGGGTCTTTGGCCTCGAGCTGTTTCACCTGCTGCCCAAGACTTGCCAGGGCGTTCTGCAAGGGCGAAAAATCTAGGAAGGGCACCGGGGCTTCCTCCCCGGGCTTAACAACGGCCTTTTTCGGATCGGCTGCCAGGCCGAAGGCATTCTTGGCCACCAGGGCATTGTGGGCCTCTGCGGCTTTCCGCATGGATTCGGCCGTGGCCATCACCTCTTTCAGGTAGCCCGAAACTGTCTGTTCCCAGGGCCCGAAGGTAAACGGTAGTACTTCTGCATTGGCGAGCCTCAGGACGATGCGCCCGGCCACCTTGGCCAGGGCTACCCCATAGGCCATATCGGGGTCTTTGAACCTTTTGAAATGGGTATAGGTGTCGTAAATAGTGTGGTATTCGCCCCCGCCGTTCTCGCCCCCGAAGCCGATGTTCAGGGCCGCTATGCCAGCATGTTGGATAAAGGGGGTGTAGTCGCTGCCCGAGCCCAGGGCCGAGATGCTGAATGCGCCCGAATCCCCATCGACCTCCTCACGGGCCTGGCGGCGCGCTTTCACCGAAACCCCGGTCTGGGGGTCGGTTACGTCTGCGGCCGCTTCCCCAACAAGCGTCTGCAGGGTATGGGAGCCTCCGGCCCCGAAAAACCCGCGGCCGTTCCCGTCGGTGTTCACATAAGCGACCGTTTTTTCCTGTAGTTCCTTTTTGTGGTCTTCCACCCATTCGGTAGAACCGATCAGGCCTGGCTCCTCGGCATCCCAGGCGCAGTAGACCAGGGTTCGTCTGGGCCTGTTGCCTTTTTTGGTGAGCTCGCCCACGGCACGGGCTTCCTCCATGAGGGCCACCATGCCGCTAACCGGGTCTGATGCGCCGTGAACCCAGGCATCGTGGTGGTTGCCCCGCACCACCCACTGGTCGGGGAACATACTTCCTTTCAGGGTGGCGATTACGTTGTGGGCCGGGCGCAGCTGCCAGTCAAATTCGAGTTTCAGGTGCACTTTGGCCGGGCCGGGGCCGATGTGGTAGGTAATGGGCAGGGCGCCTCGCCACGAGGGCGGGGCCACCGGGCCTTCCAGGGCCTTGAGCAAAGGCTCCGCATCGGCATAGGAAATGGGAAGCACCGGGATTTGGGTTATGGTCGGGGCTTTTTCACGCTCCAGGCGTTGGGCGTTTTCGGTGGCTGCATAGCCCGGGGTAAGCACGTCGCCTGGGTAGAGGGGCATATCCATCACGGAGCCCCGCTGCACGCCAGTTGCATTTTTATAGGCCCCTTTCGGGTAAACATCCCCCTGAAAATACCCGTCGTCTTTGGGGTCTGAGTAAATGATGCAGCCAATGGCGCCTTTCTCGGCGGCCAATTTGGGCTTGATCCCCCGCCACGACCCGGCGTATTTGGCGATCACGATCTTGCCTTTAACGTCAATGCCCAGTTTTTCCAGTTCTTCGTAATCGGCCGGTACGCCGTAGTTCACAAAAACGAGTTCGGCCTCCACATCCCCGTCGGTGGAAAAGGCGTTGTAGGAGGGCAGCAGGGCATCGCCCTGTTGGGTGTACGGATCTCCTTCCACGGGAATGGCCTGGAGCGATGCCGTGAAGGGTTGCGGCCCGGTCATTTCCAGCAACCGCACCCTGGGGTAGGGGAACAGCACCTGGTAGGTGTCGATGCGGGCCTCGTAGCCCCACGATTGGAATTGCTGCGCCATCCAGCGGGCGTTTTCGGCCCCGTATTCGGTTCCCACCCAGTGCGGCTGGGCGGTCATCCGCTGCATCCAGGCATCAAGGTTATCGGCAGAAAGGTAGCTGTCGAACTGGGCTTCCAGGTGGCGTTCCTTCTCGGCCGAGGCCGGTGTAAAACCCGTAAGGGCCTGACCCTGCAAGCATAAGGTCGCCAGCAGCAGGGAGATAGTAATCAATGTTCTCATTTCGGGCAGTGGTAATCGGTTGAGTGTTGAAATTACATTTTTTTTCCGAGCGTGCCGACCCGACCGGGGAAAAAGTGCCGGTTCATTCCCACTCCCGGTCGAGCCGTAGCAGGGTACCCAGCAGCACATTGGCGCCCCGGGCGATGGCTTCGGGTGCCGTGTACTCGTCAGGCGCATGGCTGATACCCCCGCGGCTGGGCACGAAAATCATCCCCGCCGGGGCGATCTGGGCCATATCCTGGGTGTCGTGTCCGGCGCCGCTTTTCATGCGTTTGCTGCTGTAGCCGCGAGCTCCGGCTTCGGTTTCGATCAGGGCCTGGATGCGGGAGTCGGTCAGGGCTGGTTTGGCGGTGGTGTCGAGGTGCTCGAAGGAAATGGAAATGCCCGAATCTGCGGCAATTGCCTCGGCCCGGGCGGTGATTTTGGCGTACATCTCGGTTATTACATCATCAGAGAGGTCGCGGATTTCCAGGCTCAGCATCACCTCCCCGGGGATCACATTCGGCGCCCCGGGCAGGGCATTGATGCGGCCTACAGTGGCTACCTGGGTGCCTTTCCGGTTCACGGCTTCCTCATTAACCGCCTGTATGAATCGCGCTGCTGCCAGCAGGGCGTCCTGCCGCATGTTCATGGGGGTGGTGCCCGCATGGTTGGCCCGGCCCCGGAAGGTAACGTCCCACCACTTCAGCCCCACGATGCCTTCGACCACCCCTATTTGCAGGTTTTCACGATCCAAGATCGCACCCTGCTCAATATGCAACTCCAAAAAGGCGGCCAGGCTGCCTTTTTCCCGGGCAGCCGTTTTAAGGGCCAGGGTATCGCCCCCCAGGCGCTGTATGCCCTCTCCGACGGTGTACCCGGTGCTGTTGGTCACTTGCAGGGCCTCGGGCGATAGTTTGCCGACCATGGCCCGGCTGCCTGTCAGGCTGCCTTCCTCGTCAGTGAAGATGCAGACCTCTAAGGGGTGGCGTAATTGGATGTTGTTTTCGTACAGTGTACGGGCCACCTCAATGGCCGATAGGGACCCGACGCACCCGTCGTAGTTGCCCCCGTGGGGCACCATGTCGATATGCGACCCCATTGCCAGAGGCTTCAGGCCGGCCTGCGTACCGGGCCGGGTGCCGATGATGTTGCCCGCGGCATCGGTGCGCACCGAAAGGCCCGCTTCCTGCATCAAAGATATGGCGTAGGCGCGGCCGGCAATGTCTCCGTCGCTGTAAGCCACCCGGTTGGGCTGGCCGTCGACATCGCGCCCGTAAGTGGCCAATTGCTGCAAGGACTGGTCGAGCCTGTCGGCATTGACCTGGGGCTGTTGGCCCGAAAGTTGGCAGAACGCCAGGGACAGGAAGGCAGTTAGTATAAGGTTCAGGTTGCCCGGCTTTTTTGGGTTGGGTAAGAACTTCATCAGGGTTGGGTTTGGTTCCCGGGGAAGGTACGAAAAACCGATGTATGAAAAGACCCTGAAGCCTCCCCGTGGGAGGGCTAATTGAGCACCTCTGCCTTCAGGATGTAGATATTCTTCATGGGCCAGTCCCCGTCGTCGGTCTCTACCCGGTTAATGGCATCGACCACGTCCATGCCCTCCACCACCTTGCCGAAAGGAGTGTAGCCCCCATCGAGGTGGTACGAGCCCGGTTGGGTTACCACAATAAAGAATTCATAGGGCGAGGCCAGCATATGCGGGTTGTCGATTTCGCTCGAAGGCATGGAAACCGTGCCCCGGTCGTGCCGGTACCCCTTTCGGGTATCAGGGGGCAGCAGGTAGCGCCCGATCTCGGAACGCTTGCGGGCCGTTTTCACATTGTCGGCATTGCCTCCCTGTATGATGAAATTGCGCACCACGCGGTGGAACATGGTGCTGTCGAAGTAGTGTTGGCGGGTAAGGTAGATGAAATTCGCCTTGTGGTAGGGCACATTGTCGTACAGTTCGATGGTAAAGGAGCCCATGGTGGTGGTGAGGCGCACCCGGTTGGCCTTGAGCCCCTTCTGGTAGTTGAAGAAGAAGTCGATGGCGTTGTCTTCGGTGAGCTCTAACTTCTCGGGCTCGCCTGCCCCTGTGTCTGCAGGCAGGCTGTCGGCCGCACGTTTCGGTACGATCCCGGTGCTTTCTTCGGAGGTTTTCGGGGTATTTTCTTTACTTTGTTGCCCGCAGCCCAGGATTCCCAGCAAGAGGATCCCTGAAGCAAAGGCGCATCTGGAAAATGTCATGAGGTACGCGGATTTTGCCCTTTCCATCCCAAAAATAAAGAATTTGCCACTACCGGGGGTACAGGCCCATTACCAAATGGCACCTGAGATACGCCTGCGGGAGTTGGAAAAGGCGTATGCCGGGCCGCGCAATGCGCGCCAGGCCGGGGTGCTGGCGCTCTGTTACCCCGATACGGAAGAGCGGGCACGGCTGCTGCTCATTCTGCGCCCCACCTACGCCGGGGTGCATTCCGGGCAGGTGGCTTTTCCGGGCGGGAGCCGGGAAGCTGGTGATTCAGACCTCCTGGCCACGGCCCTGAGGGAGGCCCGCGAAGAAGTGGGCCTGCCCCCTTCGCAGGTAAGCCCCCTGCGAGCCCTTACCCCTCTGTACATACCCCCCAGCAATTTTGAGGTGAGCCCGTACCTGGGGGTTACCGACCGCCCGCAGGTGTTCCGCCGGCAGCCCTCTGAGGTGGCCTCCCTCATCGAAGTACCCCTGGAACTGTTGCTCGACGCCCGCAGCATCACCACCCGCCGGCTGAGTACCTCCTACGCCCGCGACATCGAAGTGCCGGCCTTCCTGCTGGAGGGCCATGTGGTCTGGGGCGCCACGGCCATGATGCTGAATGAGCTCAGGCTGCTTTTACAGGCGGTCTAATGCTTTGAATTTTGTACTTTAGCCCTCCATGACACTCTTTAAGAAAAACCCCTTTGGCCACATCCTCTTCCTGAAAAAGTGGCTTATACGCATATTGGGCCTGCTTACCCACCAGCGGTACAAGCAGTTCAACAAACTGGAGATCGAAGGGTCGGAAATCATCCGCTCCCTGCCCGAATCAGGGGTGCTTTTCGTGAGCAACCACCAGACCTACTTCGCCGATGTGGTGGCCATGTTCCACGTCTTCAACGCCAGTTTGAGCGGTCGTGAGAACAGCATCAAGAACGTCGGGTACCTCTGGAACCCCAAGTTGAATATCTATTATGTGGCGGCCAAGGAAACCATGGGGAAAAGCCTGCTCACCAAGGTACTGGCCTATGTCGGGTCGATCAGTATCGAACGCACCTGGCGCGCCGATGGCCAGAATGTGCAGCGGCAGGTAAAGATGAGCGACATCACCAATATCGGGAAGGCCCTGGCCGACGGGTGGGTGATTACCTTCCCCCAGGGCACTACCACCCCCTGGAAGCCCCTGCGCAAAGGCACGGCTCACATCATCAAGAAATACAAGCCTCTGGTGGTTCCCGTGGTCATCGACGGGTTCAGGCGTTCGTTCGACAAGAAAGGCCTGCACATCAAGAAAAAGGGGATCTTGCAGTCTATGGTTATCAAGCCGCCACTGGAGTTCGACTACGACCGGGAGTCGGTAGACGACATCATCGAAAAGCTGGAATACGCCATCGAGCAACACCCCTCTTTCCTCAAGGTGCTTTCGCCCGAGGAGCTGCGCGATTACGAAGCCGAGCACAACCAGCGCCGCTGGCGGCCCGACAAAGCCTAGGCCTCCATTCGTTTCAATTCCTTGTAATTCCGGTATAATTTGCGGGTAAGTAAGCCGTAGAGCAGGAAGTACACCCCGCCCATAACCGCCGTAAACAGCAAGCCCGCAGCAGCCATAATGCCGATGACCACCCATTTGAGCCGCACCGGATCGGTGCCTGCCTGCTCGTGCAGGTGCAGGCTGCCTACCAGGTCGTCGGCGAAGAAGATGCCGGCGATAAAGACCCCGAAAAATACGAGGATCATGCTCAGGCAGAACACGATGTAATGCATCACGGTTTTGCGGGTGCGGATGATGCGGTTCATCAGGGCTTTGGCACTGTCGAGCACTGAAATTTCCCGATAGCGTTTATAAAACTGCACAATGAAGTACAGGGTAACCGAATACTGCACAGCGGTAAGCCCGATCAGCAGGGCCCGGATGCCCAGGCTGTCGGCTACCTCGTAATTCATGCCCTCGCGGAAGGAGGGGATCAGGTAGAGCAGGTGGGGGGCCAGAAACTCAATGATGCTGATAAAAAAGATCCACCGAACCAGGGAGGAAGATTTTTGCCAGATCATCTGGTGGATCTGGTCGTAAGACAGCCTGGGCAGGTCGTGTTCCCTGCGCTGCCAGTCCTTTTTCAGTAATTCAAGTTCGTCCAACATAAACTCAAGGATTGAGTATGGTTTTTAGTTTGGTCTTGATGCGGTTCATCTTAACCCGGGCATTCACTTCGCTTATGCCCAGGGTTTCCGCAATCTCGCCGTAGTTCTTGTCTTCCAGGTAAAGGAAGACCAGTGCCTTGTCGATATCGCCCAATTCCCGAATGGCGCTGTACATCAGGTTCAGTTGCTGTTCCTCGGTAGGGTCGTACTGATCGGCTTTTACCCGGTACAATATGGTGTCAAAGTCTTGGGTCCGGGGTTGCTTTTTCGACTTGCGGTACAGGGTAATGGCCGTGTTCAGGGCCACCCTGTACATCCAGGTGCTGAACTTGGAATCGCCGCGAAACCTGGGATAGGCCTTCCACAATTGGATGGCGATCTCCTGGAAAAGGTCGTTGTGGGCTTCCCGGTTATCCGTGTACAAACTGCAGACCTTATGCACGATGTTTTGGTTGGCCTCCAGCTGCGACACAAATTGGTGCTCAAGTTCTTGGGTCACGAGGGTTGGTCGTTGCTTTGGTTATAAGTAGGAGAACCGGGCCCCATGTTACAGCCCGGGACAAAAAAAAGGGCCACTTCGGGCCCTTTTCGGCTAGCTAGTCGCGGTAGTCCAGGGCCGGCTGCCGGTCGCCCAGCAGGGGCACATACTTAAAATCGGGTCCACGCCTTTCCTCGAATTCGGCCCTGGCTTTGGCCAGGGTTTCCGGCTCTGAGAACAGGTCGATAGCCGTTGCGGCGAGGGTCTTGGCGGCTACCATCATCCCTTTGGTGCCAATGCTTGTGCCGCCGGCGGCCACGGCCTGCCAGCTGTGGGCCGGGGTGCCGGGAACCCAGGTGGCGGCGCTCAGGCCGGCCGTGGGCACGGTAAAGCTAACGTCCCCCACGTCGGTAGAGCCGTAAGCCTGGCCGATTTCGCGCATGGGGTCGATGCGGCCGACCTCTTCGGCCTTCAGGCTGCCCCGCCCCAGAGATTGACTGATCTTTTCGGCAAAGGCGGTTTCTTCGGGCGTGTAGCTAACCCCGCCTACCGCTTGCAGGTTTTTGTGCATCACCTGTTGCAGGGTCAGGTTCGGCAGGAGTTCGTGCGTGCCGCCGATCATCTCGTAATCCATGGTAGTGCCGGTGCCCAGGGCGGCCCCTTCGGCAGCTTTAACAATACGGTCGAACACTTCGATAACCGTCTGCCGGTTGTTGTGGCGTGCGTAATAGTACACCTCTGCAAAATCGGGCACCACATTCGGGGCCTTGCCTCCGTCGGTGATCACATAGTGGATGCGGGTCTCCTGGGGGATATGCTCGCGCATCATGTTTACCATGAAGTCCATGGCCTCCACCCCGTCCAGGGCAGATCGACCCCGTTCCGGTGCCCCAGCTGCGTGGGCCGAGATACCGTGGAAACGGAATTTGGCCGATTTGTTGGCCAGGGCAGCCCCGGCGTCGGCGTCGTTGTTGGCCCCCGGGTGCCAGTGCAGGGCCACGTCCAGGTCGTTGAACAGGCCTGCGCGTACCATGTATACCTTACCCGACCCTCCTTCTTCGGCAGGGCAGCCGTAAAAGCGGATGGTACCAGAATGGCCGCTTTGTTTCAGCCAGTCTTTCACGGCAATGGCCGCCGCCGTGCTGGCGGTGCCGAACAGGTGGTGGCCGCAGGCATGCCCGGCGGCGCCCCCGGCCGACTTTTTTTCGGGTACTGCTTGTTGGGAAAGGCCCGGCAGGGCATCGTATTCGCCCAAAATGCCGATAACGGGCGAACCACTCCCGTACTCGGCCACAAAGGCCGTGGGGATGCCGGCCACGCCCTTCGTTATCTTGAACCCGGCATCGGCCAGGGTTTTTTGCAACAGGGCAGAACTCTTCTCTTCCCGGTAGCCCATCTCGGCCCAGTTCCAGATCTGCAGGGCAATGTCGCCGTAGGTCGCGGATTTGGCGTCCAGTTCCTTCATAGCCTCTTCCTGGGCGTGAAGCCCGGCGGCGCAGGCGCAAGCCAGCAATGCGATTCGTAGATTCATGGGTATCTGATTAGTTAGGGGCCTAATATACAAACTGCCCCGGAGCAGGCAAACCCCTATATCCGTTAAAGCCCCTTTCGCGGGTGGAAGCGCTGCACCACCTCAGAGAGATGGGTGCGGTCTACGTGCATGTACACCTCGGTGGTGGTAATGCTTTCGTGACCCAGCATTTGCTGTATGGCCCTGATGTCGGCCCCGTTCTGCAACAGGTGGGTGGCAAAGGAATGCCGAAAGGTGTGTGGGCTGATGCGTTTGCCGATGCCGGCCTTTTCGGCCAGGTCTTTAACCACGGCAAACACCAGGGCCCGGCTCAGCCGCCCGCCTCGCCGGCTCAAAAAAACCAGGTCTTCGCACCCTTTTTTGGGGCTCCAGTGCGGCCTTATTTCGCGCAGGTACAGGTTAATGCACCCCTGGTTAAACGACCCCACGGGCACAAAACGTTGCTTGTTGCCCTTCCCGGTTACCCGGATAAACCCTTCCTCGAAAAAGAGGTCGCTCAGGCGCAGGTCGAGCAATTCTGATACACGCAGCCCACAACCGTACAGCGTTTCGAGCATGGCCCGGTTGCGCTCGCCCTCGGCCAGCGACCGGTCGATGGCCCCGATTACGCGGTCTATGTCTGCCACGGAAAGGGTGTCGGGCAGCTTCCGGCCTATTTTGGGGGATTCGATGAGTTCCATGGGGTTGTCTTTGCGGTACCCTTCAAAGATGAGGTAGGCGAAAAACCCGCGCAGCCCCGATAAAATCCGGGCCTGGGAGCGGGCCTGCAGCTGGCCCGAAATGGTGTGCACGAACCCTTCCAGCACGGCCCGGTCTAGGGTGGCCGGGTCGGCTTCAGGCGCAAAGTTGGCCAGTTTCTGCACGTCGCGGCGGTAATTCTGCACCGAATGGTCGGCCAGCCCCCGCTCCAGGCGGAGGTAATGCGTATAATCGGCAAGGGCGTCGTTCCATCTCACCCCCCAAATATAAGGCAAAGCCTTAAGGAAAGCCTGGGCTTACCCCTCGTCTCTGGTTGTGGTGGGGTACAACCTTTCAAAGTTTTGCGTACCTTTCTTATACAACACTAAAACCATTCTTATGAAAAAAGTAATGCTTTTTATGGCCCTGCTTTCTGCGGGACTAGCAGTTCAGGCCCAGGAAGGGCTTTCCCTTGGCGGGCATATCGCCCTGCCGGTGGGTGATGCGGCCGATGTCTCCGGTTTCAGCATCGGGGTAGATGTGGTTTACCTCTGGGAGGTAGCCGACCAGTTCGACGCCGGGGTGGCGGGTGGCCTAACCAATGCCTTTGGTAAAACAGTATCGGGCTTTGAAATTGACGATGTGCAGTTTTTGCCCCTGGCGGCAGCCGGCCGGTTCCACGCTACCGACCAGTTTACCCTGGGTGCCGACCTGGGCTATGCCATCGGTATAAATGACGGGAACGACGGTGGGTTTTATTACCGCCCGCAAGCGGGCTACGCCCTGAGCGACCTGTTGCAGCTCACCCTCTCCTACACGGGGGTAAGCGTAAGCGGCGGTACCTGGTCAACCGTTGCCCTCGGGCTCCTTTACCATCTCTGATCGCGCCTTTCTTCGATTCGAAGCGGGGATTCCTTCATCCCCGCTTTTTTTATGCCTGTTCGCCAATGAAGGGCTTTGCCGCACATTTTACTACATTTACAACCATGAAGATCATTATCATCAACGGGCCCAACCTGAACCTGCTCGGCAAGAGGGAGCCCGAAGTGTACGGGGCAAAATCGTTTGAAGACTATTTGGGCAGCCTCAGGGAGCGGTTTGCGGGTGTCGAATTGGAATACTACCAGTCTAACATCGAAGGCGAACTCATCTCCAGGCTGCAGGAAGTCGGGTTCAGCTACGACGGCATCGTGCTCAACGCCGGGGCTTACACCCATACTTCAATCGGGATAGGCGACGCGGTAAAGGCTATTGAAACGCCGGTGGTCGAAGTGCACATCTCGAATGTGGCCGCCCGGGAACCTTTCCGACACAGTTCGTATATCTCGGCCGGGGCCAAAGGCGTGATCTTCGGCTTTGGCCTGTCGGGTTACGACCTGGCTATCCGTAGTTTTCTCTGAATCAACATCTGAGCGCAACCGGCAAGGCCGGTTCTCACTGCTTCCTCAAAAAGTGTTTTTCAATGTAAAAGGTCCCGAAGGGCAAAAGGGAAGCCAGTACCAGGTACACCAGAACCTTTCCGGGCCAGGCCCGCTCTTTCCAAACCAGCAGGGCGATGGCCAGGTAGGCGATAAACAGGAACCCGTGGGCGTAGCCGATATAGATATTCGGCTCTCCGATGCCGGCCCAATGCTTCAGGGGCATACTCAGGGTAAACAGCAGCAGGTAACTGATGCCTTCCAAAACGGCGGTAATTCTCAGGGATTTCAGCATGGTACAAGCTTGAGTTCGATCGGGCTCGGTTAAATGTGTATCACTTCCCCGTAGGCGTCGGCCACCGCTTCCATAACCGCTTCGCTCATGGTGGGGTGCGGGTGAACGGCTTTCAATACCTCATGCCCGGTGGTCTCCAGTTTGCGGGCCACTACGGCTTCGGCGATCATGTCGGTTACCCCGGCGCCGATCATATGGCAGCCGAGCCATTCGCCGTATTTAGCGTCAAAAATCACCTTTACGAAACCGTCTGAGTTGCCTGAGGCTTTGGCCTTGCCGCTGGCCGAGAAGGGAAACTTGCCCACCTTGATTTCGTACCCGGCTTCGCGCGCCTTCTTCTCGGTGAGGCCTACCGAGGCCACCTCGGGGGAGCAGTAGGTACAACCCGGAATGTTGCCATAATCGAGCGGCTCAACGTGCTGCCCGGCGATTTTCTCCACGCAGAGGATGCCTTCTGCCGAGGCCACGTGGGCCAGGGCGGGCCCGGGGGTTACGTCGCCAATGGCGTAATACCCGGGAATGTTGGTCTGGTAGTAGTCGTTCACCAGGATCTTGTCGCGGTCGGTGGCGATACCTACGGCCTCGAGGCCGATATTTTCGATGTTTGTTTTAATGCCCACGGCCGAAAGCACCAGGTCGGCCTCCAGCACTTCTTCTCCCTTGGGGGTTTTCACGGTGGCCTTTACGCCAGCCCCGGAGATGTCTACTTTGGTGACCTCAGACGAGGTCATGATTTTGACCCCTGCCTTTTTAAAGCTGCGCTCCAGTTGCTTGGAAACGTCTTCGTCTTCGACCGGGACTATGTTGGGCAAAAATTCCACCACGGTAACCTCGGTGCCCATGGCATTGTAGAAGTAAGCGAATTCGATGCCAATGGCCCCGCTGCCCACCACAATCATTTTGGCGGGTTGCTTCTCCAGGGTCATGGCCTCGCGGTAGCCGATCACCTTCTTGCCGTCTTGCGGCAAGCTGGGCAATTCTCGGCTGCGGGCCCCGGTGGCGATGATGATGTGGGAAGCCCCGTAGACGGTTTCCTTCCCGTCGGCCCCCTTCACGCTTACCTTTTTCCCGGGCTGCAGGGTACCGTACCCTTCGATCACTTCGATTTTGTTTTTCTTCATAAGGAACTGCACCCCTTTGCTCATGCCATCAGCCACGTTGCGGCTGCGCTTGACCACGGCTCCGAAATCTTTCTCAGCCGATGCCACCTTAAGGCCGTAGTCTTCGGCGTGTTGCAGGTAACCGAATACCTGGGCCGATTTCAGTAGGGCCTTGGTGGGGATGCACCCCCAGTTCAGGCATACGCCCCCGAGGTTTTCCTTTTCGATGATGGCCGTTTTCAGGCCCAGTTGGGAAGCCCGGATGGCTGTTACATACCCGCCGGGGCCGCTGCCCAGCACAATGACATCAAAGGTGCTCATAGTGGTGTTGTTTCTCAATGATTGCCCGGCAAAGGTACGAAACCAATCTGAATGCCGCCACCCCCGGGAAGGCCTGCGCAGCCTGCCCGATCAGGGTTTTTTCACCCTTTTGAAAACCAGTTTGTTAGGCGGGTTGTGAGCCAGGTCCGAAGAGCTTCCGGTTAAAGGCCTCGCTCTGTCCAGGGGCAATGCTCAGGTACTCCCAATTCGGCCCTTTCAGCATTTTGGCCAGATAGACCATCTGCCCCACATGCGAGGCGTAATGCGCCAGCTGCCGGAGTACGGCCTGGGGGATGCTGTGGGGCTGGTTGCGGATCAGCACTTTCGCATCCGGGTCTGCCCCGCCCAGGGTCTCCAGGGCCATGAACAAACAGTCCCAGCCGGCCTGCCAGTGCGCCGCTAATTTTTCGCGCGTGGCCGGCGGAGGGCCAAATTCGGCTTCCCGGTTGCGCCAGGGCTTTTCCCCGTCTTCTGCCAGGAAGTTGGTCCAACGGCTCAACATATTGCCTGCCAGGTGGTTTACGATCACGGCCACGCTGTTGTCGGCCGGGCCGGGCTGGAGGTACAGTTCCCGGTCGCTGAGCTGGGCCATGGCGGCCTCACCCAGCATGCGGTAGCGCTCGAATTCAGACCGGGCGCTGTTCAGGAATTCCGTATAGATGGGTTCCATAGTTTTAAATCAGTTCTGGTCTTCGGGCACGAATTTCAGGGCCGCCCCGTTGATACAATGCCGTTTGCCGGTGGTCTTGCGGGGCCCGTCGTCGAAAACATGGCCCAGGTGGCCCCCGCATACCGCGCAGTGTTCTTCGGTGCGCCTCATGCCGAAGGAAGAGTCGACACTGAAAGCCACATTCCCTTCGATTTCGCGGTCAAAGCTAGGCCAGCCGCTGCCCGATTCGTATTTTTGTTCACTCTTGAATACCGGGGTGCCGCAGCCGGCACACACAAAAGTGCCCGGTTCGTGTATGTCGAGCAGGGGGCTCGACCCGGCTAGCTCGGTGCCCCCTTTGCGCAAAACGGCATAGGAAAGTTCACTGAGTTGGGCGCGCCACTCGGCATCGGTTTTCTGTACGGCGAATGCCGCCTCGCTTTGCGCATGTGAGGTCGCCTGGCCCGTTTTGTCGTGGGTCTGCCCCTTGCAGGCCAGGGTGAGCAACAAGCCCAGGGTGAAAATGATGGGTTTCATAGGTGCTGTTTTTTTTTGAAGTTGGACGCGCAGGGTACGCAATCCTTCCAAAAATAGGCCGGAAAATAAAACACCCCCGAATGGCGGGGGTGTTTTTAACAACAATATAGGATTAGTTCCGGGCAAAAACCTCGGGAACTTTTGATTCCTGGACGCCCAGGTAATCGAGCACGGCCTGCATGTTGGTGACGTCGAGCTTGGCGGCGCCGACCCCGTCGGCCGGGAGAATGGCAATGCGGAAAGTCTGGTTGTCGGTATCGCCGGGCGACAGGGTGCCCAGGTCAAAGTCAGACTCCAGGAAAATGCTCACATCCAAAAAGGTGTGGTCGTAGTTGTACTGCAAAATGCCCTGGTTGAGCAGGCGGGTCTGGGGCAGCAGGCGCCACACGTCGATGGGGCCGCTGGGGTCGTCTACCTGTTCCCAGAGGATGTACACCAGCACTACGTCGGTTTCAAAGACTTCCACTGATGGGGCGTCGTCTGAAAATACCGAAAACAGGGTATAATTGTTCCCGGGGGTAAAATCACCGGTTATGTCGTATACCTGCCCGAGGATGTTTATCCCGTCCAGGCCATCGAGCCCGTCATATCCGGGAGGGCCGGGAGGGCCGGCAGGCCCTTCGCACGAGAGGGTGAAAAATACGATTGCCAGGCTGAGTAAAAGGCTGAATCTTTTCATAATGGTATTGTTTTGCGGTTTACACCCGGTAACCGGGACTTATGGGGTGGTTTTCAAAAAGCGTTCCAAAAATTAAATTTATGTGTAAAAAACATGCAATCAAGCACTTATAAAATACGTCGGGGATCAGCCGCAAAGCCCTGCGGGCCCAAGCTGTCGCGCGCATCCCAAAAATAAGCTATCTTTAAATCAAAGCACAGGCCTGCCCCTGTGATTTTAGCCAAACCCATCTTTCTTATGAAAAAGCGCCACCTGAGTTTTTGGGAAATCTGGAATATGAGTTTCGGGTTTCTCGGCATCCAATTCGGATTTGCCCTTCAGAACGCCAATACCTCCCGCATCTTTGAAACCCTGGGCGCCCAGGTCGAAGAAATCCCCATCCTCTGGATCGCCGCCCCGGTTACCGGCCTGCTGGTGCAACCCGTGATCGGCTATTTCAGCGACCGCACCTGGACCCGGCTCGGCCGGCGACGCCCTTACTTTCTGGTTGGGGCCATCCTGGCCTCCATTGCCCTGTGCATCATGCCCAATTCCCCGGCCCTCTGGGTAGCGGCCGGCATGCTCTGGATCATGGACGCCTCCATCAACGTCTCCATGGAACCCTTCCGCGCCTTTGTGGGCGACAACCTGCCCGGCGACCAGCGCACCCTGGGCTTCGCCATGCAGAGTTTCTTTATCGGCATCGGGGCAGTGGTGGGTTCGGTGATGCCCTGGGTCTTCACCAACTGGCTCGGTATCAGCAATACGGCCCCCGAGGGAATGATTCCCGATTCGGTGAAATGGTCGTTTTACGTGGGGGCTGCGGTGTTTTTGCTGGCCGTCCTCTGGACGGTTTGGCGGTCGACCGAATACAGCCCCGAGGAGCTGGAACAATTCGCTGAAAACCAAGAATTTGAAGCGCCCGAGATCAGTGAGGCGGAAAACCGCCACCGCATTGTCAAACTGAAAGACTACGGCCTGGCCCTGGTCATTTTCGGCATTCTGGCCACCTCGGTGCCCTACTATTTTAACTTGCAGAAGGAGCTGTTTATCCTGACCCTGGGCCTGGGGGTGGTGGGCTGCCTGTTTTTACTGGCCTCGTTGGTACGGGCGCGGCGCGGGCGCACCGGTTTTGTGACCATTATGACCGACCTGCTATACATGCCCCAGACCATGAAACAGCTGGCCTGGGTCCAGTTTTTCTCCTGGTTCGCCCTGTTCTCGATGTGGATCTATACCACCCAGGCGGTTACCGGCCATGTGTACGGTACCCACGACACCACTTCCCAAGTGTACAACGACGGGGCCGACTGGGTAACCATCCTCTTCGGGGTCTACAACGGCGTGGCGGCCATAGTGGCCTTTCTGCTGCCCCTGCTGGCGAAAAAAACCAGCCGCAAGCTCACCCACCTGATCGCCCTTTGCCTGGGCGGGCTGGGCCTGATATCGGTCTATTTTATAAGCGACCCCGACTGGCTGCTGCTGAGCATGATCGGGGTGGGGGTCGCTTGGGCAAGTATCCTTTCCATTCCCTATGCCATGCTGGCCGGGGCCCTGCCCCCCAAGAAAATGGGCTATTACATGGGGGTGTTCAACTTTTTCATCGTCATCCCCCAAATGGTGGCCGCCACCGTCCTGGGCTTTTTGGTTAAGGCCTTCTTCGACGGCGAGCCGGTTTACGCCCTTATCATCGGGGGATGTGCCATGGTACTGTCTGGCTTGCTCACCCTGCGGGTGCACGACCGGGCAACCGTGGCGCTTGACGCAATCGGCTGAGGCAGGGCCCGCAAATAAGTCTTGCCCGCAATAGGGAGAAATGCCTACTTTTAGGCATTAGCCAAGCGAATCTGACATGATGCGACAAGAACGCGTTGTAATTGATGCCGTACACCCACAGGTAGAGTGCGGCCGTTTTTTTATCAAAAGAATAGTGGGCGAGACCGTTACGGTTTCGGCCGACGTGTTGCCAGACGGCCACGATGTGATGCAGGCCGAGGTGCTGTACAAACACCAGTCAGGGCGCCAGTGGCGGCAGGTGCGTATGCAACCGCTCGGGAACGACCGGTTCCAGGCTGCCTTTACCGTCGAAAAACAGGGTTTGTACGAATATAAAATACGGGGCTGGGTCGACTACGCCCTGAACTGGCAGCACGGCATCGAAGCCAAGCTGCGCGACGGCCAGCACGTGCGCAGCGAGCTGCTCGACGGGGTACAGTACCTGGAATACCTGGCCGGGGCCGCCTCGGGGGCCGATGCCGGGTATGCCCGCGAATTTGCGGCTTGTTTTCCCGACGAAGCACGCTATAAAGAAGCTGTTGAGGTGGCGACTTCCAGGCGCCTGCACGAACTATTCCTGGAGCATCCTCAGCGGCTCCTCGCCCATACCTCAGAACCCCTGGAAGTGTATGTAGACCGCAAAAGGGCCAATTTCAGCACCTGGTACGAATTCTTCCCGCGCTCGGCGTCTCAGAATCCCGGGGCACACGGCACCTTCAAGGACTGCGAGCGGCTGCTGCCGCGCATCGCCCAGATGGGCTTCGATACGGTTTACCTGCCCCCGGTACACCCCATAGGGGAGCTCAACCGCAAAGGCAAAAACAACAAAACAACGGCCGAACCCGGCGACTGCGGGGTGCCCTGGGCCATTGGCTCGAAACACGGGGGGCACCGCCACCTGCACCCCGAATTGGGCACCGAGGCCGATTTTAAGCGGCTCATCCGCAAGGCGGGGGAGCACGGCCTGGAAATTGCCATGGACCTGGCCTTTCAGGCAGCGCCCGACCACCCGTACATCAAGGAACACCCCGAGTGGTTTCGCAAGCGGCCCGACGGCACCATTCAGTACGCCGAGAACCCGCCCAAGAAATACCAGGATATCGTTAATTTTTACTTTGAATCGAAGGATTACAAGGCGCTCTGGCAGGAACTGCTCGAGGTAACCCTGCAGTGGGTCGGGTTCGGGGTGAAGATCTTCCGCGTAGACAACCCGCACACCAAGCCCTTCTTTTTCTGGAATTGGCTCATTGCCGAAGTCAAGAAAAAGGACCCCGACGTGCTTTTTTTGGCCGAGGCCTTCTCGCGCCCCCGCATTATGCAGCAACTGGCCAAGCAGGGCTTTTCCCAGTCGTACACCTATTTTACCTGGCGTGTGCACAAACAGGAAATTATCGATTACATGGTCGAGCTTACCCAGGGTGAGATGCGGGAGTACTACCGGCCTAATTTCTGGCCGAACACCCCCGACATTAACCCGTATCACCTGCAGCACGCCGGGGAGGCCATGCACATGATCCGCTATGCTTTGGCCGCCATGCTGTGCGGCAACATCGGTATTTACGGCCCCGTGTACGAATACATGGTGAGCCAGCCCATGCCCAACAAGGAAGAATACCTCGATTCGGAAAAATACGAGATACGGCACTGGGACTGGACCCTTCAAAACAAGCTCACCCACATCATCGGGCGGCTGAACCACATCCGCCGGGCGCATGCTGCCCTGCAACAGACCAACAACCTGGTATTCTGCGGCCTTGAAAACCCGAACCTGCTGGCCTTTTACAAATGGGACGACGCCCGCACCGACGAGGTGCTGGTGGTTATAAGCCTCGATGCAAACAACACCCAGCAGGGGTATGTGCAACTGCCGTTTAGCGCCATGGGGCGGGGCCCGCGCTCCCTGGAGATGTACGACCTGATTACCCAAACGGCATACCATTGGCGGGACGAATGGAATTTCGTGGAGCTGCACCCCAACCTGCCCATGCACGTGTTTCACATTAGAGGATAACCCGATATGCCGAAAAAGGATACTGCACCCAAGCCCGAAAACATCTTTACCAGCGATCAGCCCTGGGAGGGGCTCATGGAAGACAGCCGGTTCGTAAAGGCTTTCCTCTCGGATGTCCTGGAGACCTATGTTCAGCAACAGCGCTGGTACGGCGGCAAGTCGAGCACCCTGAAGTACATCGAGCTCCAGGAGTATTTCCGCATCCAGCAGCGGGAAGAAGTGTACTACGGCCTGCTCCTCGAAGTGAATTTCGAGGAGGCCTTCTACCAGCATTACTTTTTGCCCATTGCCTTTGTTTCCGACGCCAATTTCGCAAAGAAAGACCGCATCCTCCCCATTCGCATCAAGGGACAGGAAGGCTTTATTATAGACGCCGTAAACCTGGAGGCCTTCCGCAAACTGGTGTACGAGCGCATCTCGAACGCCGTACCCAACGACACTACTATGGTGCGCTACCACCGGAGCCTCAATTTCGCCCCCGCACCCTATGCCAGCTCGCGCCTCATGGGCCTGGAACAGAGCAATACCTCGGTGATTATCAACGACGCTTCGGTGCTCAAGTTTTTCCGACGCATCTACGCCGACAAGAACCCCGATTACGAGATGAGCCGCTTCCTCAGCGACCGGAAGGGCTATAAGAATACACCGGCCTACCAGGGCAGCCTGAGCCTCATCGATTCAGACGGGGACGACATCACCATCGCCCTCATGCAGCAGATGGTGCCCAACCAGGGTGACGCCTGGGAATACATGCTGGGCGAGCTCCACAAGGTATTCAGCAACCTGCAGATCAAAAACATCAGTCTGGCCGAACTGCCCGAGATCGAGCTGTTCCAACGCCTGAAGATCAGGGACGTGCCCCCAGAAATCATCGACTGGGCCGGGCTTAACATCTTCCTGAAACTTCAGAAAATGGCCCGGCGTACGGCTGAGATGCACATTGCCCTGGGCTCGGAGTTCGAAGACACGGGCTTTACCCCTTCCCACTTCAACGGCGATTATGAGGTATGGCTCAAAAACCGCCTCATCTACATGTTCCAGAACCGGATCAACACCGTGGAGAACAACATGGACCGGCTCGAAGGCAAGACCCTGGAACTGGCCCGGGAATTCCTGGCGCGCAAAGACGAGATACGCCGGCGGTTCCTCACTTTCGACTGGACCAAGCTCAAAGGCGAGCGCCTGCGCGTGCACGGCGACTTCCACCTGGGGCAGATTCTGGTGAAGGGCGACGATTTTTACCTCCTCGATTTTGAAGGGGAGCCCGAGAGCACCATCCGCGACCGGAAAGTGAAGCAACCCCCGCTAAAAGACATAGCAGGCATCTTCCGCTCCTTCCACTACGCGGTGTATGCCACCCTGTTCCTAAACCCCGATAAATATCCATACTCGCAACAAGAGCTCTTCAAGGCCGGCGAATTGCTTTACCGCTATTTTATAGGTGTGTTCATGGAAACCTATGTGCAGCTGATCCAGGACCACAACATCGATATCGGCTACAATGCCGAGCGCATTTTCCTGCTCAAATACTGCATGCTCGAAAAGGCGGTATACGAACTCGGCTATGAGATGAATTCCCGCCCCGACTGGGCTGTGATCCCCCTGGAAGGGATCCGAAGTATCATTAACGACAAATCCTGACCACCATTATGGGCCAAGTACTCCCGCATAGTTTATTTACAGATTTCGACATAAACCTGTTCAAGGCCGGCAAGCATTTCCGACTGTACGAAAAGCTGGGCTCGCACCTGGTTGAGGTAAACGGGGTCAAAGGCGTCTATTTTGCCGTTTGGGCCCCGTCTGCCAAATCGGTTTCGGTGGTGGGCGACTTTAACTACTGGCTGGAGGGGGAGCACCCTCTAAATGTGCGCTGGGATGCCAGCGGCATCTGGGAAGGCTTTATCCCGGGCCTCGACCAGGGTACCCTGTACAAATACAAAATCCATTCGCACCTGGGCGATGTGAAGACCGAGAAAGCCGACCCCTATGCCCGCTATTGCGAACACCCGCCCAACACCGCCTCGGTGGTCTGGAAGGCCCAGCACAGCTGGAAAGACAGCGCCTGGATGAAAAACCGCATCAACCACAATGGCCTCGACAAGCCCTATTCGGTGTACGAGGTGCACCTGGGGTCCTGGATGCGGAAAAACGGGGGGGATAAATTTCTGACTTACCTCGAAATGGCCGACGAACTGGTGGCCTATGTGAAAGAAATGGGCTTTACCCACGTGGAGTTCATGCCCATTATGGAGTACCCCTACGACCCCTCGTGGGGCTACCAGCTCACCGGGTATTTTGCCCCGACCTCCCGATTCGGGAAACCCGAAGATTTCAAAGTACTGGTAGATGCGATGCACCAGAACGGCATTGGCGTAATCCTGGATTGGGTACCCTCCCACTTTCCTGAAGACGCCCACGGTTTGGGCCTGTTTGACGGCTCCCACCTGTATGAGCATCCCGACCGCAGGCGGGGTTACCACCCCGACTGGAAAAGCCTCATCTTCAATTACGGGCGCAACGAAGTGCGCGCCTTTCTGATCAGCAATGCCCTGTTCTGGCTCGACCAGTACCACATTGACGGGCTGAGGGTCGACGCCGTGGCCTCTATGCTCTACCTCGACTATTCACGCGAGCACGGGGAATGGGAACCGAACATATACGGGAACAATGAACACCTGGAAGCCATCTCTTTTCTGCGAGAGCTCAACTCGGAGGTGTACGGAAACTTCCCAGGGGTGCAGACCATAGCCGAAGAGTCGACCGCCTTTTCGGGGGTAAGCAAACCGGTGAGCCTGGGCGGCCTGGGCTTTGGCATGAAATGGATGATGGGCTGGATGCACGATACGCTCGAATACTTCAAAAAGGAGCCGGTTTTCCGCAAATACCACCAGAATGCCATTACCTTCAGCATGACCTATGCCTTTACCGAGAACTTTATGCTGCCCTTCTCGCACGACGAGGTGGTGTACGGCAAGCAATCGCTTCTGTACCGCATGCCGGGGGATGAATGGCAGCGCTTTGCCAACCTGAGGCTGCTCCTTGGATATATGTTCACCCACCCGGGCAGCAAGTTGCTCTTTATGGGCGGAGAATTCGGGCAGTCGTCTGAATGGAACTTCCAGCAAAGCCTCGACTGGCACCTCTTGCAATACGATTTCCACAAGGGGGTGCAGGAGCTGGTGAAAGACCTGAACGCCCTGTACCGGACCCAGCCGGCCCTGTATGAAAAGCAGTACAGCCACGAAGGTTTCCGCTGGATCGATTACGGCGATGCCGAGAATTCGGTGCTCACCTTCATCCGCAAGGGGCATGAGCCGAAAGACGACCTCATAGTGGCCTGCAACATGACCCCGGTGCCACGGGAAAAATACCGGATCGGGGTGCCCAAAACCCGGCAGATCAGGGAGGTCTTCAACAGCGACGAAGAACGATACGGGGGCAGCGGCATGCTAAATGGCACGGCACGCATTAGCAAAACCGCCTGGCACGGCTTCGAGCGCTCCATTGAAGTAAACCTGCCGCCCCTGGGGTTGGTTGTTTTCCGGTAAAACGACAATCGCAAACGTTGTAGTTTATAAATGCCCGCCCAATCATTTCACTATCTGAGGCGAAAGTCTTTCTTTTGTGGGTCTTAATGACGAGCGGTTATGATTACGAATACCGAACTGGAATACAAGGGGAATCTGTACCCGAACAAGATAGTCGACTTTCGCAGGGATGCCGGCAAATTTTACTTTACCAGCGAGAACGGGGTAGTGCTGCAAATTTCTGTGATCCGCAACAGCGTGCTGCGGGTTCGTTACGCTACCGATTACAATTTTGAGCCCGACTTCTCCTATGCCATTTCGTCTCAGGCGAGCCGCGGGTACGACGAACTCAAAGACGAAATTACCCCGACCGATTACCGCATTTATACCTCCCGCCTGCAGGTGCTGGTCGACAAGAAGACCATGCGCGTGCAGATCTCAGACCTTGAAGGGCACATCATCAACGAAGACGAACTCGGCTTCCACTGGGAAGAAAATTACGAATACGGGGGCAACACCGTTAAGATGAGTAAGATCACCCAGGCCTCTGAGAGCTTTTACGGGATGGGTGACAAAGCCACCCACCTGAACCTGAAGGGGCGAAGGGTAACCAACTGGGTCACCGACCAGTATGCGTACGGCAAGGAAGAAGACCCGCTCTACAAGGCAATCCCTTTCTATATCGGTTTGCACAACAACCGGGCCTACGGCATCTTTTTTGACAATTCGTTCTGTACCCACTTCGACTTTGCCCACGAACGCCGCAATGTGACTAGCTTCTGGGCTGACGGGGGGGAGATGAATTACTATTTCTTTTACGGCCCGGCCCTCTCTAAGGTGGTGCAGTCGTACACCGACCTGACTGGCACTCCCGAGTTGCCCCCCCTGTGGGCCCTGGGCTATCACCAGTCGAAATGGAGCTATTACCCCGAGAAGCGGGTTAAAGAAATTGCCAAGAATTTCAGGAAGCTGAAGATCCCCTGCGATGCCATTTACCTCGACATCGACTACATGGACGGCTTTCGCTGCTTTACCTGGGACAAAAAGCGCTTCCCCGACCCGAAAAAATTGGTCAAGGAACTGGAGACCAGCGGCTTTAAAACCGTAGTGATGATAGATCCGGGCATCAAGATCGACCGCGATTACTGGGTGTATCAGGAAGCGCTCGAGAACGATTACTTCTGCAAGCGGGCCGACGGCCCGCTGATGACCGGCAAAGTTTGGCCAGGCCCCTGCAGCTTCCCCGATTTCACGAACCCGGAGGTACGGCGCTGGTGGGCGGGGCTGTACGAAGATTTCATCAAGGATTCGGGCGTACACGCCGTCTGGAACGACATGAACGAGCCGGCGGTGATGGAGGTGCCCACCAAGACAGCCCCCCTCGACATGCGGCACGATTATGACGGCCATCGCTGCAGCCACCGGAAGGCGCACAATGTCTACGGCATGCAGATGGTAAGGGCCACCTACAAGGGCGTGAAAAAAACCGTGTTCCCGAAGCGACCCTTTGTGATTACCCGGGCGGCCTTTGCCGGCACCCAACGGTATTCCTGCACCTGGACGGGCGACAACGTGGCCACCTGGGAGCACCTCTGGATCGCCAATGTGCAGGTACAGCGCATGTGCCTGAGCGGCTATTCCTTTGTGGGGTCTGACATTGGCGGCTTTGCCGAGCAGCCCAACGGGGAGCTCTTCGCCCGCTGGGTACAGCTCGGGGTGTTCCATCCGTTCTGCCGGGTGCATTCCAGCGGTGACCACGGCGACCAGGAACCCTGGTCGTTCGACGAGGAGGTAACCGGCATTGTACGCAAGTTCATCGAGCTGCGCTATCAGCTGTTGCCCTACCTGTATACCATGTTCTGGAAGTACGCACGCGAAGGGGTGCCCATGCTCAAATCGCTCGTTTACTACGACCAGGAAGATGCCCAGACCCACTTCCGCACCGATGAATTCATTTTCGGAGAACAGATTCTGGTTTGCCCCATCCAGGAGCCCAATGCCAAGGGCCGCCGTATGTACATCCCGCGCGGGCGCTGGCACAACTACTGGACGGGCGAGATCGTAGAGGGGGGCAGCGAGAAGTGGATTGCCGCCGATATCGACAAGATCCCGCTTTTTATCAAAGAGGGGGCCATCATCCCGAAATACCCGGTGCAGCAATACGTGGGCGAGAAAAAGATCGAACAGCTTACCCTGAACGTGTACTACAAAAAGGGCATCGAGCAATCCACCGTGTACGAAGACGCCCAGGACGGGTACGACTACCGGAAAGGGGAGTACAGCCTGCGTAATTTCCGCCTGAGCGGGAAGGATAAGGAGCTCATCATCCAACAATATAAAGACGGGACCTTTATTACCCCCTACGAGACCTTCAAGGTAAACCTGATCGGCCTGCCGTTCCGCATCGAGAGCATCGAGGTAGACAACGAGGAAGTGTCTCTCGACGCCGTGCGCCTCAATGGCGACAACACCATTGTGGTAAACAAAAATTTCAGCGAATTGCACATTATAGGCGCTTGATTTTTTGTATTTTCCAGTGAACACAAACCCAATAGCACTGCCATGAAAAAGACAGGATTCCTCTTGCTGCTGCTGCTTACCGCTGCAGGTTGCAAGACCAATCCCTTTACGGGAAAAAGCACCCTAAACTTTTATCCGAACAGCCAGGTATTCCCAATGGCCTTTGCCCAATACGACCAGTTTTTGGAAGAGAATAAGGTGGTCGAAGGCACGGCCGACGTGCGCACCATTGAAAAGGTAGGCCAGCGGATTGCCACCGCGGCCGAGCGCTGGCTTACTGCTAATGGGTATCCGGGCTACCTGAAAGATTACCGCTGGGAATACCACCTGGTGCAGGACGAGACGGTGAACGCCTGGTGCATGCCCGGTGGCAAGATTGTATTCTACACCGGCATATTGCCCATTTGCCAGGGCGAAACCGGCATAGCCGTGGTGATGGGGCACGAAGTGGCCCATGCCCTGGCCGACCACGGGGCCCAGCGCATGAGCGCGGGCACCCTGCAGCAGATCGGGGCCGTGGCCGGCAATATCGCCATTCAGGATCCAGAAACGCGCAATGCCTTTAATCAGGCTTATGGGCTCGGTTCAACGGTAGGGGTTATGCTGCCCTTCAGCCGCAGCCATGAGACTGAAGCAGACCGTATAGGCCTGCAGATCATGGCCATTGCGGGCTACAACCCCGACGAGGCCGCTGAGCTCTGGAAGCGGATGAATGCCCACAGCAATGGGGCCCCGCCCGAGTTTCTGAGCACCCACCCCTCTAACGAGACCCGCATCTCCAACCTGACCCAATGGGCCCCGGCGGCCAAGGCCGAAGCTCAGAAATTTGGGGTAACCAGCTTCCAGTAGAGACCTGCGGCCTCCTCGTAAATAATCGTATATTGAAACCATTCGTAACGGAATGGTTTATTTATGGACAAAGCGCTTGCCATCAAAGGGAGCCCTAGGCTGCTGAACGCCTGGGCCTTTTATGACTGGGCCAACTCGGTGTACAGCCTGGTGATTGCCTCGGCTATTTTTCCTATCTATTACGGGGCCCTGTTCCGCACGGCCGGCATCGAGGAGGTGCACGTCTTCGGAGGGGCCATTGCCCGGGCCCCCCTGATCAGCTACGTAACTTCGGCAGCCTTTGTCTTTATTGCCCTGGTAATGCCCCTGCTCTCGGGCATTGCCGACTACCTGGGCAACAAGAAGGCCTTTATGAAATTCTTTTGCTACATGGGCGGGGTGTCGTGTGTGGGCCTGTACTGGTTTTCGCTCGAGCACATCTACCTCGGCCTGATCTGTTATTTCCTGGGCCTGGTCGGGTTCTGGGTGAGCTATGCCATCAACAACTCCTACCTGCCCGATATCGCTTATCCCGAACAGCAAGACGGGGTGAGCGCCCGGGGGTTTTCGCTGGGGTATGCCGGCAGCGTGCTGCTGCTGGTACTCAACCTGGCCATGGTCATGGCCCCGGGGCGTTTCGGTATAACCGACGACGGGGGGCAGTCGGCCGAACTTTTGGCTATGCGGTATTCCTTTATTTCGGTGGGCATCTGGTGGATCGGCTTCAGCCAGTACACGTTTTACCACCTGCCCAAAGGCTTTAAGAAAGAGGGCGCCCGCACCCACATCATCTTCAACGGGTTCCGCGAACTGCAGGGCGTATGGCGGCAGTTGCGGGAAGCGGTTCGCCTGAAGCGCTACCTGGGGGCCTTTTTCGTGTACAGCATGGCCGTGCAAACCGTGATGTTGATCGCCACCTATTTCGGGGAGGAAGAAATTGCCTGGGGCTCTGACGCGGAGCGCACCACCGGCCTGATCGTGAGTATTTTGGTGATCCAGGTAGTCGCCATACTCGGGGCCACCCTCACGGCCCGGGCATCGAGCAAAATTGGCAACATCAGCACGCTGATTATCGTGAACGGCCTATGGCTGGTTATTTGCATATACGCGTATTCGCTGCGCACGCCTGTAGATTTTTACACGGCGGCCGGGGCGGTGGGCCTGGTGATGGGGGGCATTCAGGCCCTTTCGCGCTCTACCTATTCGAAACTGCTGCCCGAAACCAAAGATACCACCTCCTTCTTCAGCTTTTTTGACGTATCGGAAAAGATCGGTATCGTAATAGGCACATTCCTCTACGGCTTTGTGGCCCAGTTTACAGGCAGCATGCGCAATGCCACCATTTTCCTGGGACTGTTCTTTGCCCTGGGCATCGTGCTGCTGCTGCGCGTTCCGAAAAGGCCTTGAAACACGAAAGCGGGCATCAGGCCCGCTTTCGTCGACTGTTCGTATTTGATGGAATTTTACTCGCCACGGTGTACGTCGCCCGACCCGCTCGTTTTGGTATCGAGCTTGACCGGGTTGCCCCGGTAATGGATGTCGCCCGATCCCGACACCCGGGCCATAAGCGATTCGGTGGCTGTAACGCGGATATCGGCCGAACCGGCCACAATGGCCTCTACATTGCGGGCCTCCAGCTCATACGCTTTTACATCGCCTGAACCCGAAACCCGGATTTCGGCCTGGTCGGCAGCGCCGCTCAGGGCTATGTCGCCCGACCCTGACAGGGCCACTTCCATAGAACCGGATTCTACCTCCAGGGTAATGTCGCCGCTTCCCGACATGGCTACGTAAATGCGGTCAGATTTGAGCCGGGTTTTTCCGGTGATATCGCCCGAGCCTGAAAGGGCCATGTGGTTGATGGATTCCACGGGCACGGTCACCAGAATGCCCTTGCCATTCCAGGAAGACGGTTGCAGGTTATACCCTTTTTCGGGCCTGATATGCAGTACGCCGTCTTTCACTTCGGTTTCAAGGTGTTCGAGTAGGTTGTCTTCGCCTCTCAGGGTGATGCGGCCTTCGGTTCCGGCCACGAGTTCCACGTCGAACCAGCCGGAGAGGGCGATGCCGCTGTACGATCCTACCGAGCGCTCCTCGGTAACCTCGTTCCCACTTCCTTTGATGCGTTTGCCCCACTGGGCGTTAAGATTGTAGGCCAGCAACAGCGATGCGGCGGCTAAAAGAACGGTGCGTTTCATGTAATTCGTTTTTTGGTTAATGGTGTATTGTTCTTGGTCAGAATCCGATCAGCTTTTGTGGATGCTGCCGGCCCCGGAGGCGCGACTCTGCAGTTTTTCCGGACTGCCGCGGTATCGCAGGTCGCCGGCCCCGGAAACTTCGGCATCCAGCGATTCGCTTACCGATATTTCGACGTCTGCCGAACCCGAAACCCGCACCTCGGCCGACCGGGCCTGCAATTCGTAGGCATTCAGGTCTGATGCCCCGGAACCTCTGATTTCAAGGGTTTCGGCACTGCCACTCAGGGCAATTTCGCAGGCGCCGGAAACGGTTACTTCCAGATGGGTCGCACTGAATTCAAGGTCCATTTCCCCGGCCCCTGAACCGTCGATCTCCAGGTCTGCGAAGGTAAACCCGCCTTTCCCTGAAAGGTGGGCTGCCCCACTCACTTCCAGGGCCTGGAGGTCTTGCACGGGCACCCTGATCCGAATACCCGCCGAGCCCCGGCTGGGTTCGAGCTGGTAACCTTTTTCGGCCTTCAGGGTCAGGTGGTTGCCCGACACCTCTGTAATGATATGTTCCAGCAGGTTTTCTTCCCCTTCGAGCAGCAGTTCGCCCTCGGCCCCCGGCACCAGGGTTGCTTGGATCACATGGCTTACGCTAATGCCGTCGTAGGTGCCAACCTGGCGTTTCTCGGTAGTTTCCACTCCATTGCCCTTGACCCGGTGGTTGCCCCACTGGGCGGCAGCCGGCAGGCTCAGGCTCAGGCTGGCCATGGCCAGCAAAACTGTTTTTTTCATAGTGTTATCGCGTTTAAGGGCTCTTTTACCGGCGTTCAAACGACACGCTGCCGTATTCGCTGTTGATGCGTATGGTGCGGCCGCTTTCGGCACTGCCGTAGAAGCCTTTATAATACCGAGAGCTGTTGTCTTCCTTGCTGATGCTGATGTTGAAATCTTCCTTCCCTTTTACCCCGGCATATTCGGTGCTGATTTCGAAATCGAAATGGTAGGCCGGGTCGTACCCGATCTTGATGCCGGTATAATCGGTTCTTAGGTTAATGCTGCCCGCATCTTCAGCAAGGCGATCGATGCTGATGGAGCCGTAATCGGCCGCAATGTCGACCTTGCCGTGGATGGTGCCCAGCTTCACGTTGATGTAGTCGCCCGCGCCCTGAATGTTACCGGCTTCGCTCACTTCCAGGTCTCCGTAATCGCTCGAATACACCAGGTTGTCCATCTTAAGAACCGTGGAATTCGTATAATCTGCCGAGATATTCAGGTCGCCAGCCTTCTCAACGGTAAACCCGGAGTAGTCGGCGCTAATTTGTCCCGAATTCATATACCCGATGCGCGACTTGGAGGTGTAGTCGAAGCTCAGCTGGTTGTTGCGCCCCCTGAGCTCGCCCAGGTCGAGCCGCCCGTAATCGCAGCTGATCTTGGCATGCCCGTCTACGCGGTCGAGGGTAATGTTGCCGTAGTCGTTGCTCAGGTGTACCGAATTCTTGACGGGCATCTTGATCGTGTAGTTGATCTGCATGTTCACGTTGTTGTTCTTGCCCCACCAACCCCAGGAGCTGCTTTTCTCAAAGCGGGTCCGGGCTGATACCATATCGGCGCTGGCTTCGAATTCTACGGTAATCTCGTCGAGCTTGCGCTGAACTTTCTCTTCGTTGCTGCCGTTGGCGGTAATGGTCACTTCGATAACCACCCGGTTTTCGTCCCAGGAATTGAGGACCAGGTTGCCGTAGCTGTTCTCGATTTTCAGCAGGGCATCGGGGTTTACCTTGAATTCCTTCTTAATGGTTTTTTCCTTGGTTTGTTTGCCCTGAAATTCGTGGGCATGTGAGATCCCCAGGCCGGCCAGCAGGGCCAGGAAGAGGGGGAGTCTTTTAAATGGTTTGAGTAGCATGGGTCTCATTTTTGTACAGTTTAATTTGTTCGATTTGCATCATCACGTCTTGCAACAGATCGATGCGGGTTTGGAAATTCCGGATCATGGCGCTGAGGATTAGTTTGCTATTGCCCCCTGCCACCAGGTCCTGTTCCATTTTTCGGTAGTCGCCTTCCAGCTGATCCAGTTGGTTCAGAGCAGCGGTGATCAGCGGTTGTGCTTCTGGGCTGCTCTCCAGTTCCAGAGCTTTAACCTGTTGGTTCACCAGGTTGGCGAAGTAGCTCGAAGTTTCCGAAACCTCCGGGGAAATTTCAGCCACCCGGGCTGCCAGGCTCGACTCGGGCCGCATGAGGAATACCGAGGCGGCAACCAGGATGAGCACCGAGGCGGCGATGGAAAGGGGTTTCCACCAGTTGCGCCTCAGGGGTACCACGCCCGGGGACGGCTTTTCAAGCCGGCTCAGGAACCGGTCGCGATGCCCGGCAGGCGGTTCGGCCTGGTCAAAGGCACCCTGCAACTGCCCGAAGAGGGATTCTATGTTGTCTTTCTGGTTCATACGCTTTCTGATAGTGTCAATTTTTTTCGCAAACTTTCCTTGGCCCTGGAGATGGTGGTGCGGCAACTGCCGTAACTCATCCCCGTGATTTCGCAGATTTCTTCGTAATCATAGCCTTCGATGAGGTGTAAGGTCAAAGAAATTCGGTAATTGTCTTTGAGTTCGTTCAGGGTTTCCATCACTTTTTGAGCCATTCGTTCCGTACGCCCCGAATCACTCTCGGTTACGTCCTTGTCTTCGACCTTGTATAATACACGCTCTAATCCTTCTTCCTGGTGTTTCAGACCCTTGCGGTACTGGTAGATGCTGTTGTTGATTACAATTCGCTTCAACCAGGCCCCGAAGGTTACTTCGCCTTTAAAGGTGCCGAGTTTGGTAAACGCACTCAGAAATGATTCCTGCATGATATCTTCGGCCGTTGCGGAATCTTTTACGATGCGGAGGGCCGTGTTGTACATTGCCCGGTAATACCGGTCGTAGATTTCTGTCTGCGCTCGTCGGTCGCCCTGCATGCAGGCTTGCAACAAAACATCAGTATGTTCGGTCTGTTGGCTCAAAAAGATGTTGTCATTTGCTTTATAGATGAATCAATTTACGGATTGTTACAGTTTCCGCGCAAGGCCTGTCGGCTCCTTGGCACAGGAATTGCCATGTATTAGCGAAGAAAGGCAGACCTGTAGGGTGAAATTAATTGAAAATGAAATCGTTATAAAATACAGGGTTAGCCTCGAAACCGTTGAAATCTGTCCGCAGGTGACAGAATGACCGAAAAAAACCTATGGGAGTTACAAAATTTACCACATTTGACAAACTGTCGCTTCAGGATCTGGAAACCGATTCGGAGCTTATACCCCTGCTCACCCCCGAAGACGAAGAAGAAATGAACAACGAGCAGCTGCCTGAGGTGCTGCCGATTCTTCCGCTTCGCAATACGGTGCTCTTTCCGGGCGTTGTGATCCCCATCACTGCGGGTCGAGATACCTCCATCCACCTGATCAAGGACGCCAACATGGGCTCAAAGGTGATCGGCGTGGTGTCGCAGAAGGACGAAACCGTGGAAGCCCCAGGTATCCAGGACATCAATACCCTGGGTACCGTGGCCCGCATCTTGCGCGTGCTGCAGATGCCCGACGGGAACACCACGGTAATCCTGCAGGGCAAGAAGCGTTTTGAGATTGCCGAGATCCTCACCGAAAAGCCCTACCTGACTGCCACCGTACGCGACACGGCCGAAGTTCGGCCCGACGAGGAAAGCGTGGAGTTCACCACCATCATCGATTCACTCAAGGAGCTGGCCCTGCAGATCATTAAAGACAACCCGAATATTCCGAGCGAGGCGGCCTTCGCTATAAAGAACATCCAGAGCAATCCCTTCCTGATCAACTTTGTTTCGTCGAACCTGAACCTGAGTGTGGCCGAAAAACAGGAATTGCTCGAAATTGGCAACCTGCAGGAAAGGGCCCTGGCCGTGCTCAAACACCTGAACACCGAATTGCAGAAACTGGAGTTGCGCAACGAGTTGCAATCAAAGGTGCGCAGCGACCTCGACCAGCAACAGCGCGAATACTTCCTGCACCAGCAGATGAAGACCATTCAGGAAGAGTTAGGCGGCCTTTCGTACGACGAGGAAATAGACGAGCTGGAAGCCAAGGCCCAGGAAAAGCGCTGGAGTGAGGCCGTAGCCGCTCACTTCGAAAAGGAACTGGGCAAGTTGCAGCGCATGAACCCGCAGGTGGCCGAATATTCCATCCAGCGGAATTACCTGGATTTGCTGCTCGAACTGCCCTGGGAAGAGTACTCCGAGGACCGCTTCGACCTGAAGCGTGCCCAGCGTATCCTCGACCGCGACCATTACGGCCTCGAAGACGTCAAAAAGCGTATCCTGGAGTACCTGGCCGTGCTCAAGCTGCGGGCCGACATGAAATCGCCCATCCTTTGCCTCTACGGCCCTCCCGGGGTCGGCAAGACCTCCCTGGGCAAATCGGTGGCCGAAGCCCTGGGTCGGGAATACGTGCGCATGTCGCTGGGTGGCCTGCGCGACGAAGCTGAAATCAGGGGCCACCGCAAAACCTATATCGGGGCCATGCCGGGCCGTATTGTCCAGAGCATCCGCAAGGCCGGCACCTCGAACCCGGTCTTTATCCTCGACGAGATCGACAAGCTGTCTTCCAGTTACCAGGGCGACCCCTCCTCGGCCATGCTGGAGGTGCTCGACCCGGAGCAGAACAACGATTTCCACGACAACTTCCTGGAAGTAGGCTACGACCTGTCAAAGGTCATGTTCATCGCCACGGCCAACAACCTGTCGACCATACAGCCGGCCCTGCTTGACCGGATGGAGATTATCAACGTAACGGGCTATACCATCGAGGAGAAGGTGGAAATCGCCAGGCGACACTTGCTGCCCAAGCAGCTCAAGGAACACGGCCTGGGCCCCGAACACCTCAAAATCGGCAAGCGTCAGCTCGAAAAGATCGTGGAGGGGTACACCCGCGAGTCGGGCGTGCGCGGCCTGGAAAAGCAGATCGCGAAAATGGTGCGCCACGCGGCTAAAAACATTGCCACCGAAGAGGCTTATAATGTGAAGGTATCCGAGGAGGACGTGCTGCAAGTGCTCGGGCCGCCCCGCATGGAGCGCGACAAATACGAGAACAACGAGGTGGCCGGGGTGGTTACCGGCCTGGCCTGGACCAGCGTGGGGGGCGATATCCTCTTTATAGAATCGATCCTCTCCAAGGGGAAAGGCACCCTGAATATTACGGGGAACCTCGGGAAGGTGATGAAGGAGTCGGCTACCATTGCCCTGGAATACCTGAAAGCCAATGCCGAGCGATACGACGTAGACCCCGAGGTGTTCGAAAAGTACAACGTGCACATTCACGTACCCGAGGGCGCCACACCTAAAGACGGGCCCAGTGCGGGTATCGCCATGCTAACCTCCCTGATGAGCCTCTTCTGCCAGCGCAAGGTGAAGAAAAGCCTGGCCATGACAGGCGAAATTACGCTGCGGGGCAAGGTGTTGCCCGTGGGCGGCATCAAAGAAAAGATTCTGGCGGCCAAACGGGCGCGCATCAAGGAGATCATCCTCTGCGAGGAAAACCGGCGCGACGTGGCCGAGATCAAGGAAGAGTACCTGAAAGGGCTCACCTTCCACTACGTGACCGAGATGGACCAGGTGCTCGAGCTGGCCATTACCGACCAGAAGGTGAAACACGCCAAAACACTCTGACCTGCCCCGGGGATGATTTTCAGGACAGCCACTTGGTTATAATCCGTATTTTTGGCGCATGCGAAAAATTACCATCGCCATAGACGGCCATTCCTCTACCGGCAAAAGCACTCTGGCCCGCCAGCTGGCCCAGGCCCTTGGGTATGTCTACATCGACTCCGGGGCCATGTACCGGGCAGTTACCCTATTTGCCCTGGAAGCGGGCCTGATTGGCGACCGGGTCGAGGCCGAGGCGCTGCAAGCCCGCCTGCCCGGAATAGACCTGCGCTTTGAGCTGAACCCCGAGACGGGACGCTCTGAAATTGTGCTCAACAACCGCAATGTGGAAAAAGAGATCCGAACCCTGGAGGTCTCCTCCCAGGTAAGCCAGGTGGCGGCCCTGGGGCCGGTGCGCGAAAAGCTGGTGGCCCTGCAGCGGGCTATGGGCAACAAGGGAGGGGTGGTAATGGACGGGCGCGACATCGGCACGGTGGTGTTGCCGGCGGCCGACCTGAAAATCTTTATGACCGCCAGCCCCGAGATACGGGCCAGCCGCCGGTACAAGGAATTGCTGGAGCGGGGCGACCAGGTATCGTACGAGGAGGTGCTGCACAATGTACGCCAGCGCGACTACCTCGATTCGAACCGGGAGATTTCCCCCTTGCGCAAAGCCGCCGATGCCATTGAGCTCGACAACAGCGACATGGGTCTCAAAGAACAGTTTGAGCGGGTGCACGCCCACGCCGAACGTCTGATGGCGAAATAAAAAAGGCGCCCATTCGCGGGGCGCCCTTCACGCATCTTTTCTCACCTTCCGATCAGAGGTTCGGTATAACCAGTTCCTGCCCGGGGTGGATCAGGTCGGGGTTTTTGAGGATATTGGTATTGGCGTCGAATATTTTCTTGTATTTCATGGCGTCGCCGTAATAGTGTTTGGCGATCTTGCTCAGCGATTCTCCGCTTTTGACCACATGGCGGTGGTAGACCGAGCTGTCTTCTACGGTAATGTTGGCTTTAATGTCGGCCGGGTTTTCGCCTCCCAGGGCCTTGATCTTGTCCCAGAGAATGTCTTTTTCGTACTGGGTGCGGGTTAATCCCTTAATCTTCAGCACGCCTCCTTCTACCTGAACATCGCCGTTGCGCACGCCGAGTTGCTGGCCCAAATCCAGCACGGGCTGGTATTTTTCCTTAACGCTCATTTCTTGCGGTTTAATGGTTAAAAATCTCTTTTAAAGATACAGAAACGCGGCTACCCGGCACGGGGCGATTTTAAAAAATAAGGCCCCTGCCCAACCTTTGGGAGAAATGCTTTGCAAAATGGGCTATAAATTGTATTTTTGCACACCTTTTTAGCTAGGAATCAAGAGGAAAAGGGACTGAACCAAAACACGATAACGACTTCCGAAGGAAAAGCGGACTCTTGAGGTACTTCGGGATACAAATCAAATCAGCACATGGCTGAAACCAATAAAGGCGCCGAAGCGGTAGAATCCGCAGCCGCCGAAAAGCAGGCTAAAGCGCCCGTACAACAACAGGATCCCCAGGAATTCCTGGACAATTTCGACTGGACCAAATACGAAGAAGGTATTGAGCGGGTCGAAGATGCCAAACTCAAGGAATTCGAAGACCTGGTAACCAAGAATTTTGTAGATACCGCCGACGAGGAAGTGGTAGAGGGGGTCATTACCCACCTGACCGACCGGGAGGCGATTATCGATATCAACGCGAAATCGGAAGGGGTAATCTCCCTGAACGAATTTCGGTACAACCCCGGCCTGAAGGTTGGCGACAAGGTGGAGGTGCTGATCGACATTCGCGAAGACCGCAACGGCCAGCTGGTGCTTTCGCACCGCAAGGCCCGCACCATCAAGGCCTGGGATCGTGTAAACTCAGCCCACGACAAGGAAGAGGTGGTTACCGGTTTTGTAAAATGCCGCACCAAGGGAGGTATGATCGTAGACGTCTTCGGCATCGAGGCCTTCCTGCCCGGTTCGCAGATCGACGTGAAGCCGATTCGCGATTACGACCAATACGTGGGCAAAACCATGGAATTCAAGGTGGTGAAAATCAACCAGGAGTTCAAGAACGTGGTCGTTTCTCACAAGGCCCTCATCGAAGCCGATATCGAGGAGCAGAAAAAAGAAATCATCAGCCAGCTCGAGAAAGGGCAGGTGCTGGAAGGGGTTGTCAAGAACATTACTTCGTACGGGGTCTTTATCGACTTGGGCGGCGTAGACG
>JBNKGM010000030.1:0-35750 GCA_050289825.1 Robiginitalea sp.
GAATTGCCAGTTTAGCAACAAAGGCCGGAAATCCATCCTTGCCAGACAATCCAAGCTGGAACGTGAGTTCACCATTGAATACCGGGTTTTTTACAGTGATATCAAACGGGATGAGTTTGATAATTTGCTGGAAAGCCTTTACCGATTTATTTCTCAATCCTTTGAGGGCAAATCTACTGAAAACAGCCATACCCCTACAGAAATACGTGCCTGGTACAACGATATGCTCTTTGACATGATCAATGAATCCAAGGCCTCTTTTTTCGTTATTTACGGAAATGGCAAACCCATTGCCATTTCGGTCAATTACCACGCAGATAACATCATGTTCGCTGCGATCCCTTCTTACGACCAGGCATTCCGTCAATACGGGATCGGCAACATCGTGAATCTGAAAAAGATCGAATGGGCGATCACCCACGGGTATGAGGTTTTTGACCTTTCAAAGGCTTCCTATGGCTATAAGCAGCGGTGGGCGAATATCGAATACAATTTTGAATACCACGTCCTGTACGATAAACGCCACCTTAAGTCGAGATTGACTGGACTTGTCGTTTTTTACTATTTCGAGCTCAAGCAGAAACTTCGTCAGGTGTATCACCGCTTACGTCAGGCCCGGGGGAAATAATATCCCTATTTGCCGCATGTCGCTTTGCCTCCGATTCCCTTACTGCGCACTTACCAGGTTAAATGCCCCCTGCACCAGCACCTGGCTGTCTTCGGTCAGGCCTGACCCGGGCTGCAGGGCCGTATAGCCCTCAGCGGTTGCCGCCACGGCCACTTTAACCTGCCGGAAGGCGTACCCCGTTTCAGAGGCTTCTTCCAGGGCCAGTAAATAGGTGGCCCCGCCGGCAGCTACCAGCGCGTTTTCGGGAAGAGATAAGTGCTGGCGTTGCTCTGCCCCGTCGGTTTGGATCTGTGCCCGCACAAACATCCCCACCAGAAAATGGGCCTGCTTTTCGTCTTTGAGGTGGGCGTGTACCTTTACTGCGCGGTTCTCGTCCAGGGCCGTGCCGATGAGGTGGACCCGGGCCTCATACCGGGTGTCGGAAAGCTCCGGGAGGCTGAAGCGGATCTCTTGCCCGATGCGCACGCGCTGTATATCCTTTTCATAGACGATCAGCTCGAGGTGCAGGTGGTCGCTGTTCACAATTTCCAGGATTTCGGTTGCAGGCGAAACAAAGGAGCCTTTGCTAACGTTGACCTTGGTGACATATCCGTCAATAGGAGCAAATACAGGGCTTACCGAGCTGAGCTGGCCGGCTTCAACTGCTTTCGGGGAAATATTGAGGAGTTCGATTTGCCGCCCCAGGCTGTTGGAACGGGCCAGGGCCGTACGGTACTGGCTTTCGGCCTGCAGGAAAAGCTTCTCAGAACTGATCCTCTCCTCGAACAAAGTTTTCTGGCGCTCGTATTCCGATTTCAGGAAGGGCAGTTGTTCCACGTTTTCCAGGTATTGCTGCTGCAGTTGCAGGAATTCCGGATTTTCGAGGGTCACCAGGCGTTGCCCGAGTCGCACCCGGTCGCCGATAAGAAGGGAGAGGTCACGAACAAACCCGCCGCTCACGGCACTTACCGAGGCACGGTTTTCAGGGGGCACGTCTACCATGCCGCTTACCTGCAATACCTCAGGGAAGTCTCGCAGGGACGGATGACCCAATAGCATGTTGTTCGATTCGAATTGCGCTTTGCTCACGCGAATCAGGCCGTCGTCCGGCACGGGCTCACCGGCCGCGGCCGATTTATCGGCTCCGTTGCACGATGCGATCAGGATGGCCAGCACCAGCAGGGCGGGCCTATAGAGATTAGGTGATGACTTCATGGTTTTCAATAAGTAATGTAGTTAATGTTCAGGACGGTGGCATTGTAAAGTTCCAGCTGGTCGAGATACGATATCCTGATTTCGTAACTGTTTTCCAGACTCTGGATGTATTGGAAAAAATCGATTTCCCCATTTCGGAAGCTGCTCTCGGCGGCTTTGAGGATGGCCCCGGCCAGTTCGCTGCCTTCCTGCTCGTAATAGCTCATAGCCTCACTGTGCTGCCGCAATTGGGCCTGGTATTGTTCGAGCTGCGATTGGAGCCTGATGCCGATGTCTTTGTTCTCTTCCGCCAGGGCGGTTTCGGCTAGTCGCGCGGTGCGTATTCGGGAAGCCTGCCCGTTGAAAAACAAGGGAATTTTAACGCCCAGGCTGTAACCTTCCAGGGCCCCGTCTATGGCGCTGTTATTGCCCTGGAAGTATTCCACGCTGAGGTCGGGCAGCAGGCGGTGTACTTCGGTTTGGCGCGCGTACTTCTGGGCCAGCAGGCGATTGCCAAGCAGCTGAACTTCGGGCAGGTTGCCGAGTTCCGGGGCGTTTATCAACAGTCTTTCGGGCTCGGGGTCTGCCAGGGCTAACGGGACGTCGGCCTGCACCAGGCTAAGGATTTCCTGTCGCAGGATCCCTGAAAGGGTTTGGGCCGCTTCGAGCTTCAGGTGGGTCTGGCGTTGGCGAGAGCGCGCAGTCACCTTTTCCAGGTAATTGGTGGCGCCCAGTTCAAAGCGCCGGTCTGCAGCCCTGGCGAAGGCCAGATACAGGCTGTCCAGGTGCCCGTAAATGGTTGCCTTCTGCCGGGCAACCAAGAACCGGTTGTGCAAGCTGCTGATGCGGTGGTTCAATTTGCGTTGATCGGTTTCATACTGATTCCGGGCTGTTTCGGCAGAATAATAACCTGCCTTGTACCTTTTGGCATATACGGTCGGGAATTCGAACCCCTGTCGCAGGCCGAAAACTTCAAGTGGCAAACCATTGGCCAGGTTATTATTGTCGTACCCGTAAAAGAATTCAGTCTTGTTAAAATCAAGAGCCGTACCCTTAAAGGCATCCGCCGACTCCCATCGCATCCGGGAAGCCTGCAGTCCTGCGTTCTGGCTTTCTGCCAAACGCAGCAGGCTGTCGAGGCCAATACCTTCTTGCTGCGCCTGCAGCGGGGCGGCCAGGCCCAGAAAGGCCAGAAGGGCCATCGTATTCCTGATTTTTTTGCCTACCCAAATCCTCGGGCCATGTTCTCTGCTGAATATGGAATACAGAACGGGGAGTACGATAAGGGTTAGCAGGGTGGCGCTTACCAGACCGCCGATCACCACCGTTGCCAGGGGGCGCTGCACTTCAGCCCCCGCATTGGTCGAAACCGCCATGGGCAAAAAGCCCAAAGCCGCCGCAGAGGCCGTGAGCAGCACGGCACGGAGCCGGTCAGCTGCGCCCTGCCTGATGAGCAGTTCGATGTCTTCATCCCGCTCGTGGCGCAGTTCCTTGAAGTGCTCAATCAAAACAATGCCGTTCAACACGGCTATCCCGAATAGGGCGATAAAGCCCACCCCGGCTGAAATGCTGAAGGGCATGTCGCGCAGCCAGAGCAGCAGCACCCCGCCCACGGCTGAGAGGGGTATTGCTGAGAAGATGATCAGCGCCTCTTTTATGGAGTTAAAGGCAAAGTACAACATAAGAAAAATCAATACCAGGGCAATGGGCACGGCAATCTTGAGGCGGGCCTTGGCACTCTGCAGGTTTTCGAACTGCCCGCCATAGGTAATGCTGTATCCAGGAGGGAGGGTAATATTGGCTTCGATAAGTGCCTGCACATCGTCTACGACAGACTGCAAGTCGCGATCGCGCACGTTGATGCCCACCACCAGACGCCTTCGCGTATTGTCGCGCGAAATCTTGGCCGCCCCTTCCTGGAAGCTGACCTGGGCCACCGCGCCGAGGGGCACCTTGCCGCCGTCGGGCAGGTCGATGTACAATTGTTCGATCTCTTCCAGGTCGTTGCGCTGGCTTGGATCGAGGCGAATCGCCAGGTCAAACATGCGCTCCCCTTCAAAGACCTTCCCCACAATACGGCCGGCATAGGCCAGGGAAAGCATGTCGTTGATGTCTTGTATGTTAAGCCCGAACCGCGCAATTTTTGTGCGGTCGTAAGAAACATTTAATTGTGGCAGGCCCTCGATTTTTTCCACGGTGATGTCGGCCGCCCCCGGTACCTTGGCGGCCTGAGCGCGTATCTGTTCTCCCAGGCGTGCCAGGGTCCTTAGGTCTTCCCCGAATACCTTGATGGCGATGTCGGCCCTGACCCCTGTAATCAACTCGTTGAAGCGCATCTCAATGGGTTGGGTAAATTCAACCTCCATGCCCGGAATTACGGAAAGGGCCTCCTTGAACCGGTTGGCCAGCCCATCCTTGCTGTTGGCGGTGACCCACTCCGATGGGGGCTTGAGGGTGATAATCACGTCGCTCTCTTCCATGCTCATCGGGTCTGTGGGAACTTCGGCCGCCCCGATGCGGGTAACCACCTGATCGACTTCCGGGAACTTTTCTTTCAGGATGGTTTCGATCTGGGTGGTGGTTTCAATGGTTCGGCTCAGGCTGGTGCCCGTTTTGAGGATGGGCTGGATCACAAAATCGCCCTCGTCGAGGGTGGGCACAAATTCGGCCCCCATGCGCGAAAACAATATACCTGCCAGCACCAAAAACCCAAGGGCCATGCTCAGGATCACTTTTTTGTGGTTCAGGGCCCAATCAAGGCTCGGGCCGTAAAGGTCGGTAAGCCAGGGAACCAGGCGCTGGGAGATATTCCGTTTCCGGTTCTCCCGCACCGGCTTCAGCACCATAGAGGCCATTACGGGCACATAGGTGAAACAGAGCAGCATGGCGCCTATCAGGGCAAAGCTAAAAGTGAGGGCCATGGGCCGGAACATTTTCCCCTCCACCCCGCTCAGGGCCAGGATGGGGATAAAGACGATAAGGATAATCAGCTGGCCGAATACGGCTGAGCTCATCAGTTTAGAGGCCCCTTTCAGCGTAATTTCATCTTGCAAAGCCCGGCGTTCGGCCCGGGCCAGCTTCTCGAGTTCAGAGGCCCCCGAACTGATCCGATAGGCGATGTATTCCACAATAATCACTGCCCCGTCGATTATGATCCCAAAATCGATGGCGCCCAGGCTCATCAGGTTGGCGTCTACCCCGAAGACATACATCAGGGACAGTGCAAAAAGGAGGGAAAGCGGGATAACCGAGGCTACCACAAGGCCCGATCGCAGGTTGCCCAAAAGCAAGACCACCACGAAGATGACGATGAGGCACCCCAAAATCAGGTTCTCCTCCACGGTGCCGGTTGTGCGGGCAATCAGTTCGCTGCGGTCGAGGAAGGCATTGATGCTGACCCCATCGGGAAGCGTGCTTGAAATGGCCTCCACCCGGTCCTTAACGGCCTCGATTACTTCCTTCGAATTGGCCCCCTTGAGCATCATGACCTGTCCGAGCACCTTTTCCCCTTCCCCGTTGCCGGTAATAGCCCCGAAACGGGTCGCATTCCCGAATCGGACACTAGCCACGTCGCGCACGTAAACGGGTACCCCGTCTACCGACTTCACCACCGTGTTTTCCAGGTCTTCCAGGGATCCGGCCAGGCCTTCGCCCCTGATAAAATAGGCCTGATTGATCTTTTCGATATACCCGCCCCCGGCCACGCTGTTGTTCATTTCCAGGGACTGCACCAGATCGCTCACCGTAACATTCATGGCGTTGAGTCGGTCGGTCTTGACGGCAATTTCGTATTGCTTCAGGTAGCCTCCCCAGGTGTTGACTTCCACCACCCCCGGAATGCCGGAAAGCTGCCTTTTCACAATCCAGTCCTGGATGGTTCTAAGGTCCATGGCGGTATACCGGTCTTTGGCTTCAGGGGCCACGTCCAGCACATATTGGTATATTTCCCCCAGCCCGGTGGTAATCGGTCCCATCTGAGGGGTGCCGAACCCTTGCGGAATGCGTTCTGAGGCAGCCTGGATCTTTTCGGCTATCAACTGGCGGGGCAGGTAGGTGCCCAGGTCGTCGTCGAAGACGATGGTCACAACCGAAAGGCCGAATTTGGAAACAGAGCGGATTTCCTGCACCCCCGGCAGGTTGGCCATTTCAAGTTCTACCGGGTAGGTTATAAACCGCTCCATATCCTGGGTGGACAGGTTGCGGGAGGTGGTAATTACCTGAACCTGGTTATTGGTAACGTCGGGCACGGCCCCTATGGGGATATTCCCCAAGGAGTACAGGCCAAAGCCGATCAGGACTACCGTGAACAGGAGTATGATCAGTTTGTTTCGGAGGCTGAAACGAATAATACGGTGAAGCATGGGTAAAAAGTCAGGTATGGATAAACGGGCTGTCAGCGGCCCGGGCCACTACAGCGCACTATGCGAATCTCAAGAGTACCTATGCTTGTCTGGGGGGCTGAAAAATCCCGGACTGGAACCCGGAATAACCGGGGCGGAAATAATAAAAATTAGGCTGGGGGTCGCCAGAAGGGTCGGGGGGGAGAACCCAATCAAGCACAGGCTGGCGAAGCACAAACGCATTGATGCCCATCATGTGGGTCATTTGCTGGAAAGGCAGCTGCTCGTGTTGGGGTTTCTCTTCCTGGTGTTTTTGGGCGTGGTCTTCTTTCTGGTCGCCGTAATGCTTGGAAAGGAAGGTGATGAAGTTATCGCCAAACGCCTGCTGGTGGTAACGGGCGTGCTCCATGAGCTCATCTAACCCGGCCAGATCGGTCAGGGTAATATGCGCGCTCTGCAGCAGCAGCAACAGCGAAAGCATCATGGAAAGCGCACGAGTCATTTGGTAAAGATATAAAAATAGCCCAATAAGCCTCATACGGGGGTGTTTGGGGCTTATCCACAATCTTTGGACCCTGATTTGCCTCAAAGGTTTAATCGGCCAGTTGTCGGTTCAGCAGCCCTTGCAGTGAATCGATTTCCAAAAGCGCACGCCGGTAAATGGAATCTTTTCCCTGGGTCAGATAAATGCTTTCAACCACCACGTTTTGAAGTTCCAGGCTGTAGAGGCGTTCGGCCCGGGCTGCTTTGAGGGTGTTGTAATTGACAGCCGAACGCAGTTCGGGCGACAATTCATTCATAATCACATCCCAATGCAGGTCTTCCAGCTTGTTGAGCTGGGTATAGGTCATTTCCAGCCGTTGCAGGGCCCGCGGCACCTCCGGGTTTTCCAGAAGCACCAGTTGCCCGCTCAAGGCCAGGTTTTCATAAAGGCGGGCGTTGCGCTGAAAATCGGAAAATTGAGAAAGCAACATAGCCAAAATGGCCAGGGAATCTGTTTTGCCGGTATCCTTTGCGCTAATGATTTCGTTAGCCCGCCGGTGGGTTTGGGAGAGGAAGCGGTTAAAACCGATCACTTCTTCGAGTTCGCGCCGGTCTTCAGATACCTGCTGGCTGATGGAGCGATAGATGTCTGCCTCCTGGTGACGCCTGATCCGCCTTTCATTCAGGTTGTTGATTTGCAGGGCAATGAGAATGCCGATGACCACCAGGATTATTTCCCCGATGGCGTAGGGGATATAATGCCGGAGCCTGCCATTGGCCAGCAATTCGCGTCGAATTTTTCTGAGCAGGGTTCCCATGCCTAAGTATTGCCGGGGCATTAATGCTTCCGCAGGCCCGATAGCAGGGATGAAAGCAACAGCCCTACCCCGATCCCGATGAGGATGGATGCGACAAACCAGAGCACATTGGTTTGTAGATACACCAGGCCCACCCCGATACCAATTAGGGTGCAGCCCCCGATAGCCCAGGAACTTTTGTCTGTTGATTCAGACCTCATTTATTCAGGGATTTGGTTCGGGATAAAGATAGGGGTGGTGCCACGGCCCGCCTATGATAAATATCAGAAGGGACGAAAGTGCCGGTTTGGGAAAAGAGGCTCTGAGGGAAACAAAGCCAGGGCAGGTCCTCCCGGAAGAGGGCCTGCCCTGGCTGTTATTTTCAATAGTAAGATGCCCCGTAGCACAACAGGGGTGCCCTGCCTGACATCCTGAAACAGGATTCAGGCCGCCCTGGGAGGGCAGCGTTACTTTTCGCGCGCCTTATTCAGAATTTCGGAGCGGTACTTGCCTTCGTCGTCGAGCAACACGAAGAAGCTCACTACATAACTGCGGGCTTCCTCATACTGTTTCTCATTGCGGAAACTGCTTTTGAGGGCCTCTACGCGCCTCATGATTTCGCCCCGTTGCTCGCGGTATTGCTGGCGAACCTGTTCGAACAGGGCAGGGTCGCGCTTGAAGCCCCGGAACAACCGCTCGGTAACGCTGTTCAGTTGCAGGACTTCCCCCTGGATCTCCGATACCACCGCATAATTGGCGTTCACCAACCCGCACATGTCAAAATCGTACGGGATGGGGATGGCCTGCCGCCCTTTCACGAAGAGGAGCTTTTCGTTATGCTGGTAAGCCGAGGAGAAATCGGTATTGCCGATCAGGTACTGGAAAAAGTCGTTTTGAACGCTGGTAAGATCATCCTGTTGAAGGGGATGCACGTTCCGTTTCATTTTGTTGGCCTCAAAGCGACCAGCTATCTCGTCAATATCCTCGATCAGGAATCCCTCGATCTGGTAAGTTTTAGCCTTGTTCCCTTTCTCGTCGATCATTTCGATGGCCAACCGGCGCGTCTTGAAATGGAAGGGGCTGATCGGTTCATACAATTTATAGGCCATATATTCCTTGATGACATAATCCTGCCCCTGGTCGTTGTTCTGGCAGGGCAAAACCAGCTTCATTTCCTTCTGGCCCTCAAACACGGTCCCCTCCACATCTTTCTTCTTGAATTTGATCATCACCGGGGTCAGGAAGCAGTTTTCCCGGCGCCAGTTCCCCCGCGCATGGGCCCTGATTTCCACGGAGTCCCAGGTGCCGTCGGGCTTCTGGTAGCCCATCATGCTCATGATATAGGTGCTGTCATTGGTTTCTTTGCGCATGTCGCGGTCAGAATACCTGAGTCGTACCGGCAGTGGTTCTTCGCTTTGGAAAAGAGGTGCAAGCGGGGCAGTCTCAACAGGTTCGGCAGACTGCTGGCCCAAAAGTGGCGTCAGCCCAATGAAAAACAACAGGGCTATAAATGGTAAGTTTCGATTTTTCACTATATTCAGCTTTGAAAAGTTTAATGTACTAAATTTTAGATTATCAAACTATATACATCCATTATTAACCGAAGGACCTGGGTCGTCCTGGCGATTTCCGTGGTTGCCACGTATGTTTCTATACATTATAACCTGGGCTACAATGTTGACCTGACCCTGCTCAGCATCGCGATTATCTTTCCGCTGGTCTTCAACATCCGCGGGGCGTTCAAAAGACGGGAAAAGGCGCTGGAGCACCTCAGCCAGTTCCGCACGTCGCTGGTCACGATATTGCACTATATTCAAATGAGCCGCAACCTGCCCGAGGAAGATAAATCCAGGCTGGAATTGGCCATTCACCACATCAGCGAAGAAGCCATAAAGTTCCTGAAAAGGGGCGCTACCGATACGACCAAGGTAGACGAAGGCTTCCAGGAGCTTCACGGCACCATTCTCGCTTTGAATGAACATATGCCTGCAAAGATCAAAGACCGCATCTTCCGGTTCATGAACAACATGCAGGAAGGTTTTGAAAATGTCTACGCCATCAATAGCCATCGTACCCCTCAGGCCCTGAAGGCCTATTGCCTGGTCTTCATCTACGTATTTCCGGTCATTTACGCCCCGAATATCGTCTACAACATCGGGGTGGAAGACGTTTGGTGGATTGAATACTCCGTAGTGGTCATTACCGAATTCATCCTGATCTCCCTGTACAATATCCAGGACCAAATGGAGTACCCCTTCGATGAATATGGCCTGGACGACATAAAACTGGACAACTTCAGATTGAGCCGATAGGGGGAGTGGAATCCCCTAAAGATCGAGGATCATCAGGTAATCATCCATGATATAGCCGTTCCCGATATCTTGCTGTATGGCAGAGCCCTGCCGAAAGCCCATGTGAAGGTATGCTGCTATGGAACTTGCATTGTTTTTATTTACAGTCAGGGTTATGCGCTGGCATGCGGCAAGCCGGGCCTGCTCTACCACAAAAGACATGGCTTCCCTGCCCAATCCTTTGCCCCTCAGGTCGGCTAGTACGTAAATCTTGCTCAGGAACAGGGAATCCTGCCTCTTTTCGAAAGCCAGGTACCCGGAAGGATTGCTGTTGTATAGCAGCAAAAAGTACCGCAACCCGCCGGCAACCTGTTTCGCTATGGCCGGTGCCGACTGAAAGCGTTTGAGCATATAATCGACCTGTCCCTTGCCGATTATAGGGGTATAGTGCTCGCGCCAGATTGTGTCGGCCAACCTGGCGGTAGTTTCGAAATCGGCCTGATGGCGGGCCTCACGGAGTTGCATCATGGTATTTAGGATAGCGGTAGCTTAAGCGCTAATTTACGCAAAACACAGGGCCGGGGCCCGATGGTCCCGGAAACAGATTAATGCCTATTTTTACAGGGAGGCATTAAATGTTAGAATCCATGAAAAAACAAATTGCAATGTACCTGGGGGCGCTGGCATTCCTGCCGGCTTTCGGAAGTGTGATGGCCCAGGAGGCCAATAACCTGGTAGGCCGTTGGGACCTGGAAGTACAATACGGGGAACACTGGCTCCCTTCCTGGCTCGAAGTGGAGCAATCGGGCAACAAGGCGCTTACGGGGCACTTTGTAAGCATTGCAGGCAGTGCCCGCCCGGTTGCCGAAGTGCATCAGAAGGATGGGTTGTTTTCTTTCAGTATCCCGCCCCAGTGGATCGGCACGCACTACATGCAATTAACCGGTACTGTCAATGCAGACACCATGGAGGGGAATATCCTCGATCACGACGGGAAACCGCATGTATTCCGCGGCGTGCGGGCCCCCGGATTGTTGCACGATACACCTGCCAATTGGTCAAAGCCCAAACCACTCCTCGCAGCCAACAGTCTGGATGGCTGGGTGGCCGCTTCGGGACGAAGTGAGAACCAATGGGTCGTGAAAGACGGGGTGCTGAGCAGCCCGCAATCAGGGGTAAACCTGATGACGGCCGAGAAGTTCGCCGACTTTAAACTGCACATTGAATTCCGCATCCCGGAGGGCTCCAACTCGGGGGTATACCTGCGGGGCCGGTACGAGGTTCAGGTAGAAGACAGCCGGGGCAAGGAGCCCAACTCCCACTTCCTGGGCGGCATTTACGGCTTCCTGACCCCGAGTGAAAACGTAGCCAAAAACCCGGGCGAGTGGCAGGTGTACGATATTACCCTGGTGGGGCGGCGCGTAACGGTGGAGGCCAATGGTAAAACCATCCTCTATAACCAGATAATCCCCGGGATTACGGGAGGCGCCCTCGACAGCCGCGAAGGCGAGCCCGGCCCGATTTACCTACAGGGCGACCACGGCCCGGTGGAATACCGGAATATAACCATTTCAACCCCGGGACGGTAGCTCCCGCAAATTGACCCCTATCTGACTTCCACAAAAGTTGGCGCCTGTTGGTAGTGGAAGGCGGAGTCGGTTAGGATGGTCATTTTTTGGGTTTCCCAGTCCATCAAGCCGATGTCGAACTGGGTCTCTTCCAAATTGGCAATATCGAGGGCCAGCCATTGGCCATCGGGGCTCCAACTATGATACCCTTCCGATTGGGGGTTTTCTGTGAGTTTCCACTCCCGGCTCCCGTCAGGGGTGGCAGCGTACAGACTGTATTTCCCGCTGCGCTTGCTCTGATAGGTGATAAAATCGCCACTGGGATGCCAGCGGGGAGGCCCGGCTTTGTAGGCATACCATTCGGCGGTGGTATCCTGTTCGGGATAATTCGAGATCCTAACCAGATCGCTGCCGTCAAGACGCGAGACATAGATGGCTTCTTCATAGCCGGCTTCGCGCTTAGACCGCTTGTTGCTCCCCCTGAAGGCCAGCCACTCCCCGTCGGGGCTGAAGGCCGGGTCTGACACGTAGGGAACGGGCATGGGGAGTTTGCGCAGCAATTTTCCTTCCGCAGAAAGCAGGTAGAACACCGAATCCACACTCTGATGGGGCATCACCACCAGTTCCGTCCCATTTTTTCGCACATCCATCCAGCTGTCCTGCAGGCGGATGTCGCTGATTTTTCGGACGCCGGACCCGTCGAACTTCATCTCATATAGAAAAAAGGTGCGGGAGGCCGTATCACGGTCGCTTATAAAAAAAATACGGTTGTCCTGGGCCAGGTAGGTCCACGCCACATCGGGATGATCGGTCACATTTTGTTTGTCTGACCCGTCGAGTTCCATGGTAAAAATCTCATAGTCATCGGGGCGCAGACTGTCGGCGACCAAAACGTTGTAGGCGATTCTGTAATGGGGCAAAGGCGCGGCATTTTCAGACGGGGCGCCTCTTCCGTTGCAAGATGCCAACCCGAAGAGGGCTGGTAATCCTGACAAGGCTAACATTTTGCAAATTGAGTTCATCGGATAATTACTGTTTGGTTGATTTAACAAAGGTATTTCCAAGTGTCTTAAACTCTGAAACGGCGCCGTCGGCCCCAATTTGAAAGTTGACCATCAGGCGCGATAGGAAGGTGTTACGGGTGTCTGAGCGAAAGGCGTCGTACTGCCAGTGCTGCAGGTGAAAAGTGGCAAACTCGTTAAAGATCAGATCGAGGCCGTTTGCCGTTGGAACGACCTGGGCTTGCCCGTATACGGGGTGCAAATAGGTGCCCGCGTAAGCCGCGACAGGCAGGCGGGGCAGGGCGCTTTTTTGCCGCTGGGCCACCAGGGTATCTTCCTGTTGCGCGGCCTGTTGGCGTAAGCCGTCGTACAGGGCAAATACTTCCCGGTGCCAGTCGCGGTCGGGGGCATCAAGCGCCCACAGGTCCATGGCCTTATAGAGGATGGCATGCCGCAGCTCGGCATGATCCATATTGGCCATTACGTAAACGGCTGTGTTGGTATCGTGCATAATCCCGGCAATGGCGACAAGCCCGGCAATGCTGCCGGTATGGAAGTCGAGCTTGTGCCCGAGGTAGTCGTGCTGAAACCAGCCCAGGCCGTAACTGCGCCAGTGGGGTTGGGTGAGCTGCTGGGTCGGGTAGAAGGCTTCTTTGCCGATCAGTGTATGGGGTTCAAACAAGAAGGCAAACGTTTCGGGAGTTACCAGGGCCTGACCTTTGTACAACCCGCCCTGCTCCAGCATAAGCAGGTAGTGCTCCACGTCTTCCAGGCAGGTATAGATCATACCGGCCGCCCCGATTTGGTCAGACAGGTTGTACGGGGTTTCCAGAATCCCTTCCCCCGGCACATTCGTATAGGGTGTGGCCCGGTTCGGGCGACTGATCATCTCTGAGGCCAGGGCCACGGTATGGCTCATTTCCAGGGGCCTGAAGATCTCCTCCTCCACAAACTGCGACCAGGGCTTGCCCGAAACGGAGCGGATGATTTCTCCCGCCACCGCATACATGAGGTTGTTGTAAACAAACCCCCCGCGTATGGGGGAGGTTTTTTCGGTACCGGCAAAACGCCTCAGCGTTTCGGTCGTGGAGGTGCTGTCGATGACCCAAAGCAGGTCGGCCTCGCCAATGCCCAGGTTGTGGGTGAGCAGGTCCATGACCCGGGCTTCTTCCCTGATGTACGGGTCAGATAGCTGGAACTCTGGCAGGTGCTCATATACCTTGTCTTCCCATTTGAGTTTCCCCCGATCTACCAGAATACCCAGAGCCAGGCAAACCACGGCCTTGGTGGTAGAGCCCATATTGAACAGGGTTTGCCGGTCGACACGGATGCCAGATTGCAGGTTGCGCACCCCGTAGGCTTTTTCAAAAACCACTTCCCCATCGTGTACCACCGTGGCCACCAGGCCCGGTATTTGCCATTGGTCAATCCCCTCCAGTATCATGGCATCGAGGGCGGCGGCTTTGTCCTGGGCCCGCAGGTTGGCTGGCATCGAGCAACACCAAAGCAGTAGGGTAATCAATAAGCGCATGGTTTTCATGGTCGGGTCGAATTGCAAGCAGCAGGTGAGCCCGAAAAGGCATCCCGCCGATTTTCTGAAAATGTACAAAAAAAGTGGCCTGATTTTGTGGCCTGAGGGTTTTCTAAGTGCCGGTTAACCGTTACTTTTAGGCCATTCAAACCCTACCCCATGAAACGCATTTTCCTGTTGTCTGCCCTGACCTGCTTTGGTTTATCTGCCCTGGCACAAGACCTGAACACCTACATGGAACCTGTCAAGTTCCGCAATATAGGCCCGTTTCGCGGGGGCCGCTCTACGGGCTCCTCTGGGGTGGTATCAGATCCGATAACCTACTATATGGGCACCACCGGGGGAGGCCTCTGGAAAACCTCCGATGCAGGCAACACCTGGAAAAACATTTCCGACGGGTTTTTTAAAACGGGCTCGGTTGGCACGGTTACAGTCTCAGAGAGCCACCCCAATGTGGTCTATGTGGGCATGGGCGAGCACGCCCCCCGAGGGGTAATGACCTCATACGGCGATGGGGTGTACAAATCTACCGATGCCGGGAAGACCTGGCAGCATAAGGGCCTGGAAGAAACACGGCATATCGGCCGCATAATTGTTCACCCCGACAACCCCGACATCCTTTGGGTGGCGGCCCAGGGGGCCCTCCACGGGCCCAACAAGGAACGGGGCATCTACAAATCCACCGATGGGGGAGATACCTGGAAGCAGGTGCTGTTCGTAAACGAACGTACCGGCTGCAACGACCTTTCCATCGATGTACACAACCCCGGCGTGCTTTACGCCTCCATGTGGGAACACATGCGTACCCCCTGGCAGGTAATCAGCGGGGGGCCGGGCAGCGGGCTCTACAAATCTACCGACGGGGGCGAAACCTGGTCGCAGATCCATACCGGGCTGCCTGAGGAAAAGGGCAAGATGGCCATCGCCGTTTCCCGGGCCAATTCCGACCGGGTATACGCCCTGATCGAAAGCGATTCCAAACAGGAAAAAGGAGGGCTCTTTACCTCCAACAACGGCGGGAAAAGCTGGGGCCGGGTGAGTGACGACCACCGCCTGCTGCAGCGCGCCTGGTACTATATCGAAATTACTGCCGACCCACTCGATGAAAACACCATTTACGTGATGAGTGCAGGTACCTACCGTTCTATCGACGGGGGTAAAACCTGGGAGGAAATCAACTCGAACCATGGCGATTACCACGATTTGTGGATTAACCCGAAGAACTCCAAAAACATGGTGATTTCTGACGATGGCGGAGCGGAGATAACCTTTGACGGCGGCGCCACCTGGACGGCCCAGGACAATATGCCCACTGCACAATTCTATCGCATATCGACCGACAGCCTCTGGCCTTACAACATCTATGGCGGGCAGCAAGACAATTCGTCCGTAAAAATTGCGAGCATTGGCATGGGCAGCTCTGGTATCGGCTTTGAGCACTGGGAGGCTTCGGCCGGGGGAGAAAGCGCCTTCCTGGGCTTTGACCCCAAAAACCCGGTCAAGGTTATGGGGGGCAGTTACCTGGGGTATGTGGAATTGCTCGACGTAAAGGCCAAGGTGGGCACCCTGGTGATGATCGAACCCAACTTGTACCTGGGCTTGCCGGCCCGCGAAATGAAATACCTGTTTAACTGGAACGCCCCTATCATCAAGTCGATGCATGAGCCCAACACGTATTACCACGGGGCCCAGTACCTATTACGAACCCGTGACGAAGGGCACTCCTGGGAGGTTGCCTCCCCAGACCTCACCCGCAACCAGGACGAAAAGCAGGGCAACGGCGGGGCCCCTTACACTAACGAAGCCGTTGGGGCAGAGAACTATGGCACCTTGTCGTACGTGGTCGAATCGCAACACGAGGCAGGAGTTATCTATACGGGCAGCGACGACGGCCTGGTGTACCTGACCCGCGACAACGGACAGCACTGGGAGAACATTACGCCCAAAGGCCTGCCCGAAACCCTGGTGAACGCCATTGAGGTATCGCCCCATGATAAGGCAACGGTGTACATCGCCACAACCCGATACAAATTCAACGACCATACCCCCGCCCTCTACAAAAGCACCGATTACGGCAAGACCTGGAAAAACATCAGCTCAGGTATCCCGGTTGGGGCCTATACGCGGGTGGTTCGTGAAGACCCCGCACGCAAAGACCTTTTGGTGTCGGGCACCGAAACAGGCCTTTACGTTTCCTTCAACGGCGGGCAGGCCTGGGAGCCCCTGAAAAGCAACCTCCCCGTGGTTCCCATTACCGACCTGCAAATTCGTTTCGGTGATTTGATCGTGGCCACCCAGGGCCGTTCGTATTGGATCCTCGACGATATGGGCCTGCTGGGGCAGTACCGGGGCCCGGTTTCGGGCGGGCATTTCTATACCCCTGAAAATGCGGTTTACCCGAATTGGTACAGCAGCATGGACGGCCCGGTTGCCAATGGCGCCCACCCCCTGGTCGGGGTGAACCCCGCCAGTGGCATGCCTTTGTATTACGAATTGCCCGAATTGCCCGATTCCGTTGAGGTGAAACTCGAAATCCGCGATGCCTCAGGCAAGGTGGTGCGCACTTTCAGTTCGAAACCCGATACTACCTATGTGAAATATGAAGGGGCGCCTCCCCGCGCTCCCTTGCTGCCTGCCAAAAAGGGCCTCAACCGCTTTGTATGGGACCTCAGGCACGCTACCCTTCCCGGTTCGCCCGAAGTGTACATCGAGGGAAGTTACCGGGGCCACAAGGCCATTCCGGGACAGTACTCCTTCGTGTTGAGCTTTGGCGAAACCCGGCTGAAAACCGAGGCGGCCATCGTGAATAATCCGCACATTCCCACCACAGCCGAAGAGTTTGCCGATTACGACCGCTTTATGGAACAGGCCGAGGCTACCTTTTCTGAAATGACGGTACTGACCAATCAGATGCACGCCTTACACGGGCGTCTGAAGGATGTTGAAGCCCTGCTGCAGGCTTCCTCCCAATCTGGGCTGCTCGAACAGGCGCGCACCCTGTCGAAAGCCATGGATACCTTCGACAAAACCATGGTGCAGCGGCTCTCCAAGGCCTACGACGACGTAGAGAACTTTGTAAATGGATTCACGGCCGAATACCTGACTGCCCTGAACCATGCCGACAGTGCCATTCCCAGGGTCAATGAAGGGACCAGGCAGAAAATCGCTGAATTGAATGGGGTCTGGGCCCGGCACAAGGCGACGGCGGGCGATATTCTCGACCGGCAGGTGGCCGCTTTGAACCAGGCGCTGCAGCAGGCGGGAATAGGGGTGCTCTACGTCCCGGCCGACTTCCGCTAAGACCGACCTGTTCCCCGTACTGGTAATCAGCGAGTTTGTCGATAAAAGCGCCCCTTTCGCCAAGGAGATTTTCGCACCTCGGGAATCTGTAGTTCCTTCGGTTTGAACACGCGATGAAAATGAAATTATCACCGAAGTACGGGACGGCTTTTGCTGCAATGGTCGTGCTGCTGGCGGGCTGTTCAGGCCTGCCCCGGGAGGAAGACCGGTATGCCGCTACCTGGGAAACCGTGGTGGGCTCGCCCCAGTGGAACGAGTCGCTGACTAATCGCGTAGTACTTCCTGCGGGCGAACGTTCCGCCTTCTATGCCTTGCCGGGCACTGAAAATCTCGAAAACACCCAGGTAGAACCCGATTTTCTGGAGGTGTATCCCAAGCTGGTTAGCCGGGCTTATTTCAGGCTTATCTCCGAAGCCCGGGCTGCCGATTACCGCGTGCGCACAGCCTACCAGGATGCTTACCGGGAATCGCACAAGGAAGAAAACCGCAACAACGCGGCCCTGGCTCGGGAGTGCGAAACGGCCAAACAGCGCTTTCTTTCGCATCGCCTGATGTTGGAGGGGCTTGTTTCGTGGCGGGCCTTCCACGAGTTCGGGTCAGACGACCTCGATTTTTTCCTGAAAGAGCAGTTGGGGGAGTCGTACCGCATGTACAGCAAAGGACAGGAAGAAGACCAGATCGTGGCCCACCTCATGAACCGGCTCGCCGACCTGTACCACAAAGGGCAGGAAGGCACCTCCCGTTTCCCCCTCTTCTGATTTACTGATCCATCACAAAGTTCACCCCGGCCGTAATAATGAAGGACGAGGCACGTGTACCATAGAAAGGTCTTATGGAAATGAAAAAACCCCGGAACCTAAGTTCCGGGGTTTTTGATTAGCCGGGCAGTTGGGTATTACCAGGTTTTCATGAGAATACGCATGCCGCTTCGAACAACGTGGCCGCCGCCGTTATTGGCAATGAATTCATCCCAGGCTTTGTCGCGGGCCTGCTTCTGTTGGGGCGTCATCATGGTATTGATGCCTCCCATGGCCGACTTGAAATCCTTGAAGGCGTTGATAACCCAGACGTTGGCGCCATCGGGCCCCTGCCCGACGGTAACCGTGCCCATCATGGTAAGCCGGTCGGCCGGGTTGGTGGCTCCGTTCATTTTAGCCCAGGCTTCGGCCATTTTGGAGGCGTTTTCGGCATCGACCAGAATGTAGTGCTGGAAGGGGTGTGGCTGGCCGGTATCGCCGAAGGTATGCAGCCGCACGCCCATGGCCGAACTGAACCCGTCTTTGATGTGCTGGTTGATGCGGGTCAGGAACAGGTCCCAGGAAGCATTGTCGCCGCCACCCCCGTACATATTGCCCAGATTCTCCAGGGAACCGCCAAAGACGACCGAATGGGTGTAATTGTTCCCCGCGTCGTTAAAGTGGTTTTCGTACAGGGAAACAGAAACGCCGGCAGGTTTGTTCTTGCTGTAGTAGTCGTCGAACAACTTAGAAATCGTCGAAACATTTTGGGGCTCCACCGTAATGTTGTAGACGGTAAAGTAAGACTCCTGCGCCTTCATTATGAAGGCGCCGAGCAGGCACAGGATAAGGATTGCTTTTTTCATTTGTTAAATGGTTAAGGTTGACGCTATTTAAGATAGACTATAAAAGCATACAAGAGTCTGAAAATCAATAAATAAAAAGTAATTAATTCTGAAATGTCCATTATACCGGGCCCTGACAGCCACGCAGCGTGAATTACTTTTTGGGTCAAAAGACGAAATGTCTTACAGAACAGATAGTCAATACTTTAGGTTTTAAAACGGGTCTGTATTGTAAACAAAACTTAACATTTCAAAAAATTGCTTTATATTTGTCAAATAAACTTTACAAAAAGACAAAAGTAATTAACATTTCGTGCCGCTGTTATGAAGAATAAAGATATCCGTAGAAGAAATTTGGTCCGACTTGCTGTTTGGACATTTTCGTGGGTGGGAATAAAGGCCTTTTTGGTTTTCGGTCACGAGTCCTTATGGGGCGGATTGGCCTGGGTTACAAGCCTGATGCTGTTATTGGATGTGGTGATTGGCTTAGGGATGGTAGTTGCCTATAGAAGATTGCTCATGAATCTTGACGAACTCGAAAAGAAGATTCAACTGGAATCCATGGGCTTGACTTTAGGCCTCACCCTGGTTGTGGGATTGGCATATTCGGCAATGGATATTACCAACCTGATCCCCTGGGATGCAGAAATCGGATTCCTTATGCAATTTATGGCAGTTTGCTATATGGTTTGCATCTTTATCAATACCCGGCGTTACTGCTAGGGGGATCTCACAGCTATGAAGAATAGAATTCGCGTATTGCGCGCCGAGAAAAACCTGACCCAGGGCGATCTGGCCGATGCCGTGGGGGTGTCGCGCCAGACCATCAATGCCATTGAAAAGGAAAAATTCGACCCCAGCCTGCCCACGGCCTTCCGGATTGCAAAACTGTTCGGGCTTCCTATTGAGGCGGTATTCCAATACGATATGACGGGCGACTAAACAGGCCGTACCCGACTGCCAATTGTCATGTTCCTGAAAGGGTAGCTTTTGTATTTTAGCAGGGTTCTTATAGCTTATGGAACCAATTCTCCTGCCCCTTTTTGCAGGCCTGATGGCAGCCGTTCTGCACGTTATATCAGGCCCCGACCACCTGGCCGCAGTTACCCCCTTTGCCCTGGAGAGCAAGCGCAGCGCCTGGCGCATCGGCATGACCTGGGGGGTAGCCCACCTTACGGGTATGCTGCTCATAGGGTTGCTGTTCATGCTTTTCAGGCAGCTGATACCGGTAGAGGCCATTTCGGCCTATAGCGAACAGTTGGTGGGAGTCGTGCTCATAGCGGTCGGAGCCTGGGCCCTCTATGCCGTTTTCCGGAAAAGTTCGAAGCATTCGCACCTGCACCTGCATCAGGAAGAGGCGCCTTTTATGCACAAGCACCCGCACACCCATACCGAACCGGTATTGCACGGGCATAAGCACGGGACCATTCCGCAGCATCGGGGCCTGGCCACCTTTTCGATCGGGTTTTTACACGGCCTGGCCGGTATTGCCCATTTTATATTGTTCCTTCCGGTGCTTGGGTTCGAAACCCGCACCGAATCGGTTGCCTATATAGTTGGGTTTGGCCTGGGCACGGTGCTGGCCATGACGGTATTTACCCTGGTGCTGGGCCGCCTGTCGGACCTCGCCAAGAACTGGCACAATCCGCTCTTCTTCAAGGGGGTTCGCGTTGCGGGAGGGCTCTTTGCCCTGCTGATCGGGGTTTACTGGCTGCTGGCCAACTAGCAGATTCGCGGGAGCTGCTCGCCCAACAGCGGTGTTACAATACGGCTGCCGCCTACCGAACTTTTCATGATTACCTTTCCCGGATGGGCTTCGCCAACCGACCCCACGCAGACGGCCCGGCTGCCGGTTTGGTGCCGTCTCATGATCTCGAGGGCCGCCGATTCGATCTCGGGGGCCACCAGGGCGCAGCATACCCCTTCATTAGCCACATAGAGCGGGTCCATGCCCAGAATCTCGCAGGCGGCTGCCACCTGGGGATCTACGGGGAGGGCGGTTTCCCACAATTCAATCCCCAGCCGGCTATCCTGGGCAATTTCGGAACACACGCTCGCCAAACCGCCCCGGGTAGGGTCGCGAAGCAGGTGTATGTCGCTTCCGAAATGATCGAGGAGTTCCAGCACCATATGATTGAGGCAGGCTGTGTCGCTCCGTATCTCCGATTCGAACTGCAGCCCCTCGCGCTGGGAAAGAATGGCCATGCCGTGGGCGGCCAGGGGCCCGCTCAGCAACAGGCGGTCGCCATGGCGCACATTAGACAAGGCGATATCGGCCCTGGGGTGCAACCGTCCTATGCCCGTGGTGTTGATGAAGATCTTGTCGCCCTTGCCCCGTTCGACCACTTTCGTGTCGCCGGTTACGATCTGGACCCCGGCGGCTTGGGCCGCCCTGCGTACCGATTGGGCGATGCGTATAAAATCGGCTGTCGGCAGGCCTTCCTCCAAAATAAAACTGAGGCTGAGGTATTCGGGCAGCGCCCCGCACATGGCCACGTCGTTTACGGTACCGTTTACGGCCAGGTCGCCTATATCGCCCCCCTGAAAAAAAATGGGAGAGACCACAAAGCTGTCTGTGGAGATGGCCAGGGGGCCGTTCATGGGCAGCACCGCCCCGTCGTGCTTGCGGTCGAGGAAGGGGTTGCTGAAGGTGCTGAAGACAATCTGGTCGAGCAGCTCGCGGGTCATGATGCCCCCGCTGCCGTGGCCGAGCTGGATGCTGTCGGGAAAGGTTGGTTTTTCCATGGGGTAGTCTTAGGGGTTATGAGCGAAGTGGTAATACGCGGCACAGGCTCCCTCTGATGACACCATAGGGGCTCCCAGGGGGTTGCGCGGGTTGCAGGTGGTCGCGAAATGGGGGCATTCCCGGGGTTTTTTCTGCCCTTTCAAAATGGCGCCGGCCATGCAACCGGTCTCGGGCTCGCTCCGTTCCCCGTCAAGGTCAAATTTATGTTCGGCGTCGAAGGCCCTGTAGGCGCTTCTCAGGGCATACCCGCTGGCGGGAATTTTCCCAATGCCCCTCCAGCTTCGGTCGGCCACTTCAAAGACGTCTGCGATCACTTGCTGGGCTGCCCGATTGCCGGCCTCGGTTACGGCCCGGGCGTATTGGTTTTCGACCCGGTATTCGCCTTTTTCCAATTGTTCAACGGCCCGGTAAATGCCCTGCACCAGGTCAAGGGGCTCGAACCCGGTAACCACAATGGGCACCTTAAAGCGCTCTGCTATGGGGTGGTACTGCCAGTAGCCCATAATGGCACAGACGTGGCCGGCCCCCAAAAATGCGTCAATGGCACAGAACGGGTCGTCGAGGATGCCTTCCATAGCCGGGGGCACCAGCACGTGCGATACCAGGATGGAATAATTGGTAAGGCCCTCCTTCCGGGCTTGCAAAACCGACAGTGCGTTGGCCGGGGCTGTGGTCTCGAAGCCCACCGCAAAAAAGACCACTTCGCGCTGCGGGTTTTCCCGGGCGATTTTCACGGCTTCCAGGGGGGAATAGAGCACCCTCAGGTCGCCCCCGCGCGATTTGGCCTCGAGGAGGCTTCCACGGCTGCCCGGCACGCGAATCATATCGCCAAAGGAGCACAACACGGCCCCGCGCTCCATAAGGGCAACGGCCCGGTCTATGAGCCCTATCGGGGTTACGCACACCGGGCACCCCGGGCCGTGGATCATCTGGATATGCTCGGGCAAAAGCTCCAGAATGCCGTTGCGCACCAGGCTGTGCGTCTGCCCCCCGCAGATTTCCATGATCTTCCAGGGGCGTGTGGCTGCCTTTTCAATCAGGCCGATTACCTGGCGGGTAGCCTCGAGGTCGCGGTATTCACTCAGGTATTTCATGGTTGCGGCAATAGAGGTGGTACATGAGCTGCCCGTAGGCTATGTTCTCGTCGTTCGGGCTCAGTTCCCGATGAAAATAAAGGTTGTACGCTGTGCCCCCGGTTTCCCGAAGCATGCCGACCAGGCAGGCGTTCTGGAAAACCCCTCCGCTGAAGGCGATGCTCCGGTACGTCCCTGCGTCGGCTTTTTCAAACACCAGGCAGGCCAGGGTATACATAAAATTACGGATAATGTGCGGGATGGCAACCCCTTTAGCCGCATCTGCCCGGATTCGGGCCAAAAGGTCCCGGGCCGGGATATTTCCGGAGTGATCCAGGCTGGCATAACATTCATGGTGACCTTCGTCGGTTGTGCGGCATTGTGCCTCCAGTTTCATGGCCGCCTCCCCCTCGAAGGTGTTCCGGTCGCAAAGCCCCAAAAGCGAGGCTACCGCGTCGAAAAGGCGACCGACGGAAGAGGTCTTGAGCCGGCCCGCTACCTTCAGGTTTTGATACACCTGCCATTCTTCCCCGCTGAATTTGCCCCGTACTTCTTCCCAATCGGGCTCCGCCAGGGACAGGAGCGACAATCGGGGCTCCAGGGCCATTTTATCGCCTGCCAGCCAGTCGAAGTAATCCAGATGCCCTTCACGGGTCATCAGGCCATTGCTGAAACCAAAAAATTCCCCCCCCCAGACCTGCCGGTCATCTCCGTACCCGGTCCCGTCCCAGATAACGCCCAGAATGGGTTTGGCAGATTCCAGCAGGCTGTTCTCGCCCAGAACCGCTGCAAAATGCGCCTTGTGGTGCTGAATGGGGTGGCAGCCTATGCCGGCTTTCTTTGCCAGGGCTTGCCCGTACAGGGTGCTCTGGTAGGCCGGGTGGGCGTCGACCAGCACGGCCGCTGCAGGAGCGTCGAACAGTTTTGTAAAACCCGAGGCCATTTGTGTGAACCGCTCATAGACTTCATAATGGTCGAGGTTGCCGAGATACTGGCTGATGTACAGGAAATCGTTCGGCACAAAAGCTACGCTGCTCTTCAGGTGTGCCCCCAGGGCCAGCAGGCGGGTCTGTGCGCCCCGGGCTGCGGGCTGCCCGAAGTTGGGCGCCAGTCCCCGCGAGCGGCGCAAGACGATTCGCGATGCATTGGGTTGGGTAAACCGGATCACCGAATCGTCTTGCGATTGGCTGATGGCTAGGTTGTGGTGGAAAAACAGGTCGGCAACAGCGTCCAGTTTTTGCAGGGCATCGGCTTCCGTATGGCAGATGGGCGAACCGTGCAGGTTGCCGCTTGTAGCGATTACAGGGTGCGGAAACGCCCGTGCGAGCAAGGCCAGGACCCCGGTATACGGGAGCATTACCCCTAGCTGATTGAGGCCGGGGGCGATGGCTTCCAGACTGGCTTGACCACGGTATCCGCCTGAGGGGAGCAACACAATGGGCCGTTCGGGCGACAGCAGGGCCTGGATGGCTTCGGGAAAAACGTCCAGGTCGTTTTGCAAAAGACCCAGGGAGGGGTACAACACCGCAAAGGGCTTCCCGGGGCGTTTTTTACGCCTGCGAAGCTCCTGCACTGCTGATTCCTGCCGGGCATCGCAGCAAAGCAGGTAGCCCGTGCTGTTCTTTACGGCCACGATCTTACCTTGTTCCAGCTCGGCCGCGAGATGCCGGAAAACGGCTTCCCCTGAATAGTCGAGTGGTTCTCCCCCTGTATCGCTGAGCCAATACCGGATGCCGCACTCCGGGCAGCTGTTGGTCTGGGAGTGGAACCGGCGGTCGGCCGGGTCGGCGTATTCTTTCCGGCAATCGGGGCACATGGGGAAGGCTTCCATGCGGGTGTGTTCCCGTTCGAAGGGAAAGGCATCGGTGATGGACCACCGCGGCCCGCAGTTTACGCAACTGGTAAACGGATAGCCATAACGCCGGTTGCCCGGGTCAATTATTTCGGAAGAACAACTGTCGCAAAGGGCGAAATCGGGGGTGAGCTGCAGGTTCAGGCGGCTGCTGCTTTCGGAAGGGATAATCCGAAAGTTTTTGGGTGCCTCGGGGGGCAAGGGGATTATGGCATGGTTCACCACCCGGGCGATGGCAGGGGGGTTCTCCACCAGGTTGCGATAAAAGGCCTGCACGGTTTCTGCAGGGCCGCTGGCGCGGATTAACACCCCTTCCTCATTGTTGGAAACCGTGCCGCGAATGCCAAGCCGAAGGGCCTCGCGGTAAACGAAAGGCCTGAAGCCCACCCCCTGCACGCGTCCCTGCAGGGTGATTTTAAACGTCGCCGCCAAGGCGCTTGTCTTCAAGGTGCAGCACCCTGCCCAATTCGAGCAGTCGCCCGGCAGCTTTGGGCACAGCCGCAGCCACGGCTTCGGTCAGCTCTACGCTCATTGGGTCTATGCCGCCTATGGAAATGGTGAGCAGGTACAGATCGGGCTTGTGGTCGAGCAGGTATACGGCTTCGATCATGTCTTTAAGCCCCAGGTCGTGCACGCTGAGGGCAGTAGGGAAGTCGCTCGCAAAGCGGGGACGGGTAATTTTCAGGGTACCGGGCAGAGCCCCGTCCATGGTGGCATCGACGAACACCACCGTGCCGTAGGCCTGAAAACGATCGAGCAAGAGGAACCCTCCCGTACCCCCGTCGAGCAGGTCGAGGTATTCTGGTAAAGGCCTGCGGGCCATTTCTTCGATAACGCGTACCCCCACCCCTTCGTCGCCCATCAGGTAGTTTCCGACCCCCATTACAAGAATGCTGCCAGATTTGTCCTTCTCGAAATAAAAGGCATCACTGCTCACCGCCTGGGGGGTGGGTCTACGGGTTGTTTGCATGGCGTGGACTTTGGGTTTTACCTGCCCGGATCAGCCGGCCGTTTTGGCGGCCGGCTTTCCAGCTTGTTTGGTTGGTTTAAGTTCTACGATATCTTCTTTGGCAATGCGCTCTTCACGTACGAATTTGTACCCTCCGAACATGGAAGATACTTCGCCCCGTCCTTCGAGCCAATCGTGGTAAAAGACCAGGTAAACATGGATAAGGGTGAACAGGATAAAGCCCCAGGTAGCCGCATGGTGGACGGTCCTGACGATAAAATCGCCCCCCATCAGCGGCACCACCCAAGTAAAGAGTTTGGGCAGCCACCAACCCGAATTCCCGGAGTATAGCCCGAACCCGGTGAAAACCTGTACCAGGGCCAGCACGAAAAGGGCCAGGTAAGAAAGTGCTGCAACGGAGTTGTGGCCCACGCTCACATTCTTCACGTCGTGGATCTTCTCATTCTGCAGCAGGATATCGATTTTAAGCACATGCCAGAAGTTCTTGCGCATTTTCCGGCTGAAGGGCAAAAAGGCGCGCCAATTGGCAAAGCGGTTCCCCATAAAAGCCCAGTACAGGCGCAAAACCATGTTGAAGAAAAAGATATAGGCCGCCGTAAAGTGTATGAAACGAACGGTTCCGAAAAGGAAGGTCTCACTCGCCTCCCGATTCGAGAGCAGGGCGGGCGGGTCGGCGATAATAAAACCGGAAACCGCCAGCACGGTGATGCAAAGCACGTTGATCCAATGGAAGATCCGAACCGGGAGTTCCCAGACATAGATGCGTTTGTAATTCTTGGATGCCATGGTTACCGGTGTTTAGATATCACAGCTAGACAGGTTGCTTACCTGAGACAAATGCCGTCCGTGCTCGTCGTACAGGTGCACTGCACAGGCGATGCATGGGTCGAAGGAGTGGATGGTGCGAATGATCTCCAGGGGGAGCTCCGGGTCGGCCACCGGGGTGTCGAGCAAGGTCGATTCATAGGCCGAGCGCTGTCCTTTCGGGTCGCGGGGGGAGGCGTTCCAGGTAGAAGGAACCACCAGTTGGTAGTTGGCTGTTTTTCCTTCTGCAATTCTGATCCAGTGGGCCAGGGAACCCCGGGGGGCTTCGCTGAACCCAACCCCTTTGGCTTCGGCCGGCCAGGACGCCGGTTCCCAGAACTCGGTATTGGCCATGCGGGTGTCGCCGTTCTTGATATTCTGGAGCAGGCTGGCGTAAAATTCCTGGGTCCAGCCAGCCACCAGTTGGGTTTCCAGGCCCCGGGCAGCCGTCCGCCCCAGGGTCGAGAACAGGGCGTCTACCGGCACTTCCAATTTGGCCAGGGCGCCGTTTACCAGTTCCTGGATTTCGGAATTGCCGCGGGCATAGCCTACCAAGAGGCGGGCCAGCGGGCCTACCTCCATGGGTTTGCCCTGCCAGCGCGGGGTTTTGATAAAGCTGTAGGGCTGGCTCACGTCGAGCGATTCGTAGGGCGGTTTGGGCCCGGTGTATTTGATGTTGGTTTCGCCGTCCCAGGGGTGTTTGCCGCTTTCGCGCCCTTCTGCATAGTCTTCGTACCAGGAGTTGTTCACGAACTCCTCGATATCCTCGTTGCGGTGGTCTACGTCGTACACCTTGCTGAGGTCGCGGTCTAGGATGATGCCCTGCGGGAACTTGAAGCTCGACACATCTGCATAACCGTTGGTCGGGAAATCGCCGTAGCTCATGTAATTGCCGAAGCCTTTGCCGATAGCCCCCCAATCTTTGTAGAAGGAAGCGATGGCCAGCAGGTCGGGCAGGTACACCTGTTCTACAAACTGCTGCCCTTCTTTGATCAGGCGGCCTACATAGGCCAGCCTTTCGGCGTTAAGGCCGCCCGGGCTTTCCGGGTTGATGGCGCAGGCCATGCCGCCCACCAGGTAATTCGGGTGAGGGTTCTTGCCCCCGAAGATGGTGTGGACCTTCACGATTTCCTTCTGCCATTCGAGGGCTTCCAGGTAGTGGGCCACGGCCAGCAGGTTCACAGCCGGCGGCAACTTCATCTGCGGGTGGCCCCAGTAGCCATTGGCAAAAATGCCCAGTTGGCCGCTTTCCACAAAACGGGTAATCCGTTTTTTGATATCGGAGAAGTAGCCCGGCGAACTCTTGGGCCAGGACGAAATGCTCTGGGCCAGGGCAGATGTCTCGGCCGGATCGGCCTGCAGGGCGTTCACCACATCGACCCAGTCGAGGGCGTGCAGGTGGTAGAAATGCACGACGTGGTCGTGCATGTAGAGCGATCCTTCCATGATGTTGCGGACCAACTCAGCGTTCGGCGGGATTTTGATGCCGAGGGCGTCTTCCACAGAACGCACCGATGCCAGGGCATGAACGGTGGTGCATACCCCGCATGCCCGTTGTACAAAGGCCCAGACATCCCTGGGGTCGCGGCCCTTGACGATATTTTCGAGCCCCCGTACCATGGGGCTGGAGCTATAGGCTTCCGTGATTTTTCCATTGTTGACCTCTACTTCGATGCGAAGGTGCCCTTCTATGCGGGTAATGGGGTCGACTACGATTCGATTTGCCATGGTGCACTATTTTGTTGGTGGGTGGCTATTCTGTAAAGTGTTTTTCGGTGTCTTTCCCGCTGCGGATGCTGTCTATCAACTCTTTGCGTTTAGACAGATTGGCGGCTATGGCATGTGCTGCCAGGCCACCGGCAACCACTCCGGCAGCCACTTTTCCGATGGTGTCTGCCGAGCTTTCGATACCGAAACCGGCCAGGCCGGTCAGGCGTTCGTAGAACGGGCCATTGTCCCAGAATGCTTCTTCACTGCAGCCGATGCACCCGTGTCCGGATTGAATCGGGAAGCTAACCCCGTTGTTCCATTTGATGGTACCGCAGGCGTTATAAGTCATCGGCCCGCGGCAGCCCACTTTGTAAAGGCAGTAGCCTTCCTTCGCATTCTGGTCGTCAAAGGTCTCGGCAAACAGCCCGGCATCGTAATATGGCCGGCGGTAGCAGCTGTCGTGTACCCGTTTGGCGTAAAAGGCTTTCGGTCGGCCCAGGTTATCGAGTTCGGGCAGGCGGTCAAAGGTGATCAGGTGCACGATAATGCCGGCCATTACTTCTCCAATAGGCGGGCAGCCGGGCACTTTGATAATGGGTTTGTCCTTGATGATCTTGTGGATGGGAGTGGCCTCGGTCGGGTTTGGATAGGCGGCCTGCACACAACCGTTGGAGGCGCAGCTGCCCCAGGCAATAATAGCCTTGGCCCCTTCTGCTGCTTCGAGCAAAAGGTCTTTCGCAGACCGTCCGGCAATGCAGCAGTAGTTGCCGTCGTCTCCCAGGGGCACAGAACCTTCCACACAAAGAATGTACTGGCCTTTGTATTTATCCATGGTCGCCTGCTTGGCAGCTTCGGCCTGGTGGCCTGAGGCAGCCATAAGGGTAAGGGTGTAATCGAGCGAAATCTTATCCAGGATGATGTCTGACACAATGGGGTGGTCAGAGCGGATAAAGGATTCGCTGCAACAGGTGCATTCCTGGTAGTGCTCCCAGATTACCGGGATCCGGAAAGTGGTTTCCAGAGATTTGGCAACCTGGCCGATCATGGAAGTCTCCAGCCCCATATATGCGGCGATATAGGTGGCGAACTTCATAAAGTCCCTGCGGGAGTACCCCTGACGGATAATACTCTCGTAATAGGTTTCCTGGGTGGTTCTTTCGAAAGCCATTTGAATGTCAGTTAATTAGAAGTCGCAGGTTTGCGATAATCACTAAAAATACCAATCATAAAAGTCTGATTTTATGATATTTATCAGGGTTTTGGGGAAAGAAAGCCAGTAATATTGGAGATTAACAAGTTGTCCCGCCATGCACGAGTTGTCGATCGCCATGGGAATTGTAAAAATTGCCGAAGACGAAACCCGCAAGGCCCATGCCACCAGGGTGGAAGTCATCGAACTCGAAATCGGTACCCTGGCGGGCATCGAATTCGAAGCGCTTGAATTTGTCTGGCCGGCTGCCGTTAAAGGCACGGTGCTGGAAACCGCCGCAAAGCGGGTCGATGTTATTCCCGGCAAGGCGCGGTGCATGGATTGCGACACGCCTTTTGACGTAACCCGGCTATACGATACCTGCCCGAGTTGCCACAGCAACCTGAAGGCCATCGTACAGGGAAAGGAACTCAGGGTAAAGGCCCTGGAAGTAGTTTAATTCGAAAACACCGAAGATTATGTGCGGTACCTGCGGCTGCGGCAGCGAAGAGAACGGGGTACGGATCCTGAAACCTGGAGCCGGGCATATTCACGAACACCCCCATTCGCACGAGGCGCATGACCATCATCACGGTCACCACCATCACCACGCTCACCACGAGCACGAACATGGGCATCACCATCATGTCCATGAGCACGACCTGGCCCACGGTGCGGCCTCCCTGGGCACTAACCGGAAAGTTATTGAGGTGGAGCAGGATGTATTGCGCCAAAACGATTTGATGGCGGCCCGGAACCGGGGTTATTTTGAAGCCCGGAACATGCTGGCCCTGAACCTGGTCAGTTCCCCGGGTTCCGGGAAGACGGCCCTGCTGGAGCGTACCCTGGCCGACCTGAAGGATGAAATTCCATTCTATGTAATCGAAGGCGACCAGCAAACCCTGAATGACGCCAACCGTATTGCGGCCCTGGATGTCCCTGTACGGCAAATCAATACCGGCAAGGGCTGCCACCTGGAAAGCCACATGGTTTACGAGGCAGTGCGGCAACTCGACCCGAAGCAGCATTCGGTGCTAATGATCGAGAATGTGGGCAATCTGGTTTGCCCCTCTATGTTTGACCTGGGCGAACAAAAACGCGTGGTCATTATCAGCGTTACCGAAGGGGAAGACAAACCCGTCAAGTACCCTGATATGTTTCACACGGCAGCTATTTGCATCATCAACAAAACTGATCTGCTGCCTTACCTCACTTTTGATTTGCAACGCCTGAAAGACTACGCCCTGCAGGTAAACCCGGCTTTGCGCTTTTTTGAGGTCTCGGCCTTGAAAGGAGATGGCATGGAAGCCTGGTACGACTGGCTGCGCGAACAGCTCCCGGCGCACCCGGGCGATAAACATTAAATACGGCCTTATGTGCTTGTCTATTCCCGGAAAACTGATCGAAATTACCTCGGCCCTCGACGATACGTTCCGCTTGGGACGGGTTTCCTTCGACGGGGTGATCAAGGAGGTAAACCTGACCCTGGTCCCCGAAGCCCGAAAAGACGACTACGTAATGGTGCATGTGGGTGCCGCCATAGCGGTGGTAAATGAAGAGGAGGCACAAAAGACCTTTGAGGTGCTCAGGCAACTCGGGGAGCTCGACGACCTGAACCCAACTGAAATACATTAACCCGAACGAAAATGCCCTATTTCGAGCTCAAAAAGGATGAAACCGGCTTTCCTCCGGCCTATTTCTCAGACGAGGACGGGCTTTTGGCAGTAGGTGGCGAAATGACTGAAACCCGATTGTTGCAGGGGTATAACAGCGGGGTGTATTACTGGCATCACCCCCTTAAAAAAATCAGGTGGTGGAGCCCCGATCCCCGCATCGTCTTTTTTACCGACTCGGTCATGTTGCCTGTCTCGGTTCCGGGGATGGCATTTACTGCCCGTTTAGCCTCTGAGCCCGAACCGTTGCTCCGGCTCTGCCAGAGCCATTACAACCGACCTGACCAGATGGGTCCCGCCTGGCTTTCGGAGCGTATGTTCCGGATTTTTGCCGGATTGCACGCCAGGGGGCTGCTCCATATGCAGGAAGTATGGCAGGGCACCGAACTGGTGGGTGGGTTTTTCGGGACCCGACTGGGTGAAATCTGCTTTGGCGAGTACGCCGTGTCACGGGTGCCCGGCGCCGACACTTTCGCCATCTTACACGCCGCGCGCCGCCTGAATCAGATGGGGGTGCGGTTTATCGATATGCAAAAAGAAACGGCACGTTGCCCCGTGCTTGAATACGATGCGATTTCGCGCGTTGACTACCTGGGTCGCTGCCGCTCGAACGAGACGAAAGGCCTGGCTTGAAAACGAATAAGTGACCAGATATGAATCCTTTGCAACAACTGATGGATGATGCCCTTGAGAAGGTGGAACAGCGCGCTTTTCCCGAGGCGCTCGACCTGTACCGTGAGGCCCGCAGGCATGCCGAAGACCCTGAAACCTATTTCCTGATCGGCAGCACGATCGGGCAATTGCTGGAATGGATGGGACGTAGCCGAAAGGCCGCCGATCAGTACCGCGAAGACTTGCGGTGGCTGGAAAGCCAGGTGCCAGGCAGGCGTGACCTGCGGGCCCTGGGCCTGAACAACCTGGGCCGGGTATTGCTTACCACCGACCCAAGTGAGGCAATCGACCGGTTTGACGGGGCATGTGCCCATTACCGCGAACTGGCCAATACTGATCCTTCGTATGTGCTGCCGCTGGCCAACACCCTTCTGGCAAGGGGCGAGGCCTATGCCCGGCAGCAGAAGTATTGGTATGCCAAGAAAGACTACAAGGAAGCCCTTGAAATCTACCGGAAACTCGATTCGGAACAAGCCGAGGCGCTTGCCGCCCAGGCCCGATACCAGCTCGGCAACATCTACGCCGAAGAATTCAACGGGCATGACGCCCGCATGCAGTACCTGAAGGCCCGGGAATCGTACGAATCCTTGCTTACCAGTGACCGGATGCGTTATCTGCCCCTGCTGGCAGCCGTGAATAACAACCTCGCCCTGGTGCAGCGCGACCTGGAGGAATACGAGCAGGCCCTGGCCCTGTTTGAAGAAACCCTGGAGGCCTATTTCGAACTGGCCGGCGGCAGGCCTTTGATATTCAGGCCCTACCTGGCAAACACCCACACCAGTACCGGAATCTTATTGGCCGAGAAATTCCGCGACTTCGACCGGGCGCTCCACCACAATTACCAGGCCTTGCAGATCTATGAAACCCTCTGCGAAAGTTACCCCGACCGCTACGAACATTACCTTGCCACCGCCCGACATAATACCGGGATTTACCAGGCCGAAGCCGGGCAGTGGGACGAAGCCGAAGCGGCCTTTGGCCGGGCCCTGGAGGCCCGCCTTAGCCTGGAAGCAAAACAGCCCGGGAGTTTCAGGGCCGATATTGGGGCCACCGCCCTGAACCTGCTGGAACTCTACCGGCACCGCCTCGAAACGACCGGAAACTGGAATTATCGTGACCTTGGGCTTGCCCTGGCCGCAACCGCCCAGGAACACCTGGCGGGCCTTGTTAATACGCCGGTTCATCAGAATATGATTACCGACCTGGAAATTTTAAAGTCCTATTTCGATAACGTTGCGCCGGGAGATGTGAAGTTGCAGGCTTCCCTTGAAAAAATCCGGCGTTGGGAAGAGGAGGTCGACAGCACCCTTGACCTGAACGAGAAAAGGCACTACCAGCAGCGCATCCTGAACCAATGGAAGAAATTGGGAAGGGCTGGAAAACAGGCTCCCTGGGTGCAGCAGGCGCTCGCCAGGGCCCTGAACAATATGGCCTGGCTCGAGATTTGCATTGGGGCAACCGATCGGGCCCGCCAAATGCTCAGGGAGGCGGATGAAACCGATCCTGGCCTGTTATCGGTGCGGTGCAATATGGCCCATTGCGACTTGCTCGACGGCGATCCGGACAAAGCCAACAAGGTGTACCGTGAATTGTGGCCCAAGAGGGATGCCTCCGGAACCGGTTTCGGGGAAGTGGTTAACAAAGACCTGGTGCAACTGATCCGACTTGGGGTGCTAGGGGCTCATCACCTGCCCAAACCCGCCGGCCCCGGGGAGGTGCCCACGGTCGTATAGATCCTTACCGGGCCGAAATCCCGAAACGGGGAACTTCGTATCTTTAGCAAAAACCAACATAAAGATGCGAACTATTCCCTCCGTAATTACCTGTCTTGCAATCGCCTTTTTGCTCTCGTGCGGGCAACCCCAGACCGGCGACACTCACCCCGTGGCATCCCCCGAAACCAGTGATACGGCTGGTGCCCAACCCCAGTCAGGCTTCGACCCTGAGGCCCGCCTGAGCGAATTGGGCATTGAACTTGCGGTGCCTTCGGCCCCGGTGGCCAACTACGTGAACGCCGTGCGCAGCGGAAACCTGTTGTTTCTCGCGGGGAAAGGACCTCTGCAGGCCGATGGCACTTACCTGACCGGAAAAGTAGGCGCCGACCTTACCCAGGAACAGGGCTATGAGGCAGCCCGCCTCACGGCCATCAGCCAACTTGCGGTTTTAAAGGCCGAATTGGGAGACCTGCGCAAGGTTAGGCGTATCGTGAAGGTGCTGGGCATGGTAAACGCGACGCCCGATTTCACCAACCAGCCCGAGGTAATCAACGGTTTTTCCGACATGATGGTAGCCGTGTTTGGGGAACGGGGCAAGCATGCGCGGGCAGCCGTGGGCATGGGTTCCCTGCCGCGGAACATTGCCGTGGAGGTAGAAATGGTTGTGGAGGTGGAAGCCGAGTAACCCGATCGCATGAACCTGAAGCATTTCCGAATAGGTTTGACTGTGTGGCTGTTGCTGGCCTGCATTGGTAATTTGCAGGGACAGTCAGAACACCTTCGGCAATGGCAGGCCGACAAATTTTCTATGTTTATCCATTTCGGCCTGTATTCCGAATTGGGCGGGGTATGGAACCAGGAGCCGATACGACGGGGATACAGCGAGCAGATCCAGTCGCATGCTGGTATTCACAGCGATGTGTACGCCCGGGTGGCAGACCGGTTTAACCCGGTTGGCTGGCATGCCGATTCCCTAGTGCTGCTCGCCAAACGCTCGGGGATGCGTTCGGTGGTACTCACTTCAAAGCACCACGACGGTTTTTGTATGTTCAAGACAAAAACCACCGATTTCAATAGCGCAGAAGCCACCCCGTTTGGGCGTGATATAGTAGGCGAACTGGCAGCTGCCTGCCGGCGCCACGGCCTGAACTTCGGCCTTTATTTCTCCCTTATCGACTGGCATTATCCGCAAGCCTATCCGATTTCGAGCCACAATGCCGACTTCATTACCCCCGAACACCACGCCTTCAACAAAGCGCAACTCACCGAGCTGCTCAGCAACTATGGACCCATATCTGAATTGTGGTTCGACATGGGTTCCCTTTCCCTGGAGCAAAGCGCCGAACTCCGGGCCCTGGTTAAAACACTGCAACCGGAGTGCCTCATCAGCGGGCGGCTGGGGAACGACCAGGGCGATTTCTGCGTGATGGGCGATAACCAATACCCCGACTATGCGCTTGCAGCCCCCTGGCAGGTGCCCGCTTCCATGTATGATGAAACCTGGGGGTACCGTTCCTGGCAAGATCATGTTCCTGTGTCACAAAAAGCTGCGGAGAAAATCCGAAGCCTGGCCCATACCGTGGCCCGGGGCGGGAATTTTTTGCTGAATATCGGCCCGAAAGGAGACGGTACGGTGCCCCAGCACGAACGGCAGGTGCTGGAAGAAATCGGGGCCTGGCTCGGGGTTAATGGGGAGGCCATTTACGACACGGATCCAGCTTTGTCACTCGGGTCACTGCCGTATGGCGAATTCACCCAGAAGGGAAACAACCTCTATCTCCACCTCCTTGAAACCCCTGCAGAGGGAAAAATCCGGATCGCGGGTTTTGCAGGAGGTGTAAAGTCGGTGGTTTCTCTGGACGATCCGAAACGGAAACTGAGCCACCGCCTTGAAAAGGATACTCTTGAAATTGCCCTGCCCGAAAATTTCCTGAAAGAAAACACCATACGGGTATTGCGGCTCGAAATGAAGCAACCCCCGGAAACACTTTCGCTTGCTGATAAGGCTACGGTTTCTGGCGATCTCCTGGTCAGGGAGGGCGCCACCCCCCTCTACAGTTTTTCGGGCGTGGATTATTACGGGTCTTATCGAAGCACGGTGGGGTTACGCTGGAACCTGAACCCTGCGGAAAGCAAGTTGTTTACCCCGGTTCTTTACTACAGCCAGGAAGAGGCCGGGCGCGAGGCCCTGCTCGACCTCAATGGAACAGCTGCTACTGTTTCCTTCACCGAAGGCATTCCATTTCCTTTGCCCCCCTTCGAAATTACCTGGGGCCCTGTTTTTACCAATGGCCCGCAGACAGGATTTATCGATCGCCCGGGCGGCGACCCGGCCCGGGCCGAGCCCGGGCATCTTTGGGGCGGTAAGCCATGGACCCAGCGGGAAGATTGGGTAAACAACACCCGCTTCCGGCTGCCTGCGGCCATGCTCGAAAACTGGTACTGGTTGCAGCATATCACTGCCGCAACGCCCGCAACAGTCCTGGTCGGGGTTCCGTTGAATGACGGAGTGGCTGTGTATCTGAACGGGAAGTCAGTTTACGTCGGCAATAATCCATGGAAGGAGACCGGAAAGCAGACTACCCTGTTGCTTCACCTGAAACAAGGGGAGAATACCCTGCTGGTAAAATACTTCAACCGCTTCGGGAAGGA
>JBNKGM010000031.1:0-34826 GCA_050289825.1 Robiginitalea sp.
ACCCTGGGATGCCTTCTGCGAGCATGCCAAATCTTCGGGTTTCGACGGCATCGACGTGTGGCTGCCCGTCGAGCCTGCCCAGCAAGAGGCCCTGCGCGCTGCCCTTCAGAAGCACGGCCTGCAGCTCAACCTGATGCACGGCACCAACAACGGCATTCCCTTTGCCGAAAGCCTGGACCAGTACAAGGCCCGGTTGTACGAATTGTGCGCCTGGAAGCCCGTGCTGATCAACAGCCAGACCGGCAGCGATTTTTTGTCGGCCGAAGAGAATGCCGCCTTTATCAGGGCCGCCGATGCCATCAGTGCAGAAACCGGCGTGCCCGTGTACCACGAAACGCACCGCGGCCGCTTCAGCTATTCGCTCCCCGTTACCCTGGAATACCTCTCGGCCATCCCCGAGATGCGCCTGACAGCCGACATCAGCCACTGGATGGTGGTGCATGAATCGCTGCTTGACGGGCGAGACGGGTTGCTGGCACCGGTTATTGCCCGGACCAACCACATCCACGCGCGTGTGGGCCACCCCGAAGGCCCTCAGGTAAACGACCCCAGGGCCCCGGAATGGAAACGGGCCGTGGAGCGCCACCTCGACCTGTGGGAGCAAATCATCCGCAAATGCTGGGCCGAATCGGCCCGGCCCATGACGGTGACCGCCGAGTTCGGGCCACCGTACTACATGCCGGCCCTGCCCTATACCCAGGTGCCGGTTTCAGACCAATGGGAGGCCAATGTCTATATGATGAAGGCCATTAAAGAAAGACTCGGTATCGATTAAATGGAGCTGCTCTCAGAACTCATCGGACGCCTGCACCCCCTGGTGGTACACCTGCCCATCGGCTTTTTGGTGGCGGGGGGGCTTCTGTATTTGCGAGACCGCCGCAACAAGGAACACCCGGCCCTGTTGCAGACCCTCTTCCTCTGGACGGGCCTGGCCGGCGCCGGGGCCTGCCTGAGCGGGTACCTGTTGTACCGCAGCGGGGGGTATTCGTATGAGTCGGTCGAAGGTCACCTCTGGTTCGGGCTTGCCTCCACACTTTGCTGCTTTTTGCTCTACGCCCGTGATAAGCCCGGGGTACAGGCCCTGCTTAAAAAAATCCCCCTCCCCGCCCTGCTGGGCGCCGGCCTGGTCCTGATTTCAATCACGGGGCATAAGGGAGGCACCCTGACCCATGGGGAAGGCTATCTCACCGAACCGCTCCCCCAGGCCGTGAAGAAGGCATTGGGCATCCCTGTTTTTGAGGAATTGCCCATTGTGCTGACTGCCGACAACTGGAAAAATACGGAGCTCTACACCGGGGTAATCCACCCCATCCTCAACAACAAATGCGTGAGCTGCCATGGGCCTTCCCAGGCCAAGGGCGGGCTGCGCCTGCACCTGCAGGAGGCTATCCTGGCAGGCGGCAAAGACGGCCCGATACTCAGCGGGCACGAGCCCGGCAATTCGGAACTTGCATCGCGCATCGACTCGCCTGTAGAAGCCGATGGCCACATGCCCCCTGAAGAGAAGGAACCTCTGTTGCGCGAAGAAATCGCCTTGTTGAAGGCGTGGATCGGGGCGGGCCACCCCTTTGAAGGTACCATTGGGGAACACGGCCTTGACGTGGCCCTTTTCCAACCCTTTTTCCCGAAGAATGCCGCTGATTACTATCCCAAACCCACCCTTAAACCCGTCCCCGCCGACAGCCTGGAACCAACCAGAAAAAGCGGGCTCCATGTGGAATTGCTGAGCCGGGAACTGCCCTGGCTCCGGGTATCGGCCTTGAACAAGCCCGACTTTTCATTAGCAGACACCTTGCTACTGGGGCCGTTTCGGGAACATATCGCGGAACTGGACCTGAGCCATGCTTCGATTCAGGACAGTATTTACGGCTTCCTGAAGCACCTGCCCAACCTGACCGTGCTGAACCTGTCTCATACGAGGGTCACCGATAGGGGCCTGGAACAGCTGGCGGGGCTGGCGCACCTGAAGCGCCTGAACCTGAATCACACGGGCATTACTCCCGAACTCCTCAGCAAACTGGAAGGGTTTCCGGCGCTTGAAAAAGTGTATGTGTTTAGAACAGCACTGCCCACAGACGGGCCCAAAAGCCTCAAAAACGGAGCCCTGGCCCTGGAATATGGCGGCTACGCCCTGCCTCGAATCGACTCTGACTCCATCGTTTATTGAACCCACCTAAAACCGAAAATACCCGCATGATGAAAATGGCTAAACTAACCCTGATCCTCTTCCTCTTTTCTTCATCCCTTATGGGCCAGAAGGCTGTAAACCCAGACCTCAAAGCCCTGGACAACTACTTCCGGAAAATGGCCGAAGACTGGGACATCCCCGCTGCCTCCATAGGTATCGTCAAAGACGGGGAGCTGGTATTTACCGGCAACTACGGGGTTTTGGAAGTCGGCAAAAAAGAAAAACCCGATGCCCATACACTGTACGCCATCGCCTCGAACTCCAAAGCCTTTACCAGCGCCCTAATCGGCATGCTGGTACAGGAGGGGAAACTAGACTGGAACGACCCGGTTCGGAAACACCTGCCCTATTTTGAGGTGTACGACCCGTGGGTAAGCGAGCATGCGACCATTCGGGATATCCTGAGCCATCGCATTGGGCTGGGCACCTTCAGCGGGGATAACATCTGGTACAAAACGACGCTGCCGGCCAGTGAGCTGATCAGGCGCTACAAGCATGTGCCCCAGGCCTATGATTTCAGGGCCGGGTACGGGTATTCAAACCTCATGTTCATCGCCGCCGGGGAAATCATCGAAACCGTGACCGGCAAGAGCTGGGCCCAGAACGTGCAGGAACGCATCCTGGGGCCCCTGGGCATGGACCGCACCATCGCCTCCCTGGGAGCGCTTGAAGCCAAAGGGAATTACGCCGTTCCCCACGCCCGGAACGAGCAGGGAAACTACCCCATTCCCTACACAAGCTGGGACAACGTGGCAGCCACCGGCGGCCTGATATCGAGCGTGGAAGACCTGTCGAAATGGATGATCTTCAACCTCAATAACGGCATTCACAAGGGTGATACCCTGCTAGCCAAAACTACCCGGAACCTGGTCTGGACCCCGCACAACAACTTTGTGGTAGACCATACCGCCCCGAACGATTTCAAACGCCATTTCAACGCCTATGGCCTGGGCTGGGGTATCGGGGATTACCAGGGCAGGCTGCGAGTGGGCCATACCGGGGGGTACGACGGGATGATCACCGCCGTTACCCTGATCCCGGATGAAAAACTCGGGGTGGTCGTGCTCACCAATGGGCTGAAAAGCCCGATCATGGCAGCCACCTACTACGCCCTCGACGCTTTTCTGGGGGTGGAACCCCGCAAAGACTATTCGGCCGAATACCTGCAACAGGCCAACGAACGAATCACGAAAGACACCCGCATCGCCTACCGAAAAGAAAACCGGGTGCCCAACACCCAACCCACCGTGGCCCGGGAAAAGATCACCGGAGACTATCAATCAGACCTGTATGGCAAGATTTCCATTCGGGAACAAAATGGACAGTTGCTGCTCGAATTTGAACACACGCCCCTGCTGGCAGCCCATCTGACCCACTGGCATTACGACGTATGGGAAATCCACTGGGACCATCCCCAGGCTTTCTTCAGTTTCGGGACCCTGCAAATCAAGACCAACAATAACCTGGAGGTTACCGGTTTTGATTTTGACGTGCCCAATGACGATTTCTTTTTTGAAGAGCTCAAGCCCTATCGGGTGGAAGATTGAATACGCCCAAGGCACCTTAAAGAGTGGGAAGTCAGCAGTTCCTCAATGTGCGCAATGAGTGAAAGGCAAGAGGTAAAAAATACGAGTTTGGAGGCGCGAAATGCCATGTTTAAAAAGTTTACTGCCCAACCCCATTTTTCAAACCGGCAAATTTTCAAATTGAAATACTGCCTGCTGGCACTGCGAACTCCAATCTACAGGAGCGTCGGTAGCGAACCCATTAAAAAAAAGAAAGCTTCAACAGGAAATTTGGGCCTATTGCCTCTTGGAATACTGCCCCTTGCTGACCCTCTGAGAACATTAGAGTCGTTATTGGCTGCTTTTATCAATAGTATATTTACCTATATTTGAAATGATCGGCAGAGCAGAACATAACGTGTAAACTTTAGTGCCCATCGGGATAACATCGCTCACAGCCAAAACTTTCGCGGTTCATTTATTAAACCAATTCAAAATGAATAAAATTTTAGTTGGTCTACTTTTTGACTTTTTGACGGTGCATCACCCGGTTGAAAAACTGCATCCTGGCAAACTGCTTGCAGCGGCCAGAGCAAGGGATTTGCCTGTCGCATTTCATCGCGAACATATATTGAATACCGAATCCGCAAGGCACAAACAAGTTTCAGCGAAGTTAAGCCGGAGGTCTTAAAACACAATCAGTTATCCATTACAGAGGCCAATGGAAAGGAATATCCAACTTTCATCACAATGTGGTTTTCCTGGGCTAATCACAACCGAGATCGCCGTTCTGTTTGGGTGGGTAAAGGAATTCCTTATGAATCATAGCCAATGATAAACCAAGTGGACTATTATTTGATCTCATTCCTTATTTCCACGGTGGGGATGTTTGTGTTGGCCCGAAGGATCATTCCAAGAAAACAAAAGCGCCCATTAAGGGTTTTGAATGCAAGGGATTTGCCAAAAGTTTCAATCGTAGTCCCGGCACGTAATGAAGAACATAATCTCCATCGTCTTTTGCCTTCATTGCATAAGTTGGATTATCCGAATGTTGAAACGATCGTAGTAAACGATCATTCCACTGACAGGACTAAAACTGTTGCACTATCATATGGCGCAAAAGTAATCGACGGCCAAGACCTGCCACCGGGCTGGAACGGAAAGAACTGGGCCTGCCATCAATCCATTCCTCATGTGGATGGAGAGATCATACTCTTCACCGACGCTGACACCTATCATTTGCCTGACAGCCTGAAAAAAGCCGTAAGCTTTTTTTTGAGTGAAGAACTCGATCTGATGTCCAGTTTCCCCTACCACAAATTGAATCACCGGTGGGAGAAACTGCTAGGTCCTTTTCATTCGATGGTTATTGCAGCCTGTGCACCCTACCAACCCCGGCCCAACCATTTGTTTTGTATCGGTCAGTATATGATGTTTTCAAAAGCATCGTACATGAGGCAGCGTGGCCATGAAGACATTTGGTTTGAATATCCGGATGACCTGGCGTTGGCAAACAGGTGTTTGCAGGAAGGAGGAAAATACGGTGTATACTCAGACAAACCGCTTTTTGAGGTCCAGATGTATAATACCTTTCGAGAATTTATAAAAGGTTGGAGACGGAATTTTCTTGCTGGGATGCGTAAATCAAGGCTTTCTACTTCCCTAGAAGTGATCTTTATTTTCACGGCCTTGGTCGTCAATATCGGATTTCTTGAACATCCCATTTATATCCTTCCGTTTATAGTAAGTTCTGGAATTGTTTTACTCACCCAAAGGACTTTCGGTCGATTTTCCACATGGGGCATCATTTTAATGCCCTTTTCATTGATGCTTTTTTTATGGGTTTCGTTTCTCGCTGTTTTCGACCTTATGACGGGTAACATGTTGCTTTGGAAGGGTAGGTCATATACCCAATGGACGCAAAATTCATCTGCGTAAACATGGGAATATAGATCTTAGATCGCGCAGCAAACTCGTTACATTGCGGTTTCAAAGCGACGAATTCGACTCAGCCGGAATTTGAACAATCACCCCTGCTGGCGGCCCACCTGACCCACTGGCACTACGATGTCGGGCAAATCCACTGGGACCACCCCCAGGCCTTTTTCAGCTTCGGGACCCTGCAAATCAAGACCAACAAAAACCGGGAGGTTACCGGTTTTGATTTTGACGTAACCAAAAGGACTATTTCTTTTTTGAAGAGCTCAAGCCCCATCGAGTTGAGGAGTAGCGTACCTCTTTCGTGCCATGCCAGCATAAAGGACGCCTGTCAAGAAAAAAGCAGGGCCCGGGGCCCTGCTTTTTATATGCTGGTTAATGGCTTGATCAGTTCCCTGCCGGGGCCGGATCGGCCACCACGGTGGTGTCTTTTTCCATAAGGAAATCCTGGCGGGTTACGTTAGCCACATCGATCTGGATGTCGAGCGTATCACTCGGGAAGAAATCGGGGGCTTCGGCCAGTACGCGGTATGCCCCGGCAGTCAGCCCCATAATAGTATAATTCCCGTCGGCATCCGCAGGGGCCGTGGTGTTTACGGTGTCGGCCGCCAGAACCGTGATCTGGGCGCCTTCCAGGCCGGTTTCGACCTCTTCTTCCATGAAGGTTACCCGCCCTGCGAGGGTGCCTGCTACGGATACATTGGTTGCTTTGATCACCGGCTTGAAATTGAACCCGTTGATTCCGTCTACCCTATTCGTACTACCCTTGGCAACAAAGGAACGGCTCACGTCAAAATCGAGCAGCAGATCAGCCGAAAGGCCCCCGGTGACGGTCAGGCCGGGCTCGATGAAGACCTTGATGCCGGTCTGTTCCCCGCTGGGAACCTTCAGGTCAAAGACCCGCTCATCGGTGAGCACGACGTTAACTCCCCTGACGTATATGCGTACCAGGTCATAGGTGCCTGCCGGCACCTCTGTGTCGGCCAGTTCCATCGTAACACCATTTACCAGATCGAGGAGGTTTACATCCATCTCCTCTTCCATCAACACCACATACGGGCTGCCGCCCTCTTCGCCATCGGTGTCGTCATCGTCATCGACCCGGCGGGCTTCCACCTTGAATACAGTTACGTTGGCCTCCGACACCAGATCGTAAGGAAAAGGCTTATCGGTAAGTTTTACCACCAGGCGTCCGGTGCCATCCGGGGAGGGTGAATCGTTGGAATCTGAGCAGCTGGCCAGCAGGGCAGCCACAGGGAAAAGCAGTTGAAACAAGGATCGCAATTTCATGATTGTGGGGATTTAGAAGTTTTCATGTTTCTGGCAGGCAGGGTGTTTGCATGACTGAAACAGCATGCTAAGTTTCAAAAAAAGAGGCAATTGCCCCAGCATTTCTCCGTATTTTCGATGAATTGCACAGGTCAAAACCTTATTTTTAGTACAACCTCCTTTGGCTATTAACAAACGTATGAAACCGCAAACCACTATCCTGTCCTTAGCCCTGGTGTGGGCTTTATCCTGCAAACAGACCGACCCCCAAGACCAGGCGGACCTATGGAAAGCGGAAATTGTCAAGACTGAAACCGATTTTGCCCAGATGGCCCGGGAAGAAGGTATCGAACCGGCCTTTATGGCCTTTGCCGCCGAAGATGCCGTGATGATGCGGAACAACCAGGTAGTTCGCGGGCGGGAAGAAATCAGGCAGTGGTTTGCCAAACGGCCGTCAGACCCTTCGAAAATCAAGCTGGACTGGAAGCCCGATTTTGTGGAAGTATCGGCTTCGGGTGACCTTGGGTATACCTATGGCCCATATACCCTCACAATGATCGACTCCACCGGTACGGCCCAGACCCAAACCGGCATTTTCCATACCGTGTGGAAACGGCAGGCCGACGGCTCCTGGCGGTTCGTCTGGGACTGACCGGAGCTCTGTCGACAAAAGAACCGGGATTCAGGGGTTATTTAATTACCTTGTAGGAGCATCCGGGCCTGAAGGGGCTTCAACCCGAAAATCAAACCACCAAAAAAGCACACCATGGGAATATTCTGGGACCTCGTCCAGCAGGACGAACTGAACAAACAGGAAAAGAAGGCGCAGGGCCTGGAAGAACGGATTGAGCAGCTGGAAACAGAACTGGCTTCTACCAAAGACCTGCTGCGCAAGACTCTGGTAGCACTCGAAAACCACCTTTCGAAGGACATCGACGGGGACGGCAAGACCGGCTGAACACACCTGAACCACTTTCCCCCATGGATACTATTGATCTCATCACGCTGATTGCGATCATCCTCTTCGCCCGGTTGGGGATGCGGTTGCTCTGGCGGTATTTGAGTTCAAAAAAGAAGAACAACAAATGATCCCGTTTTTCAGAAAGATCCGCCAGGGTTTGCTGGCCGAAAGCCGGCTGAGCAAATACCTTTTGTATGCCCTGGGCGAGATCTTGCTGGTGGTGATCGGAATCCTGCTGGCTTTGCAGATCAATACCTGGAACAACGAGCGGGAAGATCGGTTGGAAGAACGGGCATTGCTCCTGCGCCTTGAAATTGAACTTAATCAGGACCTGAAACAAATTGAGGAGGTGAAAGATGATTCAGAGGTCAGGATACTGCTCGCCCTGCCGGTATTGGATTCAGTCGGACATAATAATGGCCAGCAAGTCCGCAATTGGACCTATTATGAACAGGCAAAAAAAACATACTCAGGCACTTCGGAAGTAAACGGACTCAGCCTGGGCCAAAGCCTTTTTTATGTGCTGGCCCGGAATAAATTCAACCCCTCACGTATTACTTTTGATGAGATGCAAAGCACCGGAAAGCTCGCCCTGTTGCGCAGCGATGCGCTTCGCATTGCCCTGCAACAACATTATTCTGACCTGAATGGCGTGCAGGGGTTTCAAGACGGGTTAATCAGCGAGGTCCAGAAATCCTTTAGGGATGCCCTGTATTCCAATGAAATAAGCACCCTGAGCAACGAAAACCAGAGGGAAATACTGGAGCGAATGACTACTCCCGGACAACTCATAGCGACCCTGGAGAATTATCTGAAAGTGACAATGGTTGTTTTGCAACAATTGTATTACAATTCAGATTCGACCTATCAGCAATCCCTGGAACTCCTGGCGCTCATTCAGGAGGAAATACCCTCAAAATAATGATCTCGTTTTTCAGAAAACTCCGCCAGCGCCTGCTCGCCGAAAGCCAACTGAGCAAATACCTCCTTTATGCCCTGGGGGAGATTTTGCTGGTGGTTATCGGGATTTTGATCGCCCTTCAGATCAATAACTGGAACGAATATCGCAAGGACCGGATCAGTGAATTATCCTTTTTGACCAACCTGGGTCACGATCTGCAGAATGACATCGGCCTATTGGATGAAATCGTTTCGTTGGATTCGAGCATCCTGGACGATCTCCGCTTCACGCAGCACGACCTCCTGAATCTTGAAGACATTGAAGAGGTCCGATTCACCAATTCCCGCTTCAAATACCGATTCTTCATTCCCAACAAGACCACCTACGAGAACATCACCTCTTCCGGAAAGATAGGCCTTATTCAAAACGATTCCATCGTTGAACTTTGGATGAGTTACTACCGAACCGCCCAGACCATTCGGGAAACCACCGATGAATCGCTAAAAAATTACAGCCGGGATATAGAGGATTTCTATACTCGGTTTGATCATGTTATCCAAAGTCCCCGCCTAAAAAGGAAGACCATCACAGATTACAGGGAGACGCCATTTGTGCTGAATTCCCTGCGATACAAAGGCGGCCTAATCATTTTTCAGATAAACAATTACACCATCTTGAAACAACAGGCGCAGTACCTGCTCCAATTAATAACCCAGGAGGTTTCCCGCCTCTCAGGATAGCCGCCGTTTCAGGAACCCTCTCCAAGGATTAATCCGCGAATATTCAAGGTAAATATTGCGTAACATTCCGTGAGAACCGGCGTCTTATACACACCGACAAACGCTTAATTATGAAAACAGCATTTCGCTCCCTGATCCTGCTTCTGATAGCCGCCCTGATGGGCAGCCCGGCCATGACTCAACAAGCGCCGGAAATACCTGCTCCCGCCTGGATGGACAGCCTGCAAAACGCCCGCTGGGGCAGCCTGTCGGTTCCGGAAAACCACGATGACCCCCAGGGGCGCCACATCCGGATTGCCTATGTGGTAGTGCAGGCGCAAGACACGACCTCCCACCACTTTCCGGTCATCTTTTTTGCAGGCGGGCCAGGCGGCAATGCGATCGACCCCGGCCTGGTTGGGTTTCTGAAATCACACCCGCTTACTGCCAAGCGCGACGTGATCTTGTTTGACCAGCGCGGGATCGGGTATTCCTCCCCCCTGCCCGATATGTCGATGGCCTCCTTCAACATCCTGGCCCAAAATGCCGATGCGGAAAAGGAGCTGGAACTCACCCGGGCCATGATAGCCGATTACCGGCAACGGTGCGAAACAACCGGGATTAGGCCGGAATTCTACAACAGTTTCCAAAATGCCCGCGATGTAGGCATGCTATTCGAACACTTAGGGTATGAAAAATACAACCTGTTTGGCGGTTCCTATGGTACGCGCCTGGCCCGGGTGGTGCAGGACCTGTTCCCCCCCTTTGTGAACAGTTCGGTGCTTGATTCCCCGGCGCCTTTGAATACCGATTTTTTGATCAGCCGCCTCGACAGCTATTCCCTGGCCCTGGAACGCATTTTGGAATACTGCGCCGGCCAGGCAGATTGCCATGCGGCTTACCCCCATCTGCAAGACGACTATTTCAAGGCCCTGAAGCGCCTGAAACGGGAACCCCTTGAGGTACGCTTCAGCGATTCGGAAGTTTTTTGGGTGAATGAACAGGACGGCATTTACTTGCTGCGGCGATTGCTGTATCAAGACGGATCGCGGGAGAGGGCTCCCCGCCTGATCCGGGCCTTCCTGGAAGGGGATGTCGAACCGGTGAAGGAGGTGCTGCAATACGAATATGCCCTCACTGAAGGCCTCAACCTGAGCATGCTGTTGTCGGTGGAGCGGTACGAAAACTTCCGGCCCGAAAACACGCCGGCCGTGATATCAGCACATTACGCAAAACTTCCCCTGATCCCAGGGGTCCTGGGGTTCTTCGATGCCTTTTACAGGGCAGGACAAGAGTGGCATTCGTCGGTATTGCCTGTCTCCGAACGCGATTTCAGGCCATCTGCCATCCCTACCCTCATTTTTGCGAACCGCTACGACCCGGTTACCCCACCCGAATACGGACACCTGTTTATGGAAACACTTTCCAATGGGCAACTGCTCATCCTGGACGAAAGCGGGCACGGGACTGGCAACCTGGAGTGCAAAGACCGCGTGATCACGGCATTTATGGATAATCCAAACGCACCTTTCGACACCTCCTGCCTGAATGTGTTCAGGGAGTGAGAAGTAGTTGGCAGTAGGCAGTACCAGTTAGCAGGAGGGTATAAAGTTCAGAGTTTCGCGGCCCGGCGGCCCGGGGAAACTTTTTTAAAAAAGGAATCCTGCTGGGGAGTTGCGCTGTGACCGGTTATCTTGTTTCCGGGGTTGGGGGGCTTTCCCCCCGTAGTCCGCCTATCGTTTGCATATCTATTTGCCAAGCCCAAAAAAGTTCAAGGTCCAAAGTCCCCGGAGATGACCTAAATCCCGTAGAACCTTAAACCCTGTACTTTGAACCTTTTGATCCGCCCCAGTGCCAAAAGCACGAAGGACGAACGCATATTGGCACATTAGAGAACTACCAACTGCGACTGCTTACTGCCTACTACCTGAAAAGCATCGGCGCAAACTCCGAGAGGTAGATGCGCCAGTTCGTCCAGGTGTGGCCGCCCGGGCTTTCCCGATAAACGTAGGGGAAACCGAGCTCGTCCAGTTTGGTTCGCATGGTTACCACGCTCTCGATCAGAAAGTCGTCTTTGCCGCAGGCAATCCAGTACACCTTGGGGGCAGCCGTCATCAGGGCCTTTATCTGGTCTTCGCGCTTTGAGTTGTCAATATTTATTCCGAAACGGCTCAGGTCGGCAAAGCCCATGCTCATAACCCCGATGTAATCGAACATTTCCGGGTTTTCGAACGTGGTGTTCATGGTCTGCAGGCCGCCCATGCTCAGGCCGGTAAGGGCCCGGTTCTGTTTGCCGGTGGCCACCCGGTAGTTCGACTCGATATAGGGGATTACATCCTGTACCAGGCTTTTTTCAAACATCATATTGGCCATGCCGCCTACCCCGGCATTGGGGGCCTCCAGGGGCGGGCTCACGGTAAAGGCCGCGGCCTGGTCGGGGTTGCCGTTGGTCATAACGACCAGCATGGGTTTTGCTTTACCCACATTGATCAGGTTGTCTAGGATGTTGGCTGCGGTACCCAGGCTGGGCCAGGCCTCCTCGTCGCCCCCGCCTCCGTGGAGCAGGTAAAGCACCGGGTAGTTAGCCTGGGTTTTCTCGTATCCCGGCGGGGTGTAGACAAACATGCGGCGGGTGAGCCCCAGGGTGGGCGAATCGTACCACACCGCCTGCACGCTGCCCTTGGGGCCGGTCTTGGCCCAGTACAGGTCAGAGGCAGGGCCAGGCACGTATAACACGCTGGCGGTACTGAAGCGTCCGTCGCGGACAATATTTTTGTTGGCCGGGTCGAGGGTGCGAACCCCGTCTACCATAAAGGCATAGGCGTACAGCTCAGGCTCCATGGAAGGGATTGTGGCCGACCATACCCCCTCTGCGCCTTTCTCAAGGGATACCATTTCCTGGGCAAACCCGCCGTTGCCGTCAGGTGCCACAGGCATCCAGTTGCCGGTTAATTTCACCTCCGAGGCGCCGGGGGCCTTAATCCGGAAAGTGACGGAGTTGTCGGCAGCCCGCTCGGGAGATACCACTGGGGCATTCTGGGCGAGTTCCTGGGCAGGTGAAAATCCGGGGAACGCTAAGAGCAGGACAAGGGCAAAAAAAGAAAGCAGGCCCGTGTGTTTCTCGCGGGCCGGTCGGGTTGGGCAGGGTGATTTCATGATCAGGTAGTTTATGTGTGAAAGATACACAATTAGGCCTGTGCCGACAATGCCCAAGCCGTAAAAATGAGGGAGTTATTGGGTGAAATCACGGGTTTAGGATCGTGTATTCGCTCTTTTTCCTATCTTATACCTGGATTTCAGTCCTGCCAACCAGACCATGCCCCGCATTTTCAACAAACTCCGAAAGGGAACGTCTCCTGCCAGCCGGCCCGGCAGCTACCTCCTTTACGCCCTTGGCGAGATCGCGCTGGTCATGATCGGGATCTTACTGGCCCTGGAGGTGAACAACTGGAATGAGGACCGGAAAGACCGGAAGATCGAGGTGGAAACCCTGAAGGACCTGCGGGTCGAATTCCAGGAAAACCTGGCCGACGCCGAACGGGTGCTCAAGGGTAACCTTGACATGTACCAGGCGCTGTCTGAGCTACAGCAGGATGCCGGGAAAACAAACCTTGATCTAAACCGTACCGATAGCCTGTTATACGCCGTGTTCGACTGGTTTGACTATACCCCCAAACCCGGGGCATCCAATAACCTGATCAATTCCGGCAACCTCAACCTGATAAGCAACCGGGAATTGCGGAAGCTGCTGACTTTATGGCCCGGCATTATCGATGAACTGGACGATGATGAGCAGCTGGCCAAAGCCTATTCGCAGCAGGAAATCGTGCCCTATCTGGCGCTGCACTATCCCATGTCTAACCTGGAGCAGACCGACCAGGGGGTAGCGTTGTATCGCCCGGCCGAGGATTCAAAAGCCCTGGCAATATACATTCCTGATCCCATCGCTTTTGACGCCGGCAAACTCTTGCAAGACCCCGTTTTTCAAAACCACCTGGCCGTCAAAAAAATGTACGCCCGGCACAGTGCCATGGAATGCCAGAAACTGGTGAATGCCTGTCGGGAAATCCTTTCGCTGATCAATGAGGAGCTCGCGCTACATGCTCCCTGAAGGCCTATTATCAAACCAAAACACTCCAATGTCAAAAAGAAACACACGCTCAGCCCTACTCCTGCTCCTTCTGTTGCCGGTATTGAGTTGCAGAGATCACGCCGCCTCCCAAACTCAAATAACCGCAGCGCTCAATGAAGAGACCCCTGCCCCTGCGAGAAAACTCCGGGTCATTGACCTCAGCGGCAGCGGTTATGAACTGGGCCTGCAACACGGCCGGATGCTGAAAGGCGAAATTGCGGAAATCGTTTCGCGCTGGAAGGCCAATACGACGCAGGAACTGGGTCGTGACGCCGATTCGGTGCTTTCCGAATTCTTCGAATATGCACGGTTCGACGCAGCCATTCAACAATACGCCCCGGAACTGTATGAGGAAGTGCGCGGCATAGCCGACGGTTCCGGGCAGGCCTTCAAGGAGATCTATGTGCTTAACCTGATGGACGAATTCTGGGTATACATCGACAATCTGGAAAACCACCATTGCAGCAATGTAGGGGTGCCGGCCCGCGACGGGCGTCCGGGATATGTAGCCCAGAACATGGATATTGAAACCTATACGGACGGGTTCCAGACCCTGATGCGCCTGGAGGCCACCCCCGAGCGACCGGAGCAGCTCATCCTCACCCATCCGGGACTGATTGCCCTCAACGGGCTGAACGCCTCGGGAGTCGGCCTGGTGATGAACACCATCATGCAGCTTCGGAGCGCCCCCGACGGGTTGCCCGTAGCCTTCTTCGTGCGGAAGATTCTGGATAACACCGAAGAGTCGGAGGCCCTGAAATTTGTACAGGAAGTACCCCACGCCTCGGGCCAGAACTACATTTTGGGAATACGGGGCAAGGTGTTCAATTTTGAAGCCTCGGCCAACCAAGTGGTGCGCTTTGACCCCCAAAACCCGAACGGCACGGTATACCACACCAACCACCCGATCGTGAACACCGACCTGAAGCCCTGGTATGCCATTTACAACCCCGCTAATGAAACGGAAACGCTCCCTAAAGGATCGAACAGCTACCTGCGTTTGGCAGCCCTGGAAAAAAGGATGGCCCCCGGTGTCGAAATAACCGATGCCACCATTATGGAGACCCTCCGCTCCAAAGACGACCCCGACAACCCGGTTTGCCGGAATCCCCTAAACGGCGGCTTTACCTTTGCCTCCGTGATCATGACAATGAGCACGCCCCCGGTCCTGCAGATAACAGCCGGCCCGCCGGACGGATCGGAATACGCTGCCTACAGCTTTGAAACTCTGGAGCAATGATCCGGTTTTTCCGCACCCTTCGCCAACGCCTCCTGTCCGAAAACCGGACCGGCCGCTACCTGCTGTATGCCCTGGGAGAGATTATCCTGGTGGTGATCGGCATTCTGATTGCCCTGCAAGTCAGCAACATCAGCGAAACCGCAAAGGAGCGCGAGATCTATTTATCCTATTTGCTGCGCCTTAAGGAAGATTTTTTGGAACTGCAGGAAACCGTAAAGGAAAAAAGGGAATTTGAGGCTGAGTTAATCGACCTTGCCGAGTATCAATTAGAGGTACTCACCGGAAAGGAAACCAACCCGGATATACTGAAGCTCGCCGTTTCAATTGAATTTACCGCTTCCATCAATCGTTATGAAATATTGAGTCCCACTTATCTGGAACTGAACTCAACCGGCAGGCTGGCCCTCATTGAAAATGACGACATAAAAGATTTCTTGTCCGGATATTACAAATATCTGCTGACGCGGAATGATGAAAAAGCAGAATGGGACCCCTGGGTACACCAATACAGGTCGTTGGTGCGCAATATTCTGGATCCGGAAGACCGATCTTTCATAGACTTTGAATTTGGCAACTCAAACTCAGACATGGAGAGCCCCACATGGCAGAATTATACCCTGAAATCTAAAAAGGAAAATGTAGTGAACGACCTTCTGAAGGTCCCTAATCTAGCCGGGCTTCTGCAGGATATCCTGACTGCCAGAAGGATCACCTTTAGCTATCTTAATTTCGAGTTCCATATCAGCAATGATTTCCTCCAGCAGATTCAGAGTGAAATAGATCGATTACAAGGTTCGGCAGCTCCCGATGCATGAGCTGCGGGCTGGTGCAGGTGTATTTGTTTTTTGTGTGATTTAATTCGGTAAGACCATGTTTATAGGACATTACGCCCTGGCGTTCGGATCGAAAAGGATACAGAACCCTCCTTCTTTAGCCATTATGTTTGTGGCGGTACAGTTCCTGGATTTACTCTGGCCCCTTTTTGTGTTGCTCGGCTTCGAGTCCTTTCGAATTGAGGAAGGCAATACGAGATTAACCCCCCTCGATTTTTCCCATTATCCGTATTCGCACAGTTTATTAATGGCGTTCCTATTTAGCCTGTTATTCGGATTGGCTTATTTCCTGGCAACCAAAAACCGCCGCAATGCCCTGGTGGTCGGCGGGCTTGTCTTGAGCCACTGGATCCTGGATTTTCTGGTGCATCGCCCCGACCTGCCATTGTCTCCCTTTGGGGAGACTAAACTTGGCGTAGGGTTGTGGAATTACCCGGCTATTGAAATCATCCTTGAAACAGGGTTGTTTCTAACAGGGTTGTACTTCTATTTAACGGCCCGGCAGCCTGAAAGGAAAATCGTATTTTGGTCTCTCGCCGGATTGCTGCTCGTTATTTATGTCGCTAATTTAGCGGGGCCTCCTCCTCCGAGCGAAACGGCGGTGACATGGTCGGCCAACCTCATGTGGATATTCGTAATCTGGGCGTGGTGGGCAGAGAAAAAGAAACCCGGCAAGGCCGGTAAATCGCCTGAAATGGAAAGCGATGTATAATGACCTACCGTACACGATTTTTTGAACTATAAGGATTCAGGCCTTCGACCCATGCTCCGCTTCTTCCGCACCTTACGCCAACGCCTCCTGTCCGAAAACCGGACCGGCCGCTACCTGCTGTATGCCTTGGGAGAGATTATCCTGGTGGTGATAGGCATCCTTATCGCCCTGCAAGCCAATAACTGGAATGAAGAGCGCAACCACGCCCTGGAGGTTCGCGATGCGCTTAGGGCACTGCAAACCGAAATCGCGGGAAACATAGATTACCTCGACTTAAGGGCAGCCCGTATAGATGCTGACCTGGAGCGCGTTGAAAATTTCCTGGGCATACTTACATCCGAAACCCCGGAAGCAATACCGGATTCGGTACTTGCAGAGCTGATTCGGAGTGTCGGACCCCTTACCTTTATCCCCCTCAGACAAAATGCCTACAGAAACCTGATCAATTCTGGGACAATCAACCATGTAAAGGACGATTCCCTAAAACTGGAGCTCATCGATTTGGAAAGGGTCTTCCAGGTTTTTGACACCAAACAAAACCTGATCGACACCAATTGGGAAGAGGCACTGAAACCCTACTATCTGGAATACGGAGACGTGCTGAGCATCATCAAGGGCACCTTGCACAAGAAACCACCGCCCAACGGGCTTTATACCGCGGAACGCAATGCCTTCATCAACAACCGCAGGTTTGCCAATATCCTGACCCAGCGCATTCTCGCCGGTCTTGAAACGCAACGGGACTTTATGCAGATATCCCGCCGCCTGCAGACCCTTCAGGCTCACATTCCTTCCTACTTGAATCTGGAAGCACCGGATATGGCTCAGCCGGCACCTTCCCGGTAAGAACAAAAATTAGCCGGGGAAATGCTATATTAGGCAAAACGATACCTGAAAACCAACCGTGTTCCGCATTTTCCGCCAGCTTCGACTGGGCCTGTTTACTGAATCGCGCACAGGCCGCTATTTCTTGTACGCCCTGGGCGAAATCGTGCTGGTTGTCATTGGCATATTGCTGGCCCTGCAGATCAACAACTGGAACGAGGCAAAGTCGACGGCCCGACGCATGGACCGGATTCTCACCGAAATCAGGCAAAACCTGCTTCAGGATATCGAGGAATCCATGGTGTACCTCACCGACGGTAAGTATATCGATTCCCTGGGTCAGCAGGTCCTTGCGGGGAAACTTACTGGGGAACAATATCGCGACCCGGCACAACGCCATCTTTTCTATGTCGGGCTTCAGTACCAGCCCTTCGAATACCAGACCGCCGGTTTTGACAAGTTGCTGAACTTTCAGGGAGTCTTACCCCCTGACTATGATTCTGTACTTACCCAGATCAATTTCTACTACAACAACCTGGGCGGGTTTTACAACAGCACCTATGGCCAGTTGCGGAAACAAATCCAAGACCGGCATGACTACCTGGCCCAGAACAAGGATTGGTACCACCTGCTGCGCAAAAGGGAAGTTTCGGATGCCATGATCGATTTTTACCTGAACGATCCGATCTACAAGAATTGGGTTGCTCAGCATTTGGGAAACAATACGGCCGGCAGCCAGGGCTCCATGTGGTTTGTTCACCAGGGGGCCCTGGTGTTAAATTCCGTACTCGAAAATACGCTGGGGAAAGAAGCTTCCCCTGTCGTTACCGCCCTTTACGGCCCTCCCGAACCCGAGGTAATCAGGGAATTCCTGGGGAGGTACTGGTTTGAGGATAACCAATATGAAATCACCCTTACTGATCAGGGGGGATACCTGTTCATTGGTCGCCTGAACTATAAAATAATACTGATGAAAAAAGCGGCAGACACCTATGAAAGTCAGCAAACCGATGAAGATATATTGAAGTTCCAGCGCGATACATTGGGAAACGTTACCGGGGTCCATTTTATCTCCAAAAAAGATACCACCCGGGTACAAAAAGCTACCAAACTCTGATCGCATGTTCCGCTTCTTTCGCCAAATTCGTCAAAGCCTACTACCCGGAAACCGGGCAAGTCAATATTTGTTTTATGCCCTGGGCGAAATCGTGCTGGTTGTCATTGGCATTTTGCTGGCCCTTCAGATCAACAACTGGAATGAATCCAGGAAAGAGCGGGTCAAGGAAATTAAGATCTACAGGGAAATCTTAAGCGATTTGATTGCCACCCGCGAGGAAGTAACGCGCGACCTGAATTCGCACAGCGAACTGTTGGAAATCACCCAAACCCTGATCGCACATATAATCGCGGGCAAGCCTTGCAACGATTCGGTTGTCACCTCCCTCCTGAATACCTCAGTTGATTTGCAGGTATATCCGAAATCGAGCGGGTTCGAAACCCTGAACTCGGTCGGGCTCGATTTGTTGGGTAACGACTCGGTACGCATCCGCATTACCGACCTCTATCAGCTGAGCCTGAAGCGGGTGGTCGAGCAGGGTTGGCGGGAAACCCCTTCCCTGGACCTAAGAAACCTGGTTTGGACTTTTATCGACAGGCACCTGGATATTGATCTGGACACAACCCATATGCGCGTTCTCGATTACGGCCCTGACTCGGTGCGTGCCTTTGGGCCAAAACTGCGCGATTACGATGCCTTTTTACAAGACCGGGAGTTGTTACGAGCCCTGAACTATGCCGTCATCCGAAGGGCCCAGAAAATCAAGATCCATCATTCCACCGTTCAGGACCTAGATGCTACCATAACATCCATTGAGAACGAACTGAAGCGCATTCAATAACCCAAAGATCGATGCTCCGTTTTTTCCGAACACTCCGCCACCGCCTCCTGTCTGAAAACCGGGTCAGCCAGTACCTGCTGTACGCCCTGGGGGAAATCGTGCTGGTCATGATCGGCATCTTGCTGGCACTTCAGGTAAATACCTGGAATGAAAAGCGCAAAGACCAGGCATTTCTCAATTTCAGCCTGCAGGAAATTCACGCCGATCTCAAATCAGACCTGGGGTTGATTTACCAGGGTATTGAACCAAGGCTGCGTATGAGGGTACAGGGCTCCGAACGCCTGTATAACATGATGCTGGAGGAACGAAGGCCGGAAGACTCTGTGTTTCTGGACGCGTACCGTCAAATGAAAATGAGTTTCCTGCTCACAGCCACCACAGAATCCTATCAATCGCTGAAGGAGCGCGGCCTGGAAATAATCCAGGACAAGGAACTGCGCAATTACCTGTTTAATTTTTATGAAATTGGGCTTCCCCGGTCGCATACCTTCATTACGGCCCAGGACGAAAGGATTCGTGACCGGACAACAGAACTCGAAGAGGCGGTATTCCAGCTCGAGGTCCGCAAATCAGATAAGGGTGAACCTGTCCATGTTCAGATACCTATTTCCGAAGACTATATCCACCACCAGGCCCTGCATCGGATCTTACTTCTGAATACCGCAGATACCCGTCAGAAACGGTACCGGTTGAGAAACCTGAAAAAGCAATATTTCGCAACCCTAGACATGCTTGAAGATGAATTGAGTAAGCGGTCCCTTGCCTTTACCCCTTTTGATTCCACCAACATACAACCCGATTTCTGATGCTCCGCTTCTTCCGCTCCCTCCGCCAACGCCTCCTGACCGAAAACCGTGCCAGCCAGTACCTGCTGTATGCTCTGGGTGAAATTGCCCTGGTGGTCATCGGCATCCTGATCGCCCTGCAGGTCAATAACTGGAACGAAGATCAGAAAGCTGAACGCGAAACAGAAACTTACCTGAAGGCCCTCCGGCAGGAACTTCAGAAAAACATCCGCTACCTCCGAAATGTAGACAACTTCACCCGGCAAGACATACAGGAAACCCTGAAATACATGGAAGCCTTCTCTCTTTCAGGGCCTGTGGAAGATACCCTCTTCCGGTCTGTGGCCATCCACATCGGCCCCATAAACCTCACCCCCATGGCCGAGGCAGCCTTCAATGAACTTATGAGTTCCGGGGCCATCCAGAACGTTGCCGACGACAGCCTGAAATACCACGTCGAACGCATCGAATCGTACTTACGTGTCTTTGAGAAGCGCAAGGCCGAGACCGATGCCACCTGGCAAAGCCAATTGCTCCCCTACTATATGGAGCACGCCAACATTATTTCCATGCGGGACTCCATAATGGAATGGGCCGTCCCTAAAACCACCCTGACACCAAATCGGGAAGCCTTCGTGAATAACCGGCAGTTTTTGAACCTGCTCATGAACCGCTCCATGATGAATTGGCGCCTGTATGGCTCCAATGAGCAGATCATCGAACAATTCGAATCCCTGGTCTCAAGAATCGACCTTTATTTTGAAGAAAAGACCGAAGCGAAATAAAATTTACAACCAACCCTATGATACGCTTCTTCCGCACCATCCGCCAACGTCTGCTGTCCGAGAACCGGGCCAGCCGGTATATGTTGTATGCCCTGGGGGAAATCCTTCTTGTAGTGGTCGGCATCCTGATTGCCCTGCAAATCGACACCTGGAATGAAACCCGCAAGAACAACAATACGGAGCAGCGGCACCTGCGTGAAATCCTCACCTCCCTTAAGAGAGACCAGGGGCGCACCCGGTACATATACAACAGCAGGGCCTTGCGGAAAAAAGAGGCGCTGCAACAGCTCATGGAAGACCTCCATGCCGATTCCGAAGTGGCCGACACCACCTTGACCCGATCGTTTAACACCTCCCTGATGACCCTTAGCTTCACTTATGACAAAGGGGGCTATGAATCCCTGAAGGCCTTTGGCCTGGACAAAATATCAAACGACAGCCTGCGCCCTGAACTGGTGCGTTTCTATGAAGTATCCCTCCCCCTGGCCAAAGTATTCCTGGAAGAAGGGAAACTGGTGGAGATGGAGCGTCGGGAGACCCTGCTGCAGGAACTGAGGACCTTTTCCTTTCAACAAGCGGCCGATGGCACCTGGTACCCCCAACCCGTCATTGATTTTGCCGGCCTTAAAGACCAGGAAGCCTTCAAGGAACTCATCGCCCTTGAAATGGAGGTGACCGCCAACTATATCCAGCGCCTGGAAAGAATCCTCGACCAGTTCGAATGGATCATAGAACGGGTGGCAGCCGAAATCCGACCAACCCTATGATACGCTTCTTCCGACACCTCCGCCAACGCCTCCTGACCGAAAACCAGATCAACAGGTACCTGCTGTATGCCGTAGGGGAGATCGTGCTGGTGGTGATCGGCATCCTGCTGGCGCTGCAGTTAAATAACTGGAATGAAGACAGAAAAGGCCAGGCCAGAAAAAATGCGCTGCTCCATGCCCTTTCCGTGGAATTCAGCACCAACCTGAAACAGCTCGACAGCGTTATCCGTTTCGATGAAAGAGTTGTCAATGCCACCCGTAATTTCATCAACCTAAACCCTGATGAAGCCAAATCGACCCCAAATGACACGCTCCGGGTATGGCTTCAGAACACCAGCTGGCTCTGGACATTCGACCCTCAGAACGGGGCACTGAGATCCGGGATTTCATCCGGGGATATCCATTTGATACAGAACGACTCACTTATCAACCTGCTGTTCAGCTGGCAGGATGTGGTGGCCGATGCCAGTGAAAATGAAGCAAGGCATATCCGGGTACGTCTTGAGTCAAACCCCATTATTGCTCCCTTTGTAAGAAAAGTCGATTACAGAACTACGCTCCCGGGCATTGGGAAAAGCAAATTCGCATCTGATTACCAGGCCCTGATCCGGGATCCGTTATTCGAAGATTACGTAGCCGAAAGATACGGTCATACCCTCGACGCATTAAATGAACTCGACCTCGTGCGCAAACAAAATATCGAGATTCTCAGGCTAATTGATCACGAACTAGATTTAGGGGAATGATCCGCTTCTTCCGCCAAATCCGTCAAAAACTGCTGACCGAAAACCGGGTTAGCCGCTACCTTCTGTACGCCTTCGGGGAAATCGTGCTGGTCATGATCGGCATCTTGCTGGCCCTGCAGGTAAATGCGTGGAACGAAGGCCGGAAAGACCGCCGCTACGAGCGCAAAATGCTGGGGGAGCTCCTGGAAGACATGAAGCTCGACACGGCCATCCTGAACATCCAGTTCCGCCGAATCGACCGGTTCAGCCAAACCCTGGACTTGCTGGATGCCCAACCAGGGTCCTGGGATGAACTTGACTCACAGTCGATCCAGTTATTCGGCGGGGTCTATTTTGTCCAGAATACCAAGGCCGTTGAATCCCTGAAGGCCAGCAGCGTGCAGGTCCCGTTTGACGACGGCCTGCGGAAGCAGATCAATGCCCATTACCACAATGCCCGGTTCTATCTGGACCTCCTTGCCATGGAAGACAAGAATTTTTTTGAATTCCGGTCGATCCCGCTCCAGAAATCCCAATTCAAAGTCGAGAGAGACACTGGTTCTGAAGGCTTCGACATCAAAATAAGCCCCTTGGATTTCCAGACCACCATGAACTCACAGGAATTCAAAGATTACCAGTTGCTGCGCCGGGGACGGGTAAACCGTTGGTCCTGGGCCTATGAACGGATTTACGCCTCAACGCTGGAGTGCATGGATTCCATACAGTCTTATTTAAATCAATCGCCCTAATCGATCTGGCCACTTCCTGGCAGGCTGCCTTGGCACGGGCGCAACCAGCCATGGGGAGGCATTCGGCAGATAGTAAGAGTGCCGGCTCTGAGACCCTGGAAAGCCAAAAATTTACTAACTTAAAGGGACTTTAAGCTTTACATCTTGTTGAAGTATTACGGCATGGCCTCCGATAAGAGTCCGCAGGACCAGGACCTGTGGCGCATGCGTTCCCAGATCTACAGTCAAATGCTGGCAACACGGGGTTGGAAATACCGTTCGTTCCTGCGTTTTCTAAGACTTTTCAAATACGTCAGCTTCGCACCAAAGCGCGGTTCCTTTCTGGAACTCTACTACGTTCTGATGCGGTATCTCGATGATGTAGTCGATGGAGACGCTCCCCTCCCGGAAGGATACAGGACTCCCCGGGAATACCTTGAAGAGAAAATCGTCTTTTCCCAAAGCCTCAGCAGCCCGCGAGATGCCATGGACCATCTTATGCTACACTGTTTTGAGCTGGCCAAGGGGTTTGGGGCGGAGTTCGGGCAGGAAACCGGCGACATTTTGAATTCGCTCCTCTTTGACGCAAAACGGCGGGGAACCTGGCAGGTGTTTCCAGAAGCTGTACTCAGGGAACACTTCCACCAAATGGACATACGGGGTACCATTAGGGCCACCCTCAAGATTTTCAAGGATGACCCCTCCAAATACCCCCTGCTGGAACCCCTGGGGCTCGCCTGTCGGTACCAGTACGATATTGAAGACATAGTTTCGGACCTCTCGGAAGGCTATGTGAACCTGAGCCAGGAGGAGGTCGAATCATTGGGAATAAGCCAGGAGGAGCTCAGGGATCCGACTTCCCCCGGGGTACAGCGCTGGCTTCAGAAACATGCCCTTGAAGGCATGCAACTGCTCGAGGAGCATGAAAAGCGGGTCCGGTCCGGGAATTTTTCGCGCCTGGCCCGGGCCACTTTTCCTCCTGTATACGCCTGGCCTGCCCGCAAGGTGTTCCGGGAAACCCTTAAGCAAGGTCCTGCATTGCCAAACCCAGATAAAAGCTCGTGAAAAATTCTCCGGACATCCGCAACAAAGGCTTCCATATCACCAAGTGGTTCCTGGATTTTATCAGCCCAGACGGAACCGTGATGATTGCCTACGCGGCCCGGCTTACCTGGCATGGGATATCGGTGCCCTATGCGAGTATGCTGTGGTACCTGCCAGGGGAACCGGTAAAGGAAAAGAACAGGTACACCCGTGCCCACATGCCCAAAATGGACCGGGATTCAATCCTGTGGGAAAACCCCGATTTCAAAGCGAAAGGAATCTGGGAAACAGCGGGCGGCCCAATCGAAGCCCGTTTGTACGAATCGGAAGGCAGGCATTTGGATTGGCACTGTTTTCAGCCGCGATCGAGGGTCCATCTGAGCCTGAATGACCGGAAATATAGGGGGGAAGGTTATGCAGAGGTGCTTACCATGAATTTTCCAACCTGGGAAATCCCCTTGCGCGAGCTGCGCTGGGGCCATGTAAGTGCCCAGGGGAACTGGTGTGTCTGGATTGAAATGAAAGGGGGGAACGACCGGCAATGGGTCTGGTGGAACGGAACCCCCGTTTCGGATTGCGAAATTTCGGACGAAACGCTTCACCTGCCGGGGAAAGGTTTGACGATTTTCCTGGAGAAAATGGCCGAACTGGGCAAAGGGAAGAAGATCCAGAAGGTCGTGTCGAAACTGGCAAAATACCTGCCAGGTTTCAAAAAACTGATCCCGGAGCCCTTCCTGTATTCCGATGAGCATAAATGGTGCAGCAAGGCCACAATAACCGGCGTGGGGGAATCGCCCCTGCAAGGATGGGCCGTTCACGAATTCGTAAACTTTAACCTCGATGGAACTGGTACTAAGGGCAGAAAATCTCTATAAATCCTTCGGAAAAAAGAAGGTGCTGAGGGACCTGTCACTGAAAGTGGAGGCGGGGACCCTCTGCGGGATCGTTGGTGAAAATGGCTCCGGTAAATCCACGCTGTTGAAGATATTGGTCGGGGAATGGAAACCGAAACAAGGTTTGGTCTGGGCGGCAGAACGCCTGGGGTATTGCCCGCAGCATGTGGCGCTTTTCCCCCAATTGACCGTGGAGGAGCATTTCAGGTACTTTGGAGCGGCCTACCGCATGTCTGGTGTAGAACGCGACCAACGGCAGGCTCATTTGCTGGAGTATTTCAATTTTGGGAAATACCTGAAAGACCGGGTGGCCCATCTCAGCGGGGGAACTGCTCAGAAGCTTAATCTGAGCCTGGCCATACTTCACCGGCCTGAACTCCTGGTGTTGGACGAGCCTTACAGCGGTTTTGACTGGGATACCTACCAGCGGTTCTGGGCGTATGTTTCTGAGTTGCGCGACACGGGTTGCGCCATACTGGTAGTGAGTCATTTCATTACCGAAAAACATCATTTCGATCGGATTTACCAATTGAAAAACGGGCAATTACAATGAACTGGAACCGGGTAGGTATCGGCTTTGCAATGACCTTGCGGATGCTCTTGCGGAGGCGGATTGTTCTGCTGCTCCTCGCAGTGATCCCGGCGGTTTTCCTGGGTATCGTAAAAATAACTTCTACCGACCGACCCTTGCCCTTCCGCCTGGCATCCCTTACCGAGGAAACTTTTATCACGATCCCCGAGGCGGGGATCAACTTTGTATTCTTCGCCGTGGCTTCGGTCGGGTTCCTGCTGTCATTCCTGGCCCTGAATATCATGCAGAAAGACAAACATGTAACCCGCCGGCTTATCCTGTGCGGGTATTCCCCCAATGAACTGCTGATCGCAAAACTGGCTGCCCTGCTGGTTATTATGGCGCTAATCGCCCTCTACGTGGGTCTGCTGACCGACCAGTTATACGAAGTAAGGCATCCGGCACAGTTTGTTCTTAGCCTGATGTCAATTGGCCTGGTCTACGGTTGTTACGGATTACTGGTAGGAAGCCTGATCCGGGGAGAACTGGAAGGGATTTTGCTGATCGTACTGCTGGTGAATATCGATGTGGGCTGGCTTCAGAACCCCCTCTTCTACGAAGGAGCCCAGAACCAGGCGCTAATCCGGTATTTGCCGGGCTATTTCCCGTCACAGGCCTCGGTTATCTCTGCCTTTACGGATTATTCATTCCAGAAAGCACTGGGAACCGCATTCCTTGAAGGCGCTGGATTCCTCTTCCTGAGCCTTTTGATATATTACCGAACGATGAAAGTACACCGATGAAAGCAACCTCTGTGCCACTCCAAAAGTTCCTCTATGGGTTTACCTTCCTTGTCCTGGTCCCGATTGCGCTGGTATTCTGGGCAAAGGGCACGGAAACTCATATTGGTTATCCCCCGGTTAAATCAGAAGTTCTGGGCATTTCAATGCTGTTCGCCGGAGGGGTGCTTATGTTTTGGGCGATGGGAACCCTGATCACCAAGGGAAAAGGACTACCCATGAATGCCTTTCCGCCAAAGAGGTTTGTGGAATCCGGACCCTACCATCTTTTCAGGCACCCCATCTATTGGGGGTTCGGAAGTATGCTCACCGGCTATTTCCTGTATGTCGGTTCTGCCAGCGGGCTCTGGTTGGTCGTTCCGGCTACCATCCTGGGAATGGTTGCACTGGTCCAGGGGTTTGAGGAGATCGACCTGAAGCAGCGCTTCCCCGACAAGCGCCTCCACCCCCTGTTCGGGCTGCCGGAAGCCGACCAACAACGCCCGGGCAATGGCAAGGTCCTGTCTTGCCTGATCACCGTGGTGCTGCTGATGACCACCCTGAACTTCCTGACTGTAAAAGTGGTTACGAGTGCGCCTTTGGAGCGATTAAAAGCGCTGTTCGCCGGCGAAAGCGGAAATGTCTGGCTTTACCTGAGTCTGGGCCCCGTATTAGTCGCCCCATTCCTGTTAAAACGCAATGCAGACCTGCGGGCATGGATGCTTTGGTCGGTTGCGGCCCTGGGGATCGACTTCCTGGTCACCCTGCTTTTATGGGAGTTCTACGAGCCCTCCTGGATCGTCCCGGCCAGGGATATGCTGTTTGTACCGGTCTATATGACACTTATCGCATGCTTCTCGGTTTTCAGGAACAAGCCTTACCCATACGTAAAAGCTGTGCTGTGTGCCCTGCCCTTCCTCGTAATCCAGGCCCTGACGCAGTCTGGTTTTCTGCCTTACCTGATTTGGTCAACACTCCTTTTTTTGGGGGTGGTCCATGCCGGTTCCCTATGGGCTTATACCCGTCGGCTTACAGAAAACCTGGCCAACTCCTGGCACGAGTGGGTCTTCGGTCGCATCCGCGTGATTAACCACGGGTTTTATGTCGGGGTCGGGGCCTTCCTGGGCATCCTTTTTGCAGGAATCCTGGCCGGAGCTGACTATGCCTGGGGCTTACTGGTTTTCGCAGGCACAGTGGTCCTGTTTTCTGCAGCGTGGGCCCAGCTCATCGAAGGTTCAGAAAAACTGAAGCGGCCTTTCGGCTTCTATGGGGCCCTGGTTGGCATCTTATTTGCCAGCCTGCTTGTGTGGAGCCTTGGTTTTGACCCCTGGGTGCTGATCGGCGTTATTTCGGTCATGATGCCCTGGGTTCAGGCCATCGGCCGGATGCGATGCCTGATAAACGGTTGCTGCCACGGTAAAATCACCACGGATCACAGGGTCGGCATCCGGTATGTACACCCCAGGTCAAGGGTGTGTAACCTGTCTGGCATGAAAGGGGAACTACTACACCCGACGCCCCTATATTCGATTCTCTGGCTAATCCCGACGGGGTTTATCTTGCTGGCCCTTTGGCATTCCGGATCTGCACCTAACTTCATTTTCGGTCTGTACCTCATGCTCACCGGTATCGGAAGGTTCGTGGAAGAAGCCTATAGGGGCGAAGTACAGACTCCGGTGTTGGGTCAGTTGCGCTTGTACCAATGGACCGCCCTGCTCTCTGTGGTGATCGGGATCGGTTTTACCCTTTTCCGAATCGGCATGCCTGCCCTGCATCCGGGCTTCCAATGGCAGGTCTTATGGTCTGCCCTGGCCGGCGGGCTTTTCCTGCTGTTTGCAATGGGGGTCGATTTCCCCTTCTCCAACAGGCGATTTTCCCGACTGGTCTGACGGTGCGCGGGGCCCAGTATTCCCCTGGTCTGGCCGTGACCGGGTAAGCAGCTGCATGGGCGGGAAATGGTCCCTTATTCCCTTCTTGACAAATTGAGGAGGAATATTGGCCGGTTGCGCCCCTTTTCCTGTAACAGGTTTGGTATTCAATCGTCTCCCTTTTGTGGTCCTGCAACGCATGTGGGAAGGATCGGCCTGCAGCCTGATGCCCCCTACGGACGGGGCATGCCAACAGACTGATCCGTTTTGAAGACGGTGCCTTTTCACAGAACGACCCTAAATGACATCCTATGGAAGCTTCCAAACCCAAACCGCTGAAATTTGTTTATTCCTTCTCCTTTTTTGCTGCCGGCGCCCTGCTGTTCCTGCTTACAGAACGCGTGCTCCTCCCTTTTTTGGCAGAATGGGGCGTTCACAAAGCAGTCCTTTTCTGCGTTATGGCCATTCCCCTTATCCTGTTCTTTGCCGCCGCGCTGCTCGGTTACCGCCTCGAAGGGAATCGATGGAATTGGTCTGATTTCAGGGCCCGGTTCCGATACCGGCCCATCCGGGGAAAAATGTGGCTCTGGATGCCTTTAATCGTGCTGGTGGATATCGGGTTATACCTGGCAGTTTACAAGCTGGCCTTCCCGGTCGTGAAGGCCGTGCACGATGCCTTTCCCCCTCCGGCTATCCTGGCTGAAATCATGGGTGACGGCACTACCTTTGCCGGATATGCCACGGCGGGGAACTGGTGGTTGGTTTTTCTTTTCATTTTCTACTACTTTTTCAACATCCTGGGGGAGGAGTTCTTATGGCGGGGCTATCTGTTCCCCCGGCAGGAATTGCAGCACGGCAAATATACCTGGGTCATCCATGGACTGCTGTGGACGTTCTTTCACATTTTTGCCCCCTATAACGCCCTGATGGTGCTCCCCGGGGCCCTCTTTATGTCGTATGTGGTGCAGCGCACCCAAAACAATACCCTCTTCCTGATTTCCCACGCGGCGCTCAACGGTATACCGCTGGTGATGTTGGTCGGCAATATCATGGGCTGAATTGCATCCCAATGGACCTTAGCTCCCTTTTTCGTACCTTGAAGGGGACTCTGATCTCAACGCATGCTCCGCTTCTTCCGCACCCTCCGCCAACGCCTCCTGACTGAAAATCGCTTCAGCAAATACCTGTTATACGCCTTTGGCGAAATCGTGCTGGTCATGATCGGGATATTGCTGGCCCTACAGGTCAATACCTGGAACGAAAATCGGAAAGACCAGAAGGAGGCCCGGCGCCTGATGGCCGACCTGCAGGACGAAGTGGCCCTGGCCCTCGAATACCGGGAAAACTATATCAAACAGAATGAACATGTGGCGACCCTGATGGGATCGGTACTCAATAAATTATTTTCGGAGGCGCCGGAGGATTTGACTGAAGAGGAATGCACTTCCATCCTGACGTCCCATACCATTCGCTGGGCTCCCTATAATCCCTCCACCCTGGAGGAACTGGTCTCGACGGGGAAAATCTCCATTATCCCCGACCTGTCCCTGCGCAAAGCCCTGCTCGATTTCAGGAACCTGACCGGCAGCAACCGGGAATGGCTGAACAAGGTCATCTTTGAGGCCAACGTGCTCGTGGACAACTATCCCACGCTAATTATCAGGAACTGGAATGCGGAAAGGCAAAGGTCCGATCTGGACTGCCGGGTTGAAGCCATGCGCGAAAACAAATTCTTCCTGGCGCAACTCCAGAGCAACAAGGGCCGCTGGGGTTCGCCCCTTCAGGCTGCCAAAAAAGAATTAGAGGTCCTGGAGCGCATCCGGGATTATCTCAAGGCGGCCGAGTAAGCCCCGGGGTTGGAGCAATTACTCCCCCTTCCACCCGGGCCCCATCACCACGCGCCCCGGGGTGGCCCCGGTGTGTTCCCCGTCTTTGAGCACCTGGGTGCCGTTCACAAAAACGTGCTTCATGCCGGTGGCGTACTGGTGGGGTTGCTCAAAAGTGGCGTGGTCTATAATGGTGGCCGGGTCGAATACCACTACATCGCCAAAATAGCCGGGCTGGAGCGCCCCCCGCTTCTTGATTTTGAGGTTGGTGGCCGGCAGGGTGGTGAGGCGGCGAACAGCCTCTTCCAGGGAAATGATGCCTTCCTCCCGCACGTATTTCCCGAGCAGGCGGGCAAAGTTCCCATACGCACGGGGGTGTTCGCTGCTGTTCAAAAAGAGGCCTTCCGGGGCCAGGGAGGCGGCATCGGAACCAAAGCTCATATACGGCAGGGCAATTTGTTTCCGTACGTTTTCTTCCGACATTAGGAAGTATACCGTGCCCACCCGGCTGCCGTCGCGGATGACCAGCTCAATGGCGGTTTCCTCCGGAGACAGGCCATAGTGCTCCGAGACTTCCTTCAGGGTCTTGCCGGTGTGGTATCGCAGGCTGTCGGCCCGGAATTCCACCAGCAAGATTTTATCGGGCCCCTCGGCCGCCTGCATCAGGTTTTCCCATTCTTTCGTGGGGGTGCGCATTTCCTCGATCACCTTTTTGCGGATGGCCGGGTCTTTCAGGCGTGCGGCCCATTTCTCGTACCCGCCCTCCTGTACCCAGGGGGGCATGGAGGCGTCGAGGCCGGTGGCCCCGGCTGTGTACGTATACATGTCGGTGGTAATGGCCAGGCCGGCCGCCCGGGCCGAGTCAATCTTGGCCACCCCCGCATCGAACTTGCCCCAGTTGGCCTTGCCGCTCATTTTCAGGTGGTAGATTTCGGCCGGCACATTGGCCTCCTTGGCGATACGGATGAGTTCATTCATGCTCTCGAGCAGCCGGCCCCCTTCGCTGCGCATGTGGGAGATGTACATGCCCCCGTACTCGGAGGCCACCTTGCAGAGCTCGATGAGCTCCTCGGTGCTGGAATAAAAGGCCGGCGCATAGATCAGGGAAGAGCCTATCCCCAGGGCGCCCTCTTCCATGGCCTGGCGGGTGAGCCGGCGCATGGTATCGAGCTCGGCAGCAGTGGGGGGGCGGTTTTCATAGCCCACCGCATATACCCTAAGGGTGGTGGCCCCCACAAAGGATGCCACGTTGGTAGAGATGCCCCGGTCGGCCAGATAATCAAGCCCTCCCTTCAGCGTAGACCAGGTGATGTCGTATTTGACATCGGTCTGATAGTCTTCTGCTTCCTTGCGCATGGCTTCGTTGAGCGGGCCTACAGAGCTGCCCTCCCCGAAGACCTCCAGGGTTACCCCCTGCCTGATGTCGCTCTGCGATTTGCCGTCCACAATGAGCGAGTAGGGTGCCCAGCTGAGCATGTTGATAAAGCCGGGGGCCACGGCCAGGCCCGTCGCATCGACTTCGATGGCCCCCTCGGAATCACCCAACTGCCCGATGGCCGCTATGGTATCGGCGTTGAGGGCGATATCGCCTACATAGGAGGTGCCTCCGGAACCATCCAGGATTTGGCCGTTGCGGATTATTACGTCATAATGGGCGGGAGTCGAACAGGCCAGCAACAACAGCAGCGACAGGCCCGAATACAGGAATGGTTTCAAAGGAGTTGGTATTAGGTTTCCCACCAAGGTAACAAATAAATCCCCTTGATTCAATGGTAACTGGTCAGGAGGATCGATTGCCCTGTTTACGGCTTAAACTGTAACATTCCTGGCTTTTATTCGTCTTTAAGACAAATCATCAATCTACAACATTAGCCATGACCGCCAACCCATTTGCTACATACCGGCTCATCTTCCTGATCGGTTTTTGCGTTTTGGGCATTATCGCCGCGCTGGCGTAGCCCGGGTTCACCAAACGCAGGCCAAGAACCATCCCTTTCCCCGACACGAATACATTGACGCCTTTTTCGTAATTTAATCGGGCAACCAACCGTAGCCCGTGATCCGCTTCTTCCGCGCCCTCCGCCACAACCTGCTCGCCGAAAACCGGGTGAGCAAGTATCTCCTGTATGCTATTGGAGAGATCCTGCTGGTGGTGATTGGGATATTGATCGCCCTGCAGGTGAATACCTGGAATGAAACCAGGAAGTTGCGCGGTACTGAATACTTCCTGATCTTGAATTTATTACAGGAAATGAAGTCAAACTTTGAGCAACTTGACGAGGTGCTGGAATACAATACCAGATCCTTTAGTGCCGCAAAGGATATGATCGGTTTCTATAATGAAAGCAAGCCTTATACCAGCACGCGGCAAATTGATTCTTCCCTTACCCAACTTCAATGGGCCTGGACCTTCAACCCGCAAATAGGGGTTTTAAAGTCTATTCAGGCATCCGGAGAGCTCAGCACGATTCAGAAAGACAGCCTGAGGTTTTTCATTGCCTCCTATGAGGATATAGCAAATGATGTTTTGGAAGAGCAGATGTTGATCCGGGAACTGATCGCCAAAGAATACATCCCCCTGGTAAACCGCTATGTTAGCCTGAATGACCGACTGCCGTATTTAGGAGCAGAATATCGTGTTGGGGAAAGCAAGTTTGACCCGGATTATGCCGGTTTGTTTGGGGACCGGCAGTTGGAAAGCCTGATTGCCTACATCCACACCTGGCGCCTGGATGAACTGGGCGAAAGCAGGAAGCTGAAGGCTCTTATGGCAAATTTTATCGCTATGTTGGATAACGAACTGCAACGATTCGATAATTAGACTTATGTTCCGCTTCTTCCGCACCTTACGCCAACGCCTGCTCGCCGAAAACCCGACGAGCCGGTATTTGCTTTATGCCATCGGGGAAATCATTCTGGTGGTGATCGGAATATTGATCGCCCTGCAGGTGAATACATGGAAAGAAGAAACGGAACTGAAGAAAGAAGTACGCCTGTTGCTGACCAACCTCCGGGCAGACTTCGAAGTGCGCCGTGAAGAATTGCTGGAATTCGACACCTATTATGACATGGAAATCGATGCAGTGGGCACGCTCCTTCCCCTGTTTCACTCCTCTGAACCCCTTCCTAAAGAAAACGTGCTCGACAGCCTGCTCTCCTATTCAGAGAATGCCTATACCTTCAATAACAGTTTCCAGCTGCTTGATTTACTGTTCAATACTGGTCGGATTGACCTGATCGGCAATGAACAGCTGAAAAATCATCTGCTCAAATGGCCCTTTCTGGTGGAAGAAACACTGGAAGAACAACGCTATTTGATGGAAATCGATATCCGGTTGGGATATCCGGTTGCAGACCAGTTCATAGCACAAAGTGATCTGTCGCGCTATTTTACGTTCAGGGGCTACGGATCCGAGAAATTTGCCTCCAAAATGCAAAAGGACTATGCCGGGTTGTTCAGCAGCAGCCTGTATGAAAATTACCTTTCGCGCCGGTTACAGACCATCCGCATCATGAAATCAGACCGGCTCCGCCTGATAGAGGTTTCTAATGAAATCCTCACCCTGATCGACGCCGAATTGAGCCGGTTGAAAGCAGATGAGTAACGTGGGGCACATACAATCAGTTGTGCCTGATGGATCTATGCCCGTCAGCCCCCGACACCTTCGACTGCAGGTAAAAACTTTGCATCCATACATTTAACGCCTTCTTTGGGCCTTAATGATTGGTCCGCAAACGGTTTGTTGCACGGATTAATTCCTTAAATTGACAGAAGCAACGACTTTCTCATGCTTCGCTTCTTCCGCACCTTACGCCAACGCCTGCTCGCCGAAAACCGCGTGAGCCGCTACCTGCTCTATGCCGTGGGGGAGATCGTGCTGGTAGTGATCGGGATACTTATTGCCCTGCAGATCAACAACTGGAACAACGCACGGCTCGACCGGAAAACCTCCCTGGCCTTCTATGCCAACACCCGGGAGCAACTGCTGGAAGACCGTCGCAATATCGAGGGGCAGATCATTTATAACACCCTGTATACCGAGCAGTTCGAGTATGCCATCGAACTGGTTACACGGGGCGATCGGAGGGAGTCAGACAGTTTGGCCACCATCGCCAGCAGGCTGCTGGATTATTCCGATTTTGACCGACAGGGAAATATATATGAGACCATTGTCAGCAGCGGCGACATACGGTTGCTCCAGAACCCGGAAATCAAGGAAGAATTGCGGAACATGGAAGAGACCTATCTGTACATTAACCGAATGGAGTCGATTCACCTTGAGGCCATAATGAACATGATGTCGGCAGACCTGATCCGGGCGGTTAATTTTACAACCGGCAAGGCCATTAATGCCGATTTACTATATGGAGAATCGTTTCAAAACCTGTTTGCCATTGCCCTGAGGCTCATTTGGGAAAAAGATGCGGTCTACCGTCGGGCAGAGCAAGAAATAGACGGTTTGGTGGCCCACCTTGACCTTGAAATAGCAACCCTGCAATCCCGCTAGCTTATGCTCCGCTTCTTCCGCACCTTGCGCCAACGCCTCCTGACTGAAAACCGGGCCAGCAAATACATGTTATATGCCATTGGGGAGATTCTGTTGGTGGTGATTGGGATATTGATTGCCTTGCAGGTCAATAACTGGAATGAGGAAAGAAAACAGCGTCAGGTAGAACATAAATACTTCCATAACCTGAAAAACGACCTAAATGCAGACATGGAACGCCTGGATTATATGATTGATTTGGCAGGTTCCAAGGTCAATGCGGCTAAAAATGTGAAACGAAATGTAGCTCATGATTCCATAGGCTCCCTGTACGAATTCTCAAACAATATGCTGGCGCTGATTTTTGTGGATGAGTTCCGGCCCAATGAAAACACCTATGAGGAAATGAAGAGTTCCGGCAATTTCAGCACAATTCGGAATGACACCCTGAAGCTGAAACTGATGACGTTGAGAAAAACCTACACCGAAATAGAAAAGGCGCAGGAG